>JAFZOS010000083.1 GCA_017550535.1 Lachnospiraceae bacterium
AGATAAGGACTTATCCGCGATAAGGTGTAAAAAGATAGGTTTCGTGTTCCAGACATATAACTTAGTTGCCCGTACCTCGGCGCTTAAAAACGTTGAGCTTCCGATGCTCTACGGCCAGGTCCCCATGAAGCAGCGCAGCAGGCGTGCAAAAGAACTGTTACGGCTAGTTGAGATGGAGGACCGCATGAAGCATCAGCCCGATGAATTATCGGGCGGACAAAAGCAGCGTGTAGCTATAGCACGTGCGATGGCAAACGATCCTGCGATAATCCTTGCGGATGAACCGACGGGTGCCCTTGATTCGGTTACGGGACGTCTTATCATGGATATCTTCCACCGCCTGCATGATGAACAGGGTAAAACGATAATACTCATCACCCATTCACCTGAACTTGCGGGTGAATGTGAGCGCATCCTTGAACTTAAGGACGGCCTTATCATAGATGAACGAAAGGGGAGTGGTAAACGTGCTGTTTCTTGAAAACCTTCTGCTCGCATTCACATCCCTGCTTACAAACAAGATGCGTTCCCTGCTCACCATGCTCGGAATAATCATAGGCATAGGTTCGGTCATAGCCATAGTCACGGTCGGCAATTCGCTGACAAACTCCATCACCTCCGAAATGTCCGATATGGGCGCAAATAACATAACAGTTGGTATCCAGCAAAGGGAGAGCGAGGATGAGTCTTATGAATCGGGCATGCGATTTGCAGGCTTAAATAATTACAAGGTCCCGACGGATGAAGATATGATAACCGGTGATATGATACGCGAGCTCATCGATGAGTTTCCCGATAAGATCGAAGGTGTGTCGGTCGATACCTCTTTGGGGGAGGCGAAGGTCGAAAGCGGAAGGAACTATGCCAACATCGAGCTCATTGGTGTCAGCCCGGGATATTTTAAGGCTAATAATGTAAAGGTGACAGCCGGCAAGGAGTTAAGCTCCAAAGCCTACGAGGATGGAAAGGGTGTATGCATCGTATCCGACCGTTTCGTTTCAAATATGTTTGACGGCGATAACGATAAGGCGATAGGCCACGAAGTGGAGATCGAGTTAAACGGCGGCGGGCATAAGTATTACGTGTTCACTATCGTCGGCATATATGAATATGAATCCCAGGGCTTTAGCATGACATCGGAAAAAGATATCCAGACGCCGATTTACATACCCTTGAATACAGCGCTTTCAAAGAATCACAAAAAGGGCTTTTATTCCTTTACCGTTATAACCGCTCCCGGTATTGACTCCGATGAATTTGCACTTGATGTAAAGGGTTTCATGAACCGTTACTATCATAACAACAGGAACTTCACGATAACCACCTTCTCGCTCGCGTCGATGGTATCGGCGATGACTTCGATGCTCGGTACCGTTTCAACGGCGATATCCGTAATAGCAGCCATATCTCTGGTGGTCGGCGGCATAGGTGTTATGAACATAATGCTCGTATCAATTTCGGAGCGCACAAAGGAGATCGGTACCCGTAAGGCACTCGGTGCCACAAATGGTTCGATACGTGCCCAGTTTATTATGGAGGCTATCGCATTATGTCTTGTGGGAGGTGTGCTCGGTATTATAGTAGGCATACTCGGCGGGGCAGCAGGCGCCAAGGCCATGGGTTATGCCGCATCACCTTCGCCGGGAAGCATAGTGGCCGCCCTTCTTTTCTCGATGGCGGTCGGTGTGTTCTTTGGTTTCTATCCCGCCAACAAAGCCGCCAAGATGAACCCGATAGACGCTTTAAGGTACGAATAAGCACTTCGACCGGAACGGTCAATAAGTAAATATTGAGGCCGAGATCAGCCGTTTGACAAAAATATATGTCAAGCGGCTGTTATTTTTGTTTACAAAGGTAACAAATAGTTGACAGCGACACCCCTGGCGCGGTATTATATCCATGTGTATCTATACCTTGGGAGCATTGTGCCCGTTTATACAAATCAACTATACGTTGATATCGTACACAGGCTCTATGAGATGGTCATAAGTGTCGGATTGAAACCAAATTAAAAGTTGCCGACCCGATCCGTTCCCCGGATTTGCTTTTCGATGAGCCATACGGGACACCAGGGCAGATACGGAGTAACTGTATCATGCGTTTCTTCCTATTATAAGGAGCACGCAGATACTAAATAATCTTTAAGGAGGAAATGAAAATGGGAAAATTCGCAAATGGATTTTCGAAGGCACTTGCACTGATCCTTGCGGCAGCAATGGTCATGACAGGTGTTCCCACGTCGGTATTCGGTGCTGATGTACTTGAGCCGGCGGGTGAAAGCAGTACTGCTTTCGATCTCGACGATATCTCTGGCGTCTCTGACGTAGCAGATACTGTCGATGATATTTCGACTTCTGAATCGTATGATTCAAACGATACATCGAGCATCGACGACCTCGATGCTACTATGGAAAGAGAGGAGGGACCAGGAAGGGATAAAGAGACAGATGATATTGAGACGCTGTATTTCCTTAACAAGGGAACTGATACAGCTACCCCTGGAAATGAAGTTTATTTTGGTACAGATTCTCATGTAGCTATACTTGATCCTTTGTCAAGAAACGGCGAGACTGCTTATCTTGGTGCTGATGCTACACATGCAACGGCTGCATCAAAATGGGATGGCGATACAGACTTCAGTTTTGTTGTTGTAGCGGAGCCAGGATATTACATTGACCAGGAAGCTGTCCTTGTTAATATCGGTCATGTAGCGGATATGTCGGCGGTGACAACTTCTTTTAATCCAGCAACAGATTTTGAGAATAATACTACCGCCAGGAAAGGTTTGGCTTATACAGTTGATGTTGCAGCAGACAAAGCTACTGCAACTATTACGATAAAAAGAGCATATCTTCAGAACTATAGGACGGTAAAGTCAAGCAAAAGTGTTAACTATGGTCTTTTGATTCAGATACCTGCAACTGCCGGAAAAGCTAAGTCATACACAATGAAGGTTTCACAGGATTATCCGGCTCCTATTCCGGAGAACCTGCTCAAAGTTACCGTTGGCCAGGCTTTCACGCCTATTACAAATATTCCTACGAACTATATAGTAGGTGGAAAAAAGATAACTGGCGTAAGAATTTTCATAGGCGATGGTCCAAATGATCCTACTGCCCCCACAAATGAGTTGGAAGAAGGAGGAGGAAAGGATTTCACATACTCAAGTGGAACCCTTACCATGCTTGCGGATGGTATATTAGCGGGTGCTGAATTAGATGAAGGTCTTACGATAGTATTCCAGAGCAATACATATTCCATTACAGGTGGATTTGCAACAACAACTGCATGGGATGGTTCAGATTCTTCTCTTAAGTTTACAGAAGGCGCTGGTACAACAGGCATCTCAACATTTGATAAAAATGCGACTAATCAGGCTGATATAAAGGCTACTCTTGAGACTGACAATGCCGACAGGATCCTTAAGAGCATAAAGGTTACTCATTTGGTTTCTAATGTAGAAAAGACGGCGACATTTACAAACACCGCTTCACCACTTGATAAGGATCTTGTAATTCCAAAGAGCTATGGTGACGTAGCTAATCAGTCAAAATCCGGTACGGGTTGGGGAACAGAATTTGCAAGCAACCTTACAGTTGAAGCAGTTACAGCTGAAAAAGTTACCGCGACAGTTTCGGGTACTGGATATGTGATAACTAAGATCGGTGGCGAATCAGCAGCTTCTACATCTTATGCTCAGACGGGTAAGGAACTTGTCATTGAAGCAAAAACTACCAGTGGTAAAAAAATATCCAAGATTGAGTATGTTCAGACCGTAAATGGAAGTGCGGTAACGAAAGACGCTACAGATAATGGTGACGGAACGTGGACCGTTCCCGCTTCGGCAATGGTGCGCACTACCGAGATCAAAGTTACGGCAGAAGCAGACGAAGAAACAACAAAGACAGTTAAAAAGGTACTTGATGCAACAAATAGTAAGAACACAACAGGTTCTGGTGCAATAGATATAGATAGTTTTGTTGTTACCGGTATCAAGTTTGGTTCTACTATAACTTCCTCAGGCGTACCTGACAAGCAGGATGGACAGGCTTATGCATTCAAAGTTAAGCCTACCAGCCCGGCAATAATTAAGGCCGTTGGATATCGTGAACTTGGTTCGACTGCAGATGCAACACCTCTTACGGCGACGAAGGTTGCTACAGATGGAACGGCTTTCTACAGTATTCCTGCTACATTTGCAGGCCCTGCAGAGATTGTTATCACAGGTAGCGCTGAGGTGGCAGTAACAAAGTCAGCCAATCCTAAGGTAGACATAATGGTAAATGGTACAGCACTTGGTACCACAAATACAACAGAAAAGGGTGCTGCATTTACATTTGCTGTTGTTCCTAAGGCAAGCAACGTTACTGTAACCAAGGTTCAGTATAGTGTTGGCGGTGGCACAAAGGTTGACGCAGGTGCGCTCCGTACCGAAACGACCATTTCTGGCGCGGCAAATCCGTATACAATTGCAGCTGCTGAAGTTAGCGGCGCTGTTGCGATATATGTTCAGACTACTGAGGCAGTTACGGATGGCGGCGAGTATATTGTTGACTTCACCGGTAAGAACGCTCCAGGAAAGATAATTACAGCAACACCTGAAAATACCAATGTAAATTGGGATTTTGCGTATGATGCGACTACAGGTGGTTTGATAAATGATGCAACCGATATAACAGGAAAGAAGAGAAATTCAAATGCACTTCTTCTTAATCAGAATGCTACAGCAACCCTTACACCTCAGATATTAAAGAATGATTCTACATATGCTGATCAGGGTACGGTTGCTACAACAGAATTTGAAGTTTCTGACGGTAGTGAAGATGTTATCAAGGTAACGAGCGGTACAACAACAGGAACTGTTCAGGGTATCAAGTTCGGTTCTTCTAAGACAGTTAATTATGTAGTTACAGAAGCGACTGCAGATGCTAATCAGGATGAAAACCTCATCAAGATAAGTGGTAGTCAGAAAGTTGATGTTAAGCCTCGTGCGGTTATAATATTTGATACTCCTTCACAGGAATTTGTCGATAAGACCGGAAGAACAATCAGTGCATATGTTCAGAGCGGTGTTTCTGTAGGGTCGGCCACGAAGTATACAAGTGAATCTGCTTTGACAGCTGGTCTTGGTGGATTTGCGAAGACAACAGTACAAAGTACTTCACCTTACAAGTGGACACCTGTAAATGGGTCCGGAGTAGCGGTATATGCAGATTGGGCAGAAGAGTTATCCACAACTGCGTATACAAGAAATGATTATAGCGAAGCTACAGATCCTACTGATCCTGTAAGTTTCAACCTTGAGCTTAAGGATTCTGATGGTACAGTATACAAGGCTGCAACTCCTGCAGTTCTGTATCCTATGGAAGTTAAGAATTATATCGCTGTTCCGGTTGTAACAGTAACAGACGGGGGCGAGTACTACAAGGCAACATCAACGCAGGCTGGTACTGCAGTAACAATAGCAGTTGAGGATCTTAACAAGGCAGATATAACATATACTTTATATGAAGTATCTTCAGCAGTAGCAGCAGCTGATCTTGATACAGCTACTAAAGTAGCTACGCTTACTGCAGCAGCTAAAACCGCTACTAAATGGGCGCGTCCTGTAGATGCTACATGGACTTATTCAACAACTTCGAATCTTAGTGCATATGTGACCGGTAGCGGAAATGCAAATGTTTACAGCGTGGAAGCGTTAAAACAGACAGCTGTGTCTTTTGTTGTATCAGCAGAGGCCAAAGTTGGACATGTCAAGGTATATCCGCAGGATGTTACTTTCACTGTAGACAAGAACCAGGGTCTTAAGAAGATCCTTATGAAGATCAATGATGCTGCTCAGTTAGAATCTGATGGAACTACTGTAACAGCACTTGCACTTAACGATAAGTATTACGAGGTAAATGATACTTCTGTAAGCGTTACACCTGTATATACAAGTGGAACTCCGGCAGATGAGGATAAGGTAAATAATGGTTATACGTTTAGAGTAACGGCAAATTCAGAGTTTACTCTTCCTACACAGGATGACTTTGTTTCGACCGATAAGAGTCGTGTGCTTGTAGGATGGAGTATAACAACACAAAATGATGATGACATTCTTGGTATGGATGCTGGAACAAATGAGTTTGCTCCTGGTGCCAAGGTAGTCGTAACAGGTGATTTGGCTACTGCAGGTGCAGACGGTGCACTTTCCTATGGTATTGCTCCTATTTGGGCTGACAGGTATTCAGTTTATACAAAGGATACAACTCCTGTGCCGTCAACAGTTGGAGTTGGAACCTTAACAACTGTAACAACTGCTCCTGGTTTCTATATTGACCTCGGAGAAAAGGATAGTTCAGGAAATCCTGTTACAACTGCGAAGCTCGGTAGTGGTTCATCACCGGTTGTGAACACACATGTTCGTAAGGACGGTAAGACACCTATCGGTGCTACGGTTGTTGAAAGGCTTGCGATGAGCACAGATGCTAGTGTAACAGCTGATTCGGCACTTACATATCCTGCGGCCGGAACAACAGCCGGAACGATTACATGGATCGCTTATGATGCTGCAAATTCAACTGGTTTAAATCCTGCAGGTATTGACACTAGGTCGACAGCTTTGGCTGCAGCAGAGATCCTTAATCCTTCAGCAGCTCAGGCGGTTTCTCTTGGAATTAATACTGTACTTGATCCTACAGAGCTTGCTAAGGGTAATCTGATGGGTAAGTCGACAGCGGATGGGACAGTTTCATCATGGTTACATGCAGTTTATAATTTCGCAGATGGTAAGAAGGTAGTTTCAGACCAGCCTGTAAAAATAACACTCGACACGACGGATGCAGCATATTCTGTATTTATTGATGGTCTCAGTACTGCAACCACAAGTGGCGTGGAAGTTGGTCAGACTATCCATGGTAGTTATGTAGAGATATTTGAAGGTGTAGTTTCTACTCCACTTGCTGATGGTAATAAATATGGATTTACATGGAAGGTAACTCCTGAAGATGCACTTACTATTGAGCCTTCGGCAGATTCGTTTGCAGGAAATCTTGCACCTAATATTACAGTTAATAAGAAACCTGCGAATGGTAAGGTAAAGGTTCAGCTTACTTATAATGATCTTTATGGTAAGTCTGCAACCTCACAAGAGATAGAATTTACAGTTAAGGATCCTTCATATCAGATCAAGCTTGTTGCTGACAGCATGGGAACAGCTATGACGACACCTCTTATTGAGGCAGAGATTGGTGGATCAACTAATTTCTATGTTCAGCTTCTTGATGGAACAGGTACTCCTGTTTCAGGTAGTGGTACGTGGGCGTGGACAAGTAAAGATACCGGTATAATTGGTGACAGTACTGAAACGGGTAATATTGCTCCTTCAACCGGCCTTGTTAAGACAGGTATTATAGCTAATAAGACGGGTAATGCGGCAATTGATACTCTTGATGCGACAACCATCACACTTACTTATAAGACAGGATCAAGTGATTCAGTGCCGGCAAACACTGTGTACACATTGTCAAATATACCTGCAAAGACATTTAGCACGGTAACGTTTGATGCCACAACACATGCTCAGCTTACAGCAGATACAAATGCACTTAACACAACGACAGGAACCCCTGAAGCTACTAAAATTAGGGAAGTTCTTGGTGGGCAGCTTGATGATTCTGGTAAGATAACTGCATCTGTAAGCGGAACAGCGGAGGAAGCAGGAACATCTGCAATTAAGAAGTACTACAAAGATGATGTCGTAGGTGGAAAGTTTGTATTGGATACAACACCTTACACGGCAGCTTATACGGGTACAGGTAAAGAGTATATTGAATTTGCCGGGTGGCAGATTTCGACTACAAACAGTGGTATTATTAATACAGCTAATCCGGCAGTTACTAAGCTTGAAGTGAGTTCGCCGAATAAAGTAGTTCTGTATCCGAACTTTACGGATACTCCGGTCACTACGATTAGTACAAACGTAGATAAGATTGTGCTGGATAATGCAAAAACAGGAACAACTGATTTTGAACTCTTTACAGTCAGCACAACTGACAAGACTACGATTGACAAGATTTACTTTACAAACAAGGGAGATTATCCTTTCGTAAAAGCAGCACCGCAGAATGAATCAACAGCTCTTTCTGATGGTACAGGATTTACTCCTCAGTCAACAAGAAATACAAAGACGCAGATTACTTATTCTGCTGATCCTAAGGCAACTGATTCGAACCGTACATATGTATTTGGTGTATCGGCAGTAACTGGTCAGGCAGGTAAGGCAACATTTACACTCTCCTCGCAGAACTCAAGTGTAACACACGATGTTACTGTAGTAGTAAAGGGTGAATATACTGCATCCGATAGCAAGAAACATTACATGCTTGAGAGCGGTGAGGACGCTAAGGATACTGCTGTAGAGATAACTGCAGGAACAGTTCACTACTATGATGCTGATGGCGCCGAAATAGTAGATGGTGTTGCAAAAGATGCAGATGGAAATTATGTAGCATTAAAGAATCGTGCGATCCAGAAGGGCTACCAGCCTAACGTAGACGGTAAAGGACATGCAACGTATTCAGATCCTACTACCGGGATCATCACACCTAATGCAGTAGCTAAGGTTGATGGAGTTAACACATATTTCATCGACGAAAACGGACTTATTGCAGTTCCTACACTTGCAGGAACAGATACTTATGGACTTATTGGTAAGGCTCCTACTCAGTATATAGCTGATTCTACAGGCAAGATCCTTACAGAGGCAGCATTCAAGGCTCTCGGAGTTGAGTCTGTAGTGATAGGTGATGTTGAGTACATAGTAGGTGCAAATGATCTTGCATTACCTGCTAAGGCTTACTACTACACAAGCCATAAGTTTACATGGAAGTGGAATACTTCAACACTTAAGCCTGATGTGACTGTAACTGTAAAGTATACGGCAGATGATAATTCAACTAGGGAAGATACTGACGTTACGGTAACGGATATCACGGCAGGACCGGTTAAGGGTAATTACCAGCAGTTTACTGCAAAGTATGTAGCTAAGTATCCTGCTAAGGGAGCAACTACTCCTAAGGAGCTTTCGGAAATCAAGACTTATGATATTACAACAGGTAAGCCCGGTTCGGGCGGAGATGACGGTGAGAAGCCTTCACCTAGTGAGCCCGAACAGCAGTCAGAAGCAGTTGGTGCTAACTACAATCTGTTCTACAATAATTCGGAGAATACGGTTGCTCTTGAAGTTCCCGCTCCTAATGATGTAGATGCGTCTAAGGTTTCAGAGCTTGCAAAGGCTGACAAGGCATGGACAACTTACTGGACATATGACAGTGGTACCGTAACCCTTAAGGCTTCGACTGCTAAGGAACGTGCAGCGGCAGCTAAGTACAACACGATCGTACTTCCCAGGTACGATGCATCTGATAACTTCATAGGTGATTTCGAGTATGCACTCCCTGTAACCTATGTAAAACCTGCACTTAAGCTTTCAAGCTCAGCAGGTATGGTTTATACCAATAATTCAGAGGATCAGCCGATCTCTACAAGCGTAACGATGCTTGCAAGCTCTGGCCTGTATGAGCCTCTTGATCTTACAAGCTTTGATAATACAGCAGTTTCAAAGATCTTTACTGTAACAAAGGGTGATTCAGCAGCAACGGCTGAGGTAGATTCTACTGACGGCGATAAGGGTAAACTTAACATCGCTGCGAAGAACGCGGCAAGCGGATTACTCAACATCAAGCTTGACAACTGGAGTGAGGCAATAACCCTTAAGTATGCTGTTAAGGCAGTAGCTAAGGATACCCTTACTGCAACAGCTCCTGTTATAACACTTAACTCTAACGTTAAGGGTGTGACGGAAGAATTTGAGACAACGATCATGCTCAACGGCAAGCCGGTAGAGTCATCAGACAGTATTACTATCGAGCCTTCAAAGAACTGGGCAACCGGAAACTTCGAATATGATGATACTTTATTCGATACGACCGGAACGCTTAAGTTCGGTTATAAGACCGACAGCACGCCGGTAGCAGGTAAGTACTCACTTACATTCACAAAGGGTAAGGCTAAGACTGCTGTAACGATCGTAGTCAACAAAGCGATACTTACGAAGGCAGTAGCAGTTAAGGTTAAGACAACCCTGAACGCTGTAACAGGCCAGAAGATGGTCATCGTTCCTACACTTAAGGGAATAGGCGGACATATAACGGATGCTGAGATAGCAGACAGCTCATCTATTTACGAAGCAACATATGATGATGTTCGCAACCAGATAATAGTAGGCGTTAAGTCAGGCGAGACAGCAACCGCAGGTTCTGTATTCAACGAGACTATCAATATAACTGCAAGCGGAGTTGTATGTCCTGTAGCAGTAAAGACTAAGATAGCATCAGCTAAGATCGCAGTTAAGGTCCCGAAGGTAACACTTCCTAAGAGTAAGCTTTCATCAGGCGATGCAACAGGTGAGACCAACATCTTAGCTACCTACAAGATCGGTAAGAAGACCTTCACGATCGATCCTACAGCCGTTAAGTTCATGGACGGCAAAGAAGAGGCTGCTGAGGATCCTGATAATACAGGATGGTACAAGATCACTTCTGCAAACGTTCGTGTACAGTATGACAAACTGTCAGGAAAGATCGAAGTAGTACCGTTAAGCGGAGCACAGAAGGTTGGCGCGGTAGTAGTTAAGCTTACATTCCCTGGTAATCTTACAGTGAATGCTAAGGTGCCTGTAACGATCAACAAGAATAAGTAATAAAGGGAACCGATCCCTAACTAAAAGAAACACACAGCCGTAGGAGGGAACTCCGAACGGACTGATAGGACTAGTCATAAGGAAACGATTTGATTCGGAACCTTACGACCAAAAACGGGGAACCCGCCGGAGCATATCCGGTGGGTTCCCCGTTTTTTTGACTTATTACAGTGGGACACGGGGACGGTTCTTTTGTCCCGCGTTTTGTATCTGTTCATTTATATGATGACAAGGTAATTTATATATGCTAGTATTATCTTGTAAGCAGGTATTTTCACATAAGACAGGCAACACAGTCATCTTAAGATCGATTCTAAGTCGTTTCATGAATTCTTGCTTATAAACCCAATAGACTATAGGCAGGAATTATGAAAGAAAATGTAAGTTTTTTCTACACTCATTTCCTGCCGAAATCAATCAAAAAGGAGGAATCATATGAGTGAACAGAGAAAGATGAGAAATTTTGATGAACTAAAGTTCAGTGATGACTTTATGTTCGGAAAGATCATGGAGGATCCTGAACTGTGCAGGGAAGTACTTGAGTGCCTGCTGGGGCGTCGAATAGGTGAGCTTAAGGAAGTTCAGACACAGAGGGAGTTTCGTTATACGGTTGACGGAAAACCGATAAGGCTTGATGTGTATAACGAGGATTCCGATGGAACGTTATATGATGCCGAAATGGAAAACCTAAACCATAAGACGGTTGATTCTCATCAACTGCCTAAAAGAAGTCGTTATTATCAGGGTGCGATAGATATCGACTATATGGACAAGGGTAATTCGTATAAAAGGCTACCCGAAAGCAATGTGATGTTTATATGTACCTTTGATCCGTTTGGCTACGGATTACCGAGTTACAAATTCAGGGAGCGATGTGATGAAAAGCCGGAGTTGACTCTTGGTGACGGTACAGTTAAGTTTTTTTATAATTGCGGCTATAAAGGCAAGGATATTTCGGATGGTCTGCGAAAACTGTATGATTACGTAGAAAGCGGAAATGCAGAAGACGAGCTGACTAAAAGGATTGATGCTGCCGTTGTTAAGGGCAGAAAGAATGCTAGATGGAGGACGCAGTATATGAAGGAATGGGTTTTGCTGCAGGATGCGAGGGATGAAGGTCGTGAAGAAGGCATAGAACAAGGCATAGAACAAGGCATTGAGCGGGGAATCAGAATTGGCATTGAAACAATGTTGAAAAACGGAAAGACAGTCGAGGAGATAGCCGATTTCTGTGGTTATCCCCCTGAACTCATTAAAAGTGTTGAGGAGGAGATGCTGGCTGAGGCGGAGTGAGGAAGAGAGAGCGGAGGTATTTGACATGTTTTTGGATGGATGTTCGGTTGAAGAATATACAAGGCTGCAGGTACGGGACCAGGTGGCGATAGCTACCAAGGAAGTGACCGAGAAGGTAACTCAGCAGGTAACTCAGCAGGTAACTCAACAGGTAACTCAGCAGGTTACACAACAGGGGATAAAAGCGCAGGTTAATAACCTTAAATCCTTAGTACCAGATATAAACACGGTTACCGAGATGATAAGGAAAAATGAAGGCTTTGAGAATGTGACGCTGGAAATGGTTAAAGAGTACTGGTAACAGGTCAAAGTAAACTAAAGGCAACCCGTTTTATCTGACTGATTATACGGACGGATATACAATGTATGTACGGAGGTAATTACCATGCGGTCACAAGTTAAAGCTTGGGGCAAAAGTCAAGAAATTAAAATTCCCAATGAAATACTAAGAGAAGCATCACTTTCAATAAATGGTGTACTGGATGTAAAGGTTTACAATGGATTAACGCTTGCAAAACCTTTCGGGCACATGACTCTCGAGGAGCGGGCTGAAAAATTTGGTGGAAAGTTAAAACTTGATGGGGAGTTTGACTGGGGTGCCCCTGCGGGAAGGGAAACATGGTGATCGGTGGCCCGTTGTTATTTATCTGTTAATAATGTATAATCGTATATGGTTACAGATACATCACACAAGGTAAGACAAGCGAAAGGAGAGGTATTGTATGAAGTATGTATGTCAGGTTTGCGGTTACGTATATGAGGGAAATGAGCCCCCGGCTGAGTGCCCGGTATGTAAGGCAGGCTCCGATAAGTTTAAAGCCCAGGAAGGCGATATAAAGCTTGCTGCGGAGCATGAGTACGGTATCTATGCTAAAACTGTTAAGAATAATCCGGATATCACGGATGAGGATAAGAAGTACATCTTTGAGCAGCTTAAGGCTAACTTCACAGGCGAGTGCTCGGAGGTAGGTATGTACCTTTGCATGGCACGTATCGCTTACCGCGAGGGATATCCCGAGGTGGGCCTGTATTGGGAGAAGGCTGCATATGAGGAAGCCGATCATGCTGCAAGGTTCGCTGAGCTCCTCGGTGAGGACCTTGAGGCTAATATGAAGGCATCCACTAAAGATAACCTTAAATGGCGTGTTGACTGCGAATACGGCGCTACACAGGGTAAGTTCGACCTTGCTGCATGCGCTAAGAAGAACGGCCTTGATGCTATCCATGACACGGTACATGAGATGGCAAGGGACGAAGCAAGGCACGGCAAGGCGCTGGAAGGATTATTAAACAGATATTTTAAGTAGGAAGTTGTTGTTTCGGGACACGGGTGAACGCCCGTGTCCCGATTTTTTAATAGGGAGAAGCATATATGTATTGTAGTAAATGCGGTAATGAAATAAAAGACGGGGCGAGGTTTTGCAAAGTTTGCGGGCAGGAGGTTTCGGACATGGGGACGGTTCTTCCGTCTGGTTTTTCGGGAAAACCAGACGGAAGAACCGTCCCCATGTCCGAAACCAAGTCCCACCGTCGTGCCTTGATCTGGCTGGCGGTTATCGCAGTGATCATGGTGCTTGCCGCCGTCATCGCGCTCGTTTTGGTCAAGCCATGGGAAAGCGATGAGGAGCCGGTAAAGGCGGTTAAGGAAGTCGAGAACAAGGTTGATAAGCCCAGTAAAAAGGAAGATAAGGCGGATGATTCTGCCATAAAGGATATAGTTGAAGAGGTAAAGGGTGATTCTGCCTATGATGCTTTTATTGATCGTGCTAAAGGATTTAAGTATATAAACGGGCTGGGCGGATATTTTGATGTGACGTCAGAACCTTTCAGCAATGATTCTACAGAGGATATTTCGGATATCCCGCTTGGTATGATCGATTGTTTCATTGAGGACTTTGACAGGGACGGTGCGGATGAGCTGCTTATGGCTGAGATGATCCGCGATGAGCATATATTATTTACCATGTATGAGTATTACGGCAAGGTGGTGCCCTCAGGTGAATACGAGTTTGAATATCCCGTGATAACCTGCGGCGATAACAGTACGCATGTGTTTAGCTATGACCATGACGGGAAGGAATGCATCGGGATATTTAATGATGTCGGGTACGGAATGGGCGTTGAGTACTACGGGACGCTGCAGTTTACGTGCCTTAAGTATGACGGGAGCAGGTTTTCCGAAAAACATTATTACGGCTACGTCGGCTCGGACGGTGAGGTTGATACGGAATACTTCAATACTATAAAAGGCTGCGGGATAAACCTCGACTGGGAGCAGATAGAGGGGCAGGGTGCCATAGGGAATATCATATCGGTAACGGGTGGAAAACGGATGTTTGACATCGACCTTCATGTTAACAATAAGTTTGGTGAAGGCTACTGTACGGTATGGTACGGCGGCAGTGCTGAGTTTTTCGGCTATTCGGGTTATGATTTTGCCATGGCCGATAAAAAGGATATTGAGGAATGGGAGTCGAGGAAGAAACAGCATGAGGCTTCCTATTATGTGATCCCGGACAGTTCCTTGCGGCTGCTTACCGAGGAGGACTTAGCGGGGCTTTCAAAGGATGATCTGCGTATAGCGAGGAATGAGATCGTGGCCCGTCATGAAAGGAAGTTTAAGGATAAAGACCTGCAGGCGTATTTTGATTCAAAGCCTTGGTATAACGGCATGACCGACCCGGAATATTTTGACGAATCCTGCCTTAGCGACATCGAACGCAAGAACATGGATTTTATCAAGAAGCATGAGTGAATTCAGAAAGGGGGACGGTTCTTTTTACTGATCATATTTTGAAAAAATGTCCATCTTTTCCTCTTTTCATGGGCATTTTGGTGATTTATAATATAAATGAAAGAATAAATTGCTGGAGATAGTAATGAAATCTGAAATATATGATTATATCGTTGAATGGGATGATGCCAAGAATGAGATAAATATTAATAAGCATGGTATAAGCTTTGAGACGGCAGCATATATTTTTAATGATGTTAACAGAATAGAGTACTATGATGAAGAGCATAGCAAAGACGAGGATAGATATTATACAATTGGAAAAGTAGAGGATGTTCTGTTTGTTGTATATACGGAGAGAGGTTCTTCGATACGCTTAATTTCAGCTCGATATGCGACCAAGAGAGAGGAGGCGATATATTATGGCAGTTGTTAAAATGATGATAAAAAATACAGATAAACCTTCAAAAGAGCAGATACAGAAAATGCGAGAGGCAAAGAATAAGCCAATCGTTTTTGATGAAGATTCTCCTGAGATGACAGAATCAATGTTATCAAATTTTAAGAGAGTATATCCCCCAAAAGAAGCGGTAAAGCTGTAATGACGCTGAGATGATAAATAAGCCCTTATACATTTGCGAGGTATAAGGGCTTATTTATGTTTTTTATGATTTTATATCTGCGACGGAGTCACCCTCGATAAGTGACCCATTAGTGTGTCACCCGTGACTTACGTCCATGACAGATGGGAAAGGGATCACATTGGTTGGCTCATGTTGGCGGGCTTTCCAAAGGGTAAGTTTCTGCTGCATATTCATCCAACTTTCTACGGACGTATTTGTTGCTTTGCTGATTCTTAAAGCCATTTCGGGACTGAGTGCAGCTTTTTCATTAATAAATTCTGATAAAGCTTTTCTGCTTACACCAAGCATATATGCTGCATCTGTAACAGTAAGATTAAGCGGGGTCATTACATCTTCACGAAAGATCGCCCCTGGATGAGTTGGTTTTCTTGTCGATTCCCTTTTTTGATCCGGTTTCATAGAAGTCCTTAAGACGTTTGTGAGTAAATGGTCACCTAGAATGATATAAGAAAAGGACTCTTGGCCCTTCGTTTTCAACAATGGGTCGAGTCCAATCTTAATTATATGATAGCATTATTTGGGAAAATGTCAATCTTTTGGAGGAAATTCTACAAGTCTTCAGACATGGGGACGGTTCTTCCGTCTGGTTTTGCTTGAAACACCATGCCCGATCATCCCAGACTTTTAATATACTCAATCCTGTATTTGCTGATCCCTGTTATCCTGGAGAGTTGTCTTATTGCTATGCCGGAACGTAAACACTTATTTACGGTGGCATTAAGATGCGTTTTATCCAGCCTGCACAAATCCTGTGGATTTACAAATCCGCTTGTTGATCTTATCAATTCAATAGCATCTCTGTCATTCAACCTTATCGGAGCTTTGTCATCAAGATGCGAATTTAAGCATTCACCCTCGATAAAATTCAGAATTTCTTTTTGAGGCAATGATACATACTCACCAATATCATCTATCAGTTTGGTTACTTGCCTGATTCTGCTGCATTCAAGCCACTTATAATCGAATATGGAATTACACAATCCGGCCTTTATAGGATTATGGCATATGTATCGGAGGACATCGAGAAAATATGGATCTGACTCAACTGCTTCGCTTCTGAAGCGATCTTGAAAAAGATGCCCATATAACTCATATTTCTTGTTGTAGTAAGATACGTATGATACGCCGATGCGTTTGAAGATAAGTTCAAGCGGTTCGTCCTGTTCCTTTATGAGCATATGAACATGATTGTCCATAAGACAGTAGGCATATAGTTTGAAGTTTGACTTTTCCTTGGCTTTTTCTACCTTCTTAAGAAAGACGTATCTGTCCATGTCATCGGTAAAGATAATACGTCTATCCATTCCCCTCAGCATAATATGGTATAGTCCGGTACTGGATTTGATCCTTTGTGTTCTGCTCAAGATTTGTTTTCCTTTTTGTTTTATGATATGGAGCTGTGTTTAAGCTCTGTATTTGGATGCGAGGTGATAATAGCACAGAATTCCTGGAGATTAAATAGAAAATAAGTGAATAAAAACGATTTGTAAAAGATATACAATTCTTAATACGTTTTATGTGATCGAAAATGAATGATTTTTGTTGAAATTGCTGGGTCAGACATGGGGACGGTTCTTCCGTCTGGTTTTTGTCAACAAAACCAGACGGAAGAACCGTCCCCATGTCTGACCCAGCCTGAATGCCAAAATGCCCCGCGAAAGCGGGGCATTTCAAAGGAAGGAGATTGGATGTTATAGACTAACCCATTACAACTTCAACGTTGTATTCGGTTTTGCCTTCTTCATAGGGGATCACGCAGCCGTCAACTGCCTTGCCGTCAACGGTGAGTGACTTAACGCCCTTCTCAACATCTGAAGGGTTCTTAACATTGATATTATATGTAGCGCCGCGGAACTTACGCGTGATCTTGAAATCGCCGAATCCGTGCGGTACACAGGGATCAACTGAAAGTCCCTTATGCGTCGGATAAACACCTAAGATGTACTGCGAAATGTTGCAGAACGTCCATGCCGCGGTACCTGTAAGCCAGCTGTTCTTTCCTTCGCCGGGAAGGTATGCATCCGCACCCGCTACCATCTGGCAGTAAACGTAAGGCTCTGTCTTATGACGCTCGGATATTTCCTCGGTGTATGCAGGGCAGGTCTTCTTATATATCTCAAACGCCCTGTCGCCGCGTCCGATAACCGTCTCGGCGATCGAAACCCATGGATTGTTGTGACAGAAGATACCCGCATTCTCCTTGTATCCGGGCGGATACGAGGTGATCTCGCCAAGCTCAAGGTGATACTTCGTATATGCAGGCTGTAAGATCATAACGCCGTAATCGCAGTCAAGGTGCTTCTTGACAGAATCAAGAGCCTTCTCTGCAAGGCCTTCCTTAACACCGATTCCTGCGAGAGAACAGAAGCCGTTTGATTCTATGAAAATCTTACCCTCTTCACATTCCTTGGAACCTATCTTTTTGCTGTATGCATCATACGCGCGGACGAACCATTCGCCGTCCCAGCCATCCTTAAGAACAGCATCGTACATAACCTTAACTTCGTTCCTTGCGCGCTCAGCCTCGGCAGTATCTCCGAGGAGTTCGGCGAGCTGTGCATATTCCTCGCCGTACTTAACGAACATGCCCGCGATGAACACAGACTCAGCAACCGGGCCCTCCGAAGGACCGAAGCACTGGAATGATTCTCCGGGATGCTCCGAGAAGCAGTTAAGGTTTAAGCAGTCGTTCCAGTCGGCGCGGCCGATAAGAGGCAGCCCGTGAGGTCCCTTGTTGTTAACGGTAAAGTCAAACGACCTCTTAAGGTGCTCCATAAGCGTTGTGGCCTTGCTCATGTCATTATCGTAAGGCACCTGCTCCTTAAGGATCGAGGTGTCGCCCGTCTCACGTACATAAGCCGAAACGCCTGCGATGAGCCACAGAGGATCATCGTTAAAGCCGGAACCAATATCTGAATTACCGCGCTTTGTAAGCGGCTGGTACTGATGATATGCGCTTCCATTTTCAAACTGCGTCGAAGCGATATCGATGATACGCTCCCTCGCGCGCTCGGGAATAAGATGTACGAAACCAAGCAGATCCTGGTTTGAATCCCTGAAGCCCATTCCGCGGCCGATCCCCGACTCATAATATGAAGCGGAACGGCTCATGTTGAAAGTAACCATGCACTGGTACTGGTTCCAGATGTTTACCATGCGGTTAACCTTGTCGTTGTTTGATTCTAATGTATAGATAGAAAGCAGCTTGCTCCAGTAATCATTAAGCTCGGCGAAAGCCTTATCGACATCGGCATCCGTCTTGTACTTCGCAAGCAGCTTGTTCGAAGGATCCTTCTTGATGACGCCCTTGCTCTCCCACTTGTCGTCGTCGGGGTTCTCGCAGTAGCCGAGCACGAAAACGAATGATTTTGATTCTCCGGGTTTAAGAGTCACATTTATCTGATGCACCGCAACCGGCGACCAGCCGTGCGCGATCGAACCCGTGCACTCGCCCTTTTCACATACCTCGGGATTGCTGTTGTCGCGGTAAGCGCCGAGGAACGCATCCCTTGATGTGTCGAAGCCGTCAACCTTCGTATTTACCGAGAAAACGGCGTAGTGATTGCGGCGCTCCCTGTACTCGGTCTTGTGATAGATCGTAGAATCGATCACCTCAACCTCGCCCGTCGAGAAGTTACGCTGGAAATTCCTCGAATCATCGTCGGCGTTCCATAAGCACCACTCGACGTACGAAAACAGTTTAAGTTCCTTTATCTCGTCAGAATCATTCGTAAGCCTGACCCTGTTTATCTCGCAGGTATCGCCCATCGGCACGAAAGCCAGTGTTTCGGCGCTGACACCGTTCTTTTTCGATGCGAACTTTGAATACCCCATGCCGTGACGGCATTCGTAAGAATCAAGCTCCGTTTTCGTCGGCTGCCAGCCGATGTTCCAAACGGTGTCGCCGTCCTTTATATAGTAGTATTTGCCGTTGTTGTCGGCAGGAATGTTGTTATAACGATAACGTGTAAGCCGCAGGAGCTTGGCATCCTTATAGAAGGAATAGCCGCCGCAGGTGTTTGAAATCAGTGTAAAAAAGTCGTTGCAGCCGAGATAATTGATCCACGGAAGCGGAGTTTTCGGCGTGGTTATCACGTATTCCCGGTTTTCGTCATCAAAGTATCCGAATTTCATATGCGCGTGTCCTTTCATTATAAATAATGTTAATGGCGGGCGTGGGTTTCTGAAAACGATTAAGTTAACCCACAAAAAAAATAAGAAACCTGATGAAATTATACAACAATGAAATCAATGATTCAACAGTATTTATCAAAAAATAATGAAAAATGCACAAAAGGTTTTATAATGCTATTGAAAAATTGGCATATTTGATATATACTTGTTTTCGAAAACGTTTAAGCACCATAACGGGGGATTAAGGGATGGTTTCATTAAAGGATATCGCTGTAAAGTGCAAGGTTTCGGTAGCCACGGTAAGTAAGGCGCTTAATGACCATAACGATGTGGGAGCCGCCACAAAGGAGCTTATACGCAAAGCTGCAAGGGAGATGGGGTATTTCCCCAATTCTTCGGCACGGGCGTTAAAGACAAACCGTACCTATAATATAGGCGTGCTATTTGTCGATGAGGCACAGAGCGGACTCACTCATGATTATTTCGCTCATGTGCTCGACAGTTTCAAGAAAACGGTCGAGGCAGGCGGATACGACATAACCTTCATAAATTCAACGCACACCAAGCATATGTCATACCTTGAGCACAGTCATTATCGGGGTGTTGACGGTGTTGTCATCGCCTGCGTTGACTTCTATGATCCACAGGTAATGGAACTTATCCATTCCGACCTTCCCGTTGTTACGATCGACCACGTATTTGATTACCGCATCGCGGTTTTATCCGATAATATACAGGGCATGCATGACCTCGTTGAATACGTTTATTCAAAGGGCCACAGGAAGATAGCTTATATCGCCGGCGACGACACATCGGTTACGAAAAACCGTCTGGGAAGCTTCTACCGCAGCCTTGAAAAGAAAGGTGTCGAAGTTCCCGATGAATATGTACGCCAGGCTTCATACAGGCATCCTGATATGGCTTATGAGCACACAAAGGAGCTGTTAAAGCTTCCCGAGCGTCCAACCTGCATACTTTATTCGGATGATTATTCTGCGATAGGCGGCATCAACGCGATAAACGATGCCGGGCTTTCGATCCCCGGCGACATATCCATCGCAGGATATGACGGAAGCTACATCTCACAGATAATAAGCCCCAGGCTTACTACTATAAAACAGGACACCGAAAGCATAGGAAGAGTTGCAGCCGAGAAGCTCATACACCTTATTGAGAACCCCAAGACAACTCTCATCCAGAGGATGCTCATAAACGGAACGCTTATCGAAGGCGACTCCGTCGCAGATATAAATTAAAGATTCGGACACGGGGACGGTTCTTCCGTCTGGTTTTGTTGACAAAACCAGACGGAAGAACCGTCCCCGTGTCTGACAAATGAGGTCTATATGGTACGGATTGATAAAGACATTCAATGGAAAATGAGAATAGCAGGTACCGATACATGGTATCCGGCCACGGTCCCTGGTTCTGTTTATAATGACCTGTTAAACGCGGGTGTGATGGAGGATCCGTACTGGCGTGATAATGAGGATGAGGCCCTTGCGCTCATGGATAATGACTTTGAGTATCGCGGAACGTTTGATGTGAATGATGCCATGCTTGGGGATGTCACTGCCGACGAAGTCATCCTGCGTTTTAATGGCCTTGATACGATCGCAGACATATCATTGAATGGAGAATCACTCGGCCGCGTCAACAACATGCACCGCACGTGGGAATACCCCGTAAAACGTCTTCTAAGGGCCAAAGATAACGAACTTGTCATTATCTTTCATTCACCCGTTAAATTCATCGCTGAAGAATATAAGAAGGATCCCGGTATCCTCGGTACAGAGGATGCCATGCTTGGATTCCCTCATATAAGGAAAGCCCACTATATGTTTGGCTGGGACTGGGGCCCGAGGCTGCCTGATGCCGGCATATGGAGGAGCGTTGAGCTGCTTGCCGTAAGGGAGGCAAGGCTTGAGAACGTATATATCAGGCAGGAGTTTTCGCGGGACACGGGGACGGTTCTTTTGTCCTGCGAAAAACGCGGGACGAAAGAACCGTCCCCGTGTCCCGCCGGTGAGTCGTTTCGCCTTCTTATCACGGTGATCGATCCCAAAGGAAATAAAGTGTACGATAAAGTGGACATAACCTCGACGCCCATAGCCATAGAAAATCCAAGGCTCTGGTGGCCGAACGGGCTGGGTGAGCAGCCGCTGTATACGGTAACTGTCGAACTTGAGTTAATGAAGACGGAAGAACCGTCCCCGTGTCTGAAAAACCAGACGGAAGAACCGTCCCCGTGTCTGGATACATGGACCCGGCGTATCGGTTTGAGAAAACTTGAAGTAAGTACTAAAAAGGATGAGTACGGTTCGGAGTTTGCGCATGTGATTAACGGGGTTAAGTTCTTTGCGATGGGTGCTGACTATATCCCCGAGGATAATATCCTGCCGCGGACGAATCCCAAAAGAACACGCAAATTACTGGAGCAGTGCAAGGCAGCGCATTTTAACTGCATCCGTGTATGGGGCGGAGGTCTGTACCCGTCGGATGATTTTTACGATATCTGCGACGAGCTGGGGCTCGTCGTATGGCAGGATTTCATGTTTGCCTGTGCAAATTACAGGCTGACGGATGATTTTAGGGAAAACATAACCGCCGAGCTTAAAGACAATATAAGGCGCCTTCGGCATCACGCGAGCCTTGGGCTTTGGTGCGGCAACAATGAGATGGAACTGTTTGCCGGTGAAGGCCACTGGGGCGCCGATGATGACATAAGGCACGACTATCTTAAGATGTATGAGGACCTGTTCCCGAAGATCGTTAAGGAGGAGGATCCCGACAGGTTTTACTGGCCGGCATCGCCTTCGTGCGGCGGTGGGTTTGATTCTCCCAACGATCCCGACAGGGGCGACGTTCACTACTGGGACGTATGGCACGGGAACAAGCCGTTTACGGAGTACCGGAAGTTCTATTTCAGGTACCTGTCGGAGTTCGGCTTTCAGTCCTTCCCGTCGATAAAAACCGTCGAGAGCTTCACATTGCCCGGGGACCGCAACGTGTTCTCATATATAATGGAGAAGCACCAGAAAAACGCGTCGGCGAACGGCAAGATAATGAACTACCTTGAGCAGATGTTCTTATATCCTAACGACCTGGATACGCTAATATACGCATCGCAGATCCTGCAGGCCGAGGCGATCCGCTACGGCGTAGAGCATCTAAGGCGCAACCGCGGGCGCTGCATGGGCACCGTGTACTGGCAGCTTAACGACTGCTGGCCGGTGGCGTCGTGGTCGTCGATCGATTATTACGGGCGGTGGAAGGCGCTGCATTATTATGCGAAGCGGTTCTTTGCGCCCCTCGTGATCTCCTGCGAGGAAGAAGGGCTGCTGACGCAGTCACTTAATGTAAACGCCGAGCCTTTCCCGGTCAGGCGGTCGATACGCCTAAGCGTCGCAAACGAAACTTTAAGCGGTTTTTCAGGCACAGTATCGTGGCAGCTTCGAAGGCCCGACAGCAGTATAATAAGGGAAGAATCACACGCCGTAACTCTAAGCCCCATGTCCTCTTTATGGCTTGATAAGGTGGAACTGCCGGAAGCTGTTGTAAACGGCAAAGGATCCGGGGTATTATATAATGAATATGTAAGCTATCAGCTGCGCGAAAACGGTGCAGGTGATGATAATGAAGTGGTTTCCGAAGGCACGGTGCTTTTCTGTCCGCCAAAGCATTTTAAGTTTGAGGACCCTAAGCTTAGCTTAAGGATCGAGGGCGATGAAATCGTTGTATCGGCCGCAGCGTATGCAAAATCAGTTGAGATAAGGAACGAAAATGACGACCTTATCCTTTCGGATAATTTCTTCGACATGAACGCGGGGGAGAAGAGGGTTAAGATACTTAGGGGAAATCCGAGGGGACTTTCGGTACGAAGTGTATATAGTATAAGGTAAAAGCCAGACACGGGGACGGTTCTTCCGTCTGGTTTTTGTCAACAAAACCAGACGGAAGAACCGTCCCCGTGTCTGGCAAAGGAGGAATCATGAGTACAATAAAATACCTTGCAAACGAAAAAATATTCAAACTCGATACGCCGGGATCATCGTATGTCTTCGGCATCATCGACGAGGAGAAGTTCCTGCTGCATATGTATTACGGCGGCAGGATAAGCGACGATGATATAAGGTACCGTACAAGGACAAATGACTATCCGTTCACGCCGGAGAAAAACAACAGGGACCGGGGCGCCTTCCTTGACAGTGCGTATTTTGAATATCCGACAGAGGGTGTCGGGGATTTCAGGGCAGGCTGTTTGAGGCTTCGTGATAATGATGGGCATGCGGGCTGCCAGCTTAGTTATGTAAACCATAAGATATATAAGGGCAAACCCGGGCTTGAGGGGCTTCCGGCAACTTACGTAGCTGACGCAAATGATGCGACAACGCTGAAAGTAAGGCTCGAGGATAAGCTTACCGGGCTGATCGTGACTCTTAATTACACCGTATTTGAGGACCTTGATGTCATCGCAAGGAGTGTTGGGTTTGAGAATGCAGGAAGGGACACGCTGTATCTTGAGAGTGCATTATCCCTTTGCCTTGATATGGAAAATGAGGATTTTGAGATTATCACGTTAAACGGAAGCTGGGCCCGTGAACGTCACACAGACAGGACACGCATAGGATACGGAAGGCATGAAGTATCCTCAACACGAGGCGAAAGTTCGCATCAGGTCAATCCGTTCATGGCGGTCCTTAACCGTGAAACCACACAGACGTTAGGTGCGGTTTACGGCTTCAGCTTCGTATATTCCGGGAATTTTACCGCAAGTGTTGAGAGAAACCAGCATGACAGCCTGCGCTGCCTGATGGGCATAAATCCCAAAGGCTTTACATGGAAGCTTACACCAGGAGAAACCTTCACCGCACCGGAGGCCGTAATGGTGTATTCGGGCAGCGGCCTTGACCATATGACGCATACCTTCCATGACCTTTTCAGGGACCACCTTATCTGCGGCGCAAACTTAAGCAGCAGGTACAAGGACGCACCGCGCCCGATCCTTATAAATAACTGGGAAGCAACGTATTTTGATTTTGATGATGAAAAGCTGTTATCGATCGCAAAAGAAGCGGCAAAGTGCGGCATCGAGATGCTCGTCATGGATGACGGCTGGTTTGCGAACCGCAGCTCTGACAACATGGCCCTCGGCGACTGGTACGTCAATGAGGACAAGCTAAAGGGCGGGCTTAAAAAGCTCGTTGACGCGGTAAACAATGAAGGCCTTAAGTTCGGTATATGGGTTGAGCCGGAGATGGTATCGCCTGATTCTGATCTTTACCGCAAACACTCCGACTGGGCGATCGCGATACCGGGCAGGCCCGCGACCCTTATGCGGAACCAGTATGTGCTCGATATGTCGCGCGATGAGGTCGCAGAGGAGATATATTCGCGCATTCACGCGGTGCTTTCGTCCGCAAACATAGAATATGTAAAATGGGACATGAATCGGACACTTTGCGATCTTGGAAGTTATGCGCTTGATTCTGACAGGCAGGGCGAACTGTGCCACCGGTACATGCTGAACGTCTATAAAATGCAAAAGCGGCTGATGGATGATTTTCCGAATATCCTGCTCGAAAACTGCTCCGGAGGGGGCGGCCGTTTCGATCCCGGGATGCTCTATTACGGCCCGCAGATATGGTGCTCTGACGACACCGATGCGATCGAGCGCCTGCGCATCCAGGAGGGCACTGCGATCGTGTATCCGCTCTCGACGATGGGCGCGCATGTGAGCGACTGTCCGAACCATGTAACGGGCAGGATCGCGCCGTTTGAGACCCGCGGCCACGTGGCGCTTGCCGGCACCTTCGGCTATGAGCTCGATATAACGAAGATAAGCGAAAACGACAGGGCGCTTATCCCTGCGCAGGTTGAGATGTATCATAAGTATAACGAGCTTGTGCGCGCGGGCGATTACTACAGGCTTGCATCGTACGCGGATAACGGTTTTTACGATGCGTGGGAAGTGGTAAATAAGGAAGAATCACACGCCCTCGTTACCTACATAAAAGTCATGGCGCGCCCGTATACGCGAAGCAATGTCATAAAGCCGCGAGGCCTTGATCCGAAACGCAGGTACATGGTAAGCTGCGACAAGAATATACTGGGGCTGGCGGGTGATTCTTACAAACCGCTCATACTGCACGGCGATACACTCATGAACGCGGGGATCATGATAAACGAAAACGCCGAAGAAATGAAGGGCGATTTCCGCAGCGCACTTATAGAGATAAGCGCGGTGTAAACTTTTCGCTTGCGGCAGCCGATATATAATTTATAGAAATATCTGCTGGTTTCGAAACGGATTTCGGTCCCCGGGGCTTGACTTGGGGGATACTAAAGATCATTCAAGGAGGAATGGCTATGGCAATAAGTACCGCATCTGTTACTCAGGACATTGATAAGGTTTACGGTTCGAACGGTCCGTCCAAGGTTTCAAAACCCAAAAGTGAATACGGAAAAACAGTAGGCGAGCCCAAGCTTTCGGAGGAGGGCAAGAAGTACTACGAAGAGCTTAAGAATAAGTACAAGGGGTACGATTTTATCCTTGTGAGCAAGGATCAGGTCGCAAACGCGAAGGCTTCTGCGGCGAAGTATGCAAACCCCTTAAAGCCGGTCGTGCTGATCGATGAGGACAAGATCGAAAAGATGGCGACGGATCCCGAGTACCGCAAGAAATACGAAGGGATAATAGCGGGCGCGGGCGCTGACCTTAACAAGCTTAAGAACAGCATCGCATCGACGGGAGCAAATGTTGCCGGCTTTGGCATCCAGGTTAACGATGCCGGCACGGCGAGCTATTTTGCGGTCCTTAAAAAATCGGGCGACGCTCAGAAGGAGCGTATCGAGGCAAAGAGAGTAAAGGCCAAAGAGGCCGCAAAGGTTGCCAAAAAGAAAGCCGATAAAAAGCACCGGGAAGAGGAGATAAAGCGAAAACGGGAGGAGAGAAAAGCGGAAAAGCCCGACCTTACCGAAGAAGAGCTTGATAAGATAAAAGGTGACCTTAGGAAAGTTGCGGAGGAATACAAAGCGGCTCATCCCGGGAAAAAGGAAAATGACTTCGAGATAATAAGCGCTTCAAGCATAGAGGAGCTTACACAGAAGCTTGAAGATCATGTGCAGAATACGATGGTTGATTCTGTAAGGACCGAGCAGGAGAAGATGGTCGGTGGGACTATCGATTTTAAGGGTTAGTTAAGTGCCGGATTTCCTGTGAAAAAGGGTTTCCCTTGCGGACACGATCTTGTCCGCGATACATACAAGGACAGCCTCCCTCGAACGGGGGAGGTTCCTTAATGTAAGGGGCCACATATGCGACTCGATCACGTGCTGTGTGTGCCTGTCGATGTTGAAATATTTGACCGCGCGTTCCTTGGCGCGCTTTGCATGCGTGAAGCCGTGCATGTCAAAGAGCTTGCGCTTTACCTTGTCATTATGCCAGTCATATCCGAAAAAATCATGCAGCAGGGCGCCCTCGATGAGCGCCTTTTCGTTTATCTTAAGCCTGAGTCCGTGCGCGAGTTTATAAGCTGTGTGCGCCACCGAGTTGACATGGTCGTACACGGACACGTCTCCGTGCTGGACATAGTTCTTCATTTCCTGAACCTTGTGGTGGCTTAATACCCTGTGGGCATGAAAGTTAAATTGTTTTTTGTGTTTCCGATTGAGAGTCATTTTCGTTACTCCTTATTGTATATTATATCACATTTTCAGACATGGGGACGGTTCTTCCGTCTGGTTTTTGTCAGCAAAACCAGACGGAAGAACCGTCCCCATGTCTGAAAGTTCCCTTGAAAAAATCAGCACATCCTGTATAATAAATTAGGTTTATTCACAGAAACAATACACAAGGAGAATCACATGGACAAGAAAGAATTCGCACTTAAAAAACATGAGGAATGGAACGGTAAACTGGAGGTCGTACCGCGCTGTGAAGTTAACACGATGGACGATCTGTCGGTCGCATATACGCCGGGAGTTGCCGAGCCCTGCCTTAAGATAAAGGATGATGTTGATCTAAGCTACAAGTACACCAGGCGCGGAAACATGGTAGCCGTTATAACGGACGGTACCGCGGTGCTGGGACTCGGTGATATAGGTCCCGAGGCAGGCATGCCGGTAATGGAAGGAAAGTGCGTGCTTTTCAAGCGTTTCGGAGGAGTTGATGCTTTCCCTCTGTGCGTGCGCAGTAAGGATGTTGACGAGATAGTAAATACGGTTGCTCTGCTTGCGGGTTCGTTCGGAGGCGTTAACCTTGAAGACATTTCGGCGCCCAGGTGCTTTGAGATAGAAAAGAAATTAAAGGAGCGCTGCGACATCCCGATCTTCCATGACGATCAGCACGGTACCGCGGTAGTCGTTCTGGCAGGACTTATCAATGCACTTAAGCTTGTAAATAAGAAGATGGAGGATATTTCGGTAGTCGTAAACGGCTCGGGTGCGGCAGGCATAGCGATCACAAAACTCCTTATGAAGACGGGCCTTAAGAGCGTAGTTCTTTGCGATACAAAGGGCGCAATTTACGAAGGCAGGGACAACTTAAACAGCATAAAGGCCGAGATGGCAAAGATATCAAACCTTCAGAAGATAAAGGGCGGACTTGCGGACGTCATTAAGGGCGCGGATGTGTTTATCGGCGTTTCTGCACCGGGCGTTCTGACGGCTGACATGGTAAAAACAATGGCCAAGGATCCCATAGTTTTTGCGATGGCAAATCCCGTTCCCGAGATCCTTCCCGAAGAAGCAAAGAAGGCAGGCGTTGCCGTAATGGGCACGGGTCGTTCCGATTACCCCAACCAGATAAACAACGTGCTTGCTTTCCCCGGCATTTTCAGGGGGACTCTTGATGTACGGGCAAGGGATATAAATGATGATATGAAGCTCGCAGCAGCATATGCGATCGCAGGCATAATAAGCGATGATGAGTTAAAACCCGAATACGTTATTCCCGACAGCTTCAATGAGAATGTAAGGGATGCGGTAGCAAGCGCGGTAGCCGAGGCGGCAAGAAAATCCGGAGTAGCGAGGATATAAGAATAACAAGGGTGGGACAAAAGAACCGTCCCCGTGTCCCACCACCTCGTGGTCCCAAATCTGGACAGTAAAGTAGCCCGAAGGGGGAACCAACGGGCTACGATGAGGGGAGTATAAATAATTAATAAGGGGTCGTAATCGAGAATCCTTTGAAGGGTTGATTCCCGTTTACATGTTTGATTATAGTACATAATCGCAAAAAACACAACAGTTTTTTAAAAATAGTGGCAACTTTTTTTGTAAACACAAAATGTTGTGGAATTCAGTAATAATGCGGTTTACATAAACATTACAGGACGACAAAAATGACAAAATTTGAGCTGATCGCACCCTGCCATTTTGGAATGGAAGCGGTGCTCAAAAGAGAGATATTTGACTTGGGATACGACGTCACCGAAGTGGCCGACGGGAGGGTGACTTTTGAGGGCGATGAGGAGGCTGTCGTGCGCGCCAACATTTCCCTTCGGACCGCCGAGCGCATCCTTATAAAAGCCGCGTCTTTTAAGGCGACGACCTTCGATGAGCTGTTCGAAGGCACGAAGGCCGTGCACTGGGAGGATTACATCCCGAAAGACGGTAAGTTCTGGGCCGCCAAGGCCTCCGGCATAAAAAGCAAACTCTTCAGCTCATCCGACATCCAGTCGATCGTCAAAAAAGCAATGGTCGAGCGCCTAAAGCAGACCTATAACATAAGCTGGTTTGAAGAAACCGGCGCATCCTATCCCCTTCGCGTATCCATAATGAAGGATCTGGTCACGATAGGCCTTGATACGAGCGGAGAATCACTTCACAAGCGCGGTTACAGAAAGCTCGTGAGCAAGGCGCCCGTCGCCGAAAACCTGGCCGCCGCGATGATCATGCTCACTCCCTGGAATAAGGACAGGATCCTTGTCGATCCCTTCTGCGGCAGCGGCACCATTCCCATCGAGGCTGCCATGATCGCCTGCAATATCGCCCCCGGACTAAACCGGAGCTTTACAGCGCAGGACTGGGGTAATATCATAGGAAGTGATATATGGGATGAGGTGCGGGAAGAATCACGCGAACTCATCGATTTAAGTGTCGAAACGGATATCCAGGGCTACGACATTGACGGTGATATAATAAAGGCTGCAAGGGACAACGCAGCTCTTGCGGGAGTAGCGGATAAGATCCATTTCCAGAGGCGTCCGGTAGCAGAACTCAGGCATCCTAAAAAGTACGGTTTTATCATAACCAACCCTCCCTACGGCGAACGCATCGGGGATAAGGAAGAGATGGCCGGGCTTTACCGTGAGTTGTGTGATTCTTACAAAGGTCTTGACTCCTGGTCTGCATACATAATCACCGGGTTTGACGAAGTCGAGAAGATCATGGGCCGCAAGGCTGACAAAAACCGCAAGATCTACAACGGAATGATGAAGACATATTATTATCAGTTCATGGGGCCCAAGCCCCCGAAGCGTTAAATACAGAGGTAAACAATGAAACAGTTATTGATGGCGACAACAAACGAAGGCAAACTTAATGAGATAAGGATGATGCTTGAAGGAACGGACGTGGAAGTCCTGTCCCTTAAGGATGCGGGGATATTGACCGAGGTGGTCGAAGACGGAAAAACCTTTGAAGAGAACGCACTTATCAAGGCCCGCGCCATTATGAAGGAGACCGGAAAGCTGACTCTTGCCGATGACTCGGGACTCGAGGTTGATTTTCTAAATAAGGAGCCGGGGATATACTCTGCGAGGTACTGCGGAGTGAACACGCCCTACAGCATAAAGAACAGGAACATTTTGGAGCGGCTTATCGACGTTCCCGATGAGAAGCGTACGGCCAGGTTCGTGTGCGCGATCGCGGCCGTGTTCCCGGACGGGAGCGAAAAGACCGTGCAGGCGACTTTTGAGGGCAGGATCGGTTATGAGGAAAAGGGTGAGCACGGCTTCGGCTACGACCCGATCTTCTACCTTCCCGACAGGGGCTGCTATTCGGCCGAGCTTGAGCCTGAGGAAAAGAACAGGATAAGTCACAGGGGGAAGGCGCTTAAGCTCATGCTTGACGAACTTAAGGCGTGCGGGGCGCTCGGATAGGAAGCGCCGGGACTATATGAAAGTACTTATCGTAAGCGACACCCATGGATATGAGGGCAATATGTGGAAGGTGATCTACCGCGAGGAGCCGGTCGACATGTTCATCCACTGCGGCGACATCGAGCATATGCCGACGGAGCTTGTAAAATACTTCGACTGCCCGGTCCATGTGGTCAAGGGAAACAACGATTATATGCTGCGGCTGCCCGAGGTCGACCGCTTCGAGATAGCAGGGCGCCGGGTCGTGTTGACGCACGGCCATCACCACAACATCTACCGAAACCAGGACGCGATGTTTTATTTCGGCGAGGAGAATCACGCTGACATCGTCATCTTCGGTCACATCCACATGCCCATAATCGCAGAATCACGCGGGATCACGATCTTAAACCCGGGTTCGCTTTCACTGCCGCGCCAGGCCGGCGGAAGACCATCTTATATAATTATGACAATTTCAGAGCGCAATGAATTCGATTTTGTGGTAAGATATATATAAATAAATTCAAGGAGGACACAATGGACAAAACCAGGGAGATCCACGTAAGCAATGATGAAAAGACAACAGCGGCAGCGCTTAAGCTTGCCGATGATTTTATTGAACAGCTGGGACTTACCGGAAAGCCGGCGATCCGTTTCAGGCTTATTGCCGAGGAAACGCTCGGCATGGTCCGCGCGATGACGGGTGATTTTGATGCTCTGTTCTGGCTTGAAAACGAGGATGACAAATACAGGGTCAAGCTCATCGCTACGACCAAGATGGATATGGATAAGAAGGAAAGCCTCATAGCCGCATCCACTTCGGGTAAAAATGCTGCGGTAAAGGGCGTCATGGGCAAGATCGGCGAGATCATCGAAAACGGCCTTTTAAACTACGAAGATGTGGCAAAGCTACAGCAGGAATACGGCACGGGCTATCTTGATTATGCGGCTATGGGATTTAACGTAAGTGCCGAATATATGACCGCGGGGGCACCGCTTGTCTGGTCGCTGAATAATTACAGGGAGCAGCTTGAGAATGCGGTTGAGACCGACGATCCCGCAAAGGCTGCATGGGACGAACTGGAAGAATCAATAGTGGCAAGCATTGCCGAAGACATAACGGTCGGCGTTAAGAAGGACCGCGTGGATATGACGATAACAGCAAAGTTTTAATGAAAAATGAAAGAAAACGAGCAATCAAATGTTTTAAATAAAACACTGGACAGCCTGACTAAGAACCGGCAGACACCAAAGAGCGTTTATGCTGCTTTGTGTGTGCTGTATATCGTCACTTCGGTGGCAGTCAGCATAACCGCGGGTTCCGGTAAGGTGATAATGCTTGGCAGCACACCGGTCCCGGTATATACATACGCAGGCGTTTTATCATCACTTGCTAACCTGTGCATCATACTGATCACGGTTTTTTTCGGCAAACTCGGGTTTGTGACATCCATAGCGGTAATATCGATCCAGACGCCGCTGCTTATATACGGGATAATCGCAAAGCACCGGATGACAAGCCTTCCGGGCCTGTTCGGTTATCTTTTGACGGTCATTGCCGTTGTCATGATCTACCGTAATAACAAAGAGGTGGCAAAGTACCAGTTAAAGCTTCGGGAACAGGCGACAACCGATATACTTACGGGACTGCCGAACCGCTTCGCGGGAGCGGAACTCTTCGACGATCTGATAAGACGCAACAAACCGTTTGCGGCGGTTGCCATTGATGTAAATGAATTCAAGAGCATAAACGATACAATGGGATTCAACATCGGCAACAAGGTCCTTATAGAGATCGGTTCACGTTGGAAGAAGATAGCCGACACCGGTCTTTCCGGGACCCTTGATTTTATCCTGCGCATAAGCGGTGATGAGTATGCGCTCATCATCCGTAACTATAAATCCGATGAAGATATAATAAATACGATAAAGCAGTACAATGCGGCGCTTGACGAAAAGATGTCCATAGATGGTTATGATTTTTCCGTGACCGCAAGTTTCGGATATGCAAAATTCCCGGATGATACCGATAACAGGGATCTGGTCTTATCTTATTCCGCTACCGCGATGAAGGAGATAAAGCGGTTAAAGAGCGGCGAACATATCATGCATTTTACTCCCGAGCTTCTTAAGGATCAGAATAAGATGATGATCGACGGCAAGGTGCGCGATGCCCTTGACAACGATACGATATACTATAACCTTCAGCCGCAGTATGATATGTCTCATAGGCTGCGCGGCTTTGAAGCCCTGGCGCGTATTAAAGACGAAGCAGGGAACCTTATAAGCCCGGCTGATTTTATACCGGCTGCAGAGCGGATGGGACTTATCGACAGGATCGACCTGGCCGTGTATAAAAAGGCTGCGATGTTTTTCGGCGAGCTTTTAAGAAAATCGGGCGCAAATATAACGTTAAGCATCAACGTTTCGGTAAAGCATCTTATGAAGAGCAGCTTCATGGATGAGATAAGGAACATCCTTAAAGAAAGCGGCGTCCCGGCCGATAAGCTTGAGCTTGAGATCACGGAATCCATTATGATAGAATCAGCCGAAAAGGCTTCCGACTGTCTTAAGGAACTTAAGGAAATGGGTGTTAAGATCGCGATCGATGATTTCGGAACGGGCTATTCTTCCTTAAGCTATCTGAACAGCTTCCCTATAGATCTGCTAAAGGTGGATAAGTCATTTATCGATATCATGAATGAGAGTGATTCTTCCAAACAGTATGTCGAGGCTATCATTTCGCTTGGGCATATAATGGGCTTTGAAGTTATCGCGGAAGGCGTGGAAGAAGAAGCGCAGCTTGAAACGCTTCGCAGTATTAACTGTGATTATATCCAGGGATTCATTTGGGGACGGCCCCTCCCGAGTGAGGAAGCCGCCAGATTAATTGAATAAATGAAGTGAGCCACTGGGGATTCGAACCCCAGACAACTTGATTAAAAGTCAAGTGCTCTACCACCTGAGCTAGTGGCCCATGCATATTTAATTTCAAGCCGGTCATAAGGAATCCCCCACTTCGTGGTCCGCCCTTATGACGAAACAGGGCTAGCCGGATTCGAACCAGCGAATGCAGGGATCAAAACCCTGTGCCTTACCGCTTGGCGATAGCCCTACAAAAATCATTTGCCCTATTTATAATAGAGCAAAAGGGTGGGTAGAGGGACTCGAACCCTCGGCCTCCAGAGCCACAATCTGGCGCGCTAACCAACTGCGCCATACCCACCATATTACTTACTTAAATTTCATAGGGGCTATCGAACCCGAACGTGCTCGAAGGGATTCGAACCCCCGACCCACGGCTTAGAAGGCCGTTGCTCTATCCAGCTGAGCTACGAACACACAACCGACATAACATCGTTTCAAGTCAGCGCTAATCATTATATGCTATTTTTGATGATTTATCAAGCACTTTCTGATCATAAATTATGGGAAAAGAGGTTGATGAGCTGTCATGGATTATCTTAAACTGATTGATTCTTTCCGCGGAGTGGCATGTGTGATCTCTCGCAGAAAGGCTAAGGAAGGCGGAGGAGACGAATATACAATTGCCGCTGCAAACAGGAATTATCTTGCTTCCGTTAACAAGCTATCGGAGGAATTTGTTCCGGGCAGGTCTTATACATATTATGTAGCACAGGATTCCAATTTCGAAGCACTGGTAGACAGCTGTATTTTGGGCGGAAAGATAGCGCATCATTATGTCAATGCCGACCTTTATAATGCATGGCTCGATCTTTATATGCTCCCCTTATGTGAGGACGGGGACGGTAACGGATGCTGCCTGTTCACATACGAAATGAATTTCGAATCCGAATCCGACAAAATGATCGATATTTCGGCAACGACCGCATATCTTGTCCTGAAAACCTGTATCAAATTCAGGGAGAATTTAAGTTTTAAGGAAACGATGGATTCGATCGTAAAGGATATAAGGAATCAGTGTGAATCCGACGGCTGCGCCATAATCCTTACCGACAATGCAAACAGGAGGATAGATATCTGCTGCTTTGACAGTGCAAGTGATAATGCGTTCGCCCCGCAGGATGATGATATCTTCTTCAAACCGGAGTTTTACGATATCGTGACAGGCTGGCGTGATATCATGGGAGGTTCAAACTGCTTTATTATTTCCGGGGAAAAGGAATTAAAAGAAGTTGAAAAAAAAGACGTAAACTGGTACAGATCCTTAGTTTATACCGGGGTAAAGAGCCTTGTCCTGTATCCACTCAGGGTGCATGAAAACCTTTACGGATATATATTTGCAACAAACTTCAATTCCGATAAGACTTCTTTCATAAGGGAAGTGATGGAACTTAATTCATTTATCCTTTCTGCTGAGGTTGAAAATTACAGGATGCGTCAGGAGCTTGAGAAGCTGAGCACTACCGATATGCTGACGGGATTATTGAACAGAAATGCGATGAGCAAAAAGGTACGGGAGCTTGAACTTGATGCCGGGAATAAGGAACATGGGCTCGGCGTGGTGTTTGTCGATCTTAACGGCCTTAAGGTAGCCAACGATCTGAAGGGTCATAACGAAGGCGATGCAATGCTAAAGAACGTCGCAAACAAGCTTAAATCTGTATACGGAGACAGGGGGATATACCGCGCCGGCGGTGATGAATTCCTGGTCATAACGGACGATATGGATCGGGATGAGTTTTACTTGTATTATGATAAGTTAGAATCACTCTCAAGGGTTCCCGGCGAGCCCACTTTTGCACTCGGAGCCGATTATGATGATAAGGAAAAGAATATCGGAAAGATAATGCATAATGCCGATAAAAATATGTACAGGAATAAGGCGGAGTATTACGAAGCAAATCCCGAATTGGACAGAAGGGACTGTTAAGAAATCTGAAATGGAAATTTATGATTTCTGATGAAGGGGGAAGTTTTGAAAAACGAATTAAAAAGGAGAATAAGCAGTATACTGATAGCGGCGATGGTGCTGAGTACTATACAGGGAAATGTTGTTGCCGCTGCTCCCGTTTCACTTGATTCGGAAGGGCCCGTCTTTAACGACTCGGTTTCCGGTAATGAGATATGCGAGATCGATGTCAGAGATTCTGATTATCCGGAGAGGATCGTAAGTGGCGGTAAAGTCAGCGTACATGATCTTTTTGTGACTCTTAATGATCTTTATTTAAATGGGGACGGCGTTGTAATAAGGAGTGATGATCGTCTTGAGTACAGCATCAATGCCGATAAGGATGCCGGCGGAAACTATGACGTGACCGTTCAGTTCTTCCAGGCGTCCGGAGCGCCGGCTGAGGAAGAACCCCAGATCGCGAGCGCGGAAGTTTTTCGTAACCCCGGATCTGCCGTTACAGGTGATGTTTATACGCTGAGTGCGGGTGATTCTCCATATAAAGAGCTTAAATTCACATTCTATGACACTGTGATGTGGATGCATGGCGCCGAGTATGCGGACGGTTCGGTTTCGCAACCCGGCTACGGCGGTTTTAAGACTGTAAGCGGCGCTGTTGTTGATGATATAGCCCCGACATTTGTTATAAACGGACATAAGCTTTCCGAAGCGATAGATGATTTCCCGGAGGCTGTGAAAAAGGGTTATTCAATAAAGCATTGGGAAGAAAAAAGTTATGATGTGGGTGCGCAGCCTGTCAGGATTACCCTTAGCAGCAATATAACCAAGCCTTTTATGCTTGTTACGGCAGTGTGGGAAGTAGCTCCGCATGTCCATGACTGGGAATTTGATAAAGTATCAGCTAATGTTGTGTGGACAGGCAATGATACTGACGGATATACACAGGCGACCATTAAAAAACGCTGTAAAAATACTGCCGATCATAAAGTGGCTGTCGACGGTCCGATCGAAGTTGATGTGAGCACAAACAAAGTGACCGTAAGTCATAATGAGGCCTCATGCGGTGAGCGGGATATCCTGAGCTACACGGCGGTATTTGACAATACCGTTGATCCCGCGATAAAGGAGCCGTTCTCGTTTGTAAAGACTGTCAGCGGTCCTGTCGTGAAACATAAGTGGAAGGTTGCTTCCGTAAGTTCAAATGGCAGCTATGACTTTAAACCGACCGAGGTGTCCATGAATATCGTATGCGAAAGGGATGCCTCGCATAAAGAAACCGTCAGTGCTTCGAAGATAACTCTGTTAAACAGCAATACTACACAAAAGACCTATAAATATACCGGTACCGCAAGCGACGGCCAGGAGGTTGCGTATGAGGAAACCTTCACGCGTAATCATGTGCATGAGTGGAGGTTTGAAGGAGAGGTAGTATGGGAAGGCAATGATGATGACGGATATACCAAAGCATCCATAACAAAAACCTGCATCAATAATTACCATAATGATTTGATCGATGGGCCAAAGACAGTTTCCGTAAGCGTGGTTCCCAAAGTAAGCCACGGGACAAAGTGCGGCGAATATGAAATCGTTTATACTGCGGTATTTGACAGCAGTGTCGATCCTGCCATAACAGAGTCGGTCACATATATCAGGGCAGTTTTAAAAACGAAGATAAATCATATATGGAAGGTTGATTCTGTAAGTTCGAACGGCAGCTTCGAGAGTGCACCGACTACAGCTTCATTGAATATAGTATGTGAAAGGGATGCCTTGCATAAAGAAACCGTCAGCGCTTCAAAGATCGAAATGGTAAGCAGTAATGAGCTTAAGAAGATCTATAAGTATACCGGTACGGCAAGTGACGGACAGACGGTCAAGGGAACCGAGATATTTAACAGTCATAAAGATCATGACTGGAGCCTTGTGAAGTATAACGAAATATGGAAGTTTGACTGGACCGGGACAACAAGCGAGAATTCAACGGCTAAGGCCAAGTTTGTCTGTTCTGTCGGTGGTGAAACTGAAGACGTGACCGTGCCCCCGGGTAATGGTATTGAGCGTACTAAGGATGAAAGAAAGATTATGTACAAGGCGACCATCAGCGATCCGGCCGGTGTGAAAAAATACAGTGAAACCTTTGTGTACAAGATAGATAAGAACGGAAAACTTATCGATCCCACCAAACCCGGTTATGGTGAGGAAATCTTTGGAGGCGGCTTCACTCTGGAGGGACTTGAGGAAGAATATCTGTATACCGGTGCGGCCATTAAGCCCAGCTTTAAGGTAGTGGATAATGCTTCGGGTCTTATCCTTGCAAATGGTGTTGATTACAGCGTAAGCTACAAGGATAACAAGAAGGTCGGAACCGCGATCGTCAAGGTCAAAGGTAAGGGCAACTACAGCGGTACTAATGCAGAAGCTACATTTAAGATCGTAGATCCCAAGACGGATGTGGACGAGGATGATGTGGCAGACCTGAAGGGAGCAAAGATCACGGAGGTCAGTCCCGCAGCATTTGTCTATAACGGTGAGGCACAGTTCCCTGCGAGCATAACCCTGAAGCTGAAGAACGGAAACGCTGTGACCTACACGGGAACGGACGGCAAGAACTATGTGGATGCAGACGGAAACGAACTGCCCGCAGTAGTGACCTTCTCCGGAAACGTGGATAAGGGTACCGCAACCGTACTGCTCTCCGGTAAGCAGGATGCGAAGAAGGCAACGAAGACGACGACCGTGAAGAAGACCTTTAAGATCAATGCTGTTGATCTGAGCAAGGCAGGTACGCAAGACCTGGTTGTTACCGTTGACGAGAAAGTGGAATGGGCGGCTAAGGGAGCACAACCTGATGTAAAGGTTGAGTACAAGGGCAAAGAGCTTATGGCAGGCCAGGACTATAAGGTTAGCTACAAGAATAACAAGAAGATCCAGGAAGCACAGATCGATCTGAGCGGTAAGGGTAATTACGCGAAGGTCGCAAAGGCTGCAGCGAAGTTTAATATCGTAGCATTCGATCTGAGCCGGGCAGAGATCATCGCTACCACTGCAGCAGAAGGCGTGAAGGGCAGTAAGGTTAAAGTAACGATCTTTGATAGGGCCGGTAATCCCATCCCTGCTGCCAAGATGTATGTCACGGTTAAGAAGGGTGACGAAACTGTTACTGATAAGCTGACAGGCGGAGACGAAGTGACCGTTGAGGCAGATGCCAAGGGTCTGGAACTGAAGGAAACCTGCAGAAAGGATGTAACGGTTGCAGCAGACCTTGGTAAGGCCAAGATCAAAGTGAACGGTCTGACAAAGGAATACACCGGTGAAGAGATCACTCTGACTGCGGACGATATGAAGAAGGTAGCCGTGTCGCTTAAGATCAACGGCACAATGACGGATCTGACCTACAATGAGGACTTCGTTATCGCAGGCTACAGCAACAATGTGAAGAAGGGAAGCATGACTGTGACGATCGTCGGTAAGGGCGAAAAGGTGAGCGGCAGCAAGACCTTCAAGGTGAAGATCACGGCTAAGCCGATCGGAACCAGCAAGTAAGTAACAAAAAGGGCTGCATTATTGCAGCCCTTTTAAATACAGTCACAGTCGGGGTAACAGGATTCGAACCTGCACCCCAAGACGCCTCAAATCCAGTAAAGAAGGGACTAGCTTCGCGTCGTCGAGCATCCTCTCCCCGAAAATTAACCAAAAAATTAACCAAATTAACCAAATCTCTTGAAGATTTACCGTATTTCAAATGAATACAAAAACTTGCAAATGCTTTACAACTGTGATACGATTTAAGTACAAAGGAGGTGCGTTAAGATGGCTCAGGCAATGGTTAATTTTCGTATGGATGAAGCGTTAAAAGAAAACATGGAGAAAACCTGTAAAAGAATGGGGCTTACGGTAACTGCGGCATATACCATGTTTGCTACAAAGGTTACGAATGAGCAGAGAATACCATTTGAGATAACGGCAGATCCGTTTTATAGTGAAATAAATATGGAACGCCTTCGCAGAAATGTTGCTGAGATGGAGAAAACCGGTGGAACGGTTCACGAGGTGCCAATAGATGACTAAATCATGGACTGATGATGCCTGGGATGATTTTCTGTATTGGACAGAGCAGGACAAGAAAACATTACGTCAGATAAAGAAACTGTTGAAAGATATTGATCGAAATGGCTATAAGGGTCTCGGGCATCCGGAACCCCTTACCGGAGATCTTGCAGGATACTGGAGCAGACATATCGATGAAAAGAACAGGATTGTCTATAAGATCGAGGATGGTATTGTGAAAATCATTCAATGTGGTTCTCATTACAGAGATAAGTGAGAGGATGCCAATGATTTTAGTATAACAAAGAGAGCAGATTTTTTTGACTCTCTTTATGTTTACAGCCGTATATGCAGGAAGATAGGGATCAGGATATCACGTGAAGAGACCAAATTAACCAAAAATTAACCAAAATTCGGGGATTTTTGATGAGGCGCAAAACCCTGGAAGCCGCATAAACACTGGGCTCCCGGTATCCGCCAAAAACTCGGGGTAACAGGATTCGAACCTGCGACCTCCTGGTCCCAAACCAGGCGCTCTAGCCAAGCTGAGCCATACCCCGTTATATGCGCAGTAACGCGCCCTGTTATTCTATAATACCAAATATATGATTGTCAAGCTGTGGGACACGGGGACGGTTCTTTTGTCCCGCGTTTTTGGCAGGACAAAAGAACCGTCCCCGTGTCCGAGAGGAGAATCACATGCATTTAGATACGATCGATCCAATATACATAGAAAACAAATTAAAGTCGACAGTTTCGGGGATAAGAGTCATATTTAAGGATGAAACCGGATCCACCAACGAGGATGCTTTAAGTATGCTTGCGGAAGGATCAGGTCCGGTACTTGTTATCGCCGATAAGCAGCTTAAAGGGCGTGGAAGGCGCGGGCGTGACTTTTATTCGCCAAAGGGAACGGGGCTTTATTTAAGCCTTGCGATGCCCGGAGCGAAGGAGCTTATGGAAACGGGCAAGGTTACGGCAACTGCGGCTGTTGCGGTTGCGACAGCCATTGACGAAGCCGTATTTTCGGGCATTTCGACCTCGTTGATCAAATGGGTCAATGACATTTATCTTGGTGATCGGAAAGTGTGTGGTATACTAACTGAGGCCCGGCTGCCTGTCTTAAGCGAGGCGAACGATGATACAAAAGATGATAAAGGCTGTGTTGTTGTCGGGATAGGAGTTAACGTATATGAACCTGAGGGGGGCTTCCCCGAAGGGATAGCGGATAAGGCAGGGTATCTTATACCATTAGATAGGGTAGATGAAATGATGGGGCTTCGTGCGCAGCATGTCGGTGAACGGACAGATCACGCATTTATGCTCCGGTCCGAGCTTGCCGCAGGGATAGTACGTAATTTCTTTCATTATCTTAACAGACAGGATGAGAGCCTTAAGATATACAGGGAAAAGTCAAACCTTATCGGTTCTGCTGTTAGGATCAATACGTTTGCCGACCCTGATATTCCTCAAAGGATTGCAACGGTACTTGGTATCGATGATGACTGCGGACTTATCGTTGAATATGAAGATGGGAGCAGGGAAGTGCTTTCATCGGGGGAAGTAAGTGTTATCAAGAATTGAAACACAGTGCAGACACGGGGACGGTTCTTCCGTCTGGTTAAACCAGACGGAAGAACCGTCCCCGTGTCTGATATCTCATACTGAGTTTAGTAATAACAATCACACAGGCAGGGATTGTATCCTGCGGTGGGAAGCGTTGCCTGGAGTTTCTTTAAGGTCGCTTCCTTGGCGCTTGCGTCCGCATCCTGGTGCTTATACTGAGCTTCCAATGCGGCAGCCGTTGCGTTCAGCTCGTTAAGCTGCTGCATAAGCCCCGGATTCCCGTCTGCCTTGATGGCATCTATCCGTGCCTTTACATCATTGAGCCTGCTTAAGGTCGTGTTGGCAACGGCCCTTGCATTTGTTGCGGCCAGGCTTGCCTGATCGATGGTATTGATATTGTGCAGCAGTTCAAGGTTTCGAGCCTTGGGATCGACCGGTGTCTTGGGCTTTGTGGCCTGGGCGAACAATACGGGATTATTAAGAACTATCGTATTAAGGGCTGCCTGATTGGCAAGCACCGCAAGGATAGCTGCCTGATTTGCCTGATCCTGTTTCGCAAAAGCTGTCTGTGTTGCTGCGATCGCCGTAAGCATTGCCTTATCTGCCTGCTGCTGAGTGGCTATTGCATTCTGATTAGCTGCGGCCGCTGCCTGGTTTGCCTGTGCCGCGATTGCAGCCTTGTATTGGGGTGATGCCATTATGGCTGCAAGGATCGCAAGCTGCTGATCCGTAAGAGTGTTGGCCTTGACCGGGATGACTGCGACAAACGCCATCAAAACGGCCATTGCTATTGCTATGATTGATTTTTTCATATGAATTTACCTCACATTTAAAAGTTTAAAGAGTAATATAATTATATCATATTTAGCCTACAGAGGAACTCACAAGATATAAGGGCTGACTAACTATATATTGTGGATTCGGACACGGGGACGGTTCTTCCGTCGGGTTGTTTATTGACAATACCAGACGGAAGAACCGTCCCCGTGTCCCGAATTTAGGGGTTGACAGGGACGGGGAAGTTTATTATACTCACTTTAGCGCTTTAAACTGCAACGCTTTAAAGCGGCGAGCAAACAACCTTTCAAGCGGGCAAGCAAAAGCGCCGAAATCAGTAACAGCAGTTAATCGGAGGATAAGGAAATGACAGTAGTATTAAGCAGTGTTCTTTTGATCATCTTTTTTGCGGTGATGGTAGGTGTGGGTATCTACACCAGGAGGAGTGCTACGGACGTTAACGGTTTCGTCCTTGGCGGCAGGAGCGTAGGCCCGTGGCTTACGGCGTTTGCTTTCGGAACATCCTACTTTTCGGCGGTTATCTTCGTCGGATACGCAGGACAGTTCGGATGGCTTTACGGTATGTCCGCTACATGGGCAGGAATCGGAAATGCACTCATCGGATCGATGCTTGCATGGAAGATACTCGGCAGAAGGACCAGGATCATGACACAGTCACTCGATGCAAAAACAATGCCCGAGTTTTTCGAGAAGAGGTTCTATTCAAAGAACTTAAAGATCATAGCTTCGGTCATCGTGTTCATTTTCCTTATTCCTTATACGGCTTCATTATATAACGGCTTATCGAGCCTTTTCGGTCTTGTGTTTGACATGCCCTATTGGGTAGTCATCGCGATCATGGCGGTACTCACCGGAATATATGTTATCTTCGGCGGATACATGGCAACCGCGATAAATGATTTTATCCAGGGAATAATCATGCTTATCGGTATCACGGCAGTCATCCTTGCGGTCCTTAACGGACACGGCGGACTGCTCGCTGCAACTCAGGAGCTCTCGGCAGTTGAATGCGAAGGCTGGGCAGGCGGTGCATATACATCGTTCTTAGGTCCCGATCCGCTGGCGCTTGTGTTCGTTGTGATTCTTACATCTCTCGGAACATGGGGACTGCCTCAGATGGTAGGTAAGTTCTACGCGATAAAGAGCGAGAAGGATATCCATAAGGGAACTATTATTTCCACATTCTTCGCTATCATAGTTGCTGGCGGCTGCTACTTCCTCGGCGGGTTCGGACGTCTGTATGCGGATAAGATAAGCTTCAACCCCGCAAACGGCAAGCCCCTGTTTGATACGATAGTTCCGGCGATGCTCTCAACGCTTTCGCCGATCATCATAGCGATAGTCATTGTGCTCGTGCTTTCGGCTTCGATGTCAACGCTTTCATCGCTCGTACTTACATCAAGCTCGACCTTCACGCTTGACGTTATAAAGCCCGCATCAAAGAACGGTATGGATGAGAAGAAGCAGGTGTTCATCATGAGGATATTCATCGTATTCTTCATCCTTGTTTCCGCTATCATCGCGGGAGTTAAGGATTCATTCCCGGGCATCACCTTCATCGCTCAGATGATGGGTGTTTCGTGGGGAGCACTCGCAGGTGCATTCCTTGCTCCGTTCCTTTACGGCCTGTACTGGAAGGGTGCCACTAAGGCTTCGGTAGCTGCATGCTACATCTGGGGCTGCGGCATCGCCATCATCCAGCTCATCGTGACTCTCGGCGGAGTTGATGTAAGCGGCTGGGGTCCGGTGTTTGGATACATCTTTAAATCATCGATCAATTCGGGTGTTGTCGCCATGGTAGGCGGACTCATCGTTGTACCTTTGGTAAGTAAGCTTACCGCTAAGGAAGATGAGAAGAAGATTGACGAAATGTTCACATGCTTTGATAAGAAGGTTGAGGTTCCTGTCAAGGAAGCACTCGACTGATAGATTTAATATTTGCTTTATTATCATACATTGCCTCATCCGCGCGTTTTGTAACATCCTGCACAAGCCTGTCGTTTTCGGGATCAAACTCGGCTATACCGCAGGCTACGGATATATAATCCGGCGGAAGAGGCAGTTTTTCCGTATAGGGATGCATACGCTTTTCAAGCATTTTCGCCAGCTTGAATCGGTTTACATAATCTTCGCCTGTCAGCACTGCGATAAATTCATCGCCGCCAACCCTGAATACGGGACTGTGTTTGAAAACATTACAGATAAGGTGGCATGAGCGCACGAGATATGCATCCCCCGCATCATGCCCGTTTGTATCATTGATAAGCTTTAAACTGTTCACATCAAATACGGCAATGCCGAATTCAAATGCCTCATCATCGTTTATTTTGGCCTGCAGTTTCTTTTCCTCGTCTTCATAAGCTGTCCGGTTGTGTACATTCGTCAGCGGATCCACGCGCATTATCTCCATCAGACGCTTGTTAAGGAGATCAAGGCTTATCGCATGACGGAACTTATCAAAAACAAGGCTCATGCGGCTCTGGTAGGTCTGAAGGAAATGATTTGCGACTTTGTCCATGCAGTCACGGAACACCAGGTAGCCATATGCAAAAGCGCCTTCATGAAGGGGAAGCAGCACATACAGGTGATTCGGCCCCTCGCCCGTATAGCCCGGCACAAGGCAGCTTGAGCGGAACTGGAATTCCTCATAGGGCTTGCCGTCCTCCATTGAGTAAACCACCTCCATATACATACTGTAACCGTACCTGCGAAGCTGAAGATTGGAATCGTAGGTCGAAAGTCCGAAGTTGGGCTCCAATATGATATGGAAAGAATCACCCTCATAATCGTGATTCTTCATAAGGAGGTCACGAAGGCTGTCCTTGAATTCCTGGAAGGTCAGGCATGAAAGTACTGTGGTATCGATAAGGTTAAGCTTCCTGTTAAAGTAATTTGTCATCGAACGGTTGGAAAAGTTCTCGCGGCCGACACGGCGCCTTACTTTATCACTGTTCCTCAGTTCACTGCAGCCGCAGCTGTCGCCGGGAACGAATTCGCATGGGATCACGACAGAATTGCTGCAAGGGGCATTGAGGCTTAACTTGTGCCACAGCTGGCCCGCTGCGTAGCCCATGGCAGTAAAGCACTGATCCACCGAGGCGATGGACGGATCAAATATCTGACTGTCGTCGATGTAGTCAAATCCGGTAACGATGACGTCCTCGGGAACGCGGTAACCGTTTGCGTTAAGAGTCACACAGGCCTCCATTGCAAGCCCGTCGTTCGCGCATATGAAAGCATCGGGCAGGTGGCGCCCCGACTTGCAGTAATCGGTTATGTACCGTGTTACTGCGGCATTTTCCCATTTGGTATATACGATATCCTTAAGATCTTCGATCCTGTCCTGTTCCGTAAGGTGATCGCGCACAGCCATAAGGCGGGTCTCAGAATCGAGTGATTCTTTTGTGCCCGCAAAAAATATTATATCGCGGACATTGTGCTCATCCTGAAGATGCGTGCACATGTCGCGGACGGCCACGTAATTATCCGAGCCGACGTAATAAGCACCGCTGTGTTCGGCACCCTGGATGATAGCCGGGATGCCCGCAAGCTTGCAGCGTTTTACAAGCTGATCGATCTCTTCCCGGAAATTAAGGCCGCTTCCGAATATAACGGCTCCTGAAAAATCCTTTAAATCAGGGAGCGAGAATATATTGAGCTCGCCGCGTTTTGTTTCGGGAGAATCAATATACAGCGGGTAGCACAGAAACAGGAATATATCCACATAATCATCTATAAGGGCCTCCCGCATGCCCGTAAGGAACTGTGCCAGTATCTCACTGCCCCAGCCGGATGTAAATACCGCAATTTTTTTCTTCATAAAGCCTCCGGTAATTCGCGTGTGTTAACGACGTAATTATAACATATAATCCGGGCCATGGGGACGGTTCTTGATATACCCCCCATTTTTTGGTAAAATCGTACCGTCAGCGGATATGGCGGAATTGGCAGACGCGCAGGATTTAGGTTCCTGTGGGGAGACCCGTGCAGGTTCGATCCCTGTTATCCGCACTACCATATTTATTATACTTAGGAGTACACTTGCCTACCGACAGCGAATTATACAACCGATATCTGCGCGGCGATGAGTCGGCGATCGATGAGCTTATGATACGTTACGGCGACAGGCTCACCGTTTTTTTGAACGGTTATCTGCATAACTGGCATGACGCGGAGGATCTGACGATCGAGGCATTTGCGAGGATCGCAGTAAAGAAGCCGAATATTAATGAGGGAGTGGGTACGTTCAGGGCGTACCTTTTTAAGACGGCGCGAAACCTTGCGGCCCGCCACAGATCCTTAGGGGCAAGAATGGAAGTGTTCAGCCTTGACGGTATGGAAGCTGAACTTTCGGGCGGCGGCGAGCTTGAGGGACTTATGCAGGATAAGGAAAGGCAGCAGGCTGTAAGGCTGTGCCTTGAGCGTATCGATGCAAGGCTTAAGGAGGTCCTTTGGCTCGTTTATGTTGAGGACCTAAGCTATAAGGACGCCGCAAAGATAATGGGGGTAAACAAAAAACGGATAGACAATCTCCTCATAAGAGCGAAGGAGCATATGCGCAGGGAGCTTGACAGGGAAGGTATCAGTCAATGTTAATTATCGCGGAAAACTCGATCCAACTGATCTTTACGGCCGTCTGTACGGTTATGTGCGCATATTATATGTTGATAACAAAAAAACATGAGTGGGTGCTGCTTGGACTTGCTTCTTTTGTTTATTTTCTGGGCGATCTGTACATGCAGCTGTTCATGATCTTCTATGGAGATGAGCCGTTTTATTCATATATACCGTGGGTCGGATATTATGCCTGCTATCTTTTCTTTCTGCTGCTTATCTTTGAGATACGGGATACGCGTCCCTTAAAGAACAGCATAAGAACATTGTGGTTCATACCCGTATTTACCTTTGGCATGTGTGTATTCTTCATGAACTGGGGCGATTACATCAGCAACATAGTTGCTGCGATCCTTATGTGGCTTGTTTTCTGGGCGGATATTGACGGCCTTATTTCGATACATAAGGACACCGGGGAGAATCACGCGAACCGCAATATCTATATCATTATCCTTATCTTCTGTCTGCTTGAATATACGATATGGACGATCTCCTGCTTCTCGAAAGAATATACCATTTTAAATCCGTATTTCCTGTGTGAGGTTCTGTTGTCGGTGTCGTTTTTGCTGCTTCCGTCGGCCCTTAGAAAGGCGGTGGAAGCATGACCTATGTCGAGAATATTTTTATCTGTCTTGCAGCTCCTCTGATCATAGCCGCTTTGTGTACGCGCGGGCGTGCGAGGCGTGTCATAACATTTATAATAATCGGCATGGCGGCAAGCCTTGTAAGTTCATATATCAGCTCGTTTATAGCGGCGGTACAGGGCGCGACTCTTGATGCGGCATCACTTGAAATATCACCCTTTGTTGAGGAGATCATAAAGCTTGTACCGATTCTCTTTTATCTGATAGTCATCCGGCCTGAGCATTCAGATGCGGCAGAATCATGCATGATGAGCGCCATTGGTTTTGCAACCTACGAGAATGTGTGCTTTCTTCTGCAGAGGGGTGTGGGCAATCTTATGTTCCTGCTGATCCGCGGCTTCGGAACCGGCACTATGCATGTGGTGTGCGCGAGCCTTGTTTCCCTTGGCCTGCTGCGCGTGTGGAAAAGCGAATGGCTTCGCTTTGCCGGAACGGTCGCGCTTCTTTCTGCGGCCATCACTTATCATGGTGTGTTCAACATACTGGTATCACAGACGGGAGCCCCCGCCTACGTCGGTTATTTTATCCCGTCGTTTACTGCACTTGTAAGCTTGATAATACGCACCCGCCACGAGTGAGTTTCAGACACGGGGACAAAATATTGCACAAAACTCAGCGATGAGATTTGTGCAATATTTTTTATACCCAAAGCAAGGAATCTTTGGATTTTATGTATCTGTATAAGTAGAGGGATTCTTAAAGATAAGGAGGATCAATATGATAAGCAACGAAGAACGTATTCAAAAAATGCATGAACGGGCGCGTGAGCTTAAGCGCAGGCGGGATAAGATGATAATAACGGCGTCTGCCGTATTAAGTGCGTGCCTTTGTTTGATCCTTATAGGGGTGATCGCCATATCATCTGTCCCGTCGGGAGGATATACGGGAAATCCATATGCCGGAGCATCGCTGCTTGATTCAAGCGTTGCGGGAGGATATATCCTGACCGCGGTTTTGGCCTTTATGGCGGGAGTTGTCATCACAGTCGCGATCAGGAGGTACCGTGACATTGATAAAGAGAAGAATGTTGACAAAATGTAAATGTAACGGTATCGGTTGGTTGGAAACAAGAAAATCAGGAAACAATAGTATTGAAGTAATAAATGTATTGTTAAGGAGGAGATCATGACAGCAAACAGATTAAAAAAGGCAGTGAAAAGGATACTGGCTCTGCTTATGGCAGCGATAGTGCTGCTTACGATGGCGCCGGATACTGTGGAGGCTTATATCGGAGCCATCAGGGAAATAAACGAGACCGATCCCAAGGAAGCGCTGCGCACAGGTACTTTTGATTACGATGGCATGAAATATATGTATATCGAAAATGACTATATTCATTTTGATATATGTGTAGACGGTGCGGTTTTCCCGCTTGGTGCCACTTCTGTGGGGGTAAAGGGTCACACATTGCCTACAGCTGCTATTACGAGAGATAAGGATGGGAATCCTGTTGATCTTGATAAATTCGGATATCAGTTATTTGATCATATGGTAGCAGAGGATTGCGCCGGTGGAAACGTTGAATTCAGTTCTTTAAGTGTGCTTAATTTAGCAAAATACAGCGCAAAGGGAGTTCCCGGGTTTGTCAGTGATGAAGTCCTTGGAAACAAGTGTATTTCGGTAACACCGAACTGCTTTCAAATGAGCAAGTACAGGGCTTTTTCCAAGCTAAGCAACCTGCTTAATGCAAAACCGGATTATAATATTACTACTTATTTTACGTTGGTAAAGCTTGACAGCGGGAGTATAGGCGAAGGTTTTTTCCCCAGTAGCCTCAATATCGCCCCCAATGATAAAAGTCAGAACTGGGGTGTAAGGGTAAGGAGTGTATGCAACGAGACAGACCCTGATCATTCGGGCAGGGACAAGTTTAAGAATGATTATTACAGGTTGAATATGAGGTATGTGGGATTTCCCACTACAGGTCATAATGGTATAAGACTTAACGCCAGGGTCGGTCTGCAGACTGTCGATTACAGTAACTATGTTCCCGGTCAGGGTTACGGATGCAATTACCTGCCTGATATCAGTGAAGGACTGTCTCAGACCGGAAGTAATACCGTTCTTGAAGTGGGAAGTTACGGATTTAAGAATTCAACGCCGTTTGTGGCGGCATCGGATATGTACCGTTTTCGTCAAATTTTAGACCTGGGGGAAGCCGGAGGAGGTGTGTACGGACACAACAGCTGGTATCCCGAGTCTATTGAGTATGCTTCAAACGGGCTGCTTAAAACATACGGTGCGTATGATAATGATATTTCGGGCGGCGGTACCGGGAGCAGCTGCGCTCTCTGGGGTTTCCGTGATATTTCTGCATCAAAGCAGAGCGAAGAGGAATTTAACGAGGTAACGGTAGAGGGAAATGATTATATCTATGTAGTAGATAAAACTATAACTAAAGGCGGAAGAGGAAGTGGTAAATCTGTACGTAAGAGAGTTGTAGGCCGATGCAGCAGTATTGAAGATGTTCCCTCTGATGCGTTTGCATGTTACAGGGGAACATATGTAGATACAGGTGCTTCATACCGGTTTATTGACGGAGCCGTTGCGTTGAGTCCTACTATCACCATGAGTTGGGATAAGGAGCAAGAGGGCGAGGGAACAGGGCAGATATGCGTGAAGCTTAATAAGAACGACGGAACACTGTCTTTCCCTGCCGATAAGGTAACGCTTAAAACTCCGACTTTCGATTTTTATAAGCCCAAGCCGGATGCAACAAGTGATGCACTGACTTTTAAGGACTATAATGCATTTGATTTCGACGCGGGAATGTCCCGGAAAGGCATCGTATTCAATATCGATCCCGCGCAGAATGACGCGATAGTAAATATTACCCTTCCGGGCAACGAGATATCAGTAAAAAGTGCTGCCGTAGAAAAAGACGGAAGCCTTGAATTTTCGGGAAAGTTAAGCATCGACTTGTTCCTTGCCGAATGCGATATGCAGGCTCTCAAAATGCGCAAGAAGCAGAATAGTGACAGCATGACTCTTGACGGGATCAAGGCAAGTGGTAAGCTGACCGCACCGAGCTCCGAACTTGATTTTAAGATATTCAATTTAAGCGGAAGCGAGATTTCCGCAGACATAGATACATACGGGGACGACAAACACTATAATTTCGATTTTAAACTCAGTGTCAGGGAAATGTTCTCGACTCAGGCGGTGCTCAACCTTAAGGAGCTTGATAACGGAGAACTGTGTCCCGATAAAATATATTTTGAGTTCGAGTCAACAAAAGACGGAGCGGGGATCGCTATATCACCTGCTGTCACCCTTACAGGCGGAGGCGGTGGTGTGGATCACCTTGCCGATCAGATACAGAAGAGCTATATATCCGTACCATGTGTGACTGTACAGATCACAGGAATAGGAAGGGTTGTAGAGGTGATTCATGGTAAACTCACTCTTGACGTAGGTCCGACCAAGCTGTCGCTTAATGCGAATGATGTAGGCTTCAAGATAAAAGATTATACGAAGATCAGCATTATCGAAGGGCTTGGTGCAGGCTTTGAGTTTAATGATTTTAAGAAAACATATAATGATATAGATTATCTTGGGTATAAGTTCGGAGGTTCTATGTGGTTTAACATAGGCATTATTCCGGAGACCTATTGTAAAGAATGGTATCAGAAGTTATTTAAGGATGCCATAACAGCTAACGCAAATATTCAGGCCAATGTAATGGTTGCCGAAAATCAGGATAAAGGTATGCAATACGACTGCCTGGAACTTAAGGGGGATGGAGGATGCTCTATTAATCTTCCTTTCGGTCTTGGAGAGCTGGTCAGGGGAGATTTATATACTTCCATACGAGGCGAGGGAGCCGGACCGAGAAACAGCAATCCGTTTAACAATATGGAGCTTAAGGGCGGTATTGCGGCAACGGGAAAGTGTGCTTTGGGCTGGGGCCGGGCAATGTATATCATACCTGATAAGTTTGAGGCGGAGAAACATTTGTTTTCTTATACCATCAAACCGGTGCCTTTCGCCAATGCCTCGCCGGTCGCCGATGGAATGCCTGAATTGGAAGACGGTATGTCATATATTTCCGAACCGATTCCGGTCACGCTTGAAGACGGAACAGAAGCACTCGCATTGTTTGCGTCCAACCTTTATCTTATCGATGCGGATGTAGAGGAAACGGCAAATACCGCTGCCGAGTATGACAGCGTAACGGTTGCGGTACCTGAAGAAGAGGCACTGGGCGCTCCTGCCGGGATTGCCGAAGATATTGAAATGCTTGGTGAGCCCGCAGAGGATGAAGTAAGTATAGATAAAGCCGGAAGTACGAGTAAAAACATAAAGATAGCTCCTGCCGATCTGAGTGGTATCGCAGATGACCAGGGCGTGGTAGTCATGGTGATTCCCAAGGATCAGGCAGACCTTGACGCCGTATTTAACAGCATAAGCGTAACCGGACTCAAGGATAACTTCAATATAATAAAGCCCGTATGTGAAACAGTAGGTTCAGATGTGTTCATTACAAACAACGAGGAGCTGAATGTATGGAGAGGTGCTTATGAGATAAGCGAGTCCGGAAATAAAAACTGTGTTTATGTATCCATATACAAGAACCAGTTTAACGATGACGGGAAGTTTACTATCTCGGCTGATGCGGGTTTTGACATTGCAGTATCGGCTTCGGCACCTGTTACGGGCCTTTCGGGAAGCCTTTCTTCAAATAATCTGAACCTTAAGATAGATAATCCGGTACAGGGTGCGGCTTATAACCTGGATACATATTACGGAACAAAAGATGAAAACGGTGATGTTCTTCATGAGTATCTTGTGGATTCGCATGAAGGTGTCAATACGGGCGCGGCATCGATCGTGTTGCCGTTAAAGGGTGAAGAGATTCCCACGGGCAGCTACTATGTAACCACGATGCTTACGGATAGTGAGGGACTTCCCATAGCATCATTTGTAAGTGATGATACGATAAGCTATACCAATACTTTTGCGCCGACGGCACCTGAAACCGTGACCCTCACCCCGAGTGGAAACGAGAGTCTTTTGGGTACATGGAGCGATGTGACATATGACAGGAATAATATGGCCCAAGTAGCAGGCTACAAACTTTCCATCTATGAGAACAGGAACGGTGTGTTCACCGATACCGGTCGCGGATATGATTACACTTCGGAAGAACTTGCAAAGCTTACGGATAATGATCCGAATAATGATCCGCTTGGCATGTCGTATGATAAGGTAAATAAGGAATACAACATCAATATGGCAATTACCGTAAACGGCGATCCGATATCGGAGTTTGGCGGCTCGGGCGGAATTGGCAGGCTGGAACCCGGTAAGGAGTACAAGCTTGGGGTACGGGCATATTCGGCAAGGGAAGTCAAAACCATAGATGAGAATGGCAATGACACCACAGTACATGTGCCCATTTACAGTACGGAGAATCAGTCGGATGCACAGTTGCTTGCTAAATACGAGCCGGTAAGTTTTGCGGTATCGGTCGGAAACAAAGCGGTTACCAGGAACAGCGAATCAAATATGTACGAATACGTCGGAAATGCAGAAAGAAAGTCCGTAAGCTTCAGTAACTTTAGGACTTCCACAGGAGCCGATGTTTCCGATATGGTAGATGTTAAGGTGACCTATACTGATGCAAACGGCAATGAAAAGAGCCTTACAAACATTGCAAACAGCTTTACGCTGCCTGATTTCTCAGGTGTACTCAGGCTTAGAGTAGATGCTGCATATAACCATGACGGAATGAGCGATGTAACGACCGAATATGTAAAGATTGAAAAGGATGATATCGCACCGGTCATTATACTTGATGATGATGTTGTTAAAACTGATGACGCAGGCGCTTATACGGTAACAGGAACTACCGAGGCGGGAATGGATATTTATGTGGACGGAAACAAAAAGACGACCGCTGATGCAGAGGGAGCTTTTAAATTGACCGGAAGCATTGCGGACGATACCGTATTCCTTGCGATAAAGGCAGTCGATGCAGCCGGCAATGAATCCGATACTGTTGTTGCTGCAGTAACAAAGCCTGTAAAGAGGCCTCCCGAGGAGGAAAGTCTGATAGATGACACTAACGGAGAATATACTCCGGATCAGATAAAGGATCTTGTTATCGAAACTGTGACCGATGAAGACGGTACAGTAAGGACAGTTACAAAACTGTGGATAGGCGGACTTAAGGACAGCTACAGGTATACCGGTGAGCAGATCAAACCGGCAATCCATGTATATGACGGACTTACCAGGCTTACAGAAGGTACGGATTATGTGCTGGGCTATAGTAATAATGTTAAAGTGAGTGACACAACGAAGAAGAACGGTAAAGCACAGCTTACAGTAGCCTTTATAGGGAATTACAAAACTAAAAAATCGGTTTCATTCGAGATAGAACCTGCGGTTTTGGGAAATATCGGCGAGAAGGATGATTCTAATGTTAATGTGATCGCCGAGGATGTATTTGTCGTATCAACCGGCCGATATCAGAAGCCGGTACCGGTTGTGTCATTTAGATCTGACGGAAGAGTCATTAACAAAAACGGCTTTGTTTATACCTATAAGGATGCGGACGGAAATGAGGTCCCGGCTGTTAAGGATGAGGGCGTGTATACGGTGACAGTCACACCGAAGAAGGGAAATAATAACTTTACCGGAAGTGCGACAGCGAATATCACCGTGGTTCCTAAAGAAGAGAAGGGAATGCTGCTTAGCAGTGCGAAGGTTAAGTTTAAGCAGGGCAAGTACCTGTTTACCGGAAGTGCGATCGAACCCGGAAGTGATAAATATGTTGTTAAGCTTGGTAAAAAAGTACTGACCGCCGGCAGTGACTTTACGGTAAGGTTTAAGGATAATATCGAGCCGGGCATTGCAACGATGATACTGACAGCTACTGACAACAGTGAATACTACGGAAGTGTGTCATGCAAGTTTAAGATAATAAACGGAAAGACACTGCTTACGCAGGGTGCGACGGGTTCCACGTTTACTTATGAATGGGATAAGTCGATGCCGTTTGCAATGAGCGGGGCGAAGCCCACTGTTAAGGTGATGGACGGTACTAAAGTACTTGCTGAAGGCATTGACTACAAACTTAAGTATTGGGGCAATACACGTATTGCTGCTGCAGATGCTAAGGATAAGAAGGGTAAGGATATAGCTCCCGGAGTATACGTGATCGGAATGGGCAGGTACAATGGTTGCGTTAAGCTCAACTTTGGGGTGACCAAACAGAATATCGCCAATACTGCCATCTTTGCAGACGATAAGGTTGAGTCTAATAAGGGCTATAAGAATCCAAAAATCACGATAACGGACGCTGACGGCAAAGTACTTAAGCATGGCAGAGATTATGAGATAGCAGGATATCAGATAGTTGGGACCACTAAATCGGTTGCCGATGTAGGCGATAAGATAGCTGTAACGATCAAAGGCAAAGGCTGTTACGAAGGAACTAAGAGCGTGGAATACTACTATATCTCAGCTTCTTCGCATCTGAAGAATGTAAAGGCTGCAAAGATAGCTCCCAAGTACTATACGGGCAGTGAGATCAGGTTGACCAATACCGAGCTTAATACGCTGCTTTGCAAGGTTACTTCTGACGGAAAGACATATCTTGTTCCGGGAACTGATTTTGACGTAAGCTATGTAGGCAACGTCAAACCGGGAACGGGATATGTGATCTTGCGCGGTAAGGCGCCGAAGTACGGTGGGACAATAATGATCCCGTTTAAGATAGGAACGAAGAACGACAGCTGCTTAGGTGCACTTATAAGAGGAATGTTCAGGTAAACGATCCCGGCCCCATTATGTTTGTATGTAAAACGTGAGCGAATGCCAAAAAAACATATGAATAACGTGAAATAATATAGAACCCCTACGCTTAAGGCGCTATATTTGAGTTTCTGAAAAACCATTTTGTATACTTTTAGTATGCTTACATGATATATAAAACTAAGGTATAATAACATCTTAAGATGGGGTAAACTTTGAGAACTGGAAAGTTATCACCGGAAGGAGAAGTATGATGAATAAGATGGGAAGGTATTATAGGAAATAGATAGCGCTCATAGCATCGGCTGAGATGATTAGTAAATATTGCACAAAACTCAATGTTGAGATTTGTGCAATATTTTTGTGTAAAAATCAAGGAATTTTGCGGTTTTTTGTATCTGTAAAAGTAGAGGGATTTTTTCACGGATAACAGTAAGGAGAAAAAGGATGAAAAAGTTGGGAAAGCATTTAGGGAAAATGATAGCACTCATAGTATCGGCTGTTATGATCATATGCCAGATGGACATACCTGTATTGGCTGATTCTGAAGATTGTTATGAGATTTATGAATGGAGTGATGTATATTCGCGTTACTGTAAGAATCATTATTCATTAGAATATATTACTAATAAGTGTGATGTGCTTAGTGCAGATTATACCTGGGAAGAATATAATAATTCTAACACATGGTATTTGGCTAAAGGATCAATTATTGTAGCAGGTCGTGTTATAGTTAACGGAAACGTGAATCTTTTGTTGTATGATAATTGCGTACTTAACATGCCTTACGGAATATATGTACCGGAAGGGAGCAGCCTTACAATCTATAATCAGTACGTCGCCGGAGTATCTTCGGAGAATAAAACATATGGCATACTGAATACGGGATTTGGTAATGGTATTAAAGAGTGTGAATCAAGTGATGCCGGAATTGGGGGAGGATATAGTAATATAACGGGTAGTCCTAATCCGAATTGCGGAAATGTCACGATCCATGGCGGAACGATCAATGTAAAAGGAGGCAGGTATGCGGCCGGAATCGGTGGCGGGAGAGGCGGTAACGGCGGAACAGTCACTATCTACGATGGAACCGTTAATGTTGAAAAGGGTAATTATGCAGTAGGAATAGGTGGCGGCAATGGCTACGATGGCTACGATGGCTCTACCGGTGGAAATGGTGGTGCAGGTAATGGCATTACCGTAAATGGAGGCACTGTTACAGTTAAATGTGGGAATGACTCAACCGGAATCGGCGGCGGTCAAGGCGGCAGTGCCTCTGATACCGGCGGAAATGGCGGTGCTGGCGATAATATTAGCGTAAATGGAGGCACTGTTACAGTTGAATGTGGGCAAAATTCAACCGGAATCGGCGGCGGGCAAGGCGGCAATGGTTATACCGGCGGAAATGGCGGTACTGGAAATAACATTAGCGTAAATGGAGGCACCGTTACAGTTAAATGTGGTGACAAATCAACCGGAATAGGTGGCGGCAATGGCTGCAATGGTTATACCGGCGGAAATGGTGGTGCCGGTAATGGCATTACCGTAAAAGGCGGAACCGTTACAGTTGAATGTGGTGGACTTTCAACCGGAATCGGCGGCGGCAAAGGTGGCTTTGGTAATTCTAATTCAGGAAGTGATGGCAGCGGTAATGTAGAACTCGGATGGACCGATATCAGTGACTCGATATCAGCTACTAACTACACCGGTGATGTTAAATTAGCTTCTGTTAAGGATTTCTGGTATAAAAGCGGAGGCGCTTATGAGGGTGTAGAAATTAATAATAACCGAAAGGTTACTAGCGATATCGCCGGAAAGACTCTTTATCCTATAAATACTTATGCCATAACAACTACCCAGCCAACCGGCGGAACGCTTACAGCTAACAAAAGATCGGTGTCGGGGAATTCGATTACGGTAACCGGTGTTCCGACGGACAACAGTAATGAGCTCGGCACCCTTACTGTTACAAAAGCGGGCTCCGGTACTGTTACTGCAAGCGGCTCCGGTAATACCCGTACATTCGTCATGCCCGCAGATGATGTTACCGTTACCGGTACATTCGGAGCCCCGGCTGAAGTACCTGTGATATCAACGCAGCCGTCGAATATTGAATTAACCGAAGGATATACAACAGGAAATGTACTTACCGTTGCTGCGACTTGTGTAGATGGACATACATTGTCATATCAATGGTATTCAAATACAACAAACAGCAATACGGGCGGAACTATAATATCAGGAGCTACGGAAGCAAGTTATACGATCCCCGCGGGCGGAACTGCAGGAACTGCATATTACTACTGCGAAGTCACTTCCACCCGTACAGAGGGAGGGACATTTAAGACAGTAGCTTCAAATGCGGCAAAGGTGCAGATAACAGCTGCAGCACCTCACACCCACACCTACACCGACAGTATCAAAACCCCGGCCTCTTGTACTGAGCCCGGGGAGATGATGCACAGATGTACAGGCTGCGATTATTTCTATACATCGGTCATCCCTGCCCTCGGGCATGACTTTAGCGTGGAAGGCAGGGTGATAAAGCAGCCGACGCTGCTTACCGAAGGTGAAAAGGAACTCAAATGTTCGAGATGCAATGCCACAAAGACGGTAACGATACCGAAACTTCAACCTGAATCGCAGGAAGAGGCCGAGGCCATAAATGAGATAATCGAAGCCCTTACCGATGAGAACGGTAACTTAAAGGTTGAGATCAATGCAACGACCGTAGAAAATGAAGACGGTACGACCGTGACAACGGTAACTATCGACGGGCAGGAAGTTATAAAGATCATAACCGATGAAGACGGTGATGAAACGGTAGAATCAAACATCTGGACGATAGAAGAGGAAGATGATGATCTTAAATACACAGGTGCAGCGATAACTCCCGGTATCCACGTATTTGATGGAATCCATAAGCTTTCCGAGGGAAGCGAGTACGCTGTCAAATACGGTAACAATGTAAATGCAAGTGAGAAGGCATGGATATATGTAAGCTTCGGCGGCAGCTATAAGGGTACTCCGGCCAAGACGGTATACTTTACGATAAAGCCGGCTGACCTTCAAAAGGATGTGTCTGCGGAAAACCTTGTCGTGGCTTCATCAAAGAAACTGCAGGCACCGATCCCGACGATAACCCTTTCAAACGGGACAGTGATCAATAAACAGCTTGCATACCGATACCTTGACAGCGAA
>JAFZOS010000009.1 GCA_017550535.1 Lachnospiraceae bacterium
CCTTAATTACCCTTAACGTTTTTGGCGTTTATCTTAAACGTCAGTTTCGTTGTTCCTCCGTAAGCACCCCTGCCGCGCAGGATCGCTGTTGCATTTCCAAGGAACCTGTTGTTTGTAACCGATACTATCTCATAATCCTCCGAATTCAGTGTAACACTGCCCAATGTAACCACAATGTCGCCGGACTTAAGCGGTATTACTTCATCACCGTTACAGTACATGCATGTAACACCCTTCTTTATGGAAGCCTTTGCTTTGCTTAAATCCTTGGCAGCTTCGATCACACGGTAGAAGCATGTGAGCTCTAACGATGAGTCACCGCCCTGAACGTAGTATGGTTCACTGAAGCCTGCAGCGGCCTTTGTGATGTTCGCGATCGCATGAACCTCGATCATCGTTCCCGCCGGTACTTTATCCGAAGCGGATACGGCATCACCCGCAGCCTTGGTCGTATTATCCGAAAGCTTAACGTCCTCTGCGTAGAAATACTGAATACCGCTTAACGAATCAATACCGGTGCCCGTGCCTGTCTTAACCTCGGCTCCGTTATCGATAATATACGGGGTAGCAAGGAAATATCCGGAAGTACCGCGTGAATTGTAGACAACATCATTTGCGGTAAGCGTAAGTGATCCTTCCGCATCAGCTGATTTAATGTTAAAGTATACGTCTTCTTTTGTACCCGTGAAGCCGCCAAGGCCCTTAATGATCGCCTTCGGGCGTTTCGTCACGGCCATTATGTTGTAATCGCTTACAAGCTGGGTATTGTTCTTGTAAGAAAGCTTGTAATCAATGCCTTCCTTAAGCAGCATGCCGTCGTATGTCACGGTAACCTTCGGAGTCACACCTGCCTTCGAGTATGGCTGATCGATACCGTTCACCGATACTACAAACTTCTTCCTTGCATCCTTCTTTATGTTGTATGCCTTGACAGTTACGTTTACTGTCTTATCCTTGCCGCCCGCAAACTGTCCGATACCCTTAAAGGTAACCGTAAACTTGCCCACAGAGCCGGTATTTACAGCAGATACGACGTAATCAACGCCCTGAGTAAGTGCGACCGTTTTACCGTTTGCTATGATATAAGGTGTTACGCCGGTAAAGCCGTTTGCCTTTACCACCTTATCGTCAGCGTTAAACAGGTCGTTTAAAGTAAATGCCTTGCCCTTGTACTCAACACTTCCAAAGAGTCCCGCTATCCTAACCTTGGCAAAAGATCCGCCGTTTATGGTGATAGAGCCCGTCTTGCTTCCAACAACGGACTTAACTCCCGTCGCCTTCTCCTCATCATTAAGTGTCCTTGCCGTACCAATAACTGTGTAGTTTAGCTTGCCTGCTGCAGTTGCAGGTGCCGCCTCAACGGTATAATCCCTTCCGTAAAGAAGCGGATCCGTCTTTGCACTGAGGCGTACATAAGCAAGCGGAGTGTTTGACGATGTGCTGTTGTCAAATATCTTTACAAGATCGAGCGTTCCGTCTGCCTTATAATACTTTGCCTTTGTTTCGGCGTTCGCAAGATAAAATGCATCTATCTTGAGCGATTTCTTATTTCCCTGATCGAATACGTTATACTTACCAAGCTGTATAACGGTAGCGTCATTTTTGGCGACCGACTTAACGGTAAAGGTTGCGCCTGTCCCGTCAAAGCTTCCGCCTGCAAGGGCAGCTACCCTTACTGTATAAGTGCTTCCCGCTTCCTTTACATATTCCTTACCCGCATCGGCAATAAGCTTTTCAGGATCAACCGCGTCACCGGAGTAGAACTCAAGTGTGTAATCCTTCTTTGCCGATATAGCTTTACCCGCAAATGTAAGCTTGGGGTTAACCTTCTTTGAAAGTACGACGGAAGGACCTGCCTCGATCGTGACGACCGGATCGCTTGTAAGCTTCGCATCGCTCATGGGTGCTTTCGTTATCTTAAACTTAAATACGGACGTTCCTGTGAAATTGCCCTTTCCCTTAATTGTAAATGAAGGAGCCTTCTTATTTGTAAGGTCGGTCATGACCGCCTGATTGTTTGCATAGCTTAATGTATAATCCCTTCCCGATAAAAGCAGGGACGTTCCGTAGAACACAGCTATCTCATTATCAAAGGTCTGCTTTGCTCCCGTATACGGCTTTGCTATCGACGTGGTGCCATCGCCTGCCGTCTTATAGACGGTACCGCAAAGGACATACCACATATCGGACGGTACAGTGCTTAAATCGTTGCCGAAAGCTTCCTTATACGGTTCCGCATCGCCCCAGTTCTCAACCCTGTAGATAAATGTCGATACCGCGCTGTTCTTCCTTCCGGTCCTTACCGCTACAGCATTGATTGTAACATTTGCATTTACAATAATGGCATCGCCGAATTTTAATGTTTTGGCATCCGGCCTGCCCTGTTCATCAAATCCCGGAAGATCGGTACCGAGAGCATAGTATATATCGGTATCAGCCGACTCGCTGTTTAACAGTATCCTCGTTCCCTTGTTAACTACAGAATCGGAAGGGATGTTTGAATGTACCGCTCCGGCAACCAGAGGCGGATTAAGGGTAAGCACGCAGGTTGCACTAAGATCAACATTTTCAATCTTTGCTTTCGCAACGATATATATCTTCTGCGGTGCGTCGATGTTCTTACCCTGCTCGGTAAGCTTAATACTTATATCCTGTGTCTTCCTGATACCGGAAGTCATGAATTCGGAAAGTACGAGTGTAACAAGGTTTGATTCTTCCTTATACTCATCATCGGCATATGCCTTTACCGACGTTTCCGCTGCATCCTTTAAGAATGAAGCGGTAAGGGCGTTATCAAGGTCAGCCTTTACTGTCATCGTAAGCTTTGACTTACTGAGCATCACGGGCTTTATGACCTTAACCTTTACGGAGGCCGACTTCTTGCCAAGCGTAGCGGTTATGGTCGCTTCTCCTTCGCCAACGCCCGTTACGACTGCATCGGCACCGTTACCCGACTTTTCAACCGTGGCAACGGATGTGTCAGAGCTTTCCCATTTAACGGCACCCGCAAGGTCGTCCGCGCTCTCAGCAGGTGTTATCACACCCTTTACTATAAGGCCGCGGCCCGAAATTATATCCTGAACTCCGTTAAATTCCTTACCGTCCTTATCGGTTAAGGTTATCGTTGATGTAACCGTTTCATTTGTTACGTTTATGGTAAGTTCGTCCGAGCGTACACCGTTTACTTCGGCATACACATAGCATGTGCCCTGTGCAAGACCCGTTGCCTTACCGTCAATATCGAGCTTGAGCGGCGCCTTATGATCGGTGTTTGATTTACCGCATGAATAGCTGCTTACAAACCAGTGAACATTGCCGCCTGCCGTCTCGGGATTTACCGCAGCCGTAAGGTTTACGCTCTCGCCTATATCTATGGTCGTACTTGCCGCAGATGCGGTTACCTTTACGGCTTGTTTATAGTCGATCCACTTTGCATACAGCGTTACAGAACCCGAAGGCTTATAAAGCTCGCCGCTGCTGTCAACAGCATACACGACAACCTTTGCATTATCGGTACATGCACGATCGGTATACCAGCCGCCGAACAGTTTATCGCCGTCGCGGCGTACGCGTTTTGTATAATTTGAAATGATAACCGACTGCCCGGGATAAACCTTATCCTTAAGTATCGTCGTCTCCCTTAAGTCAACACCGGGATCCTTGATACGGTTTATATCGTTATCAAAATATCCTCCGTTTGCATCAAATACAATTGTGTTTGCAGGTCCGTAGCAGGCATAAAGGTCGGTAACCTTTTCGGGATACTTTACATTATAATTCCAGTATCCGTAGGAATACTCAACCTTCTGCCATTCCTCTGGATAAGGATTCCTATGATCGGCATCATAATACCAGCCCTTAAATGCCCTTGTCTCATCGTCAAGGTAAGGTTCCGGTGCGGAATACCAGGTATCGGTACCCCATGTGCAGCTGTACTTAGTCGTTTTATCATCCCGGTTGTTATAGAAGTATCCTTCTCCGGCATGGAAGGTTATCTCAAAGGACTTGCCGCCACCGCCGCCACCGCCGCTTCCGGCATCGTACCAGCGTACGTAAACAGTCTGATCCGCATTGAATGCGTAATCACCCGATAATTTGTTTTTACACGTTTTTTCTTTATAGGCCCATTCCCAGCTGTTCTTTGGCTTTGTATCATACTTAAAATCAGAAGGATAACCTACTTCGGAGAATGTGATCCCCTTGGGGACGAACACTATCCACTTAGTATTATCCGCACTCAACTCACTTTCATATTCCGCATTGTACTTATACGATTTGCTGTATGGGGAAAACTCAGCGCCGTTGGCATCGAAAGTGACCTTTACCGCTCCCGTTGACCACTTGGCGTAGAAATCCATATCTCTTACAGGCTTGAAACCGTACATATTGTCATAGTATGAGAATCGGTAGTTAGTTCCCGTGCAATTACTGTTATCATACCAGCCCGGGAAATGATATCCCCCGTTTTTATTTGTTATCTTCGGTGCATTGTATATGGCATCGGTATCTTCCTTTTTATCGCCCGATTCCTCACCGTACCTGTATGCTTCGCCCTTCTCAACAAGCACAACAACGCTATCCTTGCCGTTTGCGAATGTGGCACCCTGTTTATTTGTGTGGAATGTTATCTTAAAACATTCCGACCATCCCGCATACAGCGTCATCGACTGCGTTATCGCCATAGAGTATACATCGACAGGCTCACCTGTAAGTTCGGGATTTGCGAACCAGCCCTTAAACACCTTGTGTACAGTATCTGTGCTCTTCACCGTGGGAACCTTGCCGCGGATGGTTTCGCCTTTTGCGATCTTAACTTTATAATTCCCTGAATTGTCCGTTTCTTTGGACACTATTGTGCCGCCGTTCGGATTAAAGGTGACGGTCCACGCATCCTTATAACCCGCATAATAGGTGATGTTTCCGGTTACCTTATGATCAAGGATATCCTCACGGCTTACCCTGGTATCATCCGAAGGAACGGTACTTGTATACCATGCCTCGAAAACCCTGTTCTCATCGGCTATAACCGGCTCCGCCGGAATGCCCGCGCCGTTATTGTAGCGGAAATATGTACCTTCAAGGGCCGTGTATTTCTTATACTGCTGCCCGTTTATCCTTCCGTTGCCCGCATCAAAGGTAACGGTAAATTTATTGGCCCAAAAAGCGACCAGTTCGACATTTTGTGTGGGAACATAATCATATGCGTTTATCCTGTCCTTATGCTCCGTATCTCCCTTAAGGAACCAGCCCGAGAAAACCTTGTTCTCATCATCATGCTCAGGATCATTAATATATGTATACTCGCCGATCCTCTTGCCCTTGACCACCTTCAGGACCAGGTTATCCGTTTTATGTACATACTTACCGGCATCGGAATCCCATTCCTCGCGATATCCGCCGTTATAGTTAAACGTTACCGAAAGGCTGTCGGCATATCTTGCGGTAAATGTCGTATCCTTGGTTACTGTATAACTGTAAATATCTGTAACTTTGGTACCGTTTACATACCAGCCGTCAAAGGTCTTGCCCGGGTCATCGATCATTGCGACGCCGCCTTCGGGACAGCTGAACCGGCCGTCTTTTACAACAAATACAGCCGTCTTCGCCTTTTTAACACTGCGTCCCAGATCTTCATCGTAGTAATCAACGTATCCGTCACCGGCATCAAATGTAACTGTCTTATACGCACTTTCCCAGCCGGCATAATAAGTTGTATCTGCATTAATGGTAAACTTAAGATCAGTCGAATAATCACCTGCCGCCGCTACGAGCTTTGTGCAAGCCTTATCGGAATACCATCCCTTGAACTTATAATGCTTGTCCCTGTTCTTGGGATTGGTAACATAGGTTTCGGTTTCCTTGCCGTTTGCAGCGCCGATGGTCTTAACCTTCACTTCGGTGTCAAAGGTCTGATCATCACAGAAATAGCCGTTGTCGCCCGCATTTGAATCAAGTGTCAGCACACAGTTTGTGTCCGCCCACTTGGCATAAAGAGTAATATCCTCAGTGCCGACCTTAATATAGAAGTAATCACCGTCTGAAGCAGACCATGGCTGCGTACAGGAACTGTCCTTATATTTATCA
>JAFZOS010000084.1 GCA_017550535.1 Lachnospiraceae bacterium
AAGCGGACCCTGGATCCGGTATACTGCCTCCTCCCTGCAGTTTAATTCCTTTAAGAGAACCTTCATGAGCTTTTTGTCGATATCGTCGGCAACCTCGAGCCTGATGACCTCACCCCACTGCCTTTTCTTAAGCTGGCGCTCGATCTCCTTTAGAAGGTCGGCCGCCTCATCCTCCTCGATAGTAAGGTCGGCATTCCTCATTATGCGGAACGGATATGCGCAAATGATATCGTAATTGGCAAAAAGCTTGCCCATGTTCCTCTCGATTATCTCCTCAAGCAGGATAACGCTGTCGCCCTCCTCGCAGGGCAGCCTGATTATCCTCGGGAGCACCGCCGGAACCTGAACTGTAGCAAATTCCTTTTCGACGTTGTTTGACTTCTTCCCTTCCTTAGCCTTCTTTGATACAAGGGCGCCGATGTTTAGCGAACGGTTCCTTATAAGGGGAAAAGGCCTGGAAGAATCAACCGCCATGGGTGTGAGCACGGGATATACGTTTTTCATGAAATAATCGTCAACGTATTCCTTCTGCTTTTTGTTAAGGTCCTCATGCCTCAGCACAAGGTGGATGCCCTCCTGCTCCATTAACGGCATCAGCGAACGAAGCAGGGTCGTATACTGCTTGTCAACGAGCTTATGCGTGGCCTCATTTAATGCATCAAGCTGCATCTGCGGCGTCATGCCCGCGATATCGGGCTTATTGTATCCCGCGTTTACCATGTCACGAAGAGATGCCACACGGATCATGAAAAACTCATCAAGGTTTGAAGCCGTGATGCTTAAGAACTTAAGGCGTTCCATAAGCGGGTTTGTTTTGTCCCTGGCTTCATCAAGCACCCGCTCGTCAAATAACAGCCAGCTAAGCTCCCTGTTGTAGTAGTATTTGTAATCATCTAGGTTTACATTCATAATGCTTTCAACCTCCGTTTATTACGTATCACAGGCCGCAGTGAGAATACCTCTTCAAAGAACTCCGACTTCCTGTTAAAGAATCCCTTCTCAAGTGTGAAATCCTCATCCGAATCGATCGTTATTATGAGTTCATCATCCTTGATCGTCGTCTTTATCCCGTCAAGCTTGATACGGTAGCTTCGGCATATTCCGTCGGCCACTCTGAATATCGCGGTAAGCTTTGCGACCGCAAGATAAGTCCGTTTATCGAGCATCGCCGCCGAAGTCGTATCCTTATAGTACTCAAAAGCCACCTTGTTAAACCTTACAACATTTGCGATTATCTCACGTTCCGAATGGGATACGCCGATCATCTCGGTGGCCATTATTATCTCATAACCGCATTCTGCAGCCGCCTCAAGGCTTATATACTTACCGCAGTCTGAAAGCATCGATGCGATCCTTATAAGCAGCCTCTCGCGCTTGCCCATCCCGTGGAGTTTCTTTGTATCATCAAAGATACTAAGCGCCACCTTTTCAACCAACCGGTTACGCTCAACGTTACCTCCGTAACGCCTGCACATAACTTCCGCTCCTGCGATTATATCAGCCTCAAAATCATGCTTGACGGAAAGGAGCTTATTATCCTCGGCGAATTCATAGGCGATACCGTCCGATAAACTGACACCAGGTACCCACAATGTTTTCGCCTGCATCATGTCCGCTATCTTGTTAAGCAGTACTATGGACTGCGGCAAAAGGACCGCACTCTCCTCGTCAATACCGAGCTCCGATGTTATATGCTCGACCGACCTGTTCTTATAGTTAACGAGAAGTTCCCTGAATTCCTTATATGATATAACATCGCTTTCGCTGCTTATCCCGCGCATCGCAGCCGAGATATAATCATCAACGACGATGATGTTTGATATCTCACGCTCGCCAAGGTAAAGGCTCCGGAATGATTCTAACTGGTTATCGATAAGCTCGCCGAGAAGCGATGTGTAATTGACTGTTTTAACCCTGAGGGATGAGAGCATATCCTTTACGCGAAGGACACCTAATCGGATGTTCTGCGTCGTGACCAGCGCATCCTTATCAAATAATGATATCTGTATGCTGCCTCCGCCTATATCAACAATGGCGCAGCTCCTTCGCATCATACGGGCAAATGTCTCACCCCTTGATGCAACTGCCTTGTAATGCATGAAGCGCTGCTCGGAGTTGCTTAATACCTCAACCCTTATGCCCGTGCGGAGCTTTATCTGCTCGATAACGATCATCGTGTTCTCGGTCTCACGGATCGCGCTTGTGCCGTATGCCCTGTATGCATCAACCCTGTATGCGCGCATGACCTTTCCGAACTCACTTAAAACGTCACACAGTTCATCCATGCGGGCAGGGTCTATCTTACCCGTATGATAGGTATCGGTTCCGAGCTCGATACGGTGGCGCAGATGGTCGATCTGCTTTAAGCCCTTCTTCTCCGATATCTCAAATATCTTCATTGCGACTTCATATGAACCGACGTCGATGGCTGCGAATGTACGCATATACCGCCCTCCTTTAATCCCCCTCAGAACCTAATAAGTGATCAATGAACTGTACCGCTGTCCTACCTGATAATCCTCCGTGTGCCAATTCCCATTTATTCGCCTCAAGCAGCAGTTCCTCCTCGGGCATTTTTATGCCCTTCCTTTCGGCCAGTACCCTGACTATGTTCTGAAACTCCTTTTTATCGGGTTTGCTGAAATATATCGTTACTCCGAACCTGTAAACAAGCGACAGCTTCTCCTGCATCGTATCTGATTTATGGATCCCGTTATCGACCTTTATATCCTCACGGTCTCCCCAGGTTTCCTTAACCAGGTGGCGCCGGTTGGATGTTGCGTAAATAAGGACATTTTCAGGCTTTTTCTCAAGTCCTCCCTCGATGACCGCCTTAAGATATTTATAGTCGGTTTCAAACTCCTCAAACGAAAGATCGTCCATATAAAGGATGAACCTGTAATTACGGTTTTTAATCTGGGCTATGACATCATTAATATCCTTAAACTGATGCCTGTATATCTCGATCACGCGAAGGCCCTTCTCATAATACTCATTCAGTATTCCCTTTATGGCGCTTGATTTACCTGTTCCCGCATCACCGAACAGAAGGCAGTTGTTAGCGGGCCGGCCGGCTATGAAGGCTTCGGTATTATCTATAAGCTTCTTTTTTGCGATCTCATAACCAACCAGATCGTCAAGCCATACATGAGCGATCCTGGTGATGGGTTTTATAACCACTTCACCGTCACCTTCATGCTCAACCCTGAAGGCCTTATGAAGCCCGAACTTTCCAACTCCGAACTCCTTATAAAACCCGGTGACCATATCCTTAAATTCTACCGCATCGGCTGCACCTGCAAGCGAAACGCCAAGCTCGCAAATACGGTCACGGATGCGTTTGTTAAACTGCTTTCCGTCCTCATCATCATTATCATACGCGGTGATATATGATATGCATCCTGCCGCAAGCTTTTCATCTATAGCGGCAAGATCGTAGTCAAACATTTCCTTAAAGATCGAAAAATCATGCAGCGCGACATCATTAAGGGTACCGTCAAAGCTTCCCTTTAGCTCGGCTGCTGTTGAATATGCATTCTCATTATTTGCAAGCAGATATGTTAAATACATATGCCACAGATTGCCTTTAAAACCGTGGCTTGATGAAAGGTCGACAAGACGGCTTACAATATCAAACAGAAGCGTACGATACCTGCCGTTTTCCTCCTCGTCGTAACCGAATTCATATTCATATACAAGCTCGGACATATCCTTTAAGATATCCCCGTGCCTGAAATCCTTATATAAAAGTAATTCACGGTCTCGTAACATGCGGCCTCCCAACACCGAATTATTTAAAAACATTATATCATATATACATATGTATGTTATAATAAATATGGGGAAATAATACATTTGAATGGGGGAATCGATATGGCACGTAAACGAAGTCCGCTGAGGACAGTTTTACTTATAGTATTCTTTCTTGCGATGATCGCGTGTGTTGTATTTCTTGTGGCCTTCATCAAGCAGCGCGGCCGTATCGCAGACAATCCGCTGGGAACACTCGGCAACACAGGCGGCAACATAAACAACGGCGGCCTGTTCTGTCAGGACGGCAACACAGTATACTTCAGCAATCCCCTTGATCACGGCTATATATATTCGATGGACCTTGACGGAAGCAACCAGCAGTTTGTGATGAACGTGCCCGCCAAGTATATCAATTCCGCCGGCAAATACATCTACTACAATCAGGTCGACGGCGACACCGACATGGTACTTGGCTTTACCGCCGAGGTGCACGGTATCTATGCATATAAAAAGAACTCCCGGAACAAAACCCGCGGATACGACCGAACCGTAGCCGGCCAGACGATCCTTATAGATAACTATATCTACTACCAGCACTACGATAACGAAAACGGCATGACTCTTTACAGGACTTCCTTAAACGGTGATGACAAGGGTGAGGTTCTTCATGAGATAGTAAATCCGTGCTGCGTTATAGGCGGCAACATATTCTATCCGGATCAGAACAATTCCTTCCTGCTTAACATGTTTGACACAAGCACCCTTCGTTCGAACCTTTTCCTTAACGAAAGGATGTACAATCCGGTATATGCCGACGGGTATATCTACTACATCGGAATCGGCGATAACTATCCGCTGTGCAGGTTCAACCTTTCCGACAAGAGTGTTGAAAAGTTAACGAGCGACCGCGTAGACTGCTTCAACATTTTAGGCGATGTGATATTCTACCAGCGTAATTCAAAAACAGAACCGGCGCTTATAAGGATGAGCCGCGACGGTTCTTCTTCCGTAGTCATTGCCGAGGGTAATTACACCGACATAAACATGACTTCTATATATACTTACTTCCATCCGGTAAATGAACCCACTCAGCTGTACCGCGTGAGCACGGCGGGATCACCAAGGGCAGAATCATTCGTACCCGAGGTCATACCTCACAAGTAAGTCATTTGGCGCTAAGTTCATCAAGCATCTCACGCACCGTCTTTTTACTCACTGGATGCCTGAGCCATGGAGCTAATTCACACAGGGGCTTTAATACAAAGTCCCTGTTTTTTATATCATAATGAGGGATAGTTAAGTCCTTTGAATCGATCATAAGATCATCATAAAACAGGATATCAAGGTCAAGCGTCCTCGGACCCCAGTGCTCTTCCCGCTTCCTTCCCGCGAGCGTTTCAAGCTCGTTCATGCAGACAAGGAGCTCGGAAGGCGTATATATGGTCTTTATGTGTACGACTCCGTTTAAGAAATCGGGCTGGTCCGTTTTGCCGTACGGTTTTGTTTTTATGAGAGATGACTTTTCGATTATCCTAATGTCGTCATCCTGCCCCATCCTTTTGACGGCTTCGACTATATAGTCCTTTTTATCGCCCATATTCGAGCCAAGGCCTATATAGACATCATGCCAGCCGCGCTCGATCTGTACCGCCACCTCTTCAAGCGGCAATCCTATGGGAGCCCACGGCTTTTTTATCGTAAGCCTGATGCTTAAAACCTTGTCAAACTTAAGGAGCAATGCCCTCGCCATCTGCTCGGCTGCAGCCTCGATGAGATAGTAGGTGTTCTCACGCATGAAATCGTTCATGAACATGCATATATCGCCGTAGTTTATCGACTGTGACATTTCATCGTTAAGTCCGGCAGTGCGCAGGTCGACAAAAATATCGGCGCACACTACAAACTTCTGCCCTAACTTATTCTCTTCCTCATAAACGCCGTGATGCCCGAAGACCTCAAGGTTACGTATCCTTATACAATCCATCTTATGCTCCTGCCTTGCAGCTTATTATCCATGGTGCCGGCTGCTGCTCGTAATTATGCCTGCTGTTTACCTTTGATACCGATATCTGGATTATATCGGGGTCAGATATGCAGAACTTCTTACAGTAATCGACCATTGATGCGGCCAGAACGAAATCAAGGGTATATATGACAAATTCCATGTTGGGATTTAACTTTAACATGGTCTCTATCTCTTTCTCCATGCTTGCCGATGCAACAAGCATCGTAACATCCGGTACCGGCAGGCCTGCCATCGTATCATCATCCACATGATCTATGATGGTGACATTGTTGATGCCGAACTGCTCCATGTTCTCTTCAAGAGCCTTACGGTCATTGCCGTTATATTCAACCGCTATTATCGATCCTTCACCGTCAAGGATAGCCGACTCGACGACGATCGATTCTCCCGAAATGACACAGATATTTTTGCCTTCCTCGATGTGCATCTTTGAAAGGATGACAGAACGGATCTCCTCGCCGACGTATTTAACGGTGCCCTTGGCAAGCGAGCTGTTATCGATGCCGAACTTATAAGTCGAGCGGGCAGTCGGGTTTAAAACGAGCATCCCGGCCGATGCATTAATGCCGCGGTCGATCATCTCGGAAACAAGGTTTTCCTTGATGGGACCCACGGGATCTGCGCCCTCGTTATATATAACCTTGCAGTCGCCAAGACCCGCATTGTACATGCGATAAAAGATATCGGCATGCCCCGCCTCGGTAAACACGAGCACACAGCGGTGCACCTCGCATGCGGGTATCAGGTTCTTATTCTTCCGCGTTATATCAAGGATCTTAACGTGCTCAAGATCCACGTCAGTATTATCCGAAAAATACTTAAGCCATTTGATTATGCTGCTGTTGTTGAACAATACATCTGCCATAAGCCCTCTCCTTTAAACAATCATTTTCACGCATCGCCAACCGTATTGATATCATACGGTGTGGACTGATAAACGTAATAATTTATCCAGTTAGTGTATAACAGCTGGCCTGCGGAGCGCCAGTTTACTATCGGTGCCTTTGACGGATCATCATCCGGGAAGTAGTTCTCGGGGATCTTCGGATCAAGACCCTTTTCAAGATCCCTGTAATATTCATCCTTAAGCGTGTTGGAATCATACTCCGAATGGCACAGCACGAAGAACTTGTGCGAATCCTGTGTCTTTACTATCGTAACGCCCGCCTGATCGGAATACGCCATGAGTTCAAGCTCGGGGATGGCTTCGATATCCTCGCGCTTTACATATATCTCACGCGAATGCGGCGCATAAAAAACATCATCAAATCCACGGAACAGAGGAGCATTCGGTTTAAGCTTTATGTGCGGATAAATGCCCGATAACTTTTC
>JAFZOS010000085.1 GCA_017550535.1 Lachnospiraceae bacterium
CAGGGGCGACCTTATAATACCCGAAAATGTCAGGGGGATAAGCACACAGGCCTTTAACTGCTGCCGTTTTGACGGAACTCTGACTCTTCCCGACGGGCTTGAAAATATAGGGATTTATGCCTTTTCGGGTAATACGTTTAAAGGGGCTCTTGAGATACCGGACAGCGTCACTATGATATATGACCATGCATTTTCATACTGCGAGGGTTTCACTTCGCTTAAGCTCCCGGAGGGTATCGAATGCATATACCACAACTCGTTTGCAGAATGCACGGGGATGACCGGAGAGCTTAAGCTGCCCTCATCGCTTAAGGTCATAGGTGACCATGCCTTTACTTCAACAGGCTTTACGGGAGAGCTTGTGTTACCAGACGGTCTTGAATCCATAGGGGACGGCAGCTTTTCAAACTGTACGGGGATCACCTCGATAAGGGCCTTTCCTGCCACGCTTAAGCATATTAAGGAGGATGCGTTCGGCGGATGTACCTCCCTTAAGGGAGAATTGGAATTTCCCGAGAGGATGACTTTTCTGGGTGAAAACGCATTTTGGAAGTGCCCTGTAACTAAGGTAACCTTCGGCAAGGACTTATGCAGCATAGGAGAGGGTGCTTTCAGGGAATGTGAAGCGCTTAAGTCAGTGACATTTACCGGAGATATCCCGGACTATTACGGTGCGGATGAGAAACATCCGAGCTTCCCGGAAGGCTGCGATGTTGATTCTCCCGATAATGCCGTTAAGCTTTTCGATATGTGGGCGAAAAAAGCTTCCGAGCCTTCTGCAGCCGGGGATAAAAACGGGGAAGAAGTTGATGCGTGCGAAGAACCTTATTACTGGACGCAGGCCATTACAGGATTTGATTTTACGGGCGACGGTTATTATGCCGATGTTGTACTTCTGCTTGATGATTCGACGTTACTTGCAAGTGTTAACGGACGAAAGATAATGGAAGTCCCTTATTTTGCCGATAAAAATGCCTACGAGGAAGAAGATCAGGTGGTTACGACATCCGGATTCTACTGCCGCGGAGGATGGATAAAGGATTTAAAATACGAGCGCGGCTTCTGGGGCGATGACCGGTTATGCGCGACCATGACAAAGGATGACGGATCTTCAGAGGAGATCATATTCCATACCGATTCAGAGGAATACCTGTATTTTAAAGAGGACTGATTTTTCTAAGCAACATATACGATGGCTGTCCTTCGCAGCGCACGTATAACATTTATGGCTGCGGAATAAAAGAGCCCAAGGCAGTACATGTATGAGAGCATATTGGTGTTTTTGATAAAAACAAGGCTCATTACGGCAATGGCTATATTAATGATCCCGTGGGTCATGTTAAGCTTCCATGTTGAGGCTCCGCCCCTTCTGCTCTCTAAGCTCCTTAATATCTCTATGACACCCGACAGGGCATTTATCGCCAGCAGGTACAGGACCACATACAGCTTCGGGACATCGGAAAGTGTCATTGTAAACAGGGCAAAATCCAGTTCTATCACTGCCACGAACAATATCAGCCGTCCGCCGACCATATGCCTTGCCATAGTCAGATAATATATGAGCATGCGTATTCCGTATATCAGCAGCGACAGGCATAATATCGCAGTTACTATCTGATATCCGTTTTCCGGATCCGCTACGATTATGATGCCTGCAAGGATCATGAGCACCGCTTTCAGTATCAGTTCAAACCGTTTCATCTTTCCCATTTTTATTTCTCCGTAAGCTTTTTATAATCACGGATCCCTTTGAACTTTTGTCCGTTATAATCGACAGAATATCCCGCCAGCCGGCTGCCGGATCTAAATATCCTGTTCGTGACCATGCTTTTCTGTTTTAATGCGGCCAGGATGAACTTGCCCAGATAAGTATCGTCTTTTTCATCCTCACCGGCATTTATATACTCATCAGTGTATCTGTTAAGATCATGATCCTCAATATCATGTCCGGACAGCTTCTTTCCGAGAGCCGCCCAGTCATCACAGGCGTCGGTCTGTCTTTTGTTAAGGATCGCATTTATTTCGTTTTCCACCGGGATTATGGCGTCCCTGTCATATCTGTCGGTTTCAAAATCTTTAATATCACCCCTTAAATACTTAAGCGCATATATCATCTGACAGAATGAGTTTAAGTAATCGGCAGGATTATCCTTTATTATCTCCTCATAATCACCCCAGGCCGGAAGGTATCTGTATTTAGCAAAGCTGTAGTCCGGAAAATGACCTGCCCGCCCATGGCCAAGATTCATGATGGAATTCTCGTTGTACTGGAGGATGCTTGATGTGTACAGACCCTGCACGGGATCATCGGCCGCCGAGGCGCTGTGCCTGAACTTTATCTGCCGCTCGCTCCCGTCGGGCATGATCTCGTAAAAATGCTGGTTCGTGTTGTTGATGACAAGAGAGGGAGTACCGGCAAAAAACCGGTGCGCCCATGTATCGGCAAGCACATGCATTGCAAGTCCCGCCGCCTGCGTGCCGTGATCCCTGGCGATCCTTACCGTTTCGGCAGCAGGCTCCCCGTTCACATTACAGATGAGCCTGTATTTGTTTCGGTATAGCTTTGAACCCTTTATATCCGCATTAAGGTCATACGGAAGAAAATGGAACGAAGCCCAGATGCGCGTGATATCCTGAAGGCCGACGATATCCGTCATGGCATCGGCTAGCTCGAGCTGTGACTGAGTGGTCGCAGCCTGAAGAGGTGCCTTGATACTCCTTAGGAATGTCACTGAACACAGGTCCACCAACTGGGCACTGTAGGCTATCTTAAGGCTGTCATCATGGGACCAGCCTGCAAGATAAGCGGCGCAATATGTGGCATAATAATGAAAGTCCTTCTGCATAAGAATCACCTGACCCTGCGAACTGTGATAAACAGTTCGACCAGTGTAATAAATGACGTTATTTCGACCAATACGGTTGAGATAATGTCTATCACGGTATCCGGATCGGGCTTGAAACCCATGACCGCATTCACCATACTTAATACGGATACCATGATCATGACCGCTGCGATAACAAGATATGCATTTCCCTTTTTGATGCCTTTTGCCTCTAAGATCGCACAGCGCCCGACATACAGCCGTATGATCGCATCAAAAACCATTACCAGCATCACGACGACCACAAATATGATATAGCTTAAAAGATACAGCATATTCATTTTTTCATCGGTATATGCGACGTCTGAATCCAGAGAATCCCGTATCATTTCGTATATCGCTGCTTTTTCGATCACGACATACATTAATATCTTTATCATGTTCCACAGGCCGAATGCTATCACGCCAAGCCCCGTGATCTTAAGCATATCCCTGTTTCGCCTTAATTCCCTTGTTTCCAATTTACTGCCTTTCCTTATCAGACTGTAAGACTATTCAACATTATCGCAAAATGGCTGTTTGTTCAAGACAGACCTGTAGTTTTGGGTTGATATAGTATGAAGTTTGCCGTATATTCAATTAAGAATAATCGAAAAATTGATATGAAAGGAAAGATCATGAAAAGACATTCGGTAATATCGATCCTGCTCATTCTTGTGCTCGTACTTGCGGGATGCGGCGCGGATAAGAAGAATAAGGCAGATAATGAGGTATCACAGGAAGCAGCTCCCAAAACAACCACGGAAACAGACATTATGGAAGGAAATAAGGATGAGGGTAAACCCTCAAAAGAGGATGTATCCGACAAGTCCGAAAATAAGAACACCCTTGCAAAGCGGATGACCGGCAAATATTCATATCATTACGGTCAGGGAAGTGTGAGTGATGATGAATACCTTATGATGGATGTTATAGAGTTTGGCAATAACCTGTATGCATATTGCGGTAATGCGGTGATGGATGATTCGGGGGATCTTGAATGCTACAGCTTTTGGACAAGTGAATTCATTCCGTATGACTCAGGTGAGATGTTAAGCGAGACGGGTGACTGCGTAAAGGTAAAGGAACTTAGGTTTTCCATCATGTCAAATGCCGGTATGTACTGGGACAGCGGACGTGACGGAAAGATCACGCTCACCGATGACGGTCTCCTGTTCGAGGACTTTGAGGACGAGGAATTCCTATGTCCCGCACAATACGGCAGCAGGCTGTTCCTTAAGGATGATCGGGTCGAGGATGCATTCAGATATCTTAAAGGCGATGAGGTTTCGCAAGATGAGGATCTAAGCGGCCTGTGGGTAACGGAAACGGAAGATGCTCCGGCATATTTTGATTTCAGGGGAAGCGATCTGTACATATATCAGAAATCACCCGATAAGGAGGTCATGTTCCTCGCGGGAGGATGTGATTTTACAGTCAACGGATTCAAGTGCCAGGCAAATACCGTCGGATACGGAATGCCTTACGATTTTGTTGCACAGTATAAGTTAAGCGGCGATGAGCTGACGCTTGAAATGGATGACGATATGGTGGGTTCGCTTGATGGGAAACTTAAGTTAAGGCGCTGTAATGAAGATGACATACACCTTATAACGGCGGATGAGGTTAATGTAACCGCGCAAGGGCCCGCATCAGGATATTTCCAGGATGGCGCCGGTGCGTTCACACCTTCATTTACGGACGGGTTTTACGGGATATGGATATCGGCACAAAAGGATGAGGAGGCCGCAGTAAAAACTGCGGAGAAATTGTTTGAGGTCGGGTTTGAAAGTTTCATGGCCTATTCACCCGAATGGGAGAACTTAAACTCCGATCCGTATTACTGCGTGAGCGCAGGCAGGTACGATTCCGAAGCGGAGGCGGAAGCGGACCTTGCAAAGGTACAGGCCGCGGGATATAAGGATGCATATGTAAAGCATTCGGGTAAGCGGAAGTTTACGACAGTTACTTATATCTGCTACGGAAGCAACGAGATGGAGGTTTCTTCCGATAAGGTTATCATAAAAGATATCGGTATAAGTGAAACAAAGACCTGGTATCCGGGATTTGATGAGGATCAGAACTCTTATCTGATGACGCTTACGATCGATAAGGATACGGTATTCGACAAGACATGCGATACTCAGTATTTTGGGAATTACAAGGATGGCGACACTCCGCTTGACTGGTTCAAACGAAGCTATGACCTTATGCAGGATGATCCGGACGAGTACTCGGCACACGGGATGGCGCTTTCCGGAGTGTTCGAAGTCGGCATAAGCGGTGACCACATTGACAGGTATTTCGGAAGCTACTGGTGGGATTGAGATGCACCTGATTTAAGACCCGTTTATCGGACATATATCTGTTCTCTTTTGTGTTAGCATACTCCCGTAAGCTTAAAACAGTAGTCATCAGGGGAACTTTAACAGGAAAAGGGGGAACAGATATGAAGTATGCGGTAATCAACATTGAAACATGCAGGGTACCGAAGTCGTTAAGGACAGGGGAATACAGGTGGAGCCATGAGACGATCCAGATAGGGGCGGTGCTCCTTGATGAGGATCTGAATATGGTCAAGAAATTCAGTACCTTCGTTCGTCCGCAGTACGGACGCATGGATCCGTTTGTTGAGTACATCACGGGTATAAAAAAGGAAAACGTCGAAGCGGCGGATACATTTGAAGCTGCGATTGACCGTTTTGTAAGGTGGCTTAAGGATTACGACGTAAGGTGCGTATCCTGGAGTTATTCGGATGAAAACCAGATACGGCGCGAAGTGGCGGCAAAGGGAATTAACAACCCGAGGATCAACGAGCTTCTTGATTCGTGGATCGACTGCCAGAAGATATTCGATGAAAAGATGGATTTTGACCGGCCGTTAAGTCTTGAGGAGGCGCTGGCAGCATCGGATATATATGCCGGAGGCAGTACGCGTGACAGCCTTGTGGATGCCTACAATACGGCAATTTTGTTTAAAAAGCTCGGGAGCATGAACTTTCGCCTCGCTGCCGGTTGAGTAAACCGGCATTTATCTTTTATGCCGCCTCTGTTATAATATAACGGTAACCGTCAATGTGTTTTTCGGAGGTTGAAATGTTTGATAAGGAGAAAGCAATGATCAACGATGATGATCTTATAAATGTAAGCGGAGGAAGATATGTACCCGGTGATCCGTTAAACGGACGTAAATGCCCTGTCTGTGAGGTTAATGTTGAAGAAGCAGATGAAGAATACAAAAGCATGTATGATATCCGTTATCATTGTACGATCTGCGGTAAATTTTTTGACTCTAAGATGAAAATAGTGGAAGATCCTGTGGTTGTAATGGGCAGGCGTGCAACCTGATACAGGGGTGATCATATGAGTAAGATAGCGGTATTGTTTCCCGGGATAGGATATCATGCCGATAAACCTCTGCTTTATTATTCCGGCAAATTAGCTGCGTCCATGGGTTATGAGGTACTGAAAATCCTGTATCCCCCATGTGAAGTTAATCTGAAAGGGGCGGACAGCGATCAGATACATGCGTTTGTCAATGAGTGTTTAGGGGCTGCCGATGCGATACTTAAAGAGGTAAAGCCATCCGGAAATGATGATATCCTGTTCATTTCAAAAAGCATTGGCACAGCCATAGCAGCCGCATATGCGGGATCAAAGGAATGGAACGTATCGCATGTATATTTTACACCGCTTGTTGAGACGTTTGCTTATGTTAAAAAGGGCAGCGGGATAGCATTTAACGGAACTAAGGACAACTGGGCGGATCATAATGAAGTATGCAGGCTATGCAGGGAGGCGGACATCCCCGTCACTACGATCGACAACGCGAATCATTCCCTGGAAACCGGCGTTGTGACGACCGATACGGAGATCATCTGTAAAGTAATGCGATCCGTGGAGGAATATTTAAGGTCTTTATAAAGAGGACGGCATGGATCAGGCTGTCCGGAGGCTCGGCATGGATTACAGTAAGTATGAGATATATGATTTTGACAGCGTAAGCGCATTTAATATGTTTACGGGCAGCAAGGTGCGCTCATATCCCATGCACTGGCATTCATACGGCGAGATAATGCTCGTGGGACCTGGGGACACCAATGTCTATAAGGTAAACCAGAACACCTATAAACTTGTTCCCGGCGATCTTGTTCTCATATGGCCGATGGAGATGCATGAGATCATAGATGCCGACAGGGAACGATCGCTCGTTATACAGTTCAGCAATGCTTTCATGAATTCACTCTTCGATCTGCAAAGGATAATGCATTTCTACAGGAACCTTCATGTGATATGTATCAATGCCCATCCCGAACTTACCGCGGGGCTTGGCAGGATAGCGTATAAGATGCGGGATATCTTTTTTTCGGACACCCCGGACCGTGAACTGCGCTGCTGCATGCTGCTTATGGAATTCATGCTCACTTTGGATATGCATCGCGGTGATTTCATGCCCGAACTGAATGATGAGGTTGATCCCGGGTATACGGATGATATTATGCGCCGCATGATATCCGTTACGGATCATATAAAGAACAACCTTACGGACGATGATCTGTCACAGGGAACAATGGCAAAGATGGCAGGTATCAGCAAGGATTATTTTTCGAGGATATTCAAAAACGTCACAGGTATGAATTACAGCAAGTGGCTTAACATGATAAGGCTTGAAAAGGCGACTGAACTGCTTGCGACTGAGGACAGGACTCTTACTGAGATCGCCATGCTTTCGGGCTTTCAGAGCATACCGAGTTTCAACCGTGTTTTCCGCAGCGAAAAAGGAATGACGCCGAGCGAGTATCGTACACTGTTTGCGGAAACGGGCATCCCGGGGGACAGTGCATGAAGAGTTTAAGGACAAAGATGACGATAATGATCGTCCTGGCGGTTTTCGGCAGTTCGGTCCTGTTGTCTTTTATAAGTTATCAGAGGGCAAAGAGCAGCCTTATCACCCAGATGGAAGATAATTATGAGGTAGCGGCGCAGAAATATGCTCTCGAGCTTACTTCATGGATAAATACCAACGGAACGATCATAGATACGCTTGCAGCCGAGATAGCGGTCAACGGTATTTCGGATGAAGGTTATGATACATTTCACGAATATCTTAAACGAAGTAACGAGCTTCTTAACAAGAACGGTTATGTTTATGACGTCTATTTCACATATCCCGACAACTTCATGGTATGTGCATCCGACTTTATGTCGGACGGAACTGTTGATTTCGTTCATGAAAGGGAATGGTATACAACTTCGGCCCTGACGGGCGAGTTGTTTATTGCCGCTCCTTATCTTGATTCTGATACCAAAAAACCTATAATAACGATATCAAAAGCGGTCTATCGCGACGGCAGGCTCCTGGGTGTGCTTGCCGCCGATATATTTGTGGATGTGCTCGTAGATATGGTCAACAATGCGGATGTTGAGGAAAACAGTTATGCATTTTTGATCGATCAGAAAATGCGCATGCTCATTCATCCCAACACGGCATATGCATATGAAGATGTACCCATGAAAGTCATGGATGCTCCCGCTGCTCCATATCAGGAACTTATTAATGCCATTAATACGGGTTCCACGGAAATGATCATGATAGATGATTATGACGGAGTTGAAAGGGGAGTTTCATATGCCCAGATGGATAATACCGGATGGTATGTATGCATAGCGACAAGCCGGGCGGAGATATCAAAGGGCGTCAGTTCACTTATAAACGGTTTTGTGATCGCGACGATCGTATCTATCGCTATCGGAGCGCTTATTTCGATATTTTTAGCCCGTGTTCTTGATCAGTTAAACCGGCAGGAACAGGAATATAAACAGCAGGTATTAAGGCTTGAAAAACAGGCCGCCGACGAAGCCAGCAAGGCAAAGAGCAGGTTCCTTGCCGATATGTCGCATGAGATACGTACGCCGATAAATGCCATCATCGGCATGAATGAGATGATACTGCGCGAATCGGACGACAGGGATATAAAGGGATATGCCGGAAATATAAAGCAGTCCGGAAACAACCTGCTGCAGCTGATAAACGGTATCCTTGATTTTTCGAAGATAGAAGACGGCAAGATGGAGATCGTGCCCGTCAGGTACAGCGTAAGCTCCCAGATAGCTTATTATATAAATGCGATATCCGACAGGGCCCATGCAAAGGGTCTTAAGCTTGACTTTGACATAGATCCCGGAATTCCTTCCGAATTGTTCGGAGACGATACGCGTATCAACCAGGTTGTTATAAACCTGCTCACCAATGCCGTCAAGTATACGGAGAAGGGCTCGGTTACCTTAAGGATCAGGGAAAAGGAAAGGAAGGACGGGAACATCCTGCTTTACTTTGAAGTAAAGGATACCGGCATAGGCATAAAGGAAAGCGACATGGCCAGGCTGTTTGAATCCTTTGAAAGGCTTGATGTGGTAAAGAACCGGAATATTGAAGGAACGGGACTCGGAATGGCCATAACAAGGAAGCTGCTTGAGCTGATGGGCAGCGAGCTTAAGGTAGAGAGTGAGTACGGAAAGGGCAGCATATTCAGTTTTGATCTGCTGCAAAGGATCGAAGATGATAAACCGCTCGGTGATTATAATAAAGCGATCAGGGAAACAGGGAATGATGATCGTTATAAAGAATCATTCCACGCGCCGGATGCACATATTCTTGTAGTGGATGATACGAACATGAACCTGCTGGTCATAAAGAACCTGTTAAAGAAGACGGATATTAAGATCGATACCGCATTAAACGGCCCTGACTCCATAAACCTTGCCGATAAGAATGCATACGACGTGATCCTTATGGACCAGCGTATGCCGGGAATGGACGGAACCGAGGCGATGCAGAAGATAAAGTCAGCCGAAAAAGGCCTTAATGCAGAAACTCCGGTGATCTGCCTTACGGCTGATGTGATAAGGGGAGCAAAGGACAGATATATGAAAACGGGTTTTGATGATTATCTGTCAAAACCGGTTGACGGCGACGAACTTGAGAAAATGCTCATAAAATATCTTCCCGCAGATAAGGTAAATATTTCACGTACAGCAGATGATACAATGTCTGTTGAAACCGACAAAACACCTGAAACCGTCGAAATACCGGAAACTGTCGAAACGAGGCAGGATGATCCGTTGATGACAGCGCTTGAAGCGGCCGGGGTAGATACGGAAATCGGCAGGAAATACTGCGGAAATGAAGATGAGATGTACCGTTCGGTCCTTGAAACATATGCGGCGGATGCGAAGTCAAAATCACTAAACATTCAGAACAGCTTTAAGGCTATGAACTGGAAGGATTACGGAACCTATGTGCATTCACTCAAAAGCGCTTCGAAGGCTATAGGAGCAAAAGAACTTTCCGAACTGGCGGCAGGTCTTGAGGCGGCAGCCGGTGCGGAGGATCTTTCGTTCATTAATGAAAACCATGACAGGGTAATCCTGATGTACGAAAAACTGGCCGGTCTGATAAGGGAGAATTCCCATCCTGACGGGCTGAAGGAGCATGATGAGAATGTTATCCTTGAATTTACGCCGGGGTGAGTATAAGCTTTAATAATATGAAAACGACAACAAAGTATCTTAAAATAACGGTTAACATAATATCAACATTACTGGTCATCCTTTTCTGTATCTTTGTGCTGCCGAAGGCACTTGTATTCTTTATGCCTTTTGTGATCGCTGCGATCATCGCACTTATTGCCAATCCCGTTGTCAGGTTTCTTGAAAAGAAAGTTAAGATAGTACGCAAGGCAGGAACGGCTTTTGTTATCATACTTGTCATTACGATCATTGTTTTCGCAGGATATCTTATCATAGCAAAGATCATAGAAGAGCTCATCGATTTCGCCGCGGCGGCTCCGTCGATCTGGAAAAAGACGGAAGAAACGCTGCACTCAGCGATGGGATTGTATAACATCTATTTCAACAGGCTGCCGAAGTCGGCTCAGGAGTGGATCAATGAAGCGACCGGGAATTTCGGTACAGGCCTTTCTTCGTGGTTGAGCAATCTGGGAAAACCCATAGCCGAATGGACATCTTCCATGGCACAGAACGTTCCCCTTGTCATCATTGGCATAATAATGGCGATACTTGCCTCATATTCATTCCTTGCTGAGAGGGATTACATGATACGCCTTATAAACAGGGTCATCCCCGTGCAGCTTATAAGAAGGTGGAATATCGTGGCCGGTGCGATGAAGGAAGCCGTCGGAGGATACTTTAAGGCACAGTTTAAGATAATGGGCGTGGTATATGTGGTCCTTCTTGCAGGGCTTATCATACTGCGGAGGGATAACGCGATCCTTTTGGCGCTGCTTATAGCCCTGCTTGATTTTCTCCCGTTTTTCGGTACGGGCACGGTTATGATACCGTGGGCGATCATCGCATTGTTCAATGCGGACTACAGGCTGGCTGTGGGGGTTTTCATCACATGGGCTATATCCCAGCTTGTCAGGCAGCTTATCCAGCCAAAGCTCGTGGGTGATTCCATAGGGCTTAATCCGATATTAACGCTTTTCCTGCTGTATGTGGGTTTTCGCGCGGGCGGTGCTCTGGGGCTTATCCTTGCCGTACCCATAGGTGTTATAGTGATCAACCTGTATAAGGCGGGCATGTTCAGTAATTTTGTATACAGCATCAGGATACTGTTTAACGATCTTGCGAAGATACGCCGCTTTTCGCCTGAG
>JAFZOS010000086.1 GCA_017550535.1 Lachnospiraceae bacterium
CGCCCCAACTTTTTGTCGAATGAATTAAAGTCAAGTATCCGCGGGCTAACCGAGCTTTACAGCAGAGTACCTAAGTTGTAAAATTAATCTATAAATGTTTTCACAGGAGGTATTTCAATGGCGAAACTAAATGCCGCCGCAAAGGCGCAGATCGAAGAGATCTGCAACAGGTATAAGGGGGAAAAAACACCGCTTATGATGATCCTTTCGGATATCCAGAACGAGTACGGATACATCCCGCTTGAGGTTCAGGAGCTGGTGTCTGAAAAGACCGGGATCGCGGTTGCCGAGATCTACGGTGTTGTTACTTTCTATTCATTTTTCTCACTCACTCCGAAGGGGAAATATGTGATCGGCTGCTGCCTCGGTACGGCATGTTACGTCAAGGGAGCGCAGATAGTCATCGACCGTTTTTCGGAGCTTTTGGGGATCGGCCCCGGTCAGACAACCGAGGACGGCCTTTTCACACTCGATGCCTTAAGATGCATAGGAGCCTGCGGTATAGCACCGGCAGTAAGCATTAACGGTAAGGTATACCCTAAGGTTGATGTTGAAGAGGTAGAAGGCATAATAGAATCATACAGGAAGGAGGCATCGGCATGAATCAGATAACTTCCTTTGAAGAACTGGATAAAATAAGTGTGGAATGCGAAAAAAGCATGAAGGACAAATTAAACGGTGCCGATAATATGCGCCATATCGTTATGTGCGGCGGTACCGGCTGTCTTTCGAGCAATTCAAAAGAGATCGCCGAAAAGTTTGAGAAGGTGCTCGCCAAGAAGGGTTTAAACCAGAAGGCGACAATCAATCTCGCAGGCTGTTTCGGTTTCTGTTCACAGGGACCATTTGTAAAGATATATCCCGAAGATACGCTTTACAGGCTTGTATCTCTGGATGATGTCGAGGAGATAGTTGAATCCGATATAGGACGCGGCGAAGTTGTTGAGCGTCTTTTATATGTCGATCCCGTTTCCGGCGAAAAGGTATCTAAGCAGGATGATATCAATTTCTATAAAAAGCAGCGCAGGATAGCACTCCACGGCTGCGGCGTAATAAATCCCGAGGACTTAAACGAAGCTCTCGGTTTCGGCGCGTTTAAGGGACTTGAAAAAGCGCTTTCGATGACTCCCAAGGAAGTGGCGGATCTTGTCCTTCTTTCGGGACTCAGGGGTCGCGGAGGCGGCGGATTCCCTGCGGGACGTAAGTGGATGTTCGCCCTCGGTTCCGAAGGCGATGAAAAATACGTTGTATGTAACGGTGACGAAGGCGATCCGGGAGCGTTCATGGACCGTTCAATACTTGAGGGTAATCCGCTGGCGGTTATCGAAGGCATGATGATCGCTGCCTATGCGATCGGAGCACACGAGGGTTATTTCTATGTACGTGCGGAGTATCCCATTGCCGTTGCCAGGCTTAAAAAAGCGATCGAGAATGCAAGGGAAGCCGGGCTTCTCGGAAAGAACATACTCGGCAGCGGATTTGATTTTGACTGCAGTATAAGGCTTGGCGCCGGCGCGTTTGTCTGCGGTGAGGAAACGGCCCTTCTTAATTCGATAGAGGGTAAGCGCGGAATGCCCAGGCCCCGTCCTCCGTTCCCTGCGGTTAAGGGACTTTGGGGCAAGCCTACCATCGTAAACAATGTCGAGACGCTTGCCTGCGTTCCGTATATCCTGCGTGAAGGTGCAGCCGAATTTGCAAAGGTAGGAACCGAAGGATCAAAGGGAACCAAGGTGTTTGCACTCGGTGGAAAGGTAAACAACGTTGGTCTTGTCGAAGTACCCATGGGAACGACCTTAAGGGAACTCATATTTGATATAGGCGAAGGCATACCGAACGGCAAGAAGTTTAAGGCCATCCAGACGGGCGGCCCTTCGGGCGGATGTCTTACTGAGGAATTTCTGGATGAACCCATTGATTTTGACAACCTTGTTCAGAAGGGCTCGATGATGGGTTCGGGCGGTGCCATCGTAATGGATGAAGACAACTGTATGGTGGATGTTGCCAAGTTCTACATGGAATTTATCTGCGATGAATCCTGCGGCAAATGTTCTCCCTGCCGTGTCGGCACAAAGAGGATACTTGAGATATTAACAAGGATCACCGAAGGCAAGGGCGAGCTGGAAGACCTTGACACACTTGAGGAGCTTTCAAAGACCATCCGTAAAAATTCCCTGTGCGCTCTCGGTCAGACGGCAGCCAATCCCGTCAATTCGACTCTCAGGCATTTCAGGGACGAGTATATCGCTCATATAGTCGATAAGCGTTGTCCCGCCCATGTATGTAAGAGCCTGATGCAGTACAAGATCAATCCCGATATCTGTATCGGATGCGGACTGTGCGCAAGGAACTGTCCTGCGGAATGTATCTCGCGCACCCATTATATTCCGGAAGGCCACAAGCTTGCTTCGTTTGAGATCGATCAGGAGAAGTGCGCTAAGTGCGGCCTGTGTAAGAGTAACTGTAAATTCAACGCAATAACCAAGGACTAAGGAGGGACCTGAATATGTCATTGATCAATATAAAAATAGAGGGCATTCCATATCAGGTTGAAGACGGGCAGACCATTCTGGAAGCGGCAAGGGCATGCGGTTATGAGATCCCTTCCCTCTGCTACTTTAACCACGGCGAATGTTCACAGGGTTCCTGCCGCGTATGCCTTGTTGAAGTAAAAGGCGCAAGGGGACTTGTGGCAAGCTGTGTATATCCCGTAAATGACGGTATGGAGATAAGCATATCATCGGCTGAAGCAGTAGCTGCCAGGAGAAGGAGCGTTGAGCTTCTGTTATCCGATCACAATCAGTTCTGTCAGGCCTGCGACAAGAACGGAAAGTGCGAACTTCTCCACGTTGCAAATGTTACCGATGCAAGGTCGGGCGTGTTCTCCGGCTCACACAGTGAGACTCATTTAGACGAGGTCGCGCCCGGACTTGTAAGGGATACTTCCAAGTGTATCCTCTGCGGAAGGTGTATAGAAAGGTGTAAGAGTGCACATGGGCTCGGTATCCTCGGATTTGAGAACAGGGGCTTTAATACCTTTGTTTCTCCGGCGGATGACCGTTCGTTTAACGACAGCCCGTGCATCCAGTGCGGACAGTGCGTACTTGTATGTCCCACGGGAGCATTAATGGAGCATTCGGAAATAGATAAGGTGGATCATGCCTTAAGGTACGGAAAGAAGATAGTCATCGCCCAGGCGGCACCCGCTGTAAGGGCTGCGCTCGGCGAGGAATTCGGATATAAGATCGGAACTCCGGTAACAGGCAAGATGATAGCCGCCATGAGGAGGCTCGGATTCCACAGGATATACGATGTAAACTTCGGCGCCGACCTTACCATAATGGAAGAGGGAACGGAGCTCCTTGACCGTCTTAAGAATGACGGAGTCCTTCCGATGATCACATCATGCTCACCCGGCTGGGTCAACTATGCCGAGTATAAATACGGCGATCTTCTGCCGCATCTCTCGTCATGCAAGTCGCCTCATCAGATGCAGGGAGCGATAATAAAGTCATACTGGGCAAAGAAGAATGATGTTAAGCCCGAGGATATATTTGTTGTTTCCGTTATGCCGTGTACCGCGAAGAAATTCGAGCGGCAGCGTGAACAGCTTAAGGTTAACGGACTTCCCGATGTTGATGCCGTTATAACGACAAGGGAACTTGCAAGGATGATCAAGCGTGCAGGTATCATATTTGACAGGCTTCCCGATGAAGACTGGGATCAGGATATCATGGGCGATTACACCGGCGCGGGCGTTATCTTCGGCGTTACCGGCGGTGTTATGGAGGCTGCCCTTCGTACCGTATATTACAAGCTTACAGGGAAAGAATCAGACCCGATCGAGTTTAAGGATGTCCGCGGCCATGATGCGGGTATAAGGGAGGCGTCAATAGATATCGACGGAACAGTCGTAAACGTGGCAATAGCATCGGGTATGAAATCCGCAAAGGTCCTGCTTGATGATATAAGGGCGGGTAAGTCAAAGTATCATTTCATTGAGATCATGGGCTGCCCGGGCGGCTGTATAAACGGCGGCGGCCAGCCGTATGTGCGTGAGTTCTTCCTTCCGAATGAGGACGACGATATACTTGATACGTATAAGGAGAAGCGTGCGAAGGCACTGTACAGTGAAGATGAGCGGATGACCCTGCGCCAGTCGCATAACAATCCGCAGATCATCGAGCTTTACGATAAGTTCCTAAGCGAACCGAACAGCCATAAAGCACATGAACTGCTGCATACGACTTACGCAGCCCGCGAAGGATACAACGATATAGACTAATGTGATTCGGACACGGGGACGGTTCTTCCGTCTGGTCTTTCAAAAAACCAGACGGAAGAACCGTCCCCGTGTCCTGATGTCTATTACAATACTTCTTTGATCGCTTCAAGCAATTCCCCATATTCCTCAAATGCCGGGTACTGCGGATAGTCCTTCTTTATCTGCTCGGTACTCCTGAATAAAAAGCCTGCTTTGCTTGCCTGTATCATTCCGAGATCGTTGAAAGAATCACCCGCCGCGATCGTATCAAATCCCATCGCCTGAAGTCCCTTTACGGTAGTAAGCTTTGACTTTTCACAGCGCATTTTGAATCCGGTTATCTCGCCGTTATCGGCTGCTATAAGTTCGTTGCAGAAAAGTGAAGGATAACCTAACTTTTTCATAAGCGGCATCGCGAACTGATAGAAGGTATCGCTTAACACTATGACCTGCGTCAGGCTCCTTAGTTCATCGAGGAATTCCTTTGCCCCCTCAAACGGATCTATAGTTGCGATCGTATCCTGAATCTCCTTAAGCCCGAGCCCATGCTCCTTAAGGATACCGATCCTGAAATTCATAAGTTTATCATAGTCGGGCTCATCCCTTGTAGTCCTCCTTAGCTCCGGTATCCCCGTCGCCTCCGAAAACGCGATCCAAATTTCGGGTACGAGTACCCCTTCCATATCCAGGCAAACTATGTTCATATTATGTAAACCTCCATATCGTATTTATTTTGACATAGGTATTATATACATGCCGATGAGATTAAGGTGTTGAGCACTTCCATAAGCAAACGATTACGACATGTCGGTTTGCGTTGGAAGTGTCGAAACACCGTAGTCAAGTATAGCATACATATAATTTATGTGTACAATTTTATATAAAAAAAGTGAATAAATGTATCACAACCGCAAAATCATGTGATATAATTAATCTTCGGGGAGCAAACGAAAGGTTTGTAATGTTAGACAAGCATAAAACAGTCATCAAATGGTATGAATATGATCATTCCAAGCTGTATGAAAAGGTTGAATCAGAAGACGTAACGGATGAGAGTACAGATGAACCCGAAGTCGAACAGGCTGAGGAAGAAAAGGCTTCCCTTACGGGTGATTCTGATATGGACGATGAAGTGGCAAGGATCATGGCGGCATTTTCCGGAGCAAAACAGAACAGCGTTGACGATGTGTTCGCAAAAATGGCCGAAGAGGAAAACCAGGATGCGCTTGTGGCATCGATCTGTGCTCCGAAGCAGAATAATGTCGACGATCTTATCATGAAAGCAAGGGATAATAAATAAAGCAAATTTTGGAGGTGACAATATATGGAAAAGGTAGCTGAATTCTTAAAGGAAGCAGGAACATATTATCTTGCCACGGTTGATGGCGATCAGCCAAGGGTAAGGCCGTTCGGAACGGTCAATATTTTTGAGGGTAAGCTGTATATCCAGACGGGAAAGGTAAAAGACGTATCAAAACAGATACATAAAAACCCGAAGGTTGAACTGTGTGCTTTTAAGGACGGCGACTGGTTAAGGGTTGCCGGAACGCTTGTCGAGGATGACAGGGTAGAGGCAAGGCAGTCGATGCTTGATGCTTATCCTTCGCTTCAGGCAATGTATAAAGCGGATGACGGCAATACGGAAGTTTTTTACATTAAGGATGCCACCGCGACCTTCAGTTCATTTACGAAAGCGCCGGAAACGGTAAAATTCTGATCGGAGCTTAATCTTTTTATGAAAAGCATTTTTGAACGGATTGATGAGGTTGTTAAGGAGAACGGCTGTGTTCCGGCAGGTTATGTGCTTGAGGAAGCATTAAAGCCGGGTGAGATCCCCTGTGTGCATATGGGCGAGCAGGAAGGATTATTAAGGCATCCCGGGAAGCCGGCAGGCAGGGATGAGCTTAAAAAGGCGGTCGGTATCATAAAGGAAAGCTTAAAGATAAATGCCCGTCTCGCAGTGCATTCTTTTGACGATAATAACCTGGGATTCCGCGTGGCGGATATAAGGGGGCAGCTCCTTAAGAACATAGTTGACAACATAAAGGATTACGATCCGCATAAGCTTTCCACACTGGCCTATTCGCTCGTTATCTTCGGCAAAAAGCTTGAGACCGTAAAGCTCGGTCTGCTGCTCCTTGTATTGTTTAATTTTGCCGATGACGAAGTGGTAAAGAAGCACCTTATTACTCTCGGCCTGTATGAGGAATTCACGAGTTACGTCATCTCTAACGTATCCGGCTGGCCGGAGGAAACGAGGGATCACGTTTACTATGTATATGCACAGAAATTAAACGGCTGGGGCAAGATAAATGCCATGGACCGTATCGAGCCCATCAATGATGAGGTTAAGGAATGGATCCTATGTAACGGATGCAGCAATGATATAAACTTCGGCTACCTGGGAAGGATCGCATACGATAAGAGCGGCGTTGAGGAAAGGCTTATAAAGGGGAACCTTACAAGTGAGGAGATGCAGGGCGCAAGGGATATAATGCGCGGTCTTTTGATAGGGGGAGAATCAGGCGACCTTAAGGGACTTGATAATCCCGCAAGGTTTGCAAGGGCTTATCTTAACGAGCAGGTCTCGCACACCGTAAGGCTTGAAGATATCTCGAACATGTATGAACTCCGTACCTTCCTGCGTGACTGGGATAAGCAGGGAGTAAACGATGATGCGGAGGCGGCGCTTAAGCTCATCGAAAGGATATTAAGCTTATCGGATGCCGAGGAAATGATCCGCGAAGGACTTCTTTACGACCCGGATATCGCCGTATGTGCGGCAAGGGACGGAAGCATAGATATTTCGGGTGAGCTTTTAAAGCTCATGAAGGGTGATATTGAAAAGTACTGCAGATACTCACCGTACTTCCTTGCGGATGACCGCTATGTTAAGGAATTCCTTGATATCTGCGAGCACAAATTAAACGGATATGATTTTGATGTGGTACCTACCGACCAGGAAACGGCAGACGTAAAGACCTGGCGTCTTGATAAGGTGCTTAAATATCTTGGGAAATATCCCGGAATGGGCAGCAAGATCGTAGTCGCGGCCATGGGTTCCGTCATTCCGAATTACAGGTTTGGGGCGGCAAAGGTCATAAGGGAATGGGAGGAACTTCAGGGGAAGAACATAAAAAAGATAAGCCTCGAAGTATCCCATACGATCAAAAAAGTAAGGAAAAAGGAAACCGACGAAGCGCTTAAAAAGGAATGGGACGCGCTGGCTGATTATAAATGATTCTTAATTATTGACAGGAGACCACGGGATGAAAGAAAGTTACGTTTTTTTGGCGGAAGGTTTTGAGGAGATTGAGGCACTTACGGTCGTTGACATTTTAAGGCGTGTCAACATAGCCGTTAAAACGGTTTCGATATCGGGTGAGTATAAGGTAAACGGTGCGCACGGCATAACAGTCACTGCCGACAAGCTCATAAGCAATGTCAGGTTAAACGATGCCGCACTTTTAGTGCTCCCGGGAGGAATGCCGGGGACGCTTAATTTAAAGGAGTGCGAGCCGCTTATGGATATGGTAAAGCAGTTTGCTCAGACGAACCGCCGTATCGCAGCCATCTGTGCGGCGCCTACGATACTCGGAGGACTCGGTCTTTTGGAGGGTAAGAAGGCGTGCTGCTATCCCGGGATGGAAGGCCAGCTTACCGGTGCAAAGGTATTAAAGGACGAAGTCGTGACCGACGGAAACATAACCACATCAAGGGGCTTGGGGACCGCGATCCCGTTTGCGCTTGAACTGGTGAGGATATTTGATTCTGCGACCGAGGCGGGAGCCCTGAAGAATAAGATAGTGTACGGACACTGATGAGCATACGGATATTAAGGCAGGCACATAAAGTGCCTGTCTTTTTGTGTAAAGCATATTGTAAGAATCACCCTGAACGGCAAATAATACTGGTATTTGGGCAATACATGTGTTATACTTGGCTCTGTATGGATAGATCATGAGGAGGGACCCGATTTCGGGAGGAGTCCTTATGATGCCTTAGCGGCGAGCGTATTCAGAAGAAATACGGAGTATTTCTTACATTATAATGTTAATTCAGGAGGTTTTTTAGGTAATGAGTTTACAGGTTGAAAAGTTGGAACATAACATGGCGAAGCTTACCATCGAAGCAACCGCCGAGGAATTTGCGGCGGCCATGACGCAGGCATATAAAAAGAACAAGAACAAGATGAGCGTCCCGGGCTTCCGTAAGGGTAAGGTTCCCCAGCAGATGATAGAGAAGATGTACGGTCCCGAGGTATTCTATGAGGATGCCGCAAATGCTCTTATCCCCGATGCATACGAAAAGGAGATATCTGAGCATAAGGAGCTGGAGGTAGTTAGCCAGCCGAAGATCGAGGTTACACAGTGCAAGAAGGGCGAGCCTTTTATATTCACGGCCGAGGTTGCATTAAAGCCCGAAGTTGAGCTCGGAAAGTACAAAGGTGTCAAGATCGATAAGATAGATACCGAAGTGACCGACGAGGAAGTAAATAAGGAGATCGATAAGGAACGCGAGAGCAATGCGCGTACCATCTCGGTAGAGGACAGGCCCGTTAAGGATAAGGATATGACCATCATCGACTTTGAGGGCTTTGTCGACGGTGAGGCATTTGAAGGCGGCAAGGGTGAGAATTATCCCTTAACTATAGGATCGGGAGCGTTTATCCCCGGATTCGAGGAGCAGCTCATCGGTGCAAAGATCGGTGAGGAGACCGAGGTCAAGGTAACCTTCCCCGAGGATTATCATGCGGAATCATTAAAGGGTAAGGACGCCGTGTTCAAGGTGACCGTGCATGAGATAAAAGAGAAGGAGCTTCCCGAGCTTGACGATGAATTCGCAAGCGAGGTTTCCGAGTTCGATACACTTGCCGAATATAAGGAAGACGTTAAAAAGAAACTCACCGAGCGCAAGGAAGCCGAGGCCAAAACAAAGAAGGAAGACGCAGTGATCGAGGCTATCGTAAATGACTCAAGGATGGATATCCCCGAGGCCATGATCGATACGCAGACACGCCAGATGGCACAGGATTATGCGGGACGTCTTCAGCAGCAGGGCCTTACACTTGAGCAGTATTTCCAGTTTACGGGAATGGATGCCGATAAGTTCCTTGAGCAGATGAAGCCCGGAGCCAAGAAGCGCATCGAGTCAAGGCTCGTACTTGAGGCTGTTGCCAAGGAGGAGAACTTCGAAGTATCCGACGAGGATTACGATAAGGAAGTCGCAAGGATGGCCGAGTCCTATCAGATGGAAGCTGACAAGCTTAAGGACCTTATAGGCGATTACGAGAAGGAACAGATCATCGAGGATCTTAAGATACAGAAGGCAGTTGATTTTGTTGTCGATAATGCAAAGGAAAGCAAGAAATAATAACCGAAGGGGGAGTAAGAAATGAGTTTAGTACCTGTAGTCATTGAACAGACCAGCCGCGGCGAGCGTTCATATGATATTTTTTCAAGGCTCTTAAAGGAGCGTATCGTAATGCTCAGCGAGGAGGTAAATCCCACGACGGCAAGTCTCGTTGTTGCGCAGATGATGTTCCTTGAGGCTGAGGATCCGGATAAGGATATCCACTTCTATATAAACAGCCCCGGCGGCTCCGTAGCCGACGGATATGCGATCTACGACACGATGCATTACGTTAAGTGTGATGTCGCAACCTACTGCATGGGCATGGCAGCCAGCATGGGCGCATTCCTTTTGGCCGGCGGAAGCAAGGGCAAGCGTTTTGCTCTTCCGAATGCCGAGGTGATGATACATCAGCCTTTGGGCGGTGCCAAGGGACAGGCGACCGAGATCGAGATAGCGGCAAAGCAGATTCTCCGCACCAAGGCAAACTTAAACCGCATCCTTGCCGAGAACACCGGCAAGCCGATCGAGATAATCGCAAGGGACACCGAACGCGATAACTGGATGACGGCGCAGGAAGCGCTTGAGTACGGACTTATAGATAAGATTATAACCACAAGGGCATAAATATAAGGGGAGATAAATATGGCAGGAAGGATAGATGATCGTATAAGATGTTCGTTTTGCAATAAGCCGGAGAATCACGTGCGCAAGCTTATCGCAGGTCCGGCGGGAGCATATATATGCGACGAGTGCATAGAGATATGCATGGACATAATAAGGGATGAATTCGGCGATGATGCATATGACGATGAAGCGGCAGCCGGCGACGGCAGCCTGCATATAAACCTTTTAAAGCCAAGGGAGATAAAAACCTTCCTCGACGAGAACGTTATCGGACAGGAGGAAGCCAAGAAGGTCCTTTCTGTTGCCGTATACAATCATTATAAAAGGGTTACGGCAAAGGAAGCATCGGATGTTGAACTCCAGAAGAGCAACATCATAATGATAGGCCCCACAGGTTCCGGTAAAACCCTTTTGGCGCAGACGCTCGCCAAGATAATAAACGTACCGTTCTGTATCGCCGATGCAACGGCGCTTACCGAAGCCGGATACGTGGGCGAGGATGTTGAGAACATACTCTTAAAGCTCATACAGGCCGCCGATTACGATATAAAGAAAGCGGAACTCGGGATCATCTACATCGATGAGATCGATAAGATAACAAGGAAGTCCGAGAACGTATCGATTACCCGTGATGTTTCGGGTGAGGGCGTTCAGCAGGCTCTGCTTAAGATAATCGAAGGCACTCAGGCATCCGTTCCTCCGCAGGGAGGAAGGAAGCACCCGCATCAGGAGCTTATCCAGATAGATACAACAAACATCCTGTTCATCTGCGGCGGTGCGTTCGAAGGACTTGATAAGATAGTCGAGCGCAGGCTTGATAAAACTTCTATAGGTTTCGGTGCCGAGATAAAGAACAGAAAGGAAACCGATGTTAACGAGCTCCTCCGTCAGGTTCAGCCCGAGGATCTTGTTAAATACGGTATCATCCCCGAGTTCGTAGGCCGTGTTCCGATAGGTGTTTCGCTTGAAGGCCTTGATGAGGATGCACTCGTTAAGGTGCTTACGGAACCTAAGAATGCGATAATAAAACAGTACGAGAAGCTGTTTGAAATGGACGGCGTTGACCTTAAGTTCGAACCCGAAGCCGTAAGGGAGATAGCAAAGAAGGCGCATGAGCGTAAAACCGGAGCGCGCGGTCTTCGCTCCATACTTGAAAAGCTGATGCTTGAGCTCATGTTCGAGATACCGTCGGACGGCAGGATCGACAAGGTCGTGATCACGGGATCCGCCGTAAACGGAGAAAGCGAGCCGCTCATATTAAGAAAGGGCCGCAAGCTTAAGAAGGCCGAATAACCACGCTGCGATAAATGCCACCTGATATCCGGTGGCATTACTCTTAGAATGAAATCAACTCAAACCTGAGGTGTAAACATGCCGGTACGAGCATACAAGAAGCATATCCCACTCGTGGCCGTAAGGGGTCTTGCGGTCATCCCGGGTATGATAATTCATTTTGATATAGCTAAAGAGGGCGCCGTAAGCGCAATAGAACGTGCTATGGTACAGAAGGACCAGCAGGTCTTTATCGTGATGCAGAAAGAGCCGGAGGGGCAGGATGATCCCGACGGACCGTTAAACCTGTATCCCGTCGGCTGTATCTGCGCCGTCAAGCAGGTATTAAAGCTCCCCGATAAAACGATAAGGGTTTTGGTCGAAGGCATAAGGCGCGGCCGGATCGAAGGCCTTACACAGGAGGAGCAGTGCCTGATAGGTGCGGTAAGGCCGATCGTTGCACAGGACGGTTTGGGCTATGAATCCGAGACGGATCCCGAGAAGGTTGCGGTGATCCAGTCCTTCATGGCAACGATGAAGGAATACCTTCAGTATAACCCCAAGGTCGAAAAGATTCTGAGTAAGTGTAAGGTATCAAAGATCCCGTTCGTTGATCTTATGGATATGTATGCCGCACATCTCCCGATGACGGCTATTGACAGGCAGAAGCTTCTGGAAGCCGTAGGCGAGCGTGAGCGGGCCGTGGCATTCTGCACTATCCTTGAAAATGAGATAAATATCTTAAGGGTAAGGCAGGATCTTCAGGATCAGGTCAGGGACAGGGTCGATAAGAATCAGAAAGAGTACATTTTAAGGGAGCAGCTAAAGGCGATCAAGGAGGAGCTTGGAGAAGGACATTCCCTTACCGATGAGGAGGAATACCTTGTTAAGATAGACAGGCTGAAAGCCTCAAAGGAAGTAAAGGATAAGCTCAAAAAGGAAGTTGACCGATTGGGTCAAGTTTCTATTTATTCATCAGAAAGCGGTGTTATCAGGGCATATATCGAGACTTTGCTCGAGATGCCGTGGGATAAGGTATCAAGGGACAACCGCGATCTAAAGGATGCGGAGCGCATCCTTGATGAGGATCATTACGGACTTAAGAAGGTCAAGGAAAGGATGCTCGAGTTCCTGGCGGTACGTAATCTTACGAAAAAGGGTGATTCTCCCATAGTCTGCCTCGTGGGGCCTCCCGGAACCGGCAAGACAAGCATAGCAAAGTCGGTAGCGCGTGCGCTTGATAAGAAGTATGTGCGTGTGAGCCTTGGCGGTATAAGGGATGAGGCCGAGATCCGCGGCCACCGGAAGACATATGTCGGCGCCATGCCGGGACGTATCGCGATGGGACTTAAACATGCGGGTGTAAAGAATCCGCTGTTCCTGCTTGACGAGATAGACAAGATGAGCAGCGACTACAGGGGCGACACGGCTTCGGCCCTGCTTGAGGTTCTTGACAGCGAACAGAACAATAAGTTCAGGGATCATTATATCGAACTGCCGATAGACTTATCGCAGGTGCTTTTCATAGCGACTGCCAATTCGGCGTCGGATATACCGCGTCCGCTTCTTGACAGGATGGAGCTTATTGAGGTTTCAAGCTATACCGAAAACGAGAAGGTGCATATAGCTAAGGAGCATCTTATACATAAGCAGTTTGAAAAAACGGGATAAAGGACGGTCAGCTTACGATCTCTGACAAGGCGCTTGAGCTTATCATCCGCGGTTATACAAGGGAGGCCGGCGTCAGGAATTTAGAGCGTATGATAGGCCGGATAGCAAGGAAGGCCGCAAGGGAGATAATACAGGATAAGAAAAAGAGCGTTAAGGTAACGCCCGCAAGCCTTGAAAAATACCTTGGGAAGTCAAAATACGAATACGATAAGGCTAATGAAGAGGATCAGGTCGGTATAGTAAGGGGGCTTGCATGGACCGCGGTCGGCGGCGACACCTTACAGATCGAGGTAAACGTTATGCCCGGCAAGGGCGAGTTAAAGCTTACCGGGCAGCTCGGTGATGTTATGAAAGAATCAGCCCAGGCCGGCGTTTCATATATAAGGTCGATAAGCGGAAAGCACGGTATAAAGGCCGATTATTTCGCAAAACATGATATCCATATCCACATACCGCAGGGCTCCGTGCCAAAGGACGGACCCAGTGCCGGCATCACGATGGCAACGGCCATTTATTCCGCGGTGACGGGCATCCCCGTAAGGGCGGACGTGGCTATGACCGGTGAGATAACGCTTAGGGGAAGGGTGCTTCCGATAGGAGGACTTAAGGAAAAAACCCTTGCAGCGAAGAATGCCGGGATAAAGACGGTGCTTGTCCCTGTGAAGAATGAAAAGGACATAGCCGAGATAGACGATGAGATCCTTAAGGGACTTAAGATAGTATATGTTGAATCAATGGAAGACGTGCTTAAGGAAGCGCTGGTAAAGGACAGGAAAAAGACAGTGTCATCCCGAACAAAGTGAGGGATCTTAGGAAGGACCAAAATGAAGATAAAAAGCGCTGAGCTTGAAACGGTATGCGGCATAACCAGTAAGCTGCCTGACAATGATCTTCCCGAAGTCGCATTTGCGGGCAAGAGCAATGTCGGAAAGTCGTCGCTTATAAATGCCCTTATGAACCGCAAGTCGCTCGCACGTACTTCGGCGCAGCCGGGAAAGACTCAGACGATAAATTTCTACAACATAAGTAAGGAACTGTACTTCGTTGATCTGCCGGGCTACGGTTATGCGAAGGTAAGCAAAGAGGTCAAGGAAAAGTGGGGAAAGATGATCGAGAAGTACTTAAGGTCATCAAAGCAGCTTAAGGCCGTTTTCCTGCTTATCGATATAAGGCATGAGCCCTCAGCCAACGATGTGCTCATGTATGACTGGATCGTAAGTAACGGATACGATCCCATCATAATAGCGACCAAGCTTGATAAGATAAACAGGAGCCAGGTCGCCAAGAATGTTAAGATCATAAGGGAAAAGCTTAAATGCAAACCCGGAACGATGATAATCCCGTTTTCCGCCCTTTCAAAGCAGGGCAGGGATGAGATATATGAAATCATTGAAAATCTTATAGGGGATTAACTATGGTAAGTCTCTTGATCAGGATCCTTGTAAACAATTACAACAATACATCAGATGAGAAGGTTAGACAGGGCTACGGCGTTGTTTGCGGCGGCATGGGCATCATCCTTAATATCCTGCTGTGCTGCGCAAAGGCATTTATCGGCATGATGTCGGGATCGATCGCGGTTATAACCGATGCCGTCAACAACTTAACCGATGCGGGTTCGTCGCTTATAAGCATCGTGGGATTTAAGATGGCGGGACGAAAGCCCGATCCCGAGCATCCCTTCGGTCACGGACGCATTGAATATGTGGCGGGTCTCATCATATCCATCATCATCATCGTGCTCGGCGTTGAAATGGGTAAGACTTCCGTGACAAAGATAATAGATCCTGCCGACATATTTACATCAAAATCTGTTTTCTTATGCCTTGAGATATCGATCGGTGTAAAGATCTATATGTATCTTTATAACAAGCATTTCGGAGATAAAGTCCAGTCGCCTACGATGGTAGCGACTGCGGTCGACAGCTTTACGGATGCGATAGCCACAACGGGAGTCCTTATCTCGGTCATCCTTTATGAATTTGCCGGTATGCTGGTCGACGGCTGGTGCGGACTTGTTGTTTCCGTATTCATCATCTATTCGGGTGTCAAGTCGGTAAAGGCGACCGTGGATCCGCTGCTTGGTTCAAGGCCCGATCCCGAGTACGTCAAGGTCATAGAGAAGTACGTGCTTGCGCAGAAGGGCGTGCTGGGTATGCACGATCTTATCATCCATAATTACGGGCCGGGAAGGAGCATGATATCGCTCCATGTTGAGGTGCCCGCGAACAGCAGCCTGGTGGATGCGCATGATTCTATCGATAATATAGAACGCAAGCTGCGGGAAGTATTAAACTGTGAATGTATCATCCATATGGACCCAATAGTGATGGATGATTCCGTTACGGCAAGGATGCGTGAATATATCGGGATAATAGTGACGAACGTGGATCCGTCGCTTTCTGTTCATGATTTCAGGATGGTACAGGGTTCGACGCACACCAACCTTATCTTCGACCTCGTGATCCCGCACGGGCTTGCCATGAGCGATGAGGCAGTCGTGGATACGGTAAAACGCAGGGTGGCTGAGCTTCCGGGCAATCATTATGCCGTTATCAACGTGGATAAGCCGTATGTATGACGGGAAATAAGGAAAAATATCAAAATAAATATCAAAAAATATGCCATTTTCTTTGTATTATGCGATTTTTGTGGTATAATGAGTAGGCAGAAAAACATCAACGGCCGTTTGGCTGTTGAAATAAAATCATGAAGGAGAATTCATATGAACAAGACAGAATTGATTGCCGCTATGGCTAAGAAGGCAGATTTGTCAAAGAAGGATACGGAAGCAGCTCTTAACGCTTTCACCGAGACAATAGCTAAGACCCTTAAGAAGGGTGACAAGGTTCAGCTTGTTGGCTTCGGTACTTTCGAAGTTACCAAGAGGGCGGCAAGGGAAGGTAAGAATCCCCAGACAGGCGCTAAGATCAAGATCGCTGCTTGCAAGGCTCCTAAGTTTAAGGCAGGCAAGGCTTTAAAGGATACCGTTAATAAGAAGTAATTCTTCAAAAGGCAGGTCGTACGACCTGCCTTTTTATTTATGAATTTTCATGTATTGCATTTATCCGTAAAATGTGTTTTAATACTTTTAGTTATTAGTTTCAATGTAACATATACATCACTTCGCGTTAAATCCCGATGGTGAATTTTCAGTTGAATATCGTATTGTTAGTTATTTTGTGTCTTTTTAACAGGAGAGGAATATGAGTAACAGAGCAAAGTATGAAACACTGTCGCTTCCGGTCTTAAAGGATCTGGCCAAAGCGAGGGGCATTAAGGGGCTTACCGGAATTAAGAAGGCTGACCTTGTCGAAGCCATGGTTCTTAAGGACGAGGAGGATGAGGCTGCTGAAGATAAGGCTAAAAAGGCAGTTGCTGCTGCTGAAAACAAGGCCAAAAAGACAGCAGTGGCTGAAACACCTGCCGCAGCAAAAAAGGCTGAGCAGGAAGCTCCGGAACCCGAAAAGGCCGCTGAGGAGCAGCCTGCAAATAAGGAAGCGGTCGCGAACGATCTTGAAATATCCGAGGAGAAGCGCAGCCTTGACAGCGGTCAGGAAGCCAGCGGAATACTTGAGGTATTATCTGACGGCTACGGTTTTATCAGGAGCGAAAACTACCTTCCCGGTGAGAACGATGTATATGTTGCACCAAGCCAGATAAGGCGCTTTTCATTAAAGACCGGTGATATAATCACGGGTAATACAAGGGTTAAAACGGCCAGCGACAAGTTCGGTGCGCTGCTGTTCGTCAAGTCGATCAACGGACTGACTCCCGCCGAGCATGCAAGGCGTAAGAATTTCGAGGAGCTCACTCCCGTCTTTCCCGATGAGCGCTTAAGGCTTGAGCGCCCGGGCGGCACGGTTGCGATGAGGATAATGGATCTTATGTCTCCGGTCGGCAAGGGGCAGAGGGGAATGATCGTATCCCCGCCCAAGGCAGGTAAAACGACTTTGCTTAAGGATGTTGCGCGTTCCGTGACTCTTAACAATCCCGAAATGCATTTCATCATCCTTCTTATAGATGAACGTCCCGAGGAAGTTACGGATATAAAGGAAGCTATCGAAGGCAAAAATGTCGAGGTCATATATTCAACGTTTGATGAACTTCCGGAGCATCATAAACGTGTATCCGAGATGGTTATAGAACGTGCGAAGAGGCTTGTCGAAGGCGGCGAGGATGTCATCATCCTGCTTGATTCCATAACAAGGCTCACCAGGGCATACAACATGACGGTTCCGCCGAGCGGACGTACTCTTTCGGGCGGTCTTGATCCTGCAGCCCTGCATATGCCGAAGCGTTTCTTCGGAGCGGCAAGGAATATGCGTGAGGGCGGAAGCCTTACGATACTCGCGACGGCCCTTATCGAAACGGGCAGCAAGATGGACGATGTTGTATACGAGGAGTTCAAGGGTACCGGTAACATGGAAATGGTACTTGACAGGAAGCTTTCCGAGAAGCGTGTATTCCCTGCGATAGACATACCCAAGTCGGGTACCAGGCGCGAGGATCTGCTGCTTGATCCCGAGGAGCTCGAGGCCATCAATATCATCCGTAAGGCACTTAACGGACTCAAGGCGGACGAGGCGGTTGAAAAGGTGCTCGATATGTTCGTGCGTACCAGGAGCAATCATGATTTTGTCCAGATCGTCAAAAAAATGCGAATTTTATAAAATGCTTGCATAACTGTGCCCGGTATGTTATTATTAGTAAGCTGTCCGCGGGTTTTGCGGCAGCCATACATAAGAACATATGAGATGATTATATTATAAGAGGTGATATCATGAGAGAAGGAATACATCCCAATTATCAGCAGGCAACCGTGACCTGCAACTGCGGAAATACATTTGTAACGGGGTCGACGAAGCCTGAGCTCCACGTCGAGATCTGCAGCAAGTGCCATTCGTTCTATACCGGCCAGCAGAAAAGTGCCAGGATAGACGGACGTATTGAGAAGTTCAACAAGAAATACGGAGTGGCAGGCAAATAAGGGTTTTAAGGGCTGAGGCATTGACCTTGGCCCTTTTTAAATACTGTTACAATTGCGAGGATGCTATGAAAAAGAAACGAAGTGATCATTATTCGGGAATCGGCGGTCAGGCCGTTATCGAGGGGATAATGATGAAAAACAAGGACAGGTATTCGGTGGCGGTAAGGACCCAGGGCGGCAGTATCAATGTGTCTGTCGAGGAATATGATTCGGTCGCACCGTTTAAGGTACTTAACAGGATCCCCTTTATAAGGGGTGTGTTTGCCTTCATCGATTCACTTGTTTTAGGTATAAGGACGCTTAATTATTCGGCTTCGTTTTTTGAGGATGAAAGCGAGCGTGAGCATAAGGGAAGTGCGGGAACGGGCGCCATGTCAAAGGTCGTGTCGGCCCTTACGGTGATCGTGTCGCTTGCGATAGCGATAGCGCTTTTCATGCTTCTGCCTTATTTCCTTTCGCAGCTCCTTAGAAGGTGGATAATAAACGATACGATACTTGCGCTTATCGAAGGTGTCATAAGGATAGTGATCTTCATCCTTTATCTGCTCCTTATCTCGTGCCTTAATGATATAAAACGTGTGTTCATGTACCACGGGGCCGAGCATAAGTGCATCAACTGCCTTGAGCACGGTTTTCCGTTAACGGTTGAAAATGTGGCGCGTTCGTCAAGGCAGCATAAGCGCTGCGGTACGAGCTTCTTATTCTTTGTGGTGCTTATAAGCGTTATCCTTTTCGTGTTTATAAGGGTTAATGATCCTGTGATGAGGGTGGTTTTAAGGCTTGTCCTTATACCGGTCATCGCTGGCATATCATATGAGATAATACGGCTTGCGGGAAGGTCTGACAATCCGATAGTAAGGGTGCTGTCGGCCCCGGGTCTTGCCCTGCAGAAGTTAACGACACGCGAACCTGACGATGAGATGATCGAAGTCGCAATGGTTGCGGTAGATGCCGTATTTGACTGGCGCACATATCTTTATGAGGAGTTCGGACTGGCACTATGACGATAAACGGGCTTCGGAGTGAATGCGACGTAATGCTTGAGGGCGCTGGGATAGCGGATCATAAAACCGACGCGATGCTGCTTATGATGCATGCGCTTAAGGTAAGCCGTGACCATATCCTGGCACACGGCAGCGATCCTGTTGATGATGATAAAGCGGCCGCCTTAAGGGAGCTTGTAAGGATAAGGTGTGATCATGTTCCGCTGCAGCATATTACGGGACATCAGGAGTTTATGGGGCTTGATTTTGCGGTAAATGAGCATGTGCTTGTTCCGAGGCTTGATACGGAATGCCTTGTCGAGGAAGCGATGATCGAAACGCAGGACGGCATGCGGGTACTGGATCTTTGCACCGGTTCGGGCTGTATCTTAATAAGCCTTATGAAATATAAGAATCAGATAACCGGCATCGGTACCGATATCTCGGATAAGGCACTTGAAGTTGCCATGGAAAATGCCGCATCAAACGGTGTTGATGCCGTGTTTTTACAGGGTGATCTGTATGCTGCGCTTGATGATTCTCCCGCTGTTAATAAAGGATCGGGCAGCAGGTTTGATGTTATAATATCCAATCCGCCCTATATAAGGAGTGACGTCATTTCGACTCTCATGGAGGAAGTTAAGGATCATGAACCCTTAAGTGCGCTTGACGGCGGCAGTGACGGGCTTATGTTTTACAGGCGGATAATTGAAGGCGCGGATGAGTGGCTCACGCCGGGCGGTTGCATTCTTTTTGAGATAGGATACGACCAGGGCAGCGCGGTATCGGGGATGCTTTCTGATAAGGACTACAGGGATGTTACGGTTATCAAGGACTTTGCGGGACTTGACAGGGTAGTTAAGGGACATAAGAGGATTTAAAGATGTTTGATAAGTTAGACGATCTTATAATGCGATATGAGGATATAATGAATGAGCTTAACGAGCCCGGCGTGGCAAACGACCAGGAGCGTTTCCGTAAGCTCATGAAGGAGCAGAGCGACTTAACTCCCATTATAGACACCTATAAGGAATATAAGAAGAGTAAGCAGGATATCGAGGATTCTCTTGCCATGCTTGCCGAGGAAACCGACGATGATATGAAGGAGATGCTGAAGGACGAACTTGCAAGCGCCAAGAAGAGCGTCGAAGTCCTTGAGGAAAAGCTTAAGATCCTTCTCCTTCCCAAGGACCCCAATGATGACAAGAACGTTATAGTCGAGATCCGTGCCGGCGCGGGCGGCGATGAGGCTGCGCTTTTTGCTGCCGAGATCTACAGGATGTATGTGCACTATGCAGAGGGCAGGCGCTGGAAGGTCGAGACGATGGAAGTTGACGAGATCGGCATCGGCGGTATGAAGAGCGTGACCTTTATGATAACCGGACAGGGCGCTTATTCAGTAATGAAATACGAAAGCGGTGTGCACCGCGTGCAGAGGGTGCCGGAAACCGAATCCGGCGGCCGCATCCACACATCAACGATATCGGTTGCGGTAATGCCCGAAGCCGAAGAAGTGGACGTTCAGATAGATGAAAAGGATATAAGGATAGATGTCATGCGGGCATCCGGAAACGGCGGCCAGTGCGTAAATACGACTGATTCTGCCGTGCGTCTTACTCATTACCCGACGGGCATCGTCATCTATTCACAGACCGAGAAATCGCAGCTCCAGAACAAGGAAAAAGCTTTTGCCCTGCTTCGCGCAAAGCTGTATGACATGGAACAGCAGAAGGCACACGATGCCGAGGCTGAGCTCCGTAAGAGTCAGATAGGCACGGGCGACCGCTCGGAGAAAATACGTACATATAACTTCCCCCAGGGCCGTGTCACCGACCACAGGATAAACTTAACGCTTTATAAACTGGATAAAGTCATGAACGGGGATATCCAGGAGATAATAGATGCGTGTATCGCCGCCGATCAGGCCGCGAAATTATCCAAGATGCAGGATGATTAACAAGACATGGGGACTAACAAGACATGGGGACGGTTCTTCCGTCTGGTATTGCTCGCAAAACCGGACGGAAGAACCGTCCCCGTGTCTTGTTACAAGCTCACATCATATATAAATTTCTCAGAAAGTTTCCTTGTAAATTCCTCACATGCCATGGGCTTGTCAAACAGATAGCCCTGTATCGTGGTGCAGTCCATTTCTTTAAGGATGCGGGCCTGTTCCTCATCCTCGCAGCCTTCGGCGATCACTTCCATGCCAAGGCCGGTTACCATCGTAAGGATCGAACCCAATATGATCCTGTCCCTTTTGTCCTTTCCGGCAATATTATCAACAAATGACTTATCGATCTTTATAACGTTTACATGCAGGTCCTTAAGGAGGCTTAAGGATGAATAGCCCGTCCCGAAATCATCGATCGAAGTGAAGATCCCATGTGTTTTAAGTTCGTCTATGAACTGTCCGAGCATAACGTAGTCCTCGCCGCTCGCGCTTTCGGTAAGCTCGATCTCTATAAGTGTGGGACTTATGCCGTGACTGGTTATAACGGCCATTATATCGTCGACAAGGTTCGGATTGCGCAGGTGATGCTTGCTGAAATTGACGGATACCCTTGCGGGAGTTATCCCATCCCGGATCCAACTGACTATATCCGCACATACCCGGTCAAGAACATAAAAGTCAAGTTCGCAGATCATGCCTTGAGTTTCAAGTACAGGTATGAATTGCACAGGCGGGATTATCTGCCCGTTCTTATTCCAGCGCACAAGAGCCTCGCAGCCTGATATGGCGCCCGTGGTAAGGTTGACCTTTGGCTGATAGTATACGATAAATTCCTTACGGCTTAAGGCCTTTTTAAATTCGGATATTATCTCGCGTTCACGGTTTGCCTGGGCCAATATCTGTTCGGTGAAATATATCCTGTCGGAATCGCCTGAATGCCTTGCATGCTCAAGCGAAATGTTTGCCCTCGTAACTGCCTCGCCCGGATTTGACATGGTTTCGGGTATGCTGTATATCCCCGAACGCGCCGTAATGGTAAACGTCCTTGTCTGATTGCCGAGCGCTACCGGTATGTTTATCCTTGATATGTTTTTTAAGTATTTGTCAACGTTTTCATCCTTTAACAGTGCAACGAAATTGTCGCCGCCGAAACGTGCGATGATCTCGCCTGTTGAAAACATATCCTTAAGCTTATTTGCGTATTCCTTAAGAACGATATCCCCGGCGCGGGATCCCAAAGTCTGGTTTATATAACTGAAATTTTTAAGGTTTGAGAATATGACCGTATACTGCCCAAGGATACCCTTAAGTCCCAGATCCCTTGCAAACATTGAAAAGCTTGTGGTATTCGGGAGCATGGTAAGATGATCGGTAAGCTGACGCTTTTTGACAAGCTCGGTAAGCCTTGCCTTCGCCATTATTATGAACAGGTTTTTTATAAGATGATCGAGCGCTCCCTTTTCCTCATCGTTCCACTCATATCCCTTCTGAGGAAATACAGCAAAGCTCACACGGCCTTTATCGAGCGTCTTTATGACCCTCGCATGCGCCATGTAATCAAAGCCGTCTGGTGAAACATACATGACCTTTGATTTGTTGTATGCCGCTGCTTCGGAAGAACTGGCAGCAAGCTCTATCTGAATTTCAAACTTGCCTATATGCAGTTCGTCCACAACATATTCAAGCGCCCCGGGTACCAGGTTTAAAATGTCGTCACTTGATACTGTTTCCGCCTGAAGTGCGTTATAAAAATGCCTGTAATTTTCGCTGCACAATGTGCTCATTTTCTTGCGCTCCGTGGTACAATTGTGATAAGTTGTTCTTGATGAACAAGCGTATGATAATTCTATCATACACATATAAAAATAACAATGAGGAGGTCCCCTTTATGTCAAGTATTCTCGACCATGATACGGTAAGCCTTGACGAAGGTAAAAATGCTCTTGTGATAATAGACCAGACACTGCTCCCTACAAGGACCGTGATGTTAAAGCTTACGGATCTGAAGGATATATGGGACGCAATATATCTTTTAAAGGTGCGCGGTGCACCGGCCATCGGTGTTGCGGCCGCGATCGGCATGTATGTGGTGTCTTCCCGTTACGACACGGATGATAATGATGAATTTTTAACCCGATTTATAAAGGATAAGGAATACTTAAACAGCTCCCGCCCGACGGCAGTAAATCTTTCGTGGGCGCTTAACAGGATGGAGAAGGTATTAAGGGATAATATAGGCCTTCCTCTTTCTGACCTTAAAAACCGCCTTAAGGAAGAATCACTCGCAATACTTAATGAAGATAAGGATATGTGTTACCGCATCGGCGAGAATGCACTTTCACTGCTTAATAAGGGTGACGGGCTTTTGACCCACTGCAACGCCGGACAGCTTGCGACTTCAAAATACGGTACTGCGACTTCGGCGATGTATCTTGGGCATCAGAGGGGCTACGGGTTTAAGATATACTGTGATGAGACACGGCCCTTATTGCAGGGTGCAAGGCTAACGTCATATGAACTCTCAAGCGCGGGAATGGACGTTACCGTTTTGTGTGACAACATGGTAAGCTCTCTTATGAGGGAAGGCAGGATAAACGCCGTTTTGGTAGGCTGTGACCGTGTTGCCGCTAACGGAGATGTTGCAAATAAGATAGGTACTTCGGTAGTGGCAACGGTGGCAAAGCGATACGGCGTGCCCTTCTATGTATGCGCCCCTTCTTCAACCATAGATCCGTCGGTTAAGTGCGGGAACGATATAGTGATCGAGCAGCGCCCCGCAGACGAGGTAACAAAGATGTGGTATAAGGAGCCGATGGCGCCGGATAACGTTAAGGTATATAACCCTGCCTTTGACATAACCGACAATGAACTTATAACCGCGATAATAACGGAGCGGGGGATACTCCGTGCCCCATATGAGTTTAAAAATACATGATGCATAAGGCATATTGAAAAGGGAGGACATGACTATGAAGTTTGAACGGGTGTTTAAAAGGCTGCTGATGATTCTCATTGCTGCAGCAATGATCCTGCCGGAAACAGGCGCGGTTGTATGGGCTGATGATATCAGTTCCCTACAGGGATCGTATGTTGAAGCATTTCCGGAAGCGATCGATGATATCGGTGAGGCCGGACCTGTGGCTGATGAAGCGGTACCGGAAATTTCCGGGACAGGGGAAACGGATGACGTCCTGACAGGGGACGCTGACAGCGAAGATATATCATTCGAGGGTGAAGGCATATCAAATGACAGCGCTTCGCCGACCGTTTACTGTAACACCAAGGCAGAAGCATATGAGGCTGTCCGCAATATAATAAGAAACCGCGTTAATAAAATGGATTATTATAACGCGAAGATCACAAATCCGGATAAGGTATACAATAATTTTGTATATGACAGGATATATGTCAGGGAAGATCTGTTTGGGGCAATGTATATCTCAATGACCGATGTCTGCGATTTTGAAGAGGAACGTATGGGAATGAAGCCGTATGAGGGTGACTATATGTATAACCTTATAGGCGACAGCATAAACCCCAGGTTTTTCTACGAGGATCCGCAGAGTCCCGATGATCCCGATGTGCAGACATGGATTGAGAGCGGCGGAGTGTTTTACAAATTATATGAGGTATACCTACCTGTCATAACGACTAAGGAGCAGGAGGACGAACTTGATAAAAAGGTTGAGGAAATACTTTCTACTCCTGCCTTCCGGAATGTTAAGGACGGCACTAACGACCAGAAGATAAAAGTGATCTTTGATTATGTAAAAGGTACGGTTAAGTCCGCATCGGGTGACAGGACCAGGCCCATTGTCCATACCGCTTACAGTGCGCTGTGTACTTCGGGCCACCAGGGAACATGTGAGGCGTATGCACAGGCCTTCTACAGGCTGGCAAGGGAGATGGGTGTTCCGGCAAGGGTGCTGATGGGACTGGATGCAAATAACCATACTTATAATCTTGTCAAACGTGATGACGGATACTGGTGGTTTATAGACTGCTCGAGCGGGACATATCTAAAGTCCTATAAGGAATTTAAACATGCCCAGTTACAGGACAGGTTTAAAACTCCCAAATTCCAATATAATTACTGGAATAATGTTAAGGACTATACGGATCGTGTGGATCCCACACGAGTTTTCAGAAACGGAGATGAGATCCTTACTTCAATCGATCTGCAGGAATTATATGAATACACCCGAAATGACATGGCTGCCCATCCCGGTGCCGAATATCTTATAAGGCTCGGAAGCGATCAGACAGTTGATGAAACGAACGGTGAGGTTTTTTATTTTTACGGTGATGAGAGGAAAAAGGTTTCACTTGACCTTAACGGACATACGTTAAACTTAAGGAGCAGTGGAGACATATATCTTAAGGAGATAAAAAACGGCAGTATTACGATAGGTAAAGCTGAAGTGTTCAGGGGTCATGTATACGGCCAAAGCGGGCAGTGGAGGTTAAATGCCGATCTTATAAATGATTTATCGATCACGGGATTATTAAATGGTTTTGACCGCTGTTTTATTTGCGGTAATAACGATACAAAGATAAGTAATGTGAGTGTTAATAAACTGCATTTCTGGGCAAGGAATAAGCTTATCCTTAACGGTGACCTTATCATTAATAACTGTTCTGCCGCGGATATCGGGGACCATGATATCGTAAAGGGCGCAGACGGATTGTGCCGCGGAAAGGTTATATATAAGGGTAACAATACCCTGGGACGGGTTGGTGACGGATATGATGAAGAAGACTACGCTGTTGACAGGACATATTCGCCCAAACCCATGATCGTCAGGGCGGTCGATGAAAACGGTACCGTAGTTAAGTTTAAGCCAAATGACGTGATAGCGACAAATGAGGGTAAGCTTAAGTATTACAGTAACGGTTCCGCGGCTGCGGCAACATTTGATAAAATATATGATTTTGCAAAGATCAATGAAGCAGAAAATGCGGGTCTGCCGGATGATGAAACCATGACTTTAAAGGTGTTGGGGAAAGACCTTATATTTGCATATCCTGCCGAGGTACAGGTTGTATTTAAGTATAATGCGGCACAGGTGACTCTTCTTGATGATAAGGGCTTAAACCTTAATCTGATCGCGGGAAAGACAGGTGCCAGACAGGGAAAAGTACTGAAATTCAAAGTTGTACCCAAAACCGGTTATATGTGTACCAGGGTTTTTGACGGCAGCGTACTTGCCCCTGACACTGACGGCCTTTATTCCGTAAACTGTGACAGAGCAAAGAGCATTGCAATTACCTCGTGCGGCCTTCCGGGTGTAGCCGTAAGCACGCTGGTTGACGGCAAAGCTCCTTCCGCATCTTCGGCAGTGGTCGCATATGGCGGATTAAAGGGAGGCAAAACCGTAAACTGCGCGGTAAGGCTTAAGTTCAAACCGGCAGCGGGCAGGGTCATGACAGAGGTTAAATATGATTATGAAGGAATGCCCACAGGATCGGCCGTACTTGCTCCGACTGTCATGAATGTATATGATATACCGGTCGATGCGGTTAATGCCGCTACCGCTGCCGGAAAGGATTTAAGTGTAAGTGCATCGACTGTGAAACCGGTTATGTATATAAAGAAGGGCGGCAGCGAAGAATATGAAGCTGTTGTAAACAAAGGCGTTGTTAAGCTTAAGTCGGATGATACAGCGGAGCTTGGTGTATTTATGGATTCGGCAGAAGGTGAGCAATTTGTTATTTCGGATCTTGCATTAAAACCTGCCAATGTTGACAGTGGCTTTGCTACTCTTTCAAATGATAAGAAGAAAATAATCATAGATGCATCAAAGGCATCAACCCTGGGTAAGAATGTTTCATTTGTCCTTAAAGGAGATTTCGGAACGCAGGTGGTGACGCTTAATGTTGCGCAAAAGATCGTCAAGCTGAGTGTTAAAGGCTTCAAGTCTGTTAAGAACTCAAATGAAGCAGTGGCTGTTCAGGCGGCAGGAACAACAGTGAAATACGCGATCGCATTGAACAGGAATGCTGATACTTCGAGGCTGGAACTTGTTTGTGATCCGGCGGGGTGTGCCGAAATAACGCAGGATGCAAAAGGAAATCCGATACTCAAAGTCGATACTTTTGTAACGGGTACAGGCGGTACTGTACTTACAACGGATGCTGTCAGGGTCAGGTTTGTTGACAGGAAAGATACATCCATACAATACGGAAACGATCATATGATCAATATTCTGGAGCCCGGAAAGGTACGGATGCCGGTTCCTGCAGTCAAGCCGGAAAATCCGACTGATATTGATATGGTTCTTAAATTTACGCTTCCAAAAGCTGCGTGGAGTTACGGTAATCTGTATTACCGGGTTGAAGCCGAAGCGGTAGGAGGGACTGTTCCCAATGATATGAAAGAGTCAGTGACTGAGTTTGTGCCGGTTGATACAACATCATACCGTCTTGTCTTTATGAAGGATCCAAGTGCTGTACCCGGCACGGGTCATGCACAGAAATACGATTTAAAGGTAAGCATTGTACAGATAAAGGATAGCAGCCTTCCTGTTGGCTATGGCCCCGGCGAGCGCTATGGCGAGGATAACCTTTATATAAGCGGCGCTGCAAGGGTACTTAAGAATCAGGGGACCAAGGCCCCTTAACTGTATATCATGTGGTAAGAGTAAGATCGCCGTCGTGTATCCAGCCTATTTTCCGCAGAAGCTGCCCGAAGCACCATGTAAGCACTGCGGGAAGTATAAAGCAGATAAGGATGAGCCCCAGCCAATCCATGGCTGTGATCCCTGCTTTGGTACCGGCGGCGATATCGTTTACCCATCCGGTATAAACGCCTATCTGACCTACCAGGCCGCAGGTTCCCATACCTGATGAGATCGCTTCGCCGTTCATCTGCATCTTGAATATGCAGGTGGCGATCGGACCTGTTATGGCAGAGGTTAAGATCGGCGGTATCCATATCCGTGGATTTTTTACGATATTTCCCATCTGGAGCATACTCGTTCCGATGCCCTGGGATATAAGTCCCGACACCCTGTTTTCCTTAAAGCTCATAAAAGCAAATCCGATCATCTGCGCACAGCATCCCGCTACCGCAGCTCCTCCCGCGAGTCCCGTAAGTGACAGCGCGGCACATATCGCAGCTGAACTTATGGGAAGTGTAAGCGCTATGCCGACGATGACGGATACTAAGATTCCCATCATGAACGGATGAAGCTCCGTAGCCCACATTATAAGCTTGCCGACAGAGCTTGCCGCCGTTCCTATGGCGGGAGCCAAAAGGACGGAGAGTGCTACACCCAGCCCGATCGTTACAAGCGGAGTCACCAGTATGTCAACCTTGGTCTCCTTGCTGACCATCTTGCCGAGCTCGGTGGCAACTATCGCGATCACCAGTACGGCAAGCGGTCCGCCCGCGCCGCCCAGAGTATTGGCTGCGCTTCCTACCGCAAGCATTGAAAACAGTACGAGATTCGGAGCCTTTAATGCATAGGCGATCGCAACTGCCATCGCAGGTCCCGCAACCCCCTTTGCATATCCGCCGATATCTGTAAGCACCTGTACGTTAAGCTGTGTTCCCAGCGTGGAAAGTATGGTTCCTATAAGAAGCGATGCGAACAGGCCGCTCGCCATTGCTCCCATGGCGTCTATGAAATATCTTTTCCATGAAATGACGATGTCCTTCCGTTTAAGGAAGGCTTTAAATCCTTTTTCCATTGTTTTCTCCTGATCATTTTATTTCGGATAATATTTTGTCCCCGACTGGTTCGTCGTGCTTTTCTTCCATTAGCTGTTTGAACTTTTGAAGAGGGATGGCCGGGCTGTACAGGTATCCCTGATAGATCATGCAGCCTGCATTCTGAAGTGCCTTGCGCTGTTCCTCGGTTTCAACATATTCGGCTATGGTTTCGATATTGAGCCCTTCCGTAAGACGTGATATCGAGTATATGATCTCGCGGCTTCGGGCATTGAACACGTCGCGGCTTATCCCGCCGTCAAGCTTGACGATATCGAAGATATTTGACTGCAGGTATTTGATAGAAGTATTTCCCATTGAAAAATCATCGATACCGAAGGTATAACCGAGTTCTTTTATCCTTGAAAGCCTTGATATGAAATTATCATCAACCCTCAGGGTCGCCTGCTCGGTTATCTCGATAAGCACATTCCTGCATTTGCCCGGATAAATGATATGAAGGTTTTTAAGGAACTCCTCGAATTCATCGGTCTGTATTGTAAGTCCCGTCACGTTTATCGAAATATGGAAGCTGTCATCTTCCTTGTATTTTAACAGTTCCTCAAGCGTCTTAAACACAGTCAGGAATACCTTTTCCTCAAGCTCGACGAGCTTGCCCTGTTCCTCGGCCAGTGCGATGATCAGAGGAGGATATATCCATCCGTACTGATCGTGGTGCCACCGAAGCAGTGCCTCGGCGCCGATGAGCTTATGATCCGAATTGTACTGCGGCTGGTAATATATGATAAAGTCGCCGTTATCTATATATTCACGGAGCTCCGCGGAAAGTGTCCTGGCAGTCCTGCCGGGATCGCCGGGAAGGCTTAAGAATTCAACGGGCTCGCGATTCTTCTCGCACTCCTTTAGGATATTTTCGAGCATGGTCACCTTTTCATGCGCATTTTGGTACTTGATATGATCGTTTATCCTGACAAACGGCATGTAAATGAGGACTCCTATAGCGATGCATATTATCTGGAGCAGGGAACCCTTTGCCGAACCCGTGGCAAGATATCCGCCGAGTATAACGGGCGTTGTCCAGTTTATCGCTTTTGATGCCGCCGGCACAAAACCCGATGCCATTGCTGAATAACATATGATGATATTTACGATCGGTGCAAGCAGGAAGGGTATTATATAAATGGGATTGAACACGACCGGAAGTCCGAGTACCACAAGTTCGTTTATATTAAATATCATGGGTACCGAAGCAGCCTTTGCAAGAAAACGGTCGTTTTTCTGCCTGCTGAAGATGATGATCGCAAGCACGAGCGACCAGGTGGAGCCGCAGCCTCCCAGAAGTACGAACACATCTATGAAAACTCCTGACAGTATGGGATTAAGTCCCTTTGCTCCGCCCTGACTTAAGACGATATCAAACAGCCTGTATTTTACTTCGCCGAGAGCATCCGATCCGTGTATGCCGAGTACCCACATAAGGTCCTGTACGATCTCGAAGTATATCATGTTGCCGAGGCTGTTAAGTGAACGTGAGAACATCTTGGTAAAGCCTGCGTTTACGAGAGAATATAGATCCTCATACCCGATAACGTTTATCGTTATGTTGATTATTGCAAATATCTCAAGCACGAGCAGCATGGGGAAAAGGGAGATGAGTATGGTGGTAAAGTCCATGCTTATCCCGTCCACATACCGCCGGCTGTTGAACACAACCAGATCCAGCAGTTTTATAAAGATAAATGAAGATAACAGGCCGCAGGCGATAGCGCACAGCACGTTCTTGGGCCCTAAGAGATCAAGGTTTTCCGGGTGATTGAAGATGCCCGACAGGATCAAAAATGAAGCGATCGAAGTGATGATCACCAGAAGGCGGTGTGAGAGCTTGCCGATACGGGAATTGATGCTGTCGGCGATCGTTATTGCCATATATAGGGAAAGCATGCCGTATGATGCAAATTCAAGGTATTTAAGCATCGTGAACAGCATACCGTCATATGCGCCGTGTATAAGGTCCTGATATGCGTTTATGGGCAGGTTTATGAACACCTGTACAAGGGCGCTTACCAAAAATACGGGCAGCAGTGATTCGAGGCTGTCTGTGATGATCTTAAAAAGCGAGAATTCGGAAACTTTCCTGAATGCCCGTATTATTTTTTTCCATACATCGGACTTGGCAAGCCAGCTCATATTTTATCCGTCCCTGACACAGTTTGATAAGGCATCCCCGGGGGATGCTTATGATATTTTACCACATTTTGTGTACCGATGCACGAAAAATCAGCGCTTTTGACAAAAAGAATGCACGATTACGACGGTTTTGTTATGGAGCATTTACGGTGCTGCTGTTAATAATCAATAAATCGCGGGCGTGATGTAATTGATGATTTGAACAGAATGCACAAATACTTGGTGTTTTTTAATCCGGAAAACACAATATATTGATTCTTGACATTGTGATATCCCTGGTGTAAAGTGCTATCTAAGAATTTTGAAGGTGATTCTTATTTCCGGGGGGAAAGATAATAAGGGAAGGGGTGTTTTAAATGATGAATGAGTGCAGGATAAGGTTGGATCTTGATAATGCCGGCGAGTTCGTTAGGAAGGCCTCGAAGTGTGATTTTGATATTGATATCTCATATAATCATTTTATAATCGATGCCAAATCGATGCTCGGCGTGCTGGGGCTTGACTTTTCAAAGATCCTTACCGTAAAGTACGGCGGACAGGATAATGAGTTTGACGGTATGATCAAACGCCTGGCCGTAGGCTGATGCAGAGGGAGATCTAAAATACAGTTTAAGGAAACCACGGATTGATTCCGTGGTTTCTTTTATCTTATGTTATACTGTTGGTATGGATAATACAGACATAAGAAACACAATTTCAATATCCGTACGTGACCTTGTGGAATTTGTGCTGCGCACAGGTGATATCGATAACCGCAGGAAGAGCGGTCAGGATATAAACCTGATGCTTGAGGGCGCCAGGATACACAGGATGATCCAGAAGGGAATGGGTGCGGATTACGATGCCGAAGTTTATCTTAAGAAGTTTATCCATCTTGACGATTTCGATATCATGATCGACGGGCGCGCCGACGGTATAATAAGCGATGATGACCGATATATCATTGATGAGATAAAAACCCTGTATACAGACCTTGACAGGCTTAAGGCTCCGGTGCCGGTACACCTTGCGCAGGCAAAGTGCTACGCATATATATTTGCGGATGAGCGGAGACTTAAAGAGATCACCGTCCGCATGACTTATGTAAACCAGATCACACTCGATACCAGATATTTCCACGAAACATACACATATCATGAGATAGCCGCATGGTTTGATTCTCTCATCGAAAGCTATAAAAGATGGGGGCGTTTTCAGTTTGAGTTTAAAAAGATAAGGGATGATTCGATAGCAGGGGTCGGTTTTCCGTTTGAATACAGGAAGGGGCAGAAGGAGCTTACTTCGCAGGTATACAGGACCATATATCATGGCCGCAAGTTATTCCTTGAAGCTCCGACGGGGGTCGGCAAAACGGTATCCACGGTCTTTCCGTCCGTAAAGGCACTTGGAAGCTCGCTTGCCGACAAGATATTTTACCTTACCGCGAAAACTGTGACCCGCACCGTCGCTGCCGAGTGTTTTGACATATTAAGGGAGCAGGGCTTAAGGCTTAAATCCGTGGTCATCACGGCAAAGGAAAAGATATGCCCGCTTGATAAGCCGGAATGCAATCCCGACACCTGTGACCGGGCAAAGGGGCATTATGACAGGATAAACGATGCGATGTATGACCTGCTCATAAACGAGGATTCTTTCACCCGCGAAAAGATAACTGAGTATGCTGAAAAGCATTGTGTGTGCCCGTTTGAACTCTGCCTTGATATGTCCCTTTTTTCGGACACAATAATCTGCGATTACAATTACGTTTTTGATCCCAATGTTTATCTGCGGAGGTTCTTCTCCGATGCTTCCGGCGGCAGTTATATCTTCCTTGTGGATGAGGCGCATAACCTTGTGGAGCGCGGTATGAACATGTACAGCGCCGCGCTGTTAAAGGAGGATTTTCTTGTCATAAAACGCCTTGTTAAGGAAGCGGATCCAAGGCTTGACCGTGCGCTCGGTGCCTGCAACAGGAAGCTGCTCCTGCTTAAGCGGGAATGCGTTTCGTGCATGGTGCTTGACAGTATCGATGATATCATACTGTCGCTTAATAAGCTTATGGCGCGGTTTGAAACCTTCCTTGATGAGCAGGAGCATTTTGCCCATATGGATGAGGTGCTCGATATGTATTTTAAGGTAAGGCATTTCATCAATATGTACGATAACATGGGGGCCGATGATTACAGGATATACTGCCGCCACACGGGAGCGGGTGACTTTATGCTCAAGCTTCTTTGCATAAATCCGTCAGAATCACTTAAGCGGCGGCTTGAGAAAGGAAGGAGCTGCATCTATTTTTCCGCGACCCTTCTGCCGGTAAAATACTATAAGGATATGCTGGGAGCAGGAGAGGGTGATTATGAAGTATATGCGGAGTCAGTTTTTGATCCTTCAAAGAGGGGACTGTTTATAGCAAACGATGTAAGCTCAAAGTATACAAGGCGCAACAAAAAGGAATATGATACCATAGCCGCCTACATTGCGGACATATGCGGCGCGAAGGAAGGAAATTACATGGTGTTCTTCCCGTCTCATGCTTTTCTTGAATGCGTCCTTAAGGCTTATGTTGAAGGCTACAGGACCGATAACGTAAGGCTGCTTGTACAGGGGAGCACGATGAACGAGGAGGAGAGGGAAGAGTTTTTGTCGGGGTTTAAGACAAATGACGGGACGCTTATCGGATTCTGTGTTATGGGAGGCATCTTTGCAGAGGGGATAGACTTAAAGAATGACAGCCTTATAGGTGCGCTCATAGTAGGCACCGGGCTTCCGATGGTCAGCGAGGAGCGCGGAATTTTAAAGGAAGCGTATGAACTTTCGGGCCTTAACGGCTTTGATTACGCTTACAGATATCCCGGAATGAACAAGGTCATGCAGGCTGCGGGGCGGGTTATAAGGACTGCGGATGATGTAGGTATAGTCGCGCTACTTGATGAGCGGTTCCTCCTGCCCGAGTACCTTAAGATGTTCCCGCGCGAGTGGAAGAATTATGAGCGGATAAGGATATCCACGGCATCTGAAGCGGTGGCTGAATTCTGGGATGAACAGGATGAATGAAAAGGTAGGAAGATTCAGCAGGTTTAAGATAGTGGCAGGTTTCGCCATACTCCGAATATGATAAGGGCGATGCAGTAAACTATAAGGATATAATTGTTTATGCGGTGAAACTTGCTGTTATTATGGGGAACAAGGAATCCGTATATAATTTCAAACAGTAAAAAGGGGCTTGTTAAGAAAAGGAAGGGATTGGCTTCACAGGCTCCTTTCATATCAAGCTTGAGCATGCATTCAAGCATACGTGTTACACCGCAGCCCGGGCATTTAAACCCCGTAACCTTCCTGAATATGCAGGGAATACTAAAGCCGGTCATGCGCCTCAGCATCAGGTATAATGCCAGGGCGCAGCCGGCTGCAATGATCTTTAAAAGGTTTTTCTTATACGGAGCCTTCACTTAAGATCACACTGAGGCATCGTTGATAGTGTCCTGCATGAGGCAGTAATTGACGATCGCAAGACCTACAAGTGAAAGCAGAAGATACAGTATAGATGAAGAGATCGATGAAGGTGATTCTCCGAGTGAGGCCTTTATATCATCGACCTTGCCGCCCATCTTATACATCCAGAAGAAACCGTAAATGCCGCAGGTTACGATGGTAAGGAGCAGAACCATTCCGCCGGAAGTGTCCTCGGGGGTTCCGTGGATCGCATTGATCTCGTCATTTAACTTGACCATCCAGTATAAGCCGTATATACCGCAGGTAACAAGGCTTAATACGATACACATAACAATGCTCCTGTTTGTGCCGCCGCCCATCTGATAATTAACGGACTGCTGATAATTGTTGGCCTGCTGGTAATTATTCTGCTGATAATTATTCTGCTGATAGCCGGTGTTCTGCTTAAAAGAATCAGACTGGCCGAAGCTGTCGGGCTGCGAAAGATCGGCAGCAGGCTGCAGGTCTTCTGCAGGCTGTGTATCGACGGGCTGTTCGCCGGCCCCGGCGGTATTGCTTTCTATGGTGGCGCCGCACTCGGTACAGAACTTGGCACCATCCTCGATATTGGATCCGCAGTTAGGACAAAACATATTTATTTCCTCCTTGGTTTTATTCAAAATTTTTATCATTATAACATCACTCTTCATAAATTGCGAGTTTTTCGATGTGTTTTTCGCTGATAAACCGTAAAATTACGACTGCCGCCGGTTGTGTAATTTTAACGAAAATATTGAATTGGAAAGCCTGTTATTGTATAATCTTATATAACCAGCTTACTATCCAAGGGGGTACAACATGGAGAATCGGACGGATAACGCAAAAAACACTGAAGTTAAAAAGGCAGTTGCAAAGAAAAATGATGTTAAGAAGAAAGAAGTAAAAAAGAACACCGAAAAAGTCTCTTTCATTAATTCCATATGTTTTAAGATCATGATGCTGGTGATAGCATCACTGGTGATAGCGGTGGTTGTTGTCATGCTGCTTACGATCACCAGGTTTAAGAAAGCCATGGTAACGCAGATGAACACACAGCTTCTGTACATGGCCGAAACCGAGAAAAATGTCATCGACGTTGAAACCGGCGGCGTTGTGCAGATGATCTCCAACTACGCCGATATCCTTGATACGGTAAGGATCGACGGTTATTCGACGAATAACATCATGCTGGTTACCGAGGAAGGTTTTGTAAAATACAGTCAGAACGGTTATCTGGCAGGTGAGGATATAACTATCCAGGAATTCTTTGACATGCACGCCAAGGGTGACAGCGGTCTGTTTGAGTATAAGCTCCCGAACGGTGAGGACAGGCTTGCCGCATATTCCATCATCAAGGTTAACTGGCTCCTTGTATGTGACGTATCAAGGGCTGAGGTAATGAGCAAGGCAAATGCCATAAGGAATCAGGCGATCCTGGTTGCGGTGGTAGTACTCATCGTTTGTGCGATACTGGCATACATATTAAGCGCGATGATCGTAAAACCCATAAAGATGCTGACCGAGGTTATCGTAAGGACATCGGAGTTTAATTTCAAGAAGAGCAAAAGGGCCGATCAGCTTTGCAAGCGTCATGATGAGACGGGAGGAATGGCAAGGGCGGTTGTACTTATGAGGAGCAACCTTGCCAATATGGTGGGCAACATCGAAAACGCGAGCACGAAGATAGACGGCAACGTAAACCAGCTGCAGAGTGTTACGAATGTCGTTAACAATATGTGTACCGATAACTCGGCCACAACACAGGAACTTGCCGCAGGAATGGAAGAAACGGCAGCAACGACCGAAAGCATCTACGCAAATATCGGTTATATGCAGAACGGTGCAAAGGATATAACGAACTTATCCGAAAACGGCGATGCACTGAGCGTCGAGGTTATGGAGCGCGCCAATGCCCTTCGTGATAAAACAATGGATGCGACCCGCAGGACCAATGAAACATATAATTCCGTTAAGATACGTTCGGCAAATGCCATTGAGGGCAGCAAGGCCGTAAGCAAGATAAACGAGCTTACCGAAGCTATCATGTCCATTTCATCACAGACAAGCCTGCTTGCGCTTAATGCAAGTATCGAGGCAGCCCGTGCCGGTGAAGCGGGACGCGGATTTGCGGTTGTTGCAACTGAGATCGGACATCTTGCCGAGCAGACCAGCAAATCGGTTACCGATATCAACGGTATAGTGGGTGAAGTTAACGCAGCGGTTGCCAACATGACCTCATGTCTTGAGGAGACCACGGCCTTCCTTGAGGATACGGTACTTAACGATTATAGGGAATTTGCCGAAGTCAGCGAACAGTACAGTGCCGATGCCATCGAATTCAAACGCAGCATGAATGACGTACACGAGTCGATCATCAACCTGGCCGATTCGATATCAAAGATCTCCGATGCAATGTCGCGGATCACGTCAACAGTCGGAGAATCAACACTCGGTGTTACGGATATCGCGGATAAGACGACCGACATGGTATCAAGGACATCAAGGACCAACGATCTTGTTGAGGAAAGCCTGCAGTGCGTTGAACAGCTTAAATCGATAGTCGGTGAATTTATCATTGAATAGTAGGAAATGATGTAATAAAATGTGTTCTATGTGGAGCCGCGGGCATCCCGCGGCTCTTATCATTTATATTAAGGAGTAAAATATGACCAAAGTTTACATAGACGGAAGCGCCGGTACCACGGGCCTTCGGATAAACGAAAGGTTTGAAGGAAGGGATGATATCACGGTTATCCGCATTCCGGATGAGTTAAGGAAGGATAATAATGAGCGCGCCAAATATTTAAACGAAGCGGACATTTCGTTTTTATGCCTGCCTGATGATGCGGCAAGGGAAGCGGTATCGCTTATGGATCCCAACAATAAAAGGACCGTACTTATAGATACCTCTACGGCCCACAGGACGGATCCTAACTGGGCATACGGTATCCCGGAGCTCTCGGATGAGTTTAGGGATAAGATAAGGGAAAGCAAACGCATCGCCGTGCCCGGCTGCTATGCATCGGGTTTTATCATGATGGTCTATCCCCTTATTAAGGAGGGTGTTATATCAAATGATTATCCGGTGACCGTAAGTGCTCTTTCCGGTTACAGCGGAGCCGGTAAGAAGGCTATAGCTTTATATGAGGGTGAAGGCAAGACGGATGATCTTTTTGCGCCCCGCCAGTATGCCCTTGCACAGCAGCATAAGCACTTAAAGGAAATGCAGTTTATAAGCGGCCTTAAGCGGGCGCCGATATTCACGCCCGTGGTTGATGACTATTACTGCGGCATGCTTGTGACTCTTCCCCTGTATACACATTTGCTTAAAAGCAGGGTAAGTCCCGAAGGGCTTCGCGATATCCTTTTTGAGTATTATAAGGGAGAATCATTTGTAAAGGTAATGCCTTATGGAAGCGAAGCGGATATGAGCGGATTCTTATCTGCAAACGATATGCGCGGCCGTGATGATATAAAGTTATATGTTACCGGCAACGAGGAGCGGATAATAGTAAACGCAAGCTTTGACAACCTTGGCAAGGGGGCTTCGGGCGCCGCTGTACAGTGCATGAACATAGTCCTTGGCCTTCCCGAAACAACCGGCCTTAACCTGGGGGTGTAAAATGGCAATAAACTTATTCTCGATCGGACCGTTCACGGTCCACGGCTACGGCCTTATGATAGGACTCGGCTTTGTCCTCGGCATATATGTAAGCTCTTTTATGGCGCGCCGTTTCGGGCTGTCAGATGACCATATCACAAACATAGCCATGTGCGTGCTCATTTTCGGTTTCATGGGCGGGAAGCTTTTGTATATCCTGGTGAATTTCAAGGATTTCATAAAAGCGCCGCTTGCTTTGCTCGGATCGGAAGGATTCGTGGTTTACGGCGGGATAATAACGGGAATACTGTCGATATATATTTACTGCAGGATAAAAAAGCTTGATTTTATATCATATATGGACACGCTGTCCCCGGGAGTTGCGATCTGCCAGGGGCTCGGAAGGGTAGGCTGCTTTCTGGCAGGCTGCTGCTACGGCAGGGAAACAACATCGCATTTCGGTGTCGTTTTTCCGCAGGGCTGCCTCGCACCGGCGGGAGTGAGGCTCATACCAACGCAGCTTATTTCGGCGGTGTTTAATCTGTGTGTGGCGGCCTTTCTTATCTTCATGTTTAAAAAAGTAAGATACAGGGGGATCATCTCCGGACTGTATCTTATGTTCTACGGCATCGGCCGTTTCATTATCGAATTTTTCAGGGGTGATGTTGAAAGGGGGAGCATTGCCGGACTCCCGACTTCACAGTTCATCTCGATATTTATGGTGATATTTGCGGGCGGCTACCTTTATTTTGCATTTAAGAGTGCAAGGCAGCCGGAATATGTTATTCAATCTTCCCAAACTGACGATAATACCTGAATACCGCCTTGCCGAGGATCTTTTCGCGCTTTAAGAACGGGTGTACCCAGAACCTTGAATCCGCTGACTGGTTGCGGTTATCGCCCATCATGAAGTAGCAGCCTTCGGGAATGGTCACAGGACCGTAATCGCCCACCGCATCAACCTTTACATAGGGCTCGTTAAGCGGCATTGCATCTGAGTTTATATATACACGTCCGTCCTTTACTTCAAGGGTCTCACCCGGCATTCCGATGACACGTTTTATAAAGAGCTGGCTTTCATCATCCGGGTATTTGAAGATGATGATATCACCGCGCTGCGGGCCGTTCTTTTTATATGCAAGCCTGTTGCCGAATATCCTGTCGCCTGTCATTATCGTGGGTTCCATGGACGCCGAAGGGATCACGGCATTAACAAGAATGAACATGTTCACGACGACCGCGATCACAACTGCGATCTCAAGTACCAGTACCCATTCCATTATCTCGCGTTTTATTTCGGCCTTGCTCATTTTCGGAGCGGGCAGTCTCTTCACGGAGTTATCTTTTGCCATTTTTCACCTCACAGCCCCTGATTGACTACGTTTCCCTATTATAGTACAATCGTAGGCGAATTACAAGGACGGAGTGCAGGTAAGATGTTGTTTAATTCACTGCCTTTTTTGATATTCTTTCCCATAGTCATCCTGTTTTATTTTATTATCCCAAACAGGTACAGGTATATATGGCTGCTTTTGTGCAGCTATTTTTTCTATGCGTGTCAGGACAGCTCCGCCACCGTACTTTTAATGGTATCGACAGTGATAACCTGGTCTGCGGGACGCCTTGTTTATAATGCGGATATTCCCGGACAGAAAAAACTGTACGTTGCGATCGGTTTTGTGCTTAACCTTTCTATACTCATCTATTTTAAATATGCGGGATTCTTCACGGGGCTTTTAACCGATACCGGCAGTTTTTCCCTTGTGCTTCCGGCGGGTATTTCGTTTTATACCTTCCAGTCCCTTACTTACATAGTTGACTGCTACCGGGAGGAGGTTGAACCTGAAAACAATATACTTAAATACGCTTTGTTTGTTTCATTTTTCCCATGCATCCTATCGGGTCCCATCGAGCGTTCAAAACACCTTCTTCCACAGATAAACGATGAGCATTCTCCCGACCTTATCCGCATAAAGGAAGGTCTGTTTACCATGCTCTGGGGCTATTTTCTTAAGATGGTCATTGTATCCAGGCTCGATATACTTACCTCGAATGTATTTAACCCAAATGCGGGAGGGGTATCGCAGGGCAGTGTTTCCTGCGGAATGCCGATGCTTATTGCGATGTTTGCATACAGTTTTAAGATATACTGCGATTTTGCCGGCTATTCATTTATAGCAATAGGGGCGGCAAGAGTCATGGGCTTTGAGCTTATAAGGAACTTTAAACAGCCCTATCTTGCGACAAGTGTTTCCGATTTCTGGCGCAGGTGGCATATATCGTTATCGACGTGGTTCAGGGATTATCTGTATATACCCCTTGGAGGCAGCAGGAAGGGCGACCTAAGAAGATACCTTAATATAATGATAGTGTTTGCCGTAAGCGGTATATGGCACGGGGCGACTCTCAATTTCCTTATATGGGGACTGCTGTTTGGTATATATCAGGTTTTGGGCTATGCGTGTAAGCCGATTAAGGCAAAAGCGTCGGCACTGTTTAAGCTTGATTCTCATAAGCGGGCGGAGCGGGTTTTGTGTATTGCGTTTACTTATCTGCTCGTCAGCGTTACATGGACGTTCTTCAGGCAGGAGAGCTTTGCCGGAGCGATCGATGATATTTCCCGTACCTTCAGCGGCATAAGGCTTTCGTGGCTCTTTGACGGTTCGCTTGCCGGGCTGGGGCTCGGTACGATGAACCTTTTGTTTGTGCTGCTTGCGATCCTGATCCTGATTTTGGTTGACATAATGTGCGAAAAGAAGGGATGCGAAGTCTATTCACTTATGGACCGGACTCCCGCCTTTGCAAGATGGTGTGTTTATTACCTTTTGTTCATAATGATACTGTTATCATGTAATCTGTCCACTCAGGAATTTCTGTATCAGAAGTTCTGATCATAACGGGGTTTATATGAAAAGCTACGGCAGGTTTCTTTTAAAGTGCATACTGGCCCTTGTTCCGCTGTTTCTCATACAGGGATTCACACTCCTTTTTCCCATGTGTTATATGGATGAGGAGTATCCGTCGTGGCATTATACAAAGATGGTGGAGGAAGGCAGGATAAAGCCCGTTTCTTCAGGCCGGGCTGCGCTTATCCTGGGTGATTCCAGAGCAATGGCCGATATCGTTCCGGAAATGATGGGCGAAAGTTATGTAAACCTGGGCGTCGGTGGGGCAACGCCGGTCGAGATGTATTTTGCGCTTGAAAGATATATAAAGAATAACGGAGCGCCCGAAAGCGTGATCATAATGTTCGCGCCGTTTCATTACTCCTATATGGACAACTATAAAACAAGGACCATGTACTTTAAGCACTTGGGATTTGCAGAAGCCATGCGGGTATATTCGCAGGGCCGCTCATATGATGCCGCTGTGTTTGACGACTTTGACAGGTCGGATATATTAAGCATGTATGCGGGGCTTCCGGACAGCTATCTGCCAGCACTTATAAACGCCAAGGTTACGGGCAGGCTCAACATAAACCGCTCGCTATATTCAGAGCAGGTTTTAAACAGGGGACATGCGCTTTACGGAACGGATGACGGCAACGGCGATGTAAATTACGAAGCGACCTACGAGCATATGAACAGGGACGGGGAGCATCTTCTGATAACATATTATTTTGAAAAGCTCTTAAAGCTCTGTTCGGAAAACGCTATAAGGACGATCGTACTCCAGCCGCCCATGAATGAGGCATCCTGCAGTGCTCTTCATGAGAGCTATGTAAAGGAGTATTTTAGTTATGTAAACCAAATCGCGAATGATAATCCGGATATCGTCTTTGAGGATGAGATCCCCTGCTATGATAATGAGTATTTCGGTGATCCCTCCCACCTTAATGAGAAGGGCGCAAGGCAATACACAGGGGCGATAATTGACAAATATATTAATTAAATATAATAAAATCACAAAAACTTGTGTATTTTATCAGTGACTTATACAATGTTTTGTGGTACAATATGCAAAGTGGTGTGATAATATCCTATTAGTAAGGGAATTTGTCAGGGAGGCTATATATGAAAAGGAAATATTTATTACTGTTACTGGCTCTGTCGGCCGCACTTGCGTTTAGCGGCTGTAAAAAGGAGGCTGAGGAACCGGATGAACCCGAGGTTGAAACAAGCGATGAACCCGTTATACAGCTTGTAACCGATGATAATACACAGCCCGCGGTCGATACGACGATCGAGGCCGAGGATGAGGGTGACGATGAGGTGCGCCCGGGTATGTACAGGAGCGAGCTCACCAACGAGTGGATCGATGAGTCGCTTAAGGATCAGCGCCCCATAGCAGCAATGGTCGATAACGAAAAGACGGCACTTCCTCATTTCGGTTTATCACAGTCTGATGTGGTATATGAGATGACCAACTCTACTGCCAATGACGGTGTTACCCGTTTCATGGTACTGTTCAAGGATTATAACAGCATCAAGCAGATAGGAAGTATTCGAAGCGTAAGGCCTACAAACTTACAGATAATCCCCGAGTGGAATGCAGTCGTATGTCATGACGGCGGTCCCTTCTATATTGATGACTATCTTGCAAAGGATTATGTTGAGAACTTCAGCGGAACCTTCTCGCGTGTAAACAACGGTAAGTCAAGGGAGTTCACGGAATACATCCTTGAAGGCGATGTTGATAAGAACTTTGCAAGCCACAGCAAGTACAGCAAAACATACAATGACTATTATCCGGGTCCGCATTATAAGTTCACTTCCGAAAAGAAGCAGAACGATCTGAGCCAGTACGGTGATGCGAAGTCGGCAACCCATATCCAGATGCCTTACAGGCACAACAAGCCTTACCTTGATTATGACGAGGCGAGCGGAACTTATCTGTATTCCGAGTACGGCATGAAGCATGTTGATGCGGGCAACAACGATACTCAGCTTGCATTTAAGAACCTTCTCATACAGAACTGCCGTTACGTTCAGTTCGATGCAAACGGATACATGATGTTCCATTCGGTTGACTTTAACCGTGACGGATACTATATCACCAACGGAAAGGTGATACCCATTACATGGTCGAAGGAAGACGAGCTTACTCCCACAAGGTACTATGACAAGGACGGCGAGGAGATCGTACTTAACACGGGAAGGACTTATGTAGCACTTGTTCCCGATGATATCTGGAGCGGCCTTACGATAGATTAAGATTTATACACGGGCAGACACGGGGACGGTTCTTCCGTCTGGCTTTGCGAACAAAACCAGACGGAAGAACCGTCCCCGTGTCTTACCATTAAATTTGGGAGGAGAATTCTATGAGGAATATCATTATCGTCGATCCGTTTTCAACGGGATACAACCTCGTTGAGGATGTAATACGCAGGGGATATAAGCCGGTGGTTCTTGAGACCATACAGGAAAAGACCGAAGATCTGGATGCGCTTAAGAAGATATATGCTGCGTTCTATCATGAGCCTCAGTTCATTAAGGAATGCGACAGCTATGAAGAGACTTTGAAACTGGTAAAAGGGTTTGATCCTGTTCTTATCCTGGCAGCCTGTGAAACAGGAGTGCCTCTTGCCACAAGGCTTGCGGATGATATGGGCCTTCCGGGAAATTCAGCCAAAAATCTTGATTACATGATAAAGAAGGATGCCATGCATGAAGCGTTGAAGCAGGCGGGCATCAGGTATATACATGGTAAAAAGGTAAAAAGTGCAGAGGAGGCCCTTGATTTTTGCAGGGAAAACGGCTTTGAATGTGCTGTTGTGAAACCTTTGCGCAGTGCGGGAAGCATGGGCGTGTTCCTCTGCGACAATCTTAAAGAGGTGGAAAATGCCGTCACCGCACTTTTGTCCGTGAAGGATTTCTTTGGAAAAACTCAGGAGGAGGTTCTTGTCCAGGAGAGGATCTTCGGAACGGAGTATATCGTCAATACTCTGACTCTTAACGGAAAGCACAGGCTGAATACCGTACTCAGATACACGAAGGAAAAAACAGATGAAGGCGGATACATCTATGACTATTGCGAATACATAACGAAGCTGGAAGCAGGTCATACAAAGATGGTTGAATATGCTTTTCAGGTGGCAGATGCGATCCACTATCAAAACGGTATGATCCATGGCGAATACATGATAGATGATAAGGGACCGGTACTTATTGAGGTCAATTGCAGACCCATGGGTGCCACTCAACCCGCTGAGTTTATGGATCTGATAACTGGCCAGCACGAAACGGACAGCCTGCTTGATACCTTCCTTTACCCTGAAGAGTTTGAGAGGAAAAAGAAAGAACCCTACAGGCTTCTTCGTAAAGGCTACATGAAGCTGATCATGATCCCGAAGGATATGGAGGCGGAGAATCACCCGATATGGGAAGTTGCAAGGCAGCTTAAGAGTACATTTAAGGTCTCGGTACAGGATCCGTCTGCTGTTGTCAGATATGCAAAGACCAGAGATTTGGAGACCAGCGGCGGCATAATCTATATGGTACACGATGATGAAAAGGTAGTGGAAGCCGACATAAATATGCTCCGGTATATTGAGAAGAAGTATTTCCAGTTTATCTTAAATGACGGGATGTCCAGGCGCTGGTTCATTGACGGAAAAACCGAAAAGGTTGATTTTAAAAAGATCATTGAGGAATGTCATTTAAGAGGCGCCGTCCTTGTGGCGGGAGATGAGAAGACGGAAATAGAGGGAGCCCAGTGTATTACTCCCGATAGCCTGGGAGATGCCCACAAGGGCTTTGACTACGTGATAATAGGATACCAGAAGGCCCTTGTTAAACTAGGCGAATCGGAATGCCTTAAGCTTATCTTTGACACCATGGAACTTGTCAAAGACGGAGGCAAAGTTATCATCCCAAGGGAAACCTACAGATATCTGTCCTATGAACGGGAGGGTGCCGAGGAGCTTATGCTCATTAAGGGTCTTACGCTGGAAGCACCTGACGGTTTTGACAATGGAAGGGTTATAGGAACATATGAATCGATTTGACCGCAGCGGAACTCTGGTTAACAGAAAATTCTACCATTTCCTCATTCCGACCGTGCTCAGTACGATAGCCATTTCCCTTAACGAATTTGTGGACAGCATCATCGTGTCCAATATGCTGGGAAGTGATGCCATGAGCCTTGTGAATATGGGATACCCGGTGATGCTTACATTTGCTGTTGTCTATACTTTGCTGGGAGTCGGCGGCTCCGTAGTATATGCTGAGCTCACGGGAAAACAGGAAGTTAAGAGGGCCGGGATGTCTTTTTCTGCCGTAATCCTGGCTTCACTTGTCATTGCGGTGATCATTTCTGTTCTTGGCATAGTATTTCTGGAACCGATCTCTGCCGGTATTTGCAGAGATAAAGGACTTCTGGTTCAATTTGTTCCGTACATGAGGGTACTGGTGATCTCCGGAATCCTTATAATACCTCTTCAGGTTCTGATAACCTTTCTTCCCGCGCTGGGGAGCCCGGGAGTGGGAACGGCGATCAATATAACCGCCAATGCAGTCAATCTTATCATGGATTACATTTATATAAGGTACTTTAATACCGGGCTTAAAGGCGCCGCCATGGCAACCTTTACCGGATATGCGGCAGGTCTTTTACTGGCGCTTGTTCTTGCTTTGCTTAAAAAAGTAGAGATTCCCTTTGGCAGGTTTGGCATAAGTGAATATAAAAATCTGCCGGATACCATATTAAGAGGGGCGGCTCCGGCTTTAAACCAGTTTGGCTACTGCATTAAGATCGCTTTCTGCAACAACCTTGCCATGTCTCTTGCGGGTATTGCGGGTGTAAGTGTTTTTACGCTCTGCATGCAGACTGTATCCATCATGTCCATTTTCATAGCCGGTATAATCGGAGCCATGGTACCGATCATGGCAGCTCTTAACGGACAGGGAGACTATAAGGGCGTGCGGATCTTAATGAAGACCGCACTTATCATGCAGTTTGCCGTAAACCTTATGCTGGTAGCGATCCTTGAGTTTTTCCCCGGATCGATACTGTTTATCTACAATGTTAAGGGTGATCTTGTCGCGCCGGCAATCCATGCTCTTCGCATTTTCTCCGTTATGTTCATTTTCAGAGGATTTGTGATGGTCTTTATGTATTATTTTCAGGTTATCTCCAGGAAGGCTTATGCGGTCATTATCGGCATGATCGACGGTTTTGCGGGTATTATTCCCCTTGCGCTGATCCTTTCATCATTTATGGGAATAACGGGAATATGGATCGCCTTCCCGCTTTTGTCAGTCATATTGCTCGCCGTGATCCTTGTTGCAAACTATGTGATCTCTCTGCGATCCGATGGAAGGCTTAAAGGCATTCTCCTGTATGAGTATGAAGAAGAGAGTATCCCGGCCTACGATGCAACTGTTCTTCTTAACGAAAATGACATAGTAAAGAATGCAAAAGCGCTTCAGGACTTTTGCGAGGAAAAGCTGACAGATCCCGGGTTGTCATCACTTGTAGCGGTGACTTCGGAGGAAATGGGAATTTATACTATGGATCGGAAGGATAAAAGTTTACTTGATGAAATAGACCTTTTGGTAAAGATATATGAGGATAATGTTACCATGGATATCCGCAGCGTAGGCAAACCTTTTGATATAACGTCGTCTCCTGCCGAGGAGTATTCCAATATAGATGTGATAAGGAAGATCGCATTATCAATAGATTATGCCTATGTCACGGGCATGAATCAGACCAGGATCAAAATTAAGAGGTGAGGAACTTTTATTTCATTAAATAATTCACCACATAATATATCAGGTAAATATGCAGCGGGTAGAAGAAGTAAAAGAAATATTTAACCTTCAGCCCGCGTTTTCCGTTATAGAAAAATATCGGGATGAAAGCGGGCATTGCCCACGGTTCCCAGGAGAAGCATACAGCGCCGCCGAGGCACATGACCAGCCGGTTGTAGCTTAAAAGGTATATTGCAGTTACTGCGAGCACTCCCTTGTAGGAGTAATCGGTTTTTAAAAGGTAAGCCGCCACACATCCCACAAGTGTGATCAAAAGAGTCAGGGCGGTGCGTATGGGATCCGACAGTTTATCCTGCGAAGCAAATTTATGTATGCATATGATGACCGAAAGCGATATTGCAAGGGTCAGGAACACGTTCTGATGCGTTAAGTCAAGGCTGCTTCCGTTTGCCAGAAGGTTGAAAGCATGTTCCGAAAGAAGGGCCATTACAAGCAGCCGTATAAGATAATCGCGTTTGCTGTGCGTATGACGAAATCCTTCGACGAGGAGGAAGCAGAAGATGGGAAAAGCGGGCCTCCCCAGATTCCGCCCCAGCTTATACAGATTTTTGTAATGCTGTATCGAGTCATAATCAAGGGTTACGATATAGCCCAGATATCTTCTCCATAGTATGACGGTCATATGGTCGATGAACATGCTTATGCAGGCAATTATCTTAAGTGTGCTCCCCGACAGATATTCAGTATTGAAAGGCAGTGATCTTTCCGACATGCGTATAGCATATCACCATGAGTGCTTATTGTAAAATCAAATAAATTCGGGTATACTTGTGTGAGTGTGAAACGACATATTCTGGTAGATGATATGCAGGGAAAAATGACCGTTCCCGGAAAGCTTATAACGGCCCTGACAGTATCTTTAATGATGCTTTGCGGCTGTGCGGTAAGCGGAATGGGAAACAATAATATAAACGAAGGAATGGAAGCCATAAGCCGGCAGGAATATGAGCAGGCGATGACGGCTTTTGCACGTGCTCAGGCAAACGGCGAGGATCAGCGCCTTACATACAGGGGCATGGGGATCGCGCACATGGGGCTTGGCAAATACGAGGAAGCCGAATCTGATTTTTTAAATGCGCTTTCATGCTCCAACGGTCTTATAAGAAAGGTCGATTATGACATAAATTATTATCTTGCGATGGCTCAGTGCAAAACGGGTGATTATGACGGCGCCATTGATACTTATAATGCAATTCTTGACCTTAACGAGAAAGCAGCCGACGCGCACTACCTGCGGGGCAGGGTGGAGCTTTTAAAGAATGACAGGGACGCGGCGATAGCCGATTTTGACAGGGCTGTCGAATTAAAGGGCGGCGATTACGATCTGTATATAAATATCTATGAGGGGCTTACCGCATCCGGCTTTAAAAGCGAAGCCGAAGGTTATATAAGGAAGGCGCTGCAAAAGAACGGCAAGATGACCAAGTACCAGTCGGGTATGTTCGCATATTATCTCGGTAATTATGATGAAGCCAGGAGTTACCTTGAAAGTGCAAGGGAGTCGGGCGACAGTGACCCGGTGATCCTTTATCTCGGAAGGTCATATGAGGCGCTCGGGGATGTCAACTATGCAGCCACCCTTTATTCCGATTATATTGATAAGGGTAATGCGGGCGCATCGATTTACAATGAGCTTGGCCTTATACGCCTTAAGAAGGGCGAATATGATGATGCCCTTAAGGCATTTCAGGGCGGTATGGAGCTTAATGATCCGTCATATTCGCAGAGCATAATGTTCAATGAGGCGGTCACATATGAATATCTCTACGATTTTAAAAAGGCGGCCGTACTCATGAAGGAATACCTTGACAAGTACCCTGATGATGAGGAAGCACAGCGTGAATACGTGTTTTTGAGCACCAGGTAGGGTTTATGTGATTCTCGTATAAAAATCCCACCCCAAATTTGTGAAAAAGTTACAATTGACCTACATGGTCAATTGGCACTTGACTATTTTTGGATTGTCTCCGCCCCTATTCTTATTATGGATAAGGGGCCTTTTTTGACTTTAAGAATCACTCTCCTTATGGTTGACATAAAAACCACAACATATTGTATGTGTATCAAAAAAGCCACATAATATCTTGTGTTTTGACGTTGACTTTTAAAATGCCCGATGCTATACTAACCCTAGTCGCGGTTTTGACTGATTCGGACTAAGCCGCGAGCTTTTTTTCACATTACGGATTTTAAAAGGGGTAAGCAGTATGCACATCGTATCTGACAAAGGGGAGGGGTATAAGGGATGTTAAGTGTTATCAAGAGGGACGGAACGGTAACTGACTTTAACTTAAGTAAGATAAACGATGCCATAATGAAGGCATTCGATGCTTGCGAAAAGCAGTATACCAATGAAATGATCGATCTTCTGGCACTAAGGGTCACATCGGATTTCCAGTCCAAGCTTGAGGGGGACAAGGTCAACGTTGAGGATGTTCAGGACAGCGTGGAGACCGTGCTCGAGCAGGCAGGTTATACCGAAGTGGCGAAGGCTTACATATTATATCGTAAGCAGCGCGAAAAAATCAGGAACATGAAATCCACCATCCTTGATTATAAGGAAGTGGTTAACAGCTATGTCAAGGTTGAGGACTGGCGTGTTAAGGAAAATTCAACGGTCACCTATTCGGTTGGTGGTCTTATCTTAAGCAATTCGGGAGCGGTTACCGCTAACTACTGGCTGTCTGAGATATACGACCAGGAGATAGCCGATGCGCACCGCAATGCTGATATCCATATCCATGACCTTTCCATGCTCACGGGTTATTGCGCGGGATGGTCACTTAAGCAGCTTATAAAGGAAGGACTCGGCGGCATCAGCGGCAAGATAACTTCCGCACCTGCTTCGCATCTGTCGGTACTTTGCAATCAGATGGTTAATTTCCTTGGAATAATGCAAAACGAGTGGGCGGGAGCACAGGCTTTCTCTTCATTTGATACATACCTTGCACCTTTTGTTAAGGTTGATAACCTTACATATGATGAAGTAAAGAAATGCATCGAGTCCTTTATCTACGGTGTTAACACTCCCAGCCGCTGGGGAACCCAGGCTCCTTTCTCAAATATCACGCTTGACTGGACGGTTCCCAATGACCTTGCGGAACTTCCGGCTATCGTCGGCGGTAAGGAGATGGATTTTAAGTATAAGGACTGCAAGGCCGAGATGGACATGATCAACAAGGCCTTTATCGAAACGATGATCGAGGGTGATGCCAACGGACGTGGATTCCAGTATCCTATCCCCACTTATTCGATCACTTCCGATTTCGACTGGTCGGATACCGAAAACAACAGGCTGCTGTTCGAGATGACGGCCAAGTACGGTACTCCTTATTTCTCGAATTATATTAACAGCGACATGGAGCCTTCGGATGTGCGCAGCATGTGCTGCCGTCTGCGTCTTGACCTTCGTGAGCTCCGTAAAAAGACCGGCGGTTATTTCGGTTCTGGCGAGAGCACGGGTTCTGTGGGCGTTGTTACGATCAACATGCCGAGGATCGCATATCTTTCGGCCAACAAGGATGATTTTTACAAGCGCCTTAACAGGCTTATGGATTTATCTGCACGCAGCTTAAAGATAAAGAGGGGTGTCATCAGCAAGCTGCTTGAGGAAGGTCTGTATCCTTATACGAAGCGTTATCTCGGAAACTTCGATAATCATTTCTCGACCATCGGTCTTGTGGGAATGAACGAAGTGGGTCTTAACGCCAACTGGTTAAGGGCCGATATGTCGGATAAGCGCACGCAGGAATTTACAAAGGAAGTACTTAATCACATGCGTAACCGTCTGTCCGATTACCAGGAGCAGTACGGCGATCTTTATAACCTTGAGGCAACACCTGCCGAAAGTACGGCGTACCGTCTTGCGAAGCATGATAAAAAGCGCTGGCCGAACATCAAGACTGCGGGCAATACCGGTGATACACCGTACTACACAAACAGCTCGCATCTGCCGGTTGATTTTACTCCCGATATCTTTGATGCACTTGATATCCAGGATGAACTCCAGACCTTATATACATCGGGTACGGTATTCCATGCATTCTTAGGTGAAAAGCTTCCCGACTGGAAGGCGGCGGCTAACCTGGTACGCAAGATAGCGCAGAATTACAAGCTCCCGTACTATACGATGTCCCCCACATATTCGGTATGTAAGGAGCACGGATACTTAAGCGGCGAGCAGACCACCTGTCCTCACTGCGGTGCGGTGACCGAAGTTTACAGCCGTATCACCGGATACTACAGGCCGGTACAGAACTGGAACGACGGCAAGGCTCAGGAGTATAAGAACAGGGTAGTATATGATATAGAAAATTCATCACTCAAGCGTCCTACAGCAACGGTGGTTAAGCTTTCAGGTTCCGACGATAATAAGGAAGTAAGCGTTGAACCGGCAAACGTGAAATACCTGTTTACGACAAAGACCTGCCCCAACTGCAAGCTTGCAAAGGACTTCCTCAAAAATGAGAAGTATGTCCTTATAGATGCCGAGGAGAACATCGAACTCGCAAGGAAGTACGGTATCATGCAGGCGCCCACGCTGGTTGAGGTAAAGGGTGATTCTTACAACAAATACACCAACATTTCAAATATAAAGAAATATGCCGAGGAGCATTCACCGCTTGTGGTGGTATAGAAGTTAAGCGCCCGGCAGCATGTAAAAGAGCATCCTCCGGGATGCTCTTTTGTTAACAGACACGGGGACGGTTCTTCCGTCTGGTTTTGTTAGCAAGACCAGACGGAAGAACCGTCCCCGTGTCTGCCCGTGGTTAAGAAGGGAATTAATCATGAAAAGAGAAGTGGGATCCAATCTTTATATACCAATCTGCCAAATTAAAGATGTAACGGACATGATGCTGCCGTACTGCGGAGGTAAGGGCGCGTCTTTGGTTAAGCTTAAAAGGGCGGGATTGCCCGTTCCCGACGGATATATACTGGCTCCGGATGCAGACATTGAAGTAATATCAGGCATAAAGGACAGGCTTAAGGGAACTTATGCCGTAAGATCCTCGGCGCTTAATGAAGACGGCGAACATGCATCCTTTGCGGGAGCATATGAAACCGTAACGGATGTCAGGGTTGAAGACATTGAAGAGGCCGTCAAAAAGGTAAGGGCATCCGCAGGCGATAAAAGGGTTGAGTCTTATGCAAGGGAACAGGGAGTAGCGCCTGATAAGATCGCCGTAGTGATCCAGGAATTTGTTAAGCCCGAATACGCGGGTGTTGTATTTACTTCCGATCCGATAACTGGGTCATCAGCCCGGATGACCGGGAACTATGTAAGGGGCGAAGGCGAGCTTTTGGTATCCGGTATGGGTGATGCCGCTGAGTTTGTTTTTGACGCACGAAAGAACAGATACGACGGTCCCGATGAATTTAAAAGATATGCCGGGAAGCTTTATAAGTACTGTAAAAAGATAAAGGATCTGTGGGACTGCGCCGTTGACATCGAGTGGGCGGTTTCAGGCGGCAGGGTATATATACTTCAGGCACGGCCCATAACTACCGTAAGCCGCGGCAGCGAAGATAAGTATATGTTAAACGGTACTCATGCAGGCGAATTCTTAATGACACGGACCAATGTCGGTGAAATATTCGGCATGCCGGTTTCTCCCGTTACATACAGCATCCAGGAAAAGATCTGCGACAGTGTTGCGATGCCTCATTTTATTGACAATATTTACGGCCAGGCATATTTAAATGTCAGTGTTGTTGCTTCATCGATCGTTTCTCTGGGGGTATCGGACAAAAAGGCAGTAAAGCTTATAAAGGATATCGTAGGCAGGCTTCCCGAAGGGGTTACGGTACCCATATATCCCGTAAGGGGCTCTAAGACGATCGGGAAGGTGATCGCTCTCCTTCGGCCTAAGAAAACAAATAAAGACATGGGTCTTGACTACAGCCCCGTGATCTTTTCAAAGATAGATGCCCTTACAACAAGGGAGGAACTTAAGGCTTTCTGGGATGATGAAATGCTTCCCTACATCATGTCTTCCCTTGCCGAGGTATTTAAGGGTGTAAACATCACGGGCCTGTTTACGGTTAAAAACAAGGTGGAGAAAATGTGCGGTCCCGACCTTGCAAACCGCCTTCTTTCAGGATGTGCGGGTATCATCGACAGCATGAAGCCCCTGCTGTGGCTTGAAGATCTTAACGAGGGCAGGATAACAAGGGAGCAATACCTTGAGGAATGCGGTCATCGCCATTCAAATGAGATGGAACTCATGATGCCGTTCCCTTATGAAGATCCGACGTTTCCGGAAGAGCGGCTTAAAAGCCACATGGCTTCGGGAGTAAACGTACATAAGATGAAGGAAGAATCACAGGCGCGGTTTGCTGATGCACTGAAGGAATTCGACTCTCTGTACCCGCGCAGGTCAAATAAGATCCGCAAGGCTCTTTCAAAATACGCAAAGGCAAACGATGACCGTGAACGTGTAAGGAACAAGGGTGTCAGGATATTCTGCGCACTCCGTAAATATCTCTTAAGGATCGCGGAAGTTATGGATATCGGAAACGATGGCATATTCATGCTGTATATCGATGAAATCCTTAAAATGCTCTCCGGCGATGACAGTGTCCTTGATAAGATCCCTCCAAGGCGTGAGCTCTACGACAGATACCTTGAGTATCCTAATTTCCCCAATATCATCGTCGGCAGGTTTGATCCGGATGAATGGGTAAAAGATCAAGACAGGCGTAATGACTTTTATTCTTTCGGTTTAAGAGATGAGTCCCCGGCGGATAATGATGTTAAGGGGTTCCCCGGAGCCGCGGGAGTTGTTACCGGGAAGGTGCGCGTGGTAACGGATGTGGAAGATGCTGCGTATCTTGAAAAGGGCGAGATACTGGTAACCTGCGCTACGAATATCGGGTGGACGGTTTATTTTCCGTTAGCCGCCGCCATTGTCACCGATATCGGAGCCCCGCTGTCTCATGCCGCCATAGTCGCAAGGGAATTCGGGATACCTGCGGTTGTCGGCTGCGGTAACGCAACTACAGTATTAAAGACGGGAGATACCGTCACCGTAAACGGGGCGGCAGGCACTGTAACGATCCTTGAATGAAGCTGTAAGTATCCGGGAGTCGGGGGCTGTGTCTCCTGACTCTTATGTTGTGTTGAATTGTCATAAACCGTATGATAAACTGTGGTATTGGTGATATAAAACCCGGGAGGATGTTCCATGATAAATAAACTCATCGAAAACATAAAACAGACTAACGCTCCTATAGTGGTGGGACTTGATCCCATGCTTAAATATGTGCCGGAGCACATAACAAAAAAGGCATATGATAAGTGCGGCGAAAACCTTGAAGGTGCGGCCGAGGCGATATGGCAGTTTAACAAGGGTATCATAGATGCGGTCTATGATCTTATACCTGCGGTCAAACCTCAGATAGCGATGTATGAACAGTTCGGCATTCCGGGTCTTATCGCATTCAAGAAAACAGTTGATTACTGTAAGGATAAGGACCTCGTTGTCATAGGCGATATAAAGAGGGGAGACATAGGCTCCACTTCCGAGGCATACGCTACGGGGCATCTGGGAAAGGTTAAGATAGGAAATGAGGAGTTTGCCGGATTTGACGAGGATTTTGTGACGGTAAATCCCTATCTGGGTTCCGACGGAGTGCAGCCCTTCATCGATGTGTGCGCTAAGGAAAAGAAGGGCATATTTGTGCTTGTAAAAACATCCAATAAAAGCAGCGGGGAATTCCAGGACAGGAAGATAAGCGATGCGGATGAGCGGCCGCTTTATGAGCTTGTCGGCGAGCAGGTCGATAAATGGGGAAGTAAGCTCATGGGTGATGAGTACAGCTATGTCGGTGCGGTCGTCGGCGCGACCTATCCCGAGCAGGGAAAGATACTGCGCGAGCTTATGCCAAAGACTTATATCCTGGTTCCCGGGTATGGAGCTCAGGGCGGCAAGGGAGCCGACCTTAAGCATTTCTTTAATAAGGACGGACTTGGCGCTATCATCAATTCATCACGCGGTATAATCGCCGCATACACGAACGAAAAATACAGCCGGTACGGGGCGAAGAATTATGCTGACGCTTCCCGCGCCGCAGTTATTGATATGAGGAAAGATATTTCAGAGAACGCCCTGTAGGTAAAATATGTCCGGATATAAATGCATCTACGAAGGCGGCATGGGCGAAATCGAGGAAAAAAAGTCACGGTTTATCTGCCATGTCAAACCCGTTGAAACGGAAGAAGAAGCTGTAGCCTTCATAAACGCAAAGAAAAAAGAATACTGGGACGCAAGGCACAACTGCTCGGCATTCGTTATAGGTAAAAATGCCGAGCTTACACGTTGTTCGGATGACGGTGAACCGGCAGGCACTGCGGGACGCCCGATGCTTGAAGTGCTGCTTAATGAGGAGATAAGGAACGTTGCCGTTGTGGTGACAAGGTATTTCGGCGGAGTACTCCTCGGTACAGGCGGCCTTGTGCGCGCCTATCAGGCAGCGGTAAAGGCGGGGCTTGAAGAAAGCAGTATCATTGAGAAGCTTGAAGGTTTCAAGGCAACACTTACGACCGATTACACGACCGTAGGCAAGCTGCAATATATATTCGAGAAAAATAAGTACACGGTGCTTGATTCCAAATATGAGGACAGCGTGACCTTTAACCTTCTCATTCCCGCAGAAGGCTGGGACGCTGCAAAAGCGGCAGTGACCGAAGCAACAGCAGGCCAGTGCGAACTTATTAAGGAATGCGAATGCATATACGGCATCATAGACGGAAAAGCGCTTGTTTTTTAGAAAACGCTGAAAAATAAAAAGATTGGAGTAAGTTATGTTAACCAAGAGAGAAGATATCAGAAATATCGCCATAATCGCGCATGTCGATCACGGCAAAACAACGCTCGTTGATGAGCTGTTAAAGCAAAGCGGTGTTTTTAGGGAGAATCAGGAAGTCGCCGAACGTGTGATGGACTCTAACGATATC
>JAFZOS010000087.1 GCA_017550535.1 Lachnospiraceae bacterium
GTGGCTCGTCTTGCAAGCCGCAACGATGACAGGATAACCCCTGTCGGCCGCGTTATAAGGAAGATAAGGTTTGACGAACTTCCCCAGCTGTTTAATGTGCTTAAGGGAGATATGTCGTTTGTGGGCCCGCGTCCGGAACGGCCCGAGATAATAGAACAGTATAAACAGGTGATGCCCGAGTTTGCCTATAGGACAAAGGTAAAGGCCGGGCTTACAGGATATGCGCAGGTTTACGGCAAGTATAATACGCTGCCGTATGATAAGTTAAAGCTCGATCTTTTCTATATCGAGAATTTTTCTGTTTGGCTTGATCTGCGGCTTATAATCCTGACTCTTAAGACATTGTTTATGCCGGACAGTACCGAAGGTGTGGTTGATGGCAATGTTACTGCACTGTTTACTCCGGCCGATGAGTCTGAGGCCGCCGGCAGCAGGGGATCAGAGGGGGATAAAGATGAGTGAAGGGATGGTCAGTGTTATAGTGCCGGTATATAACGCCGGCAGCTGGATCGAAGATACGGTCCTGTCGGTACGTAGCCAGTCCTATACCGACTGGGAACTCATCCTTGTGGATGATAAATCGACCGACAATTCGCTCGAGCTTATGGAGCACCTTAAGGACAAGAAGGTAAAGGTCATCGCATCCGAGGAAAATAAGGGTGCGTCCTATGCGCGTAACCGTGGAGTAAAGGAAGCGTCGGGAAGGTATATCTGCTTTATCGATGCCGATGACTTATGGTCGAACGACAAGCTTGAGAAACAGCTTAAGTTCATGGAAGAACATGACGCCGCATTTTCGTTTACGGGCTATGAATTTGCAGATGAGAGCGGTGTCGGAGTACAGAAGATAGTAAGGGTGCCGGCCACGATCACGTACAGGCAGGCCCTTAAGAATACTACCATTTTTACAAGCACCGTAATGTTTGACATGGAAAAGCTTGGGAAGGACGACATCATGATGCCCCATGTCCCGAGTGAGGATACGGCGACATGGTGGAAGGTGCTTAAAAAGGTCCATAAGGCCTATGGGCTCGATGAGGCTCTGACCCTTTACAGGCGAAGCGGCAACACCCTGTCATCAAATAAGATGACCGCGATACAAAGGATTTGGAACCTTTATCGGAACGTGGAAAAACTAAATCCGATATACAGCGCGTACTGCTTCGTTTTCTGGGCGGTAAGGGCTCTCCTCAGGAGATTGTGATATGAAGCTTGAAGTGCTGCTGTCTGCCATGTTCCTTGATAATGAGGACTATGTAGATACGCTTAACCTAACGTCCGACGCCGTTGTCATAAACCAGTGCGACAGGGAGTGCCGGCGCGATACTGACCGCAGGGGTGCCGGCGGCGCTTTACAGCATGTGGTTTATGTAGAATCAACCGAGCGGGGCTTAAGCAAAAGCCGTAACATGGCGCTTAATGAGGCCACGGCCGATATATGCATCCTGTGCGATAATGATGTTGAATATCTGCCTGATTATGAGACAAAGATACTGGATGCTTTTGAACGGCATCCGGATGCCGATCTTATAGTTTTTTATATTAAGCGTAAGGAAAAGCCGGTCCCGAATTATCCCAAGCCAAAACGTATGGGATATCTGTCGGTACTTAAGATATTCTCACCCGAGATCGCATTTAAACGAAAAAGCATCGGTGACTTAAGGTTTGACGAGCGCTTCGGTGCGGGCTCCGGGAAGTACCTTATGGGGGAGGAAAATATCTTCCTTTATGACTGTTTGAAAAAGGGACTCAGGGTTTATTATGAGCCCATCATGATAGCAAAACTACGCGAGGAAGAATCAACCTGGTTTAAGGGTTATGATAAGGAATTTTTCGTTTCGAGGGGAGCAAATTATGCGGCCATGTCAAAGGCCGGTTCCATACCGCTCATCCTTCAGTTTGCGTTAAGGAAGCGCGGCCTTTATAAGGATAAGTTAAGCATGGGCGGTGCGCTTAAATGCATGTTTGAGGGAAGGAAAAAATTTCTTGAGGATAAGGGGTCATGAGGGTTTTTGTAGTTGGTGATTACAGGACAGGCACCGGACCTGCCAATGTTACAAAAGAATATCTGTTAAGGTTTCCGAGGGATACAAGGCGCCTCATTTTTTCATCTAAGATACTTCGGGCGTTTGAGATCATTTTAAAAGTTCCTGTAAGCAGTGTACTGCTTATATCAGGTCACTCTAAACAGAACCTGCTTGCGCTTAAGTGGGCAGGTGTGTGGCATAAACCCTGTGCGTTCCTTATGCACGGCTGCGTGGATCATGAGAATGCGATAAACGAATGTCCCGATGAGGATATGAGCAGGGTTGAGCGAAAAACGCTTGAATTAAGTACCGCGATATTTGCGGTGTCGCGCCATTTTGCAGGCTGGCTCAAAACCAATTATCCCGAGTATTCGCACAAGATAAGTGCTGCGGTAAACGGCGTGGATGTGGGACTTATGGATGAAGCGTATGATCACGCTTTAAGTCCGAGGGATGAGCACATGATATTTACCGTCGGCGGGGGTATGCCGAGGAAGAAGATAAAGCATATCTGCGAAGCGGTAAAGCTGCTTAACGACAAGGCGGGGGAGGATAAATACAGGCTTGTCGTAATAGGAGATAAAGGCAAGGATGATGACGAGATAAACTCATATCCGTTCGTTGAGAACTTAGGGCTGGTAAGCTCAAAAGAAGCCGGTAAGCTTTATGATAAGGCGACGCTGTTTATCCAGAACAGCTGCTTTGAGACCTTCGGGCTTGCGCCCATGGAAGCGCTTGTGCACGGATGCAGCATACTGGTGTCGAAGGAAGTGGGAGCGCTCGAGCTTTTTGACGGACTTGAGGATACGGATATCATCCGCAACTGGTTTGATGCTGCAGAGATCGCATTCAAGGCCGAGAAGCTGCTTTTAAAGGGAAACGCCGGAAGGCTTATAACGAAGTTTGATAAGGAGTCCTCCTCATGGGAAGCAAGGACAATGCAGCTGTGGGAGAATTTAATAACGCTTACGGAGGAAGCAAGGGCAGGGAGGCGCTGAACTTAAGTGTCCTTCTTGTCATGTTCATCATATATGCGCTTACGTTTACGGTCGCGAAGTTTTATGATATGACCTATCCTTATGCGGGTGTGATCAATTTCTGCTTCCTGGCCGTGCTGTTTTTTAATAATGTAAATGTCATATCGCTGCTTAAAAAGAAGGACAGGGAATTCCTGATCCTGGCCGCTGTCATACTCATTACCGGGCTTAACCTTGTTGTTGTCGGATCGGGCAAGGGCGCGTTTTTTGTGGCGGCCAACTTTCTTCTAATATGGTATCTGTCCGATAAAATGTACATAAGCCACAAATACATAAGGGTATTTGCCGGCCTGTATATGGCATTTCTTTTGTTTTACTTCTTTTTTGCATATCCCCGTTTGTTCACCACGTGGGACCAATACAAGTACAATACGAATACCGCGGCTACATTTATGATCTACACTCTGCTGTGTGCATTTGTGTTCCTTGAGATGTTTTATGATAAGTCGCCTGTTGTCGGACTGTTCATGGTAATGCTCCTTTTA
>JAFZOS010000088.1 GCA_017550535.1 Lachnospiraceae bacterium
GGAGGATTATGAGATAGTATCGGTTACAAACAACAGGTTCCTTGGAAATGCAACAGCGATCCTGCGCGGCAGGGGTGCTTACGGAGGAACAACGAAACTGACGTTTAAGATAAACGCCAAAAACGTTAAGGGTAATTAAGGATTTTTGAGGGGAAATGAAAGGGGAAAACATGAATAAGAAGGGAACAAGGTTATTTGCGGCAGCCTGTGCGTGCGCGCTTGCCTTAGGGTCAATGGGGCAGGCAGCATACGCAGGCAGCCTTGACGGAGATAACATAACCTATGATATTGTAACGGATGATATCTTCACAAACCCTGATATCAGGGTGAATGAGGGTATAACACCGGGTGATGACCTTACGACGCATGACACATTAGATAACATCGATGTAATAAGCGTGACAGGAGATCAGGCATATGATATTTCAAACATAACTGGCGTCACTGATGATAGTGGACTGATTCCCGGCGATGACGCTATCGGTATCAAAGATGATACAATAACAGCCGCCGCTGAAGGCACCGATGAAACGGTGGACGAATGTTGCGATAGGCTTAATAAGATCCTTGATGATAAGGATGTTATGGCAGTCCTGTATCTTTGCGATAAGTATCCGCTTAAAGATGCGCCCGGGGAAGATGCCGGTACGGTTTGTGTTGTTGACTGCGGTACCACCTTATATCTTAATTCCGTAACATATTTAAACGGTTACTGGTTTGACGTTACCGTGTACACGGAAAGCGGCGAGGCACGGGGCTTCGTTCCGATGGATAAGCTCATCTGTGTAGATGAGAATTATTTAAAATGGGAGAAGGGGCTTTTATCTGCAGGTGATGGCGCAGGCACCGGTGACGTGCTGTCTAAGGATGGTTCGACGGCCGACGGCAATGTGTCCGATAAAACGTACACTGATGCAATTTCCGTAAGGGCGCGTGAATCGGTATATTCCTTCCCGGACAGCTACAGGGATAAGCTGTTTGCTATACTTAACAAACACCCCGATTGGGTATTCGTGCCTCAGAAGGTCGGCTCTACACTGAGTGCGGCAGTAAGTGCGGAGCTTGAAGATAAGAACAGGAACTGGGTTTACTATACAGTAGATGACAGGTTTAAAGGTGCCAAGATAAACAGCTCGTGGTATTACGCATCAAGGGCGGGGCTTGAGTATTATATGAACCCTGCCAATTTTGTCGGTTCCGAACAGAACATCTTCATGTTCGAACAGCTTACCTACAATGCTTCATATCATACGCAGGAAGGCGTGCAAAGTGTCCTTAAAGGTTCGTTCATGAGCGGTGAGATCCCGTCGGAAGGGATGACATATGCAGGGGCATTTTATACTATCGGTTCTTCCTTAAAGGTAAGTCCCTACCATCTCGCGGCAAGGGTATATCAGGAACAGGGCAGCAAGGGTACGTCACCTCTTATATCAGGCACATATTCGGGTTTTGAAGGTTACTATAATTATTTTAACATTAAGGCAAGCGGCAGCACCAATGCCGAGATTTATAAAAACGGCCTGACATATGCCAGGCAGCAGGGCTGGAATACAAGGTACAAGTCACTTGCCGGAGGTTCCGCGTTTGATTCCAAAAACTATATCCTTGCGGGACAGGATACGCCATATCTTGAGAAGTATAACGTAGTAAAAAAGGTTTA
>JAFZOS010000089.1 GCA_017550535.1 Lachnospiraceae bacterium
AAGGCCTACTGCATAAACCCTGTTGATTCACGAGAGACAAGCCTTAAAAAACCGGATACGCTTATAACGAAATTTGACGAGCCTGCGGATGTTATCATCTTTGACGGCTTTAAGGATATGGCGGAGGATAAGTTAAAGGAGCTTTACGGTTCCCTGGGCCTTGCGATGACATTTAAGGATTTCCTCCATATACAGAACTATTTTAAGAACGAGGAAGGCCGCGATCCGTCAATGACCGAGATCCGCGTCCTTGATACTTACTGGTCGGATCACTGCCGCCACACTACGTTCTCAACCGAGCTTAAGAACGTTGAGTTTGCTGACGGATATTTTAAAAAGCCGATCGAGGATACATATAAGAAGTATCTTGAAACGCATAATGAAATGTTCAAAGGCCGCGATGATAAATTCGTATGTCTTATGGACATTGCCCTTCTTGCGATGCGCAAGCTTAAGAAGGAGGGTAAGTTAAATGATCAGGAAGAATCAGACGAGATCAATGCATGTTCGATAGTGGTTCCTGTTGAGATTGACGGAAAAGAAGAGGAATGGCTTGTAAGCTTTAAAAACGAGACCCACAACCATCCGACTGAGATCGAGCCTTTCGGTGGTGCCGCAACGTGCTTAGGCGGTGCGATAAGGGATCCGCTTTCGGGACGCTCATACGTATATCAGGCGATGCGCGTAACTGGCGCTGCAGATCCCACGACATCGATAAAGGATACTCTAAAGGGTAAGCTCCCGCAGAAGAAACTGGTGCGCGGTGCGGCCTCGGGTTATTCATCATACGGAAATCAGATAGGCCTTGCTACAGGCTATGTTAAGGAAATATATCATCCCGATTATGTTGCAAAGCGTATGGAGATAGGTGCGGTTATGGGTGCCGCTCCGAGGAAGAATGTAATACGTGAGACCTCCGATCCGGGTGATATCATCATCCTGCTCGGCGGACGTACAGGAAGGGACGGCTGCGGCGGTGCTACGGGTTCGTCAAAGGCTCACACCGAACAGTCGATAGATACCTGCGGAGCCGAAGTCCAGAAAGGTAACGCACCCACCGAACGTAAGCTGCAAAGGCTGTTCAGGCGCCCGGAGGTAAGTAAGCTTATACGTAAGTGTAATGACTTCGGTGCGGGCGGTGTTTCCGTTGCGATCGGTGAGCTTGCGGCGGGTCTTACGGTAGACCTTGACAAGGTACCTAAAAAATATGCAGGCCTTGACGGTACCGAGCTTGCGATATCGGAATCACAGGAGAGGATGGCAGTCGTTGTTGCTCCGTCAGATGTAGATGAATTTTTAAAGTATGCATCCGAGGAGAACTTAGAGGCAACGAAGGTAGCGGTAGTGACAAAAGAACCGCGTCTTGTACTTAAATGGAGGGGGAAGGAGATAGTAAACATATCGCGAGCCTTCCTTGATACAAACGGTGCACATCAGGAGACGGATGTTGCCGTTGACATGCCTGATGATAAGGATAAGTTCTTTGATAAATATGAGATACCTTCGGTGGGTGATAAATTGAAAGCGGGTGATATAAAGGGCGCATGGCTTGATACGCTTTCCGACCTTAACGTGTGTTCACAGAAGGGACTCGTCGAGATGTTTGATTCTTCCATCGGAGCCGGTTCCGTGTTCATGCCTTACGGCGGAAAATATCAGCTTACGGAAACGCAGACGATGGTCGCAAAGCTTCCCGTGCTTTCCGGTAAATGCGATACGGTCACGATGATGAGTTACGGGTTTGATCCTTACCTTTCATCATGGAGCCCTTATCACGGAGCGGTTTATGCGGTGCTTGAATCGATGGCGAGGGTCGTTGCAAACGGCGGTGACTGGAAAAAAATAAGATTTACCTTCCAGGAATATTTCAGACGCATGTCCGAAGATCCTTCAAGGTGGAGCCAGCCGTTCTCGGCACTGCTTGGTGCGTTTGAAGCACAGCTTCGGTTTGGCCTTCCGTCGATCGGCGGCAAGGATTCGATGTCGGGAACCTTCAATGATATAGACGTTCCGCCGACACTTGTTTCCTTTGCGGTTGACGTTGCAAAAGCAAGTGATATCATA
>JAFZOS010000090.1 GCA_017550535.1 Lachnospiraceae bacterium
AGAATTAAAAAGACTTTTTATTTTCCTTGCCTTTTCATTCGGACTGGCATATGCTTGGTTTTTTATCACCAATATGAAATTCGAAACATGGCAGGAGATGTCGAGTACGAAGGAGAGTTTTATCGCACTCGGAATGCTGGCTCCGCTTATCGCGCATCTTCTGACAAGACTTGTTACAAAAGAAGGCTTTAAACTCTATGGAAAAGATTCCATGATGTTTGGAATTTCCTTCAAAGATAAAAAATGGATTTTCTATCTTCTTGCAATACTGCTTCCCTGGATTATCATCGAACTCGGGAATGTTATGACGATCCTTTTCTTCAGGGAATTGTATGACCCTGAGTATTATTTGAAACTGGAGATTGATAAGAGGATTCTAAATATATTTCCGCTGGCGGCAATAATCTCGGGAGTGTTCGGATCCTTCGCGGCATTCGGAGAGGAAGCCGGCTGGAGAGGGTATATGATGCCAAAACTTTTAAGAATCTTTGTCACGGATGATACTGCCATTTCCAAAGGAAAAAAAATTCGCGGAACAATACTTGCATGCATAACCGGCGGAATCATCTGGGGGTTATGGCATGCTCCTTTAACCTGCACAGGACACAATTTCGGTACGGATTACCCCGGATTTCCGTATGTGGGAATCGCAAGGATGTGTCTGTTATGTACTCTGCTCGGAATGATGCTTACATTTATTACAGTTAAAAGTGGTTCCGTATGGCCTGCGGCTATAATGCATGCTGTTTTAAATGCGGGACCGAGCATCCTTAACGGTTACATCAATCCCGAACAGGCAACCACATGGATCACCAAATATTATAGCGGTATCTGGCAGATCATTGTAATGTTGATAATAGCCATCATTTGCCTGATTCTTCTTGTATCCGAAAAATCATGCAGAGTTCCTGCAAAAGAAAAGTTTTAAAACTTAGTATTGAAGTAGAAAGTGAGAAACCCTTTGGACCACTTTTTTGGGGCATAAAAAACACCCACAAACGTAGTGTTTATGGGCATTTCAGCGCGCAGCTCGTAGCGGAATCGAACCGCTGTTTCCGCCGTGAGAGGGCGGCGTCTTAACCGCTTGACCAACGAGCCGTATTGTCAGTTCCATTATTGGGTTGGGCTTTCCGACTTGCATAGTATACTAGAATATCAAGGCCAATGCAAGTGTTTTTTGATATTTTTAGTAAAAACGAAAAGCGCCCGGTCATGGCGCGACCGGGCTTGATAGGGGTATAAAAATTCTGAAGAATTAAATAACTTTCACACTGTCATATTATCACAGTTACAACGGTAATACAAGACGCACAATGAATGCTAAATGTGACAGAAACGGCTAAAAATGGGACTTTAAGCCGATTCCCACTGATGGGTATTTCGGAATCGTAATACATATTGTGATATGCACCGGATTTGTGTTATTATATGTTGGTAATGTGACTTTATGAAAGGGAATTAAAGCTTAGATGGATCCGGAAACCCAAAACAGCAAACAGAAAAAGCATCTGAGCAGCATCATATACTTATATGCGGCGATACTGGCGGCAATAATAATATTTGCCGTTGCGGGACGTATTATGCTCAATTCATACCTTGCCGGATTGAATGACGCTGTAGCGGCTAAGAATATCATCATATTCTATTACGGTGTTATCGCGTTTTTCAATGCGATAGTGTTACTTGTCGAGTTCCTGCTTTACAGGTTCAATGCGCGAAACCGCAAACTCGAGGAGGAGAATCGTGCAATAGAGGTTGCGCAGCGATCCAATCAGGCCAAATCCGATTTCCTTGCCAATATGTCGCACGAGATAAGGACACCTATAAACTCTATCCTCGGCCTTAATGAGATGATATCACGTGAGACAGATCAGGATTCGATCTATGACTATACCGAGGATATAAAAAGTGCGGGTGATTCTTTACTTTTCTTAATAAGCGATATACTTGATTTTTCCAAGATAGAATCAGGCAATGTCGAGATATACGAGCGCAGGTACGAGGTACCTGACCTTATAAGCGATATAAACAATATGATCGCTTCGCGTGCAAGGGCAAAGAATCTTGAATACATAACAAGCATAGACCCGAATGTCCCGAAGGCATTGTACGGTGATAAGAACAGGGTACAGCAGATCATAATCAACCTGCTCACCAACGCCGTTAAATATACCGAAAGGGGTTCGGTCACCATGCAGATGACATGGGACGACGATGTAAGGTTTTTAAGGGTTGATGTTACCGATACGGGTAAGGGTATCAAGGAAGAGGATATAAATCTTCTGTTTGATAAGTTCAGGCGCGTCAACCTTGAAGATAACAGCAATATCGAAGGAACCGGGCTCGGCCTTGCGATCACCAAGATGCTGCTTAACAAGATGAACGGAAATATATATATCAATTCGATCTACGGTTCAGGTTCGACATTTTCGGTCATCATACCGCAGAAGCCTGCAGGCCATGAAAAGATAGGTGAATACCGCAAGCCTGCACGCAGGAAGAAGAAGTTCAGTCATCTGTTTAATTCGCATGATGCTAAGATACTTGTTGTTGATGATTCCCAGACAAACCTTACAGTGGCAAAGGGACTTCTTAAGGGAACGGGTCTTGAGGTCGATACTGCGATAAGCGGTGAGGAGTGCCTGAATATGCTTCCCGACAATGAATATGACATCATATTCCTGGATATCAGGATGCCGGGAATGAGCGGTGATCAGGTGCTCGATCAGATAAATAAGAGGGGCCTTCGCAGGGGTGTTCCTGTAGTTGCACTGACTGCAGATGTGCTTGCAGAATCAAGGGATAAATTTATCTCTATGGGCTTCAGCGATTATCTTGCCAAACCTATCGATGCAAGGGCCTTTGAGAAGATGCTCATACAAATGCTTCCCAAAGATAAGATAAATGTTCTGGATGCTCATGAAGATAAGGGCGGTGAGATAGCAATCGGGCAGGTAAGGGGTCTTTTCGTACACCTTGGCGGTTATGTAATAAGCCATAATGAGGAGGCTTTAAAGAGCATGCTCGGTGCCCTTTCAAACTATAACTTCCCGGGGATCTATCAGGAAAGGTTCGAAACCCTTCAGTCCCTGTTTGAGGAAAAGGATTATGAGCGTATGAATGAAGTGATCCAGGCAATCCTTTCGGATCTTGCGGGTATCAGTAAATAACCTGCGTCAGTCATGCCTCTCGTCTTCGTTGTCATAGCACTCGCAGAAGCGCCCCGAAAAAGCCGGAGGTTCATCTGCAGCATATAAATGAGAGATATCACCGAATGCCGCAATACGGAATGATGCTATTCCCCTGCGGCGTTCTTCCGTATATACCGTTGTTACGGAAGTGGGAGCCGATATCATACCGTGCCATAACACCATGGGTGAGGCACCGATCAGATGACTTAACATAAGCGCTGTAACTCCGAAGTGACAGAAAAATGCTATCGTATCGTTGTTGGGGTCTATGGCGCGATAGAAATTGCCTTCCCTGACATAACCGTGACGGGAAAGGAGCTTATCCAATTCCGTAAAAATGTGCATTGCACGTTCCTTAACATGCCCCTCATTCATTATGTCATCATCCCACCATTCGTCGTATCTGTAGAAGTGGTCCCTTATCGTCCAGTCCTGAGGAAGCCAGTCCCATGAAACATGAGCCCGTTCGGGAGAATCAGGCCGTAGTATCCTTGGGCTGAATTCTTCGAGCCATTCCATTTCTTCGGCGTTCATATTCATACGCTCAAGACACGGAGATGCGGTAAGCTTTGCACGCCCGAGCGGTGAGCTGTAGCAGCAGTCAACATGAGTATGTGCCATGCGTTCCGCAAGAAGCCGGGCTTCACGCATTCCTTTTTCGGTTAAAGAATCATTGGCATAATCGGGATCTCCGTGCCGTATGAACAAAAGCTTCATAAGAGTCTCCTTTAAGTGTTTTGATGACAATATATATTAGACACGTATCATAAGTAATTGCAAGTGCTTTCCTGCGTTTTGGCAAAGGCGTAATGGACAAATATACGTAAATTTAGTATACTTAAGCGGATTATGGATGTGTTTGCCGTATATGGTAAAAGGAAGGAAGTGCAGTATGGATAACAACAGACCGAGGAGCCGTGAAAAGAGGGTTGTAAGCGGAGGTACCGGAGTACATAAACGCGGGGATGGCCTGGGCACGGGTCCTGTCGGAAACTCGAATCGTCCGCAGGGAACATCATCCGGTGGTGGAAATAATATCCGCAGGGGTGGAGGCGCGATCGGTTTCATCGTGTTTATATTAATATTCATTTTCGCCGGAAAGGGTCTGCTTTCTTCAAATAACGGCAGTGAGATTGATTACTACG
>JAFZOS010000091.1 GCA_017550535.1 Lachnospiraceae bacterium
AGGTCATATGATTCCTTAATTATCGGAATGTCGGCATTTACGATCTCATCCATGCGGTTCTTTACCCTGCACAGGAAATCCCTGTCTACTTTAACGCCGCCGGTTATGCTCACATAAATTCCCTTACCGATCGCAAATTCTACCTTTATCTTTTTTAACGCTTCGACACCGGCGATATCACGTATCGCCTTTATCATTATGAAAGTCGCCGTACGCCTGTATGTTTTATAACCGGACCTGTCCTTCACTGTCTTAAAGGAAACTTCACAGTCATCGTTTATCTTCTTGTTAAGCTCCCTTAATTTACTGCCGGCATGAACCAGGACAATACGCGCATCATAGTTTTCCTGGAAGTCATTGGCCACAGCTTCGAATGTACTTCCGCCGGGGTATTCCTTTACTGTTTCGCCTACGGTTACCTTTACAGTCTTTTTTGCCATACCTATTCTCCTTATAATATTACGAAGGGTTCGACGTCGCGGTGGGTGTATACCACGATGTCAGGGAAGTTACGTTTTAAATAATCCTTAAGGTATTCAATGAATATCTTTTCAATCCCATAGTGGCCGGCATCGATGACCATCAGGCCCTGTGCCACACAATCAAGTCCTTCATGGTGTTCGATATCGCCTGTTATATATACATCTGCTCCCGCTTTTACTGCATCCCGGATCATGCTCTTTCCGGAGCCCGGACAAATAGCAGCCGTTTCCAATTCAGTGCCAAGGTCACCGTATACCTTAACATGCTTTATGCCAAAGCACTTCTTTACATACTCGGCGCATTCCTTAAGTGTCATGACAGCAGGGAGCCTGCCTGCACGGCCGAAACCTTCCTTGGCTATATCGTCCTCATATGTTACCGACAGTACCGACCGTTTCTTAAGGCCTATCCTGTCAGCTGCCTCATCAGCCATACCCATGATATCGAAGTTGGTATGCATGGCGTAATAACTTACATCATGCCTTGCCAGCCTGAGCACACGCCTTGTTATGAAATCATCGGAATTGACTTTCTTTATCGCACGAAAGATAAGCGGATGATGTGTGATCAGCATATCTGCCTGGACCTGCAGTGCGCTTTCGATAACCTCATCGGTAGGATCCACCGCGATATATACCTTGCGTACATCCTTATCCTTCCTGCCCACGATAAGTCCCACATTATCCCAGTCCTCCGCATAGCTTACCGGAGACAGTTCCTCAAGCGCATTCATGATGCCGCTGCATTTCATAACACCCCTCCAAGTTATTTAATAACACGTTCTATTGTAACCGGATTGATACCTTCACAGTATTCAAGTGCGTTATTTATTGTTTCAAGCTCTGTTTCTACCTTTTTAAGTCCTTCATCCACCCTCGCGGTCAGGGGGGCATTTTCAAGTTCGGCCTTAACGCCTGAAAGCCTGTCCCTTTCACTTAACAGATACATCCTCAGCACAGGATTCTCCTCGTGCAGGAGTATACTTCCGAATTTGTAATATATGTCCTTTTTAAGGGACATATCTCCATGGATGGATTTCATCATCGGGTAGAACTTATCATCCTCAAATACGATATCCTCACTTATGATCCTGTATCCGTTATCCTCGAGGTAATGCCTTACGTATTCGACCTCAGACTGAGGCTGAAGGATGATTTCCCTGACACCCTTAAGTACTTTACTCCCCCTCGTCATTATTTCGGTCATGAGCCGTCCGCCCATACCGGCCATCACAACACAGTCAGCTTCGTTTTCATTCAGTTCATCAAGCCCGTCTGATAAACGGAGCTCGATATCATCATCAAGGCCGGCAGCATCAACATTTTCCCTTGCCCGTTCAAGCGGGCCTTTGTTTATATCCATTGCGATAACATGCTTCGAAACACCTTCTGTTATAAGATGTATCGCAAGATATGCGTGATCGCATCCCACGTCCGCCACCGTAAGGCCCGGAGTGATAAGCTGTGCTACTGATTTTAATCGTTCTGATAAGGGCATAACGGTACCCTGTTAATCCAAGTAGTCTTTAAGTTTCCGACTCCTGCTCGGATGGCGGAGCTTACGCAGTGCCTTTGCTTCGATCTGCCTTATACGCTCACGGGTAACGTTGAATTCCTTACCAACTTCCTCAAGCGTCCTTGCCCTTCCGTCATCAAGTCCGAACCTTAACCTGAGTACCTTCTGTTCCCTGTCTGTAAGGGTTCCGAGCACCTCAACAAGCTGCTCCTTGAGAAGAGTAAATGCAGCTGCATCGGCAGGAACCGGTACGTTATCATCCTGAATGAAATCACCGAGGTGTGAGTCTTCCTCCTCACCTATGGGAGTTTCAAGCGAAACGGGTTCCTGTGATATCTTAAGTATCTCACGTACCCTTTCAACGGGCAGGTTCATCTCAGCTGCTATCTCCTCGGCAGTTGCCTCACGGCCGAGTTCCTGGAGCAGCTGACGGCTGACCCTTATAAGCTTGTTTATCGTTTCAACCATATGCACCGGTATTCGTATCGTCCTTGCCTGGTCTGCGATCGCACGCGTTATTGCCTGGCGTATCCACCAAGTTGCATATGTCGAAAACTTATATCCTTTTTTGTAATCGAACTTTTCAACTGCCTTTATAAGTCCCAGATTACCTTCCTGTATAAGGTCAAGGAACAGCATGCCCCTGCCGACATACCTCTTTGCGATGCTGACAACAAGGCGCAGGTTGGCCTCGGCAAGGCGTTTCTTAGCTTCCTCACCGTCATCGCCGCCCTTTTCCATCTTCCTTGCGAGTTCGATCTCCTCCTCGGCAGAAAGAAGCGGCACCTTACCTATCTCCTTAAGGTACATCCTTACCGGGTCCTCGATGCTGACACCGTCTGGCACGGACAGATCGATGTTCTCGACATCAACCTCGTCCTCCTCCGATAAGATCACTTCTTCATCCGGCTCGTCTTCTTCCTCCGTTATCTTAAGGATATCGACGCCGTTCTGTTCCAGATAGTCCGTTATCTTGTCCATCTGGTCTTCCTGGATCTCCATATCGGCGAAGAATGCTGCGATCTCCTGACTCTCGAGAACGTTCTTCTTCTTTTTTGCCTTCTGCATCAGTGCCTTCAGCTTTTCATCGATCTTCTGCTGAAGCTGTGCCTCGTCGATCTGTTCAAGTTCCTTTTCGCTCATGTTTCCTCCTACTCACCCAGTAATTCGATCTTTAGTCCCTTTAGTTCACTGAGTGTTTTTTTATTTTCCAAAACGCTGTTTATCTTATTTATATCAGCAGGGTCGCCTTCCTTTGCCTTTATATCAAAGCTGTGCTCCTTTACCTTAATAAGGATATCCTTAAAGGCCTTCTCGCGCTCGGCTTTGGTATTTAACTTTTCAAGCCTCGTATTGAAAAGGCTGCCGACCTCATTCTGCTCCTCTTCGTTCGTAAACCGGCTTATGATGCCTGCAGGATTTACAGTCCCGTCTTTTATCTGTTCAAACAATATCCCGGCGACAGTCCTGTATATCTCATCGTCAAAATCATCCGGCGAAAGATACCTTTCAACTGCAGTGAATATCGCAGGCTCTTCACACAGCCATGTAAGGAGCAGCTTCTGCGCTTTCTTTATACCGCCTTCAGGATCCTTCCTTCCGGCAGATGTAAGCGACCTCGGGCGTTCATATTCAGGGATTCCTTCACCCTTCGCTGCAAGCCCGCCCATAAGCTTTTTCATGCTGTCAATATTTATACGATACCTTGTACATATTGCTTCAAGATAATTATCCCGCTCGATCGCATCCTCAAATTTAAGGAGCTTTTTGGCGACCTCTTTTGTAAACCTTGTACGCCCGTCAGGATCGTTTATGTCGTAATCGCCCTCGAGTATCCTGACTTCATAATAAAACGAGTTCTCGGCATTCCTTAACCTTACTTCAAGTTCCTCACTGCCCAAATTCTTAATGAATTCATCAGGATCCTTATAAGGACTTAAATCTATTACCTTTGTCGATACACCCGCATCCCTGAGCAGCGGTATCGCCCTGAGATTGGCCTTGGTACCGGCTGCATCATTGTCATAGCACAAGAGCACATTCGATGTATATCGTTTCAGCAGGTTGACATGCCCCGACGTGAGCGCCGTTCCGAGTGCCCCAACCGACTGTTCAAAGCCTGCCTGATGAAGTGCGATGACATCCATATATCCTTCGCATACGATGATGTTATCCTTTCGCGAAGTCCTTGCATGATTAAGGCCGTACAGGTTGCGGCCTTTATCAAATACCATGGTCTCGGGCGAGTTAAGGTATTTTGGTTCCCCCTGCCCCATCACACGTCCGCCGAAAGCGATAACTCGATGATTGACATCCATTATCGGAAATATCGCGCGGTTCCAGAACATATCCGTCATGCCATCGCGCTCATTCATATAAAAGATGTGCATCTCCTTTAAGATGCTGTCATCATATCCTTTTGACTTAAGGTAGCTGTACAGCAGGTTGCGGCCCGTTACCGCATATCCGAGTCCGAACTTGCTCATTGTATCATCGGACAGCCCCCTGTCTCTGAAATATTTATACGCAAGCTTTCCGGATTCGGACCTTAGCTGAAAGTAATAATACTTCGCGGCTTCCTTATATGCCTCAAGTATCCTGGCCTTTAAGTTATCGCGTTCCCTTGCTTCCTTGGAATACTCGATCTCGGGGAGAGTCACACCCGCCCTGTCAGCAAGCAGCTTAAGTGCCTCCTGAAACGTGTAGTTTTC
>JAFZOS010000092.1 GCA_017550535.1 Lachnospiraceae bacterium
CATGCATCTTCCTCCTTATTATAGAATGATAATCTACCTATTGCAATGGACTGTTCGGCGATGTGAGGCCGCCTGATCTGAAATCAAATGTGATTTGATAAGCCGTCTGCAATGTTCCTTTACTATAGCACAGGAATGAGCACATGGCAGTAGATTAAGGGTATGTTTTAAAATTTTGTGAAATCATAACAATGCCTATCGCATTTTCAAAGTATCAATAACACCTGTTTATTGTGAAATCTGACGAGTGTGCCATCCGACTGCGCCGGAGGCGCATTAAAAATCCTTGGCTGCATCCAGCCAAGGATTTATGTTCAAGAGCTTGCGGGAGCGAAGCGGACGCAAAGTTTCCTTTCATAGCTCATTCAGCCACAGCAAGCATTTCCTTTTCAATGCTTTCTACAAGGTCTTGTGCATAACCGCAGAAATCAACTATCTCATCTACTGTCTTGCCTCTGCGAAGCATATCTTCTATCCTTGTTCTATCAGCAAGCCTTAACCCTTCTTCTCTTCCTTCTTCCCTGGCATCCATAAGCAAAACCCGTTCCTTCATATATTGAGTCCTCCATACAGCATTAGTTCTTCCCTTGGCTACCGCTTCATCTATTCTTTTAGTAAGCTCATCCCCTGCGTTTCCGTTTTCGACATAATCATAAAGTTTTCGAAGCTCGTCCGGTATATCCTCACCCTTATAACGACAGTTATAAAATACCTTCAATGTTCCATCGTTAAGTTATACTAGCACATACTAATTGCTTTGTCACCCGCAAATGCAGATGTTTGCGTTTCAATGATGTGAATGCGCCGGAGGCGCATTAAAAATCCTTGGCTGCATTCAGCCAAGGATTTATGTTCATGAGCTTGCGGGAGCGAAGCGGACGCAAGGTATCCTTTCAAGGTTAATTATTTGAAGTACTCAACGCCGGATTCGAAGATCTGCATGTCCTGGTCGCCGTAGATGTTCATTGCGACGGAGTCGCCGCGGCGCTCGGCATGGCCCATCTTTCCGAAGCAGCGGCCGTCGGGTGAGGTGATGCCCTCGATCGACATATATGAACCGTTTACGTTCCACTCCTCATCCATGCTTATGTTTCCATCTACATCGCAGTACTGGGTTGCCACCTGGCCGTTTGCAAACAGCTTGTCAAGCCACTCATCATTTGCAACGAAGCGGCCCTCACCGTGCGATGCGGGAATTACATACATACCGCCGAGCGATGCCTTTTTAAGCCAGGGTGACTTATCTGAAACAACCTTCGTATATACCATCTTTGATACATGGCGGTTTATCGTATTAAATGTAAGCGTCGGTGATGATGCATCCTGTCCGGTTATCATGCCGCCCGGAACAAGGCCGAGCTTAATGAGTGCCTGGAAGCCGTTACAAATACCAAGGGCAAGTCCGTCGCGTTCATTAAGCAGTTGCATTACCGCTTCCTTAAGCACTTCATTCTGGAAGGCGGTGGCAAAGAACTTGGCCGATCCGTCAGGCTCGTCACCTGCCGAGAAACCGCCGGGGAACATGATGATCTGCGCCTTATCAATACCCTTCCTAAACTCGTCAACCGATGAACGGATATCCTCGGCACTTAAGTTCTTAAATACCTTCGTTATGACATCCGCGCCGGCGCGTTCAAATGCCTTCGCAGAATCATACTCGCAGTTCGTTCCCGGGAATACCGGAATGAATACCGTGGGCTTTGCCACCTTATGTTTGCATATGTACACATTATCGGACATATAGAGTTTTGTTTCTATTACCTTATCATCTTTGACAGCCTTTGTCGGGAATACTTTTTCAAGCGGTGCCTTCCATGCAGCAAGTGCCTCCGCTTCGGTTATCGATACATCTCCGTAAGTAAATACCGGTTCATCGGTAACCTTTCCTATTATAATGTAATCACCCTCAAGCTTATCAGCCCTGTCAGCTGCAACTTCAGCGACTATGGAACCAAAGCCGGCACCGAATAAGATATTAAGATCAATATCGTTATTTAACTTAATGCCAAGCCCGTTACCGAATGCCATCCTTGACAGCGCGGCGATCACACCCTTGCCGTCAATGGCATATGCGGAAACGATGTTATTGTTCTTTATATCCTTATGAAGTTTGTCATACGAAGCTGTTATTTTATCATATTCAGGAAGGTCGTATTCGTCTCGTCCTGCCTTCAGAAGTGCAAGTATATTGCCGGCTTTTTTAATTTCGGGCGTTATGATATCACTTGCTTTTGCAACGTCAACCGCAAAGGAAACAAGTGTCGGCGGAACGTCTATATCATTGAAGGTTCCCGACATCGAATCCTTGCCGCCGATCGACGGAAGGCCAAACCGAAGCTGTGCTTCAAACGCACC
>JAFZOS010000093.1 GCA_017550535.1 Lachnospiraceae bacterium
AGGGAAGTTTGATTCTTAAGGGATCAGTGAGGGAGAAGAGTCACAGTATGAAGATTGCTTTGTTTGTAGGTCAGATCTATATATACACCCAGCGTGAGATCATAAAAGGTGTATATGAGGAATGCAAAAAAAACAATGATGAGCTGCATCTGTTCTCATTTTATGTATCGAACGATGAAGGCTTCGATGTAGGTGAATACGAGTATATCAAGCGTATGGATCTGTCCGGTTTTGACGGGTTTATATTGTATGCGAGCGCATTCTACAATCCATACATAAGGGGCGTGCTTGCAAAAAGGTTAAAGGAATCCGGCAAACCCTGTGTTTCCTTAGACAGTTATGACAAGGACTTTTTCAACATCTTAAGCTGCAACGGCGAGGCAATGGAGGAACTCGTTGAGCATGTAATATCAAAGCACGATGTTAAGACGGTTAATTTTGTGGGCGGTCCCGCGGACAGTATCGATGCCCAGTACCGGCTTGATGCGTGTAAAAAGGTAATGAATAAGCATGGCCTTAAGCTGCCGGGGGAGCGGATATATGCAGGTAACTATTATGTTGACAGCGGATATAAGGCATATGAGTATTTTAAAGAGCATGATCTGATGGATGCGGATGCGTTCATCTGCGTAAATGACCAGAGCGCCATGGGTGTGTTCTACAGGCTTACCGAGGACGGGTACAGGGTTCCGGAGGATTATATAATCACGGGCTTTGACAATATCCCTCAGGCGGCATACAACCAGCCGTCGATAACATCCATTAAGAGGTTTGAAAATAAAATAGGAAATACGGCATATAATATGCTTCACTCAAAGAAGAGTGAAACGGTAAAGATAACTCCCCGGCTTGAGATAGGGACGAGCTGCTGTGCCGACTGTGCGGTAGACAGTGCCAAAAGGGAAGGCTACTTAAGGGAGTGCATCAAGCTGTCAATGGATAATTCGCGGTACGCAGGCTATGTCAGCGACTGTAGTGCCGATTTCATGGCATACCGTTCATCCGGTGAGATGTATGATATGCTTCCGGATTACCAGAAAAAATTCAATATACCGATAATGAGCATTATACTTGATAACGGCGGAAAGCATTTGGAGATGCCGTATCATTACAACATCGAGGAGAACGAAAGAGTATCGAAGCAGCTTAAACGGAATGAGGTATACAACAATCCGGGCGAAGGAAACCTGTATATATATTCGTCGCTGCATTACGGTTCATCCTATTTCGGATATGCGATAACGACCAATTATGGTGCCGCACTTGAAACAGAGCTTTATCATATGTTCATCAACAATATCTCCAACATGCTTGAATCGGCAAGGAAATACAATGCCCAGGAGAATTATATCGACAGGCTTAAGGACTTAAGCTATTATGATCCGCTCACAAAGCTTTACAACCGCCTCGGATTCTTTAACAAAGCAGAGGTTGATTTTGAGATAGGCCGGCAGACAGACAGGGAAATGTATATCATCTTTGCGGATATGGACCGTCTCAAAGTGATCAATGATACGATGGGCCATAAGATGGGTGATGAGTATATCGTTGATTTCGCAAATATCCTGTCCTCAAACATCGATGATAATGAACTTGTGATGAGGTTCGGCGGAGATGAGTTTGTAGTATTCGGCAAAGCACAGTCATCGGATGAGGTAAAGGACAAGATAAAAAATATTCAGGAATCGATCAGGGCCTTCAATGAGAAGGGCAAATACTCGCCTTACATTCTCGGGGCTAGCATGGGTTATACGATGATAGCGCCGGATACGGACAAGACACTGTTCAGCTTCATTGAGGCTGCGGACAGCAAGATGTATATGGCCAAACAGGAGAAGAGGGATCAACGTTCCGGTAAGGACCGCAGGTCGGGACGCGACCGCAGGGTCAATGACCGCCGCGCATTGAACGATCCGCTTGACCTTAATTAGGAAACGGTATTCAGACACGGGGACGGTTCTTCCGTCTGGTTTTTGAAAACCAGACGGAAGAACCGTCCCCGTGTCTGGTATCTTTTAATGTGATTTTAACGTTTTGCCAAGGACACATTAAGATTATGATGATATATTGACTAATGTAAATCAATTTAGTTCAACAGGGAGAAAAGCCATGGCCAGTAAAAGCGAAAAGAAATACAGAAAGATAAAACGTTCACATGTATGGGGGTCGTTGATACAGTTTGTTTTATTTGCGGTTGTATCCGCTGTTCTTGTGGCAGCAGCGATACAGCTGATACTCGCATACATTATAGATACCAAGATCGCCGCGGAATATAAATCAATACAGTATATGGCAAAGCTATATGAATTAAGGACCGGCGATGATGATATTTATGATGTCCTGAATGAAGAAGGGCACGGATACATAGTAACCGATGCGGCCGGGAATGTGGTATATGCAAACGGTGAAAATACATGCGGGATTGAAGGAGGTCTTATCACACTTCCCGCACAGACCGAAAAGATACTGGTTTACCGGGATACGGAAAGAGGCTATGTTTATCCGGGAAGCAACGGACGTCTGAATCTTGAATTTGAGGCGTTCCGCAAATGGCTGGGTGCCGAAGGTGATGAGGCGGAGAAGGACTTTGACCTTGTAAGTGAGCATTCGAGTATGTTCAACCTTCCCATATGGATATCGGTTGATGCGGGCGGCGGTGAACATTTGGTAGGTAAAGCGCTGTTTAAGGCAAACAAGAGGGATGTATATATGTTTTCCGCGCTTATTGCAGCCATAGCGGTCCTTATTGTTGTCATCCTGGTTTCGATGCTCATAGGTGCCATAAAGAGTTTTGTAAGGCAGCGGCGCATGCTCGACCTGTTCTTTAATGATATGGTTACGGGCGGCCGTAACTGGACCTGGTTCCTGGTAAAGGGTGAGCAGCTTCTTAAAAAGCGGGTACGTTCAAACGATAGATTTGCCGTAGTGAATCTTGTACTTGTAAATTACAGGAATTACTGTATGTGCCATTCCGTGGCAGAGGGTGAAAAGCTTCTGCTCAATGTCTACAGGAAGATAAACTCATCGATAGGCAGGAAGGAGATCTGCGCCCATACCACATCATCCAATTTTGCGCTTCTTATAAAATGCAGCGATGAACTTGAGGCAAGAGAACGCATTGAAAAGCTTATCGGAACCCTTGAAACAACAGGTACTGATCACAAGTTCAGCTTCCATGCGGGAGTGTTTATCCTTGATATGGAAAAGGGCAACAACGGTCAGCGGTTTAAACGCGATGATATCGATATCGATACGGCTTACAACAATGCCTCTACCGCAAGGGCAACACTTGATGATAATGATGATTCGGGAATCGCATTCTTTGACGAGAAGCTTAAGGATGAGCATAAGTGGATCGATACCGTACAGGAGCGGCAGCAGGCGGCGCTTGATAACGAGGAGTTCCTTGTTTATTACCAGCCAAAGTACGATCCGCGAACCAATGAGCTTAAAGGTGCCGAGGCACTTATCAGGTGGAATTCTCCCGAGTTCGGACTTATCCCTCCCGGAAGGTTCATACCTATATTTGAGAAGAACGGGTTCATAACGAGCATCGATCATTACATGATAAGGCACGTGGCACGGGATCAGAAGGCATGGCTTGATAAGGGATGCAGATGTGTGCCTGTGTCCGTAAACGTATCAAGAGCACACTTTGTCGAGGACGATCTTGCCGAGCAGATAAGGGATATGGTCGATGAGATCGGAACACCTCATGAATTCATCGAGATAGAGCTTACCGAAAGCGCATTCTTTGACGACAAACGGGCAATGCTGCGCACGATAAGCAGGCTTAAGGAGTATGGCTTTGCTGTATCGATGGATGATTTCGGTTCGGGATATTCATCGCTTAATTCGCTTAAGGATATGCCGCTTGATGTGCTAAAGCTCGATGCCGAATTTTTCAGGGATGAGTCGGCGGGCAAACGTGGACAGATCGTCGTTTCCGAAGCGATCAAGCTTGCAAAGAACCTGAACATGCGCATAGTAGCCGAGGGTGTCGAAGTGCGCGAGCAGGTGGATTTCCTTGCGGGCGAGGGCTGTGATATGATCCAGGGTTACTTCTTTGCAAAACCCATGCCGGGAAATGAGTATGAGGACAGGATGGCATTGGGGACAGCACCTAAAGATCAGCCTAACTGAAGCTGTTTTATCTGACCTTTTATCTTATCGGGGACTGAGTGCCCCGATTTTTCTATCTTTGAAACAAGGTTCGTAAGCAGCTTTTCACGCTGCTTTAGCTCCATTTCGCGCTTGCTTATGAGCTGGGTATACTGCGGGTTGTCGCCAAATGCGCTTATAACGCTCTTTGAAAGCGGACAGAAGGAAAACAGTATGCCCCTTGCGAATTTATTAAGCCGCAGTGCCCCTTGGGATTCGTATTTTATATATGCATAGTAATCGGCAACAAACACTTTTTTGAAATTGTTGGCATTGTTCTTAAGTGATATCTGGATCTTTTCCTTGACTTCGGGAGATATCGCCGAATTCTTCCTGTAGAACTGCAGATAATCGCAGTACATCGCCGTAAGCGACGGATCGGTAACGTCGTTCCAGTGCACGCCCTGTTCTGTTTTGCACATTTCCCACCTGAATTCGCCGACAAGGCGGATCATCGTATCCTCAAGTGTTTCGGTATGGAATATCGAAATGATCATCCTGGCAGGTGTATTTCTCTTTTTAGAATCGATCTCCTGCCACAGCGAGGCACGCGAACCGATATTGGGCATAAGGATGACAAAAGGCAGGACCTCGTCATTTGTAAAGAATGAATTGACGCCTGCTTCGGGCATGGTGAATACGCCCTGACGGCAGAACGCGCCGTGGTCGATGCTGCGTATCCGATTTATCTCGTTGTTTATCGTTTCGGCATTTAAGTAACTTAACTCAAGCGGTTTTGTGATGTTATCCTTATCAAATATGGGAGTAAAAGTGGTTATGCGCCCGAAGGTCACCCGGTTCCCAATCATGAAGATGTTTTTCATCTCAAACCTTAAGCGGTCGATATCACTGTTTAAGAGCCGCTTCTCATCGGCCTCTTTTATGGAGCCTTCCCTGCGAAGTTCCTTAAGATATGCCGGGTAATCAAGATCAAATTCATTTTTTGAAGGCATTATCTTGCCGCCGTATACAAGCAGCAGCCATTCAAAGACCGTAAATACCCTGCGGTCACTGCAGGGTTCGAGCGAGTCGGCGATGGCTATAAGCTTTGAGGTGTTTTCTTTTCCTGCAAGGCCTTCGTCCACAAAACCGAATAAGAGAAACAGCTTAATCCCCATCGGGATCTCTTCCCAGTCGGAATTGACGGCCTTTAAAAATACATTAAGATACAGCTCGTAAAAATCAGCCGACATGTCGCGCCGCAGCTTTCGCACTTCATCTGTGCTTCCGTAGCGGTCGCTGCATTTTTTGAATTTGGCGAGTTCAAGTGAAAAGCGGTCGAACAGTTCGTGATCGGGAGATGAGAAACTCATTATCGCCTTTAAGCAACCGCTGACGGACTCGTCGGTCGTACCGCTGCTTTCGCTTCCTTCCTTAGATGCCGATTCCGCGGCCGCATCACGTTCCTTGATCGCCTGGAAATGATTTAAGAAACCGCGGCTTCCCGCTATGAAAGAATCAAGATATTCGATTACTTCGGCCATGAAATCCCTTGACTCAAGGGCATACATATTGACGGTAAGTCCTATCCCTAAGCCTATACTGGGTATTGAATAGAATTCCTTGCGGAACTTAGCTTCATTAGCCTGAAGATCCTCGACAAAATCACGGTGCCAGCCCCTTGCCTTGTCAAGCATGTCGGGTGCCGCGAGTGCTTTGACATCGTCAAACTGCTGTGGTGTTATGCCTGCCGAAATGGCAAGTGACGGATATTCATCAAGGGCCTTGTTAACGCGGGCATATTCAGCCCTTGCAAATTCCATGGTATCAAGGACTGCGGCCTGCATCTTATGCGCAAACCTTATACACCCTGCCACCAATGTTGACAGGAGCTTTGCATTGTTTTTAAACAGGGCTACCAAAGATGCTTCAGAATCATAAGGATATGAATACAGGCTGACCGGTTCCACAACCTCATATGTGAATATATACTCGGATTTCGGGAATTCACCGATACCTATTATGCTTCCGGCCGGAAGATCTATCGTACAGTAGTCACTTGAAGCACGGATCACACCTTTGGCGACTATGTCAAGTGAAGCCACAATGTCCTTGCCGCCTTCGTATATGATGGTTCCCGCCTCAACCGTTCTGTTTGTCATAACTGCTCCTTGATAAACTCCCCGCGTAAAAAATATTATACCGCTGAAACTGCCTTAACACAATACCAGACACGGGGACGGTTCTTCCGTCTGGTAAAAAAAAAGACGGAAGAACCGTCCCCGTGGCTGTGCGTGATAAAATATCGTCCAAAAAGTATAATAATTATTAAATATGTAAATATGTCTTTTTACGAAAGGTATACCATGAGTGATTCCGGATCAAAGAAAATAATAGGCCTTGTTATAGAGGATATATTCAGCGATTTTTCCAAGGAGATCATACACAGCGTTGTATATGCTGTCGGCAACAGGGATGATATGCAGCTTATTGTTGTTGCGGGGCGCCAGGTCGGGATTGGCAGCGGGGATGATAACCGCCATTATTACAGGGCTGTGTCAAATTCCATATACAGTATGGTGGAGCGGTGTAAGTTTGACGGCCTCATCATCGCATTGCCAAACATGAAGGGTATTCACTACGAGTATTATAAGGATGTGCCCAAGGTATTCATCGCATCGGATGAAAAGAAGGAGCTTACCGTCAATTACAATGACGAGATGGGCCTTCGGGAAGCCATGGATTATCTGTTCAGGGTCAAGGGCGTCACGAATTTCTGCATGCTCGGCGGAAGGGATGATAATGCGGATGCCCAGAAGCGCAAGAAGCTGTTCATGGATTACCTTAAAGGCAAGGGGCTTGATTATTCCGAGGATAAGTATGAGCCTTCGGAAATGAGCATCCAGTCGGAAGCATCGGCAACGAGGCTCCTTGACAGGAATCCCGAAGCGCAGGCGATATTCTGTGTTAATGACCAGGTGGCTTACGGACTTTACAAGGTGATGAAGGCGAGGAACTTAACGCCCGGCAGGGATATGGACGTGTTCGGGTTTGACAATACAAGGCTTGCGACTGATATGATACCGGCGCTTTCGTCGATCGGTGCCGATGCGGCGAGCCTGGGGCAGAATGCGCTGGATCTTCTTATAAAGCGGATGAATGACGATTATGCCGATTCGGTGACTATACCTACCTGCCTGTTCGGAAGAGAGTCGATGGATTACAGGCTCGAGGGATATAATGCAAAGGAACTGGCATCGGCAGACGATGCTTTCATAAACAGGATGTTTGATGACTGCTTTTACCGGTACAGAAACGAGATAATCGACAGCCGTGCCATCGATCTAAGGAGGCTGTTCTATGCGTACATATCGGAAATGCTTGCATGTATTAAGAAGCGCCGCATGAATGATAAGCAGTTTGAAGAACTGCACAGGCTCATCGATATCTTTTTTGACAATGATGCGATGAAATATACCGATATGAGCAGGTTTGTGACCTGTATAGGTGCCCTGCAGGGTGCCATGCAGGCTGTGCCGCACTCCGGTTCCGTGAATGAGAAGAACGCTGTCCTGTTTTCTCATATGCGTGACAAGGCCCTGCTCGCACAGGCATCATGGTGGAATTCAAAGAGCCTTGACTATAATGATGAACGTATCAGGATACGCGATTATATCGCCGAGACCATGAAGTTTACGGATAAGACCGAAGATATGCTTAAGCATGCGATAAAGCATTTTGATATGCTGGGCTTTAAGGGTGCCGCGTTTTATATGTACGATGCACAGGTTAAGTACAGCCCCGATGCGCCGGCTGCATTTCCCGAAGATATCTACCTTAAGTGCACGGTTGTATCCGGCAGGCTGAATGTAATAGATGAAGGATCACAGGCAAGGAAAGCCTGCGACATTTTCAAAGTGGACGGCCTTACCGGCACGGGAAAGGGACTTATTGCCTTCCCGGTTTTCAGTGGGGCTTATGTTTACGGACTCATTGTATGCACCCTTAACAGGGATATCGCAGAGAAGGGAGAATATCTGGCGTGCCAGCTCGGCCGTGTGATAGCCATGTGCCCTGAGGGCGGCGGAAAACCTTTATGAAAACAACGATAATCCGGATGGATAATGAAAACATCGATCATAAAGCCCTTGAGGCCGCCGGAAAAGTAATAAGGTCGGGCGGTCTTGTTGCGTTTCCCACGGAAACCGTTTACGGACTCGGAGGCGATGCCTTAAATCCCGAGGCTTCGGGGAAGATATATGCGGCCAAGGGGCGGCCGAGCGACAATCCTCTCATCGTGCATATCTGCCGTGTTGAAGATCTGTTTAAGGTGGCCGGGGATGTGAATGAGGCTGCGGTAAAGCTTGCCGAAAAGTACTGGCCGGGTCCGCTTACGATGATCTTTAAAAAGAAAGACATAGTTCCGTTTAAAACAACGGGTGGTCTTGATACTGTTGCGGTCAGGATGCCGGATAACGGGATAGCAGCCGGTTTCATCAAGGCTTCCGGCGGATTTATCGCTGCGCCGTCAGCAAACCTTTCGGGCAGGCCCAGTCCCACCGATGCCGATCATGTGATAAAGGACTTGGACGGGCGAATTGATATGATAATAGACGGGGGCCCCTGCATTATAGGACTGGAGTCCACGATAGTAGATATGACGGGCAGTGTGCCGATGATACTGCGCCCCGGATACATTACGGGCGATATGATAAAGGCTGTTACCGGAAGCGTTGAATACGATCCCGCAGTCATCTCGGACGTACCGGAAGACATAAGGCCGAAGGCTCCCGGCATGAAGTACAGGCATTATGCCCCCAAAGGGGAGCTTGTGATCGTACGCGGAGGGCGGGATGAGGTAAGGTCATATATCTGTGCGGGGATAGATGAGGATTTAAAATCAGGCAGGCGCTCGGCAGTACTGTCAGCCGATGAGACGAAGGATGATTATAAGGTGGCTGCGCTTGTTATAAGTGTAGGGGCTAGGGATGATGAGGATATGATAGCAAGGCACCTTTATGCGGCGCTCAGAAGATGCGACGATGAGAACATAGAAGCCATATATTCCGAGGATTTCAGCACTCCACGCATTGGCCAGGCTATTATGAACAGGCTTATAAAGGCTGCCGGCCACAGGATCGTTGAGGTTTGACAAATCATCTGTTATTTAGCATTTCATACTTGCATGTGAACAGGATTTCCTTTATATTATATAGGGCATATTGTGGTTATACAGTTATGTCAACACAAGATATAGTGGTTGCGACACTATATATAGATGATATAAAGGAGAATGGCAATGAAGATAGCAATAGGCTGCGATCACGGTGCTTTTGATATGAAATGCCTGATCATCGAGCATCTTAAGGAGCAGGGACACGAGATAAAGGATTTCGGAAGCTACGATAAGAATTCAATTGATTATCCGGCTATAGGGCTTGCCACGGCGGAGGCGGTTGCAAACGGTGAGTGCGATAAGGGTATAGTATTGTGCACGACCGGCATCGGGATATCGATCGTCGCAAACAAGGTAAAGGGCGTAAGGGCGGCACTGTGCAACGACTGTACCAGCGCAAGGCTTACCAGGATGCATAATGACGCCAATGTGCTGGCGCTTGGCGGCGGAGTGATCGGCCCCAACCTTGCGCTTGATATAGTGGACATCTTTTTCTCTACGGAGTTTTCGGGTGAGGAGAAGCATGTACGCAGGCTTTCGCAGGTAGCTGCGATCGAGGAAGCAGCATACAGGTAAGCACGGATAGAATGCTTAGTTTGCGTTATTATAAAGGATAAGGGATTTATGAGCGAAAAAAGAGAAGATTATATTTCATGGGACGAATACTTTATGGGTGTGGCCAAACTGTCGGGTTTAAGGAGCAAGGATCCAAACACCCAGGTAGGAGCCTGTATAGTAAGTCCCGATAATAAGATACTTTCAATGGGCTACAACGGATTTCCGATAGGCTGCTCCGATGATGATTTTCCATGGTGCAGGGTAGGAGATCCGCTCGATAATAAGTATTTCTATACGGTCCACAGTGAACTTAATGCGATCCTCAATTATCGCGGGGGCACGCTGGAGGGCGCCAGGCTTTATGTGACTCTTTTTCCCTGCAATGAATGCGCAAAGGCCATCATACAGTCGGGTATAAAGACAATAGTTTATGACTGCAACAAATATGAAAACGAACCCAGCACCATTGCCTCCAGGCGGATGCTGGATGCGGCAGGCGTCAGGTATTATCAGTATAAACGTACGGACAGAAAGGTTGAGCTGACACTTTGAAGGCATTAAAACAGATGACTAAAAAGTTAATATGTGTGATCGTTGCAGCGTCCGTGTGCCTGTCACTTACGTATGTGCCGGCTTACGCCGAGACTACATCCGAGAAGATAAAGAAGGCCGAGGAGCTTAAGAAGGCCACCGAGCAGCAGAAAAAGGCGGTCGATGATAAACGTGAGGACCTTGAAGATACCAAGCAGCAGCTGCAGGAGTATTTAAGGAAGTTAAACGGCGAGCTTGAGCAGATAAGCGATAACCTTGCCGAGATCGAGGAGCGTATCGGTGAGAAGGAATCCGAGATCGAGCAGACCAAGGTCGATATCGAGGATGCGAAGAAAGAGGAAGCGCATCAGTATGACCTTATGAAAAGGCACCTGCGCGCTGTATATGAGAAGGGCAACAGCACGGTGTTCCAGACCTTTATCCAGACCGAGAATTATGCCGATTTCCTTAACAAGGCCGAATATGTGGGCAAGCTTGAGGATTACGATAAGAAGATGTTCGATGTCCTGGTGGAACAGCGTAAGGCGGTCGAGGAGAAGGAGCAGGTTCTCGAAGAAGAGGTTGAGCAGTTAAATGAGCTCATGGATGAAGCTAAGGCCGAGAAGAACAAGGTCAGTACGCTCGTAAATTCCACTTCGGGAACGATAGCAGCCACGAACGGTGCGATAAGCGCTGCCGAGCTTGAGCAGAAGGCATACGAAAACGAGATAAAAGAGCAGGAGGCCAATCTTGTAGCTCTCAAGAAACAGCTTGAGGAGGAAAAGGCCTTAAGTGAGCGTGCAAACCGGATGGCATGGAGCAATACGGGCGATCTTTCATTTGATGTAAGCGACAGGGAGCTCCTTGCCTGCCTTATACACTGCGAGGCGGGAAATCAGCCGTATATCGGCCAGGTTGCCGTTGGATCGGTGGTAATAAACAGGATGAGAAGTGCTGCATTTCCGAATACGATGGTCGGAGTCATATATCAGAAGAGGCAGTTCACGCCGGCAGGGAGCGGACGCCTTGCAACGAGGCTTTCACTCGGTGCAAACGAATCATGCTACCGTGCGGCTGATGAAGCGATGGCGGGCGTACAGCCCGTGGGCAACTGCCTGTTTTTCAGGACGGTCATTCCCCAGATACAGGGTACGGTCATAGGGGGACATGTTTTTTATTAAAGAAAATAAGGATCCGTCAGGATCCTTATTTTATCTCATTTTTCCAGCGCATACTCATTTATCATATGCTTATACTTTTCGAAATCCTCGCTGTATACGATCTTTAACAGCTTATCGAGGCTTGTCAGCAGCGATATGACATCTTCCGGCGGGAGCTTGCCTGATTTTAACGCTTCGGCTATCTCGTCTATATCGACCACCTTGACGAACCCGTCGGGGTACATGATCACATCGGCAAGAAGGTCGGTGAACACATAGGTGTTCGTGCTGCTGTCGTAGTCGGTCTTTATTATGTCGCAGTACCAGTAGAGCAGCGAATTATCCTCCCTTAAGAACTTGCTTACCTTGTAGCCTTCCTTTAAAAAGTAGCATGAATAGCCGTGGTGCATGTTCTTTTTCGGACGCAGGGTATTCCACTTGGTGATGATGATGTCATCGGTCATTTTGAGGATAATATCATCCTTTAAGGGAATGCATTCCTCAGGGATGATCCTTTTGCGGTAGAAGTGCGGTTTTTCCATATAATTCCCCCAACATAGAATATATGCTCAGTATAGCAATATATTGGAGTATTTTGTAGACTTTTTTGAAAAAAACTGTTATATTTATATGGATAACCATGAAAGGGGCGGACGCGTGAAGTACGATAACGGTGTATACCGCTCAATGACACAGATAATCCAATTCGGGATCAATATGCTTGTGCCTATCATGTTGTGTACTTTTCTCGGGATATTCCTCGACAGGTATCTGGGTACGTCCTTTCTTGTGATAATACTGTTTTTCGTAGGTGCCGCTGCAGGCGGGCGAAATGTATACATTTTCGCCAAAAAGATATATTCAAGGCCGCCGGTACACGATGAGGTCAGGGTGCGTAAAAGCAACTTTGACGATACGAAGAAGATCGGTGGCGATGATGGATCAGCTTCGAAATAATTCTACCTTAAGGGAACTGATTCTCGGTGCTGCCGTGTATTGCATATTATGGGAGGCAGCGCTTCTCATATTTGCGGACAGGAAGCTTTACTGCTCCGTCGGACTTGTTCTGGGATTTGTAATATGCCTTGTACTTGCCGTGAGCATGGCCGGTTCGATCGCCGTGGCCGTGACTCTTGATGAAAAGGGCGCAAGGGCATTTACGCAGAGGAAGGCGGCTATCCGCTACCTTTTGGCATGTGCGGTTATCATATTACTGGCGGTGACCGGTTTCGGAAGCCCCCTGACCTGTTTTGCGGGTCTTATGGGATTAAAGATCGGGGCTTACATCCAGCCGTTTACGCACAGGCTTATCGAAAAGATCAAAGGAGTTAATCAGGAAAATGTTTAATTATCCGGTGCTGTTATCAGGCGATGTCGATTTCATGATAAAGGGGATCTTCTCCTATAATTGCTTTGGCAATGAGGTATGGATCACGACCACGCATGTCTGTACATTGATCGTAATGCTGCTCCTTATAGTTTTTGCGCTGTTTGCAAACCGGGCGGTAAAGAAGGCCAATACGGACGAGGCTCCGGGTACTTTTCTTAACATAGTCGAGCTGCTCATTGATTTCCTTGACGGCATCGTAAACAGCGTTATGGGTAAGAATGCAGCCAAGTTCGCAAACTACATCTTTACCTTATTCCTTTTCATTTTCTTAAGCAATATTTCGGGCCTTATGGGACTTAGGCCGCCGACAGCCGATTACGGCGTTACCTTCCCCATGGGTGTCATTACATTCGGTCTTATCACATTTAATAAGTTCAAACATCAGAAGGTCAGCGGAGTCATAAAGGGTCTGTGCGATCCGTGGGTATTCTGGATCCCGATAAATCTTATCGGTGATTTTGCCGTACCGATCTCGTTGTCGCTGCGTCTTTTTGCAAACGTCTTATCGGGAACCGTCATGATGGCGCTTTACTACGGACTGCTTCCGATATTTGTAAAGATAGGTATACCGTCGTTCCTTCACATCTACTTCGATCTGTTCAGCGGTGCGATACAGACGTACGTATTCTGTATGCTGACGATGACGTATGTGAGCGATGCGATAGGTGCCGAGTAAACATTGGTCATAATTTATTGAATATAAAAGTTTAAGGAGGACATTTTCATGAATATTTCAGGAGATGATTTCATCAGAGGTTGTTCGGCTATCGGTGCGGGCCTTGCGCTTATTGCCGGTATCGGTCCCGGCGTAGGTCAGGGTATTGCCGCAGGTCATGCAGCATCGGCTGTAGGACGTAATCCCGGTGCCAAGTCAGATGTAACGTCTACCATGCTTCTCGGCCAGGCCGTTGCGGAGACGACAGGTCTTTACGGTCTTCTGGTAGCTATGTTACTGCTGTTCGTTAAGCCTCTTTTAAAATAATGATCATTAGTAGACCGAAAGGAGGCAATTAGCCGGATGGAAAGATTATTTGATCTTGATTTCCAGCTGCTGCATGATGCGATCCTGACTGCGGTTTCGGTATTCTTCCTGTTTTTGTTCCTGTCTTATCTTCTGTTCAATCCCGTAAGGGATATGCTTAATAAGCGCAGGGAAAAGATACAGGATGATATTGATTCTGCAAAAAAGGATAAGGAAGCCGCGGATGCGATGCGTGCCGAGTACGAGGATAAGTTAAGGAACGCGGATGCCGAAGCGGATACGATACTTGCGGATGCAAGGAAGCGTGCGACAGCCAATGAAAATCACATAATCGCCGAAGCCAAGGAGGAGGCCGCAAGGATCATCAAACAGGCTCATGTCGAGGCTGAGCTTGAGAAGGAAAAGGCAAAGGATGAGATCAAGAACGAGATGATACAGATCGCGTCACTCATGGCAGGCAAGGTCGTAGGAAACAGGATGGACACTACCGTACAGGATGCTCTCGTTGAAGAGACGTTAAAAGAAGTAGGTGATGATACATGGCGAAGCTAGCTGCCGCTACCTACTCTGAGGCACTGTTTGAAACGGGTATCGAAGACGGAACGCTTGACACCCTGTATGAGGAAGCCCTCACAGTGCGGCAGATACTTGAGGACAATCCTGATTTTTCAAGGCTTATGAATCATCCCAAGATCTTAAGGGAGGAGAAAGAGCAGATCATCGAGTCCGTTTTCAAGGGACGTATAAGCGATGAATTTGCGGGTTTCCTTAAGCTCATCGTTACCAACAAAAGGTACCCTGAGGTTGATTCTATCCTTGACAGCTTTGTGCTTAAGGTTAAGGAGCATAAAAAGATCGGCATTGCATATGTGACAACGCCGCTTGAGCTTTCGGATGCGCAGAAGGAGGCCGTTAAGAAAAGGCTTCTTGACACAACGGATTATGTTTCCATGGAAATGAACTATATGCTGGATAAGTCGCTTATCGGAGGCATGGTCATAAGGATAGGGGACAGGGTTGTGGATTCGAGCATCAGGACGAAGCTTGAAGGCATTGAGAAGGAACTTAAGTCCATTCAGTTGAAAAGGGCGTAAAATATAAGAAAGGTGCGTATAGATCCATGAATTTAAGACCGGAAGAAATAAGTTCTGTAATTAAGGATCAGATCAAGAGATATGCCGGTGAGCTGGAGGTATCCGAGGTAGGTACCGTTATCCAGGTCGCAGACGGTATCGCACGTGTTCACGGACTTGAAAAGGCCATGATGAACGAGCTGCTCGAATTCCCGGGTGGAGTATTCGGCATGGTGCTTAACCTCGAGGAGGATAATGTCGGTGCGGTTCTTCTTGGAGCCGACAAGAACATAAACGAAGGCGATACGGTAAAGACCACGGGCAGGGTTGTTGAGGTTCCCGTCGGTGATGCGATGCTCGGGCGTGTCGTTAATGCGCTTGGTCAGCCGATAGACGGCAAGGGTCCGGTACAGACCGATAAATATCGTCAGATCGAACGTGTTGCTTCGGGCGTTATCACGAGGAAGTCGGTTGATACACCGCTGCAGACGGGTATCAAGGCCATCGACTCCATGATCCCTATAGGAAGGGGACAGCGTGAGCTCATAATCGGTGACCGTCAGACAGGTAAGACGGCTATCGCGATCGACACGATCATAAACCAGAAGGGTCAGGGCGTTAAATGTATCTACGTTGCGATCGGACAGAAGGCATCCACGGTTGCCTCGATCGTAAAGACGCTTGAGGAATACAACGCCATGGCATATACAACCGTCGTTGCGGCAACAGCCAGTGAAATGGCACCTCTCCAGTACATAGCTCCCTATGCGGGCTGCGCTATCGGTGAGGAATGGATGGAAGCGGGACAGGACGTGCTTGTTATCTATGATGATCTTTCAAAGCACGCCGTTGCATACCGTACACTGTCATTGCTGCTCCGTCGTCCGCCGGGACGTGAGGCATATCCCGGTGATGTATTCTATCTCCATTCAAGGCTGCTTGAACGTGCGGCAAGGATGAGCGAGGAATACGGCGGAGGTTCGCTTACGGCGCTTCCCATAATCGAAACACAGGCGGGAGACGTTTCCGCTTACATCCCGACCAACGTAATTTCAATTACGGACGGTCAGATATATCTCGAGACCGAAATGTTCAACTCGGGCTTCAGGCCTGCCGTTAATGCCGGTCTGTCGGTATCGCGTGTCGGCGGTGCTGCTCAGATCAAGGCCATGAAAAAGATCGCGGCGCCCATCCGTACGGAGCTTGCTCAGTACAGGGAGCTTGCTGCATTCGCACAGTTCGGTTCCGAGCTTGATGCCGATACCAAGGAAAAGCTTGCACAGGGCGAACGTATCAAGGAGATACTTAAGCAGCCGCAGTACAAGCCCATGCCGGTCGAGTATCAGGTAATGATCATCTTTGTTGCGGTAAACAAATATCTTCTGGATATCCCCGTAGCAAGGATAGTCGAGTTCGAGGAAAGCTTTTTCGAATATGTTAAAACGAACATACCCGAGGTTCCCGCTTCTATCAAGGAAACCAAGGTAATTTCGGATGAAGCCGAGAGCAAGCTGCGCAAGGCAGTTGAGGATTTCAAGGAAGAATTTCTGAAGTAGGAGAATCATTATGGCCTCAATGAGGGATATAAAAAGGCGTAAGGTCAGCATACAGAGCACGCAGCAGATTACCAAGGCCATGAAGCTTGTTTCCACGGTGAAGCTGCAGAGGGCAAAGACCAGGGCTGAACGCTCGAAGGCATATTTCCATTGCATGTATGATACCATACAGAACATCATCGCTAGGACCGGACATGTCGATCATCCCTATCTTGTAAAGGGTGATTCTGACAGGAAGGCAGTTATAGTCATAACTTCCAACAGGGGTCTGGCCGGCGGATACAACTCAAATATCGTCAAGCTCGTGGCAGGTTCCGACCTTACCAATGATGTTGTCGATATATATGCTGTAGGTAAGAAGGGCAGGGATCTGTTAAAGCGCCGTGGTTACAACATAAAGGCGGACCGTTCCGAGGTCATAAACGAGCCTCTGTTTAAGGATGCAATGGATATTACCGATGAAGTGCTTGCTTCTTATATGCAAAAGGAAGTCGGTGAGGTATGGCTTGCATATACGGGATTTAAAAATACCGTAAGTCATATTCCGACGCTCATAAAGCTTCTGCCTGTTGACGGAAAGCTTCCGGGTGATGACGATACGGAAGGCTTATCCGCGGAGGAAGCGGGCGAGGAAAAGCCGGCGGGTGATTCTGACAAAAAGGAAGTTATGAGCCTTATGAATTATGAGCCGGAAGAATCAGAAGCACTTGAGCTCATCATTCCCAAGTATGTATCGAGCATCGTATACGGCGCGTTTATCGAGGCGGTTGCCAGTGAGAACGGCGCAAGGATGCAGGCGATGGATTCGGCAACGAGCAATGCCGAGGATATGATCGGAGCCCTTGAATTACAGTACAACAGGGCGCGTCAGGGCCATATAACCCAGGAGCTTACCGAGATCATCGGCGGCGCCGAAGCGCTTAGCAGTTAGCAATGATCATAAGGAGGGATCCCTTGGGAGGATTCCTGAAATAAGTAAAGATATCAGCAAAGGAGAAAAGACAGTGGCAGGAGAAAACAAAGGTAAGATCACCCAGATCATCGGTGCGGTACTTGATATCAAGTTCGTATCGGGCTCTCTTCCCGAGATAAACGAAGCCATCAGGGTTCCGAAGGAGGATAAAACGGAACTCACGGTTGAGGTAGCCCAGCACCTCGGCGATGATACGGTAAGGTGTATAGCCATGGGTCCTACGGACGGCCTTGTAAGGGGAATGGATGCGATCGCGACCGGTTCACCCATCACCGTTCCGGTAGGTGAAAATACTTTGGGAAGGATATTTAACGTACTCGGACAGCCCATAGATAACAAGCCGGCTCCGGATAACGTTCAGTATTTCCCGATCCACAGGAAGGCTCCGCAGTTTGAGGAGCAGTCGACGAATGCCGAGCTTCTTGAGACGGGTATCAAGGTCGTCGATCTTCTGTGTCCATATCAAAAGGGCGGTAAGATCGGTCTGTTCGGTGGAGCGGGCGTTGGTAAAACAGTCCTTATCCAGGAGCTTATCCGTAACATAGCGACCGAGCATGGCGGATATTCGGTATTCACCGGCGTCGGCGAGCGTACACGTGAAGGTAACGACCTTTATCATGAAATGTCGGAATCGGGCGTTATCGATAAAACCACGATGGTCTTCGGTCAGATGAACGAGCCCCCCGGAGCAAGGATGAGGGTTGGCCTTTCAGGCCTTACGATGGCTGAATACTTCCGTGATCAGGGCGGTAAGGATGTGCTCCTGTTCATTGATAATATATTCCGTTTCACACAGGCAGGTTCGGAGGTTTCGGCGCTGCTCGGACGTATGCCCAGTGCCGTTGGTTACCAGCCCACCCTGCAGACCGAGATGGGTACGCTTCAGGAGCGTATCACATCCACCAAGAACGGTTCCATCACATCGGTCCAGGCCGTATATGTGCCTGCGGATGACCTTACGGACCCCGCACCGGCTACGACTTTCGCGCATCTGGATGCGACCACCGTTCTTTCACGTCAGATAGTTGAGCTTGGTATTTATCCCGCTGTTGACCCGCTTGAGTCTACATCAAGGATCCTCGATCCCCGTATCGTGGGTGAAGAGCATTACAAGGTTGCCAGGGGTGTTCAGGAGATACTTCAGAAATATAAGGAACTTCAGGATATCATCGCGATCCTCGGTATGGACGAGCTTTCCGAGGAAGATAAGGTTACCGTATCCCGTGCCAGGAAGGTACAGAGGTTCTTATCACAGCCCTTCTTCGTTGCCGGTCAGTTCACCGGTCTTGAGGGCCGTTATGTATCGATCGCCGATACGGTCCAGGGCTTCAAGGAGATACTCGAAGGCAAGCATGACGATATCCCCGAGAGCTACTTCTTAAGCTGCGGCAGTATCGATGATGTGCTCGCAAAAGTTAAGGATAATAAGTAAGGAGCAGCGATGGCGGACGAAAGAGCTTTTGCATTAAAGATCATAACACCCGACCGTGTATTTTATGAGGGTGAGGCCATAATGGTGGAGCTTAGGACGACGGAAGGCGAAATAGGAGTCCTTAAGAATCACATACCGTTAACCTGTGTTATCGCCCCGGGACTGTTAAGGATAAGGGAAACGGATACTGAGGTAAAAACGGCGGCTTTGATAAGCGGCTTTGTCGAGATCCTTCAGGACAGTGTTACCATACTTGCGGAGGTTATCGAGTGGCCTGACGAAATAGATGTAAAGCGTGCCGAGGAGGCGCGTGTCCGTGCCGAACGGCGTCTCGCCGAGAAGGCTGACACGACCAACCTTAAGCGTGCCGAGCTGGCGTTGCAGCGGTCGGTGGCACGTATCGAGGCTGCGAAGAAGTAAGTGAGAAAAAAGCTATTAAAGGCGATGGGCCGCCTTTCCATAATGTTCGTGTTCTTCGTTATTACCGTTATCATCACATCCAAGGTGGTGAACCAGGGCAATACCGATCTCACGGCGGATATGAAGGGCGCTACCCTGCCTGTCATACATGTCAATGTAAACGGTGAATATGTTAACTGCCTCCATGGCTATTTAAGCCAGATGGAAGGCAGTTATCTGCGCGGGACGATAACTCCCATGTCTGCAGACCGGACAATTCCCATAAGAGTAAAAACGTTTGACAGTGTAGTAACGAACGTTGATTATGAAGTAAGGACTATGGATATGCAGCGGCTTCTGGAAAACGGAGCCGTTACCGATCCTGCGTATAACGGTGATGAGATAACTGCCGTCATACCTGTCAAGGACCTTATTAAGGATGAGCAGGAGTATATGCTCATCGTCAAGCTGACACTGTCGGATGGCCGTGTCGCATCATATTACTGCAGGTTTATCGACAGGCCTGAGCTTTATCTTACCGAGAAGCTTGAGTTTGTCCACAATTTCAGTTCCAAGACCTTCGATAAGGAGGCTGCCCGTGAGCTTAAGCCATATATGGAGTCAAATTCAGAGGGCGACAATTCAAGTTACGGGTATGTAAACATCCATTCAAGTTTTAATCAGCTTACTTGGGGCGATCTTCAGCCCGCGCTTGAGAGTGAAAGGGAACTCCGTATCCTTGACATTGACACTAAAAACGCCGCTATCAAGTTTAACTATACGGTATCGGCACGCGGTGAGATGTATGATGTCGAGGAGTATTTCTATATAACCCGCGGCTCGGACAGGATGTACCTGATGGATTACGAGCGTACCATGGATAAGATCATAAACGAGAATAACGTTGTCGTGGGAAACGGCAAGATCTTCCACGGTATATTGAGCGAACCGATCGATTACATGGAGAATGAGGACGCCAAGGTTTTCTGTTTTGTGCAGTCGAGGAGCCTTTACAGTTATAATTCGGATACGGGAGCCCTGGCGCGTATCTTTTCCTTCAGGGATAAGAATAATGATGATGTAAGGACGTCGTTTAAATCGCATAATATAAAGATCCTGTATATGGATACGCAGGGTAACATCACTTTTGCCGTGTACGGATATATGAACCGTGGCATGCATGAGGGAGAAGCCGGTATAGGCATATGCTATTATGACGGCGTTTTCAATACTATAGAGGAGCTTATGTTCATACCGTATACCAAGTCGTATGAGATGCTTAAGCATGATGTGGAGGCTCTTTGTTATGTAAACCACAAGGATACCCTGTATCTTATGTTTAACGGAACGATATACAGCATCGATCTTAACCTGAGCAAGGCCGAACTGCTGGCAAGCGGACTTAATGAGACCCGTTTCGTTTCATCCCGGGATAACAGTATGATAGGGTGGCAGCCGTCTGATATACTGTATGATTACAAAACCCTTAAATTCATGTCGCTTGATACGATGTCTCCGGTCAACATAGATGCCGAGCAGGGCCATATACTTATCCCGCTTGGATTCTTTAACAATGATTTCGTATACGGAAGCGTAAAGCTCAGTGATATGAGGCTTGATTCTACCGGAAGGAATATCCTCCCCATGGATTATATTTATATTCAGAATATAAGCGGAGAAATACTCAAGTCATATCATCACGACGATATATACATCACTGATGTTGAGTTTAAGGATAACATGATGAACTTGACCAGGGTGGTCATTGACCCCGATACCAACCTCATGTATAGGACAAGTGATGATCAGATAATGAACAATACCATATATGAGACCATGCAGAATCAGTACAGGAGCGTTGTCACCGAGGAGATGGAAACGACATGGCAGACTGAGCTTAAGAACAGCAATACAGGCGATAATCCCAAGATATTGACTTCTAAGGTCGTATTGTATGAAGGCGAGCGCTACTTCCACTTAAATGTCAAGGATGTACTGGACCGCTATTATGTGTATTCGAAGGGTGAGATAGTTGCCATCTATACCGATGCTTCCGATGCGGTATACGAGGCTGAAAATACCTCGGGAACAGTTACCAACAAAGACTGCCGTTATATCTACAGGAACGGTGACAGGAAGGATAAATATACTATTGATACTATAGTGACCAGAAAGGTCAATGACAATACCGCACCTCAACCCGATGAAGAAGGCGAGGAAGGTAATGAAGTTCCGGCCGAAGATGAAGATGTATATGTTAATCCCAGGGAGACGACGGTATCGGTATGTCTTGATGAGATGTTAAAGACTGCCGGAGCATATGTTGATACGGTTGAGCTTCTTGCCGAAGGAAAAACATCGCTTGATATAATGAAAGAGAGCTTAAGTGATGCGGTGCCGCTCGCACTGTCGGGCTGTTCCAGTGACGCAATGCTTTATTATGTGGGCAACGGCGCCCCTGTCATGGCATTGGTGGAAAACGATATGGCAGTACTCATAACGGGATTTGATGAGAATAACCTGATGATTTATGATCCCCTTGAAGGTAAGATCGTAAAAAGGGGAAGGCGGGATGCTTCCGCATGGTTCGCACTTAACGGAAACCGGTTCTTAACTTACGCAAAATGATCAGACACGGGCAGACACGGGGACGGTTCTTCCGTCTGGCTTAAGAAAAAACCAGACGGAAGAACCGTCCCCGTGTCTGCCCGTGTCTGATCAACCACATCGCTTACATGCTTCAATATAAATATCAATATCTTCAACTATAAATTTCGACTTGTGCTCCGCGAGCGGTTCGCAGGAGCTGTAGATGTACTCGAGCACGCCGTATTTTGAAAACAGATCCATGACCTGACGGCCGCTCATTGATTTTTCGAATTTATACTGTTCAACGCAGTATGTAAGGAAGTTGCCCTCTTTTGTCATTGGATCACCTCCTTGCGGAACAGTTCAAGCAGCTTGTATTCGCTGCAGGCCCACAGATCGTTCTCGTCCTGCTCAAGCTGCTCATTAAGTTTCGAATTGTAAAAGGCGGTGCAGGCCTTAACCTCATCCCAGCCGAATTCCTCGGCAATGAGCCCCACAACCTTTGGTATCAGTAATATCCTAATAACGCGATAGCTTTCTTTATTCACAGATCAATTCCTCCATGGGACACGGGGACGTTTTCTTGTCCCGGTCATTTTCCCTTGAGCAGTTTCCTTGCGGTAGATAATTCTTCCTTAAGTGACTTTATCATCAGCTCGACATGCTTGCGGTGTTCGATCTTTTCCGTAAGCTCCTCGAGATCTTCCTTATGTATGTAATCCGATACTATGCGGTCACCGTCACGGTATTTTAAATAGTAATAGGTCTGATTTCCCAGCTTTTTGGGCGCGATCGTACCCTTGGGAAGCGTGGCCTTTACCTCGCCGTAGCGCTTTATCATGTATTCTATCCGTTTGCTTTCCCGTGCTACCGTGTTTGCAAGAACTCCCATATCTTTCTCCCTGACTTACTCAACTAAGACTATAATATATGGTAATAGTGCAAATTACAAGCAGATGTTGGGTAATTGAGACTGATTGATAAAAATTTAGATATGCTGTATTATATAAAACTGTAGTAAGCGAAACATAAACATACGGAGGAATAAACATGGGCAGTGAGATCAGGGACATAAATCTGGCAGAATCAGGCAAGCGTAAGATCGAGTGGGTAAGCAGGAACTGTGATCTGCTCCGTACCCTTAAAGCCGAATTTGAAAGGGACAAGCCGTTTGCGGGCAAGAAGATAGCTCTTTCGGTACATCTTGAAGCAAAGACAGCGTACCTGTGCCTGGCACTCAAGGCAGGCGGAGCCGATATGTATGTTACGGGTTCCAATCCGCTTTCGACACAGGATGACGTTGCGGCAGCGCTTGTGAGCGAGGGACTTGAAGTACACGCATGGTATGATTCTACGCCTGAAGAATATAATGCCCATATAAGAGCGGTGCTTGAGCCGGGACCGAACATCATAATAGATGACGGCGGCGATCTTGTTCACATGATACATACGGAGCTTCCTCATCTTATACCGAATGTGATCGGAGGATGTGAGGAGACAACAACAGGTATACTCCGTCTTATCGCGATGGACAGGGACGGAGATCTTAAGTTCCCGATGGTGCTCGTTAACAATGCAAACTGCAAGCATTTCTTTGATAACAGATACGGCACGGGCCAATCGGTGTGGGACGGCATAAACAGGACCACGAACCTTATCGTAGCGGGCAAGTATGTGGTAGTTGCCGGCTACGGATGGTGCGGCAAGGGCGTTGCGATGAGGGCAAAGGGCCTTGGAGCAAAGGTCATAGTTACCGAGGTCGATCCTGTTAAAGCGATCGAAGCGGTAATGGACGGATTCGATGTAATGCCGATGAACGATGCGGCTAAGATCGGTGATTTCTTTGTTACGGTAACGGGCTGCGACAAGGTAATAGACGAGGAGGACTTCGCGGTCATTAAGGACGGAGCCATCCTTTGCAATGCGGGACACTTTGACTGCGAGATAGACATGGCATGGCTTAAGAAAAATGCCGTTGAGAATCGCGAGATGCGGAAGAACATAATGGGATACAAGCTTCCTACGGGCCAGTGGGTATATGTACTCGCCGAGGGACGTCTTGTAAACCTGGCAGCAGGCGACGGACATCCTGCCGAGATAATGGATATGTCATTTGCGATCCAGGCATTGTCAGCAAAGTATCTTGTGGAGCACGAAGGGCAGCTTGATAAGATGATTATCGATGTTCCGAAGGAAGTCGATGATGAGGTTGCGGTGCGCAAGCTTGCTTTCCTTGGAAAGAAGATTGATGTGCTTACCGAGGAGCAGGTGAAATATCTAAATTCGTCAGCGGTGTGATTTATGTATAAGATAGACTACAACAACCCCGTGAGGGTGCATTTTATCGGAATAGGCGGGATAAGCATGAGCGGTCTGGCAGAAATATTGCTTGACCGCGGTTTTACGGTGTCGGGTTCGGACAGGGCCCCGTCGGAGCTTACGAAGATACTTGAAGACAAGGGGATAAAGGTTTACTACGGGCAGCGTAAGGAAAACATCACTGATGATATACGGCTCGTGGTATATACAGCCGCGATCCATGAGGATAATGAGGAATTCGCCGAGGCAAAGGGTCGGGGCATCCCGATGCTGACCCGGGCTGAACTGCTCGGACAGATAATGACCAATTATGATGTAGCCGTGGCGGTGGCGGGAACGCATGGCAAGACGACTACCACATCCATGATAACGGACATACTCATGGCCGGCGGACTCGATCCCACGATATCGGTTGGCGGTATGCTTAAGGAGATAGGCGGCAACATCCGTATCGGGCGTTCTGGGTATTTTGTTACGGAGGCCTGCGAGTACACAAACAGCTTCTTAAGCTTCAATCCTACGGCCGATATAATACTTAATATCGAAGAAGACCACATGGATTTCTTCAAGGACCTTGAAGATATCCGTTCTTCTTTTAAAAGGTTTGCGGGACTGGTACCCGAAAACGGCATAGTTGTGATAAATGCTGACATTGAAAGGTATGAGGAAATAACGGAAGGCCTTAAATGCAATGTTGCGACCGTATCGGTCAACGAGGATGCAAAGGCCGGATATACAGTAAAAGACGTAAGTTATGACGGATTCGGCTGTGCTTCATTTAATGTGATCCGAAATGCCGGTGCGGCAAAGCTGTGCGGCAGGGCGGAAGGCGATGCGGGAAGGTATGCTCTTAAGGTTCCGGGAGCACATAACATAGGCAATGCGCTTGCGGCGATCGCGCTTGCCGAGTTTCTGGGAATTGATAACGATACGATTGCGAAGGGCTTCCTTGACTTTACGGGGACGGACAGGCGTTTCCAATATAAGGGCAAGCTCGGGGATGTGACCATAGTTGACGACTATGCCCATCATCCTACAGAGATAAGGGCAACGCTCGCAGCAGCCCGGAATTACCCTCATAAACGTATCGTATGTATTTTCCAGCCGCATACATACACAAGGACAAAGGCATTCTTCGATGATTTTGTAGATGCGCTGACAAATGCCGACGTTGTGATCCTGGCTCCGATATATGCTGCAAGGGAAACGGATACGCTGGGAATAAGCTCTGATATGATATGTGAGGCCCTTAAGAAGCGCGGAAAGGAAGCGTACAGTTTTTCCACATTTTCTGACATCGAAGATTTTGTCCGAAAAAAAAGTTTGAAGGATGATCTGTTGATAACTATGGGGGCCGGAGATGTAGTAAAAATCGGCGAAGATCTGCTTTCAAAATAATTATCCACAATATCCACAGCAAGGTGGCGGGAGTTATCCCTAAACAGGCTGTGGATTTTTAAGTTAACGTAATAAGTTACCGCCAAAAATCAATACCCGCAATTTTGCACGCTGACCCTATTCACATAATTAAATCCGTACATAGTTTCTGTATTATCCACAGTGGAAAAACCCTTGTATTTACGGGGTTATTGGGCATAAGATTTTGTTTTCAGACGGGGGCAACTGTGCTATAATCATCGTCACCGGGAGATGAATTTTTAAATGGGGGAATAGTTAACGGCGGTGTATATTTAATGGGAAATATTACTCTGTACAAAGATTATTCTTCGGAAGTCACGCTTATCAAAAATGACTTCATTGACATATATATGACTGAGGCAAACGATGCCCAGATCAAGGTGTACCTGTATCTTTTAAGGAAGCTGTCCGGCGGAAGCCCGTTTTCGGTGGGTGATATCGCGGATCGGTTTAATTATACCGAGAAGGACGTACTGCGGGCACTTAAGTACTGGGATAAGTTAAAGCTTATATCCTTAAGCTTTAATTCGGGAGGAGAGCTTACCTGTATCCAGATCCTTGACCCTCCGAAAGCCGATGCCGCGGGACAAACAGGACAAACAATAACCGCAGTACCCGCAGGGCACGCGGGGCACACATTAGTCACGGGGTATGCAGTACAGCCGGATATTCCGAATAAAACAACGGAAGACAGGATCAAAATGGTTGATTTTTCCAGGAAAACCGAATATACGGCTGAGGAACTGGTTAAATTTAAGGATATACCGGAAATATCGCAGCTTTTGTTCATAACGGAGACTTACCTTAATAAGACGCTCCGTCCCGATGAGATATCTTCGATACTGTTCATGTATGATTCTTACGGATTCAGTGCCGACCTTATCGAGTATCTTATCGAGTACTGTGCGAACAACAGGAAAAAGAGCATCAAATACATCGAGTCGGTCGCAAGGACGTGGGCCGAAACGGGAATAACAACGGTCGATGAGGCGCGGGCGCGTACCGGCAGGGCGCCGAGGGAGGTATATGAAGTATTTAAAGCCTTCGGTATAAGCGGCCGCGATCCCATCGAACCCGAGATATCGTATGTTGTCAAGTGGAACAGGGTGTACGGTTTTTCCATGGATATAATATGCGAGGCATGCTCAAGGACTATAATGAAGATACACAGCGCAAGCTTCGAGTACGCCGATACGATCCTGACAAACTGGAAGGATGCGGGAGTGGCGGCTCTTAGCGACATTGAAAAGCTTGATGCCATGCATGCAAAGGAAGCGGTAAAGTCACCCGGGAAAAAGAAGGGCGGAAAACCCGATGACAAACCCGGGCAGAGCAGCGGATTTAATGGCTTTAACCAGCGCAAGTACGATTACGACGAATTGGAAAAAGATGCATTGTATAATCAGGGATAGTAGTGTTATAATCTGAGGGGGTATTTCGGGTAAGGAGTGACAATGTCGATTTCCAACGCACAGTACGACGAGATAATGCGTGCTTTCGAGAATAACCGCAACAATAACAGGCACCTCTTAATGCAGCGGCGTGATGAGGTGTATGATAAGATACCTGAATATAAGGCGCTTGATTCCAAGGTGGCTGACATTTCCCTGAAACTGGGGATGGAGCTGATCGACGGGGATGCAAGTGCCTTAGCTTCGTTAAGGGATGAAATAAAGGGCATTACGGAGAAGAAAAAGGAACTGCTGCGTGCAGGAGGCTTTTTGGAGGATTATCTCGAACCGATATATACCTGCAATGAATGTAAGGATACGGGATACGTCGAAGGTGTTAAGTGCCGCTGCCTTAAGCAGGCGATAATCAGGCATCTTTATAAGCAGTCCAATATTGAGAATATCCTTAAAAAGGAGAATTTCGATACCCTGACCTATGACCTTTACGATGATACCGAGATACCGGTCATGGAGGGTATCATTAAAAGCTGTAAGGATTACGTGCGTGATTTTAACGATGAATACGCAAACCTTCTGTTTTACGGCGGGGTGGGCGTCGGGAAAACGTTCCTTACAAACTGCATAGCCAAGGAACTGCTCGAGCAGGGTCACTCGGTACTCTACTTTACAGCATTTCAGTTATTTGATACACTTGCGAAGTATGCGTTTCGGAGCGGTGAAGTAAGCGAGAGCATCGACCGTGTCCATGAGGACATTTTCGACTGCGATCTGCTTATCATAGATGATCTGGGGACCGAACTTACGAATGCGTTTGTTTTGACGCAGCTGTTCCTTATCATAAACGAGCGCGACTTAAGGAACAGGTCCACGATCATATCGACAAACCTGTCGATCGAGGAGCTTTCGGAACGGTATTCCGAGAGGGTCTTTTCGAGAATATACGGTAAATACAGGATGATAAAGCCTGATATCAAGGATTTAAGAATCAAGATCAAGCGTTCTTTACACAGAAAGTGAGGAAAATGATGCCTAATCGCGAAGAGAAGCGTAACCTTGAATCTATACCCGTTGGGTCGTTAAGGATGATCCCCCTTGAGGGATGCATTGACCTGGGACATAAGATCGACGAATACCTTGTGCGCTGGAGGACCGAGCGGGAGAACGAGCATAAGAATTCACTCGCGTTTGCAGGGTACCAGCGTGATTCTTACATACTCGATGCCCAGATAAACCGTTTCGGAACAGGTGAAGCCAAGGGTGTCATCAAGGAATCGGTCCGCGGTACCGACCTTTACATCCTGGTCGATATCACCAATTACAGCCTAACATACAAGCTGTGCGGTCAGGAGAATCACATGTCCCCCGACGACCATTACCAGGATCTAAAAAGGATAATCGCAGCCGTCGGAGGTAAGGCAAGGCGCATTACGGTCATCATGCCCTTCCTTTATGAAAGCCGCCAGCATAAAAGGAGCGCGCGAGAGTCACTCGACTGTGCTCTGGCGCTGCAGGAAATGGTACGGATGGGCGTTGACAACATCATAACATTTGATGCTCATGATCCAAGGGTACAGAATGCGATACCGCTTTCGGGCTTTGAGACCGTAAGGCCTGCATATCAGTTTGTAAAGGGACTGCTCAACAGTGTACATGACTTAAAGATAGACTCCGAGCACATGATGATGATAAGCCCGGATGAAGGCGGTATGTCGCGTGCCATCTATCTTGCCAACATGCTCGGGCTTGATATGGGTATGTTCTATAAGAGGCGTGATTACACCCAGATAGTTGACGGACGAAATCCCATCATAAGCCATGAATTCCTGGGAACATCGGTTGAAGGAAAGGATGTCATCGTTGTAGATGACATGATCTCGTCGGGAGAGAGCGTATTAGACGTTGCAAGGCAGCTTAAGAAGCGTAAGGCAAACAGGATATTCATAGCGGCAACGTTTGGACTGTTTACCAAGGGCCTTAAGGTGTTTGATGAGGCATACGAGGAGGGAGTCATCAATAAGGTGCTCACGACAAACCTTGTTTACCAGATGCCGGAGCTCCTGAATAAGCCATATTATGTAAACTGTGATATGAGCAAATATATCGCATACATCATAGATACGCTCAATCATGATACTTCGATCTCGGATCTTCTCAATCCTTTCGAACGTATACATAGCTTAGTTAATAAATATAATGCAGGATTAATGAATTAATTAGGGACAGAACAGTCGCGATGCAATATCCACACGCTCATGTTCCTCACCCATCGTTTCACTAAGGTTTGCCACGGAAGATATCTGCTCCGTACGGGACCGCCCGAAACTCAGCATCCATGCTTCGATTTCGGTCTTGTTTCTCCATCCGGTCGAAACATCCCTGTTTGTAAGGCAAACCTAAGTGAAGCCTGATGTGCTCGTCAAAAGTCGCGTTGCGGACATTGCATCGTGCCTGTGCCCGAGTGGAGTATATAGTATGATCAAATTAGGTGAGATACAACGTCTTACAGTAGTTAAGTTAGCCGACCACGGTGCATATTTAGCCGAAGATCGGAGCGCGGATGCAGACCGCATCCTGCTTCCGAAAAAACAGGTACCCGACGGAACGCGTGTCGGCAGCGAGATCGAGGTTTTTGTATATAAAGACAGCAAGGACCGTCCGATCGCGACCGTTAACAGGCCGCTCATAACGCTTCATCATACAGCAGTCCTTAAGGTAAAGGAAACGGGCAGGATCGGCGCTTTCGTTGACTGGGGCCTTGAAAAGGACCTGCTCCTCCCGTTTAAACAGCAGACGAAGAAACTGCATGAAGGCGAGGAATGCCTCGTTGCCCTGTATATAGATAAAAGCTCACGACTCTGCCTTACGATGAACGTATACGACTATTTAAGCACCGACCATAATTATAAAGCCGGTGATAAGGTCGAAGGCAGGGTTTATCTTATAAGCGATAACTTCGGAGCTTTTGTTGCGGTTGATGATGAGTATTCGGGCCTTATACCGAAAAGGGAGCTTTACGGCGAGTTAAAGGTAGGGCAGGTCATAACGGCGAGGGTTACGGAAGTTAAGGAGGACGGCAAGCTGACTCTCGGAATAAGGGAGAAGGCATATATCCAGATGGATGAGGATGCGGAGCGTGTCATGAAGGTCATTGAAGCCTTCGACGGAGTGCTCCCGTTTAATGATAAGGCAAGCCCGGAGACCATAAAGCGCGAGTTCAATATGAGCAAGAATGAATTCAAGCGCGCGGTAGGTCGTTTGTATAAGGAACGCAGGATTGAGATCCTTGATAAGGCGATAAGAAAAATAAAATAGTTTACAATTACCGATTTTCTGTTATAATCAGTCTTTGAATTGGAGGAAGCCATGGAAAAGAAGATAATAAGCACCGATAAAGCACCGGCGGCGATAGGGCCGTACTCACAGGCTGTTGAAGTAAACGGACTTATATATACCTCGGGTATGATACCGGTGATACCGGAAACCGGTGAGATAGTTAAGGGTATCGAGGCGCAGGCCAGGCAGGCGCTTACAAATGTAAAGTCGCTTCTTGAAGCAGCCGGGAGCGGTATGGACAAGGTAATAAAGACAACGGTGTTCATTAAGGACATGAATGATTTTGCCAAAGTGAATGAGGTGTATGCATCCTTCTTTACGGGTGACTTTCCCGCAAGGAGCTGTGTGGAGGTTGCAAGGCTTCCGAAGGATGTGCTGATCGAAATGGAAGCGGTAGCACTGAAGTAGTTGTTGATATAGAAAGGAGAGTATTATGAAAGTAACTAATATCCATGACATTGAAAAGTTTTTCAAGGTAGTTGATGAGTGCAAGGGCAAGGTTGAGCTCGTTACCGGCGAAGGCGACAGGCTTAATCTTAAGTCAAAGCTGTCACAGTATGTTTCGCTTGCGAACATTTTCTCTGACGGAACAATAGAAGAGCTTGAGATCGTTGCTTATGAGCCCGAGGATATTGATAAGCTCTTAAACTTTATGGTTAATTCATAAGATGAATAAGACCAATAAAAGAGTCAATGCATTTTTCTTAAGTATTTTATTGATCAACCTGGGTGCGCCGGTACTTTTATCATTTCTGGCCTCGGGTGGTGTAAAGATGGGAACCATGATGTCGCTTGTGCTGACGCAGCTGCTGATTCTGGTTCCCTCTTTGGTATTTCTGCTCATTTTCAGATGCGACATAAGCGAATGGATCCCGTTTAAGAAACTTAAGGCGGGAACCGTGCTTCTTATAATCCTTTTTACGTTTCTTATAATGCCGTTCATCAGCCTTATCAATGTGATATCCCAGCTTTTTACGGAAAATGAGGTAATAGGGATAAGCGAGGGTTTTGTAGGCATATCGCCCGTTATTGTAATAGTGATGGTCGGATTTATCGGCCCGTTCTGTGAGGAGTTTACATTCAGGGGCCTGATTTTCGGAGGGCTTAAAAGATCGGGCTATGTTTTTGCAGCCGCTGTGATAAGCGCCATATTTTTCGGCCTTATGCATCTTAATTTAAACCAGATGTGTTATGCACTGGTCATGGGAGTGCTGTTTTCAATGCTTGTCGAAGCGTCGGGAAGCATATGGGCTTCGATCATTGCCCACGCGGTGATAAACACATGGAATATCGCGCAGCTGTATATCGTTGAGAATGTATATTCAAAACTGGGTATGGATGTGTTTGATATGGTTGAAGATACGTTTGATACGGATATGAAACTTGGGATGATAGGGATCCTTGCTGCGGTTTCGGCGGTGACAATGCTGCTTGCCGCAGGTGCTTTTATCGGTATTTACGAGCATGAGGGAAGGAAGGAGCAGGTGACTGCCATGTTCTGCCGGCCCGAAGTCAGCGTTGATGATGATGAAAAAGGGAGTACGCCGCTTGTGACATTCTGCGGATACGTTGCCATGCTCATATGCCTGTTCGTCATCTTTTTCCTTGATAAGGCGGTAGCATATTACAATACGGTTATGGGGAAATAGCGCCTTTTAGGATCACATAAACAGAATCACATAAATATAAGACCCGGCTTGCCTGCCGGGCCCTATATTTTACAGGATGATGAGAAGCATATCGTTCGGTAATCCTATACGGAAATATCAATGTTTCCGCCGAGGTTTGGATTAACCGACTGCTCCATTAATTTTGTCATCGAGTCACCCATATCCTGGAAGGTATCAAGCGATTTGTCGAGCATCGCTACGCTGAAATCACTCATTACCTTGTTCTGCGACATTGCCATCGATAATGCGGGAATGTCAAGCATAGGTGTTATTTCCATAAGCTCACCTCCGTTTGCAAATGCATTGCCCCTTCATTTGGAGACAATACGACAGGATCCATCCATATCACGTATATGATAACACACTTTCTCACATATGGCTACAATTGTGACATGAAATATTCTCTGAAAAATTACCGAAATTTCATGTGCTGTTTTGTGCACTATTTAGCTGTCACTTCACCAGCCGGTACATCCTGAACATATATCTGTCAAAACGGAATGCCCCCACATATTCCCGGGAATATCCCTTTTCGTCTATCTCGTCCATATATCCGTTATATTCATCGGTCTTATCATAACCTTCAAGTACGGCAAGCCATATATTGTTATCACCCGCGGCATCTGCGGCACCTTCAAGGGTTTCGAAGTTTTTGAGGTTCGGGTCATAGAATGTCAGGCAGTAAGCAAGTTCCTCGTATTCTTCGAGTGTATACAGTGAATCTCCGGGCGAAACGTTCTGCTTGAGCCATCTGATGGTCTCGTCCGATCCGGGTGCGTATTCGCTCGAGAATGCCTGCACATAGGAAAATATCCCGACTGTTATTTCAAAAAGGATTATGAAATAAATAAATATCTTCTTAAGTTTTCCCGCTTCGACAGCAAAGAAAAACCAGATAAGCCCGAGTGAGAAAAACAGATATCTGTCGACGAAGATATTTGCGGTCATTACCTTGCTTATCGCGGTACCGAACAGGAGGACCAGATAGAATACGGCAAAACAGTATAACGGGTAAACGTCATGTATCGTTTTTTCCTTTCGGATGAACGTGCGCATCAGAAGAAAACCGCATAAGGTGATAAGCAGGGCGCTTAAGATCGTTAAGCCGACGGTGTAAGGATAACGGCAGTACTTAATGAAAACGCTCATTGTTATCTCAGGCATGGAAAAATAACCGCTGACACTTAAAAACTGCTTTATCGTAACGAGCAGACAGGGAAGATACAGTATGAAAGTCGCAAGAAGGCATATGAGAAAGTCCTTTATTTTGACGGGGTGTTCTTCCTGTTTAAGATCCGGCTTTTCCGCATCAAGATCTTCGGGTGTATCTTTATCGGTATTTTCGTCATTTTTCTTAAGCCCCATGCATGCATATATGAGAAGGAAAAGATATATAAATCCCACGGTCACAAACGCAAAATGATGAGAATACCCCGCAAGAACGCTTGAAAGTGTAAACAGGCACCAGTTAATCTTACAGGGCTTGCATATGATCTCGTAAGCGAATACCGCCGATGCCGTGGCAAACAGAAATCCCAGGCTGTACATGCGTATCTCAAGTCCGAAAAAGAGCATCTGCGGCATGACCGTCACTGCCAGCATAAAAATGCATGCGGTCGGAGCACCGAAACGCTTCCGCACGACGGAGGCTCCCAGTATGAGGGTAAGGATCATTGGAACGACACTGGTTAATTTCATGACAGGTATCGTGTATCCGAATGCATCCGTCGTAAGCTTGAGTATTATGTTATAAAGCGGTGGAAGGGTATCCTGCATGGAGCGGCTTATAACGCCCGCCATGTCGGTACGTACCAAAGATGCCGTAAAAGCTTCATCCAGCCATACATTGCTGTTGTAAGTCAGTGAAATGAACACCGCACTGAGAAGAGGTACCAAAAGCCAGGTTATCACTGCACCCGCATATTTATCCGCTGCAGGAACTTTATTGTTTTCGTTAAGGTTTTCCATTGTCTGCTTTTCCTGTTTTGATCGTACTTTAACAAAAAGATTGTAACTTCTTTCCGCACGATTTTCAACGCAACTTTTTCTTTATTTTTTTATGTGAATGTATTAGAATATATCTGTATGGGGAATTCTGCCGAAGGAGAGGTATTATGATATCTAACCAAATCCTTCAGACCACTATCGACGGTCTGAAGAACATAACCAAGATGGAACTGGGGGTAATAGATACAGAGGGGAAAGTACTGGCGGCAACATTTAAGGAGCCATATGATTTCAAGGCGGCAGCAGGAAGTTTCACACAGTCGCCCGCTGACAGCCAGGAGATACAGGGGCATCAATTCTTTAAGGTATTCGATGAACTTCAGCTTGAGTACATAGTAGTGGCTCAGGGCGGTACCGAGAATGCATATACGGTCGGCAAGATCGCCGCTTTCCAGATACAGAATCTATTAGTAGCATACAAGGAGCGCTTTGATAAGGATAATTTTATCAAGAACCTCCTGCTTGACAATCTGCTCCTCGTCGATATCTACAACCGTTCCCAGAAGCTCCGCATCGATACGGATGTAAGGAGGGTTGCGATAGTTGCCGAGGCAGTCAATGACAAGGATAACAATTTCCTTGAAGCGGTACGCAGCCTGTTCACGGGCAGGACCAAGGATTTTATCACCGCGGTTGATGAAGACAATATCATTGTTATAAGGGAAATGGGGCCGAATGAAGGCTATCCCGAAGCGGCAGCGATGGCCGGACAGATATATGATATGTTTGTTTCGAAGGGCCTTAAAAACCTGCACGTATCCTACGGTACGATCGTAAACGAGATCCGCGAGGTCAGCCGCTCCTACAAGGAAGCCAAGATGGCACTTGATGTCGGCAAGATATTCTTCGACGAGCGCAATATAATCGCTTACAGCGAGCTTGGCATCGGCCGCCTTATCTACCAGCTTCCGATACCGCTGTGCAAGATGTTCATAAAGGAGATATTCGACGGTAAGTCGCCGGATGATTTTGATGACGAAACTATCACTACGATAAACAAGTTTTTTGAAAACAGCCTTAATGTTTCCGAAACGAGCCGGCAGCTTTATATACACCGGAACACACTTGTTTACCGGCTTGACAAACTTCAGAAAACAACGGGCCTCGACCTGCGTGTTTTCGAAGACGCGATAACCTTCAAAATAGCCTTAATGGTTGTAAAATATATGAAGTATATGGAGGACTTCGATTTTTAATTCCATATAATTTTTTATTATTCAAGGGGAGGATAATATGATAACGTTAGAAAATGTCAGCAAGAGCTATACCAATGACGGTATGCCCGCTCTCAATAATGTCAGCCTGCATATCGACCGCGGTGAGTTCGTATTCATAGTAGGCGATTCGGGTTCGGGCAAGTCTACGATGATCAAGCTTCTGCTTCGTGAGCTCACACCCACGAGCGGCAGGATCATCGTCAACAACTTCGATCTTTCAAGGCTCAAAAGGCGTAAGATACCCAAATACAGAAGGAATATAGGCGTTGTGTTCCAGGACTTCAGGCTCCTTAAGGACAGGAACGTTTATGAGAATGTTGCCTTTGCGCAAAGGGTCATCGAAGTGCCTACGAGGCAGATAAAGAAAAATGTTCCGGCAATGCTTTCGCTTGTCGGGTTGCCTGAAAAATACAGGAGTAAAACAAAGGAATTATCAGGTGGTGAGCAGCAGAGGGTTGCCCTTGCAAGGGCACTTGTAAACAATCCGCCGATCCTCCTTGCGGACGAGCCGACGGGTAACCTTGATCCCAGGAATTCGTGGGAGATAATGAAGCTGCTTGAGGAGATAAACCGAAGGGGTACGACGGTCGTAGTCGTTACACATAACCGTGAGATAGTCAATGCGATGCGCAAGCGTGTCATCACGGTAAAGAAGGGCATAATAGTTAGTGATGAGGAGAAGGGTGAGTATATAGATGAAGATTAGTACTTTTGTCTTTACCTTTAAACAGGGATTCAAAAACATATTCAGGAACAAGATTTTCTCGCTGGCAACGATAGCTACCATCGCAGCATGTATCTTCCTTTTCGGACTGTGCTATTCGGTCATTGAAAATGTCAGGTACAGCATCCAGAAAGCCGAGACAAATGTGGCTGTTACGGTATTCTTCGATGAAGGCATTTCCGAGGCAAGGATCCAGGAGATAGGCGATGCCATAAGGGGAAGGTCCGAGGTCGCATCGGTGCAGTTCGTATCGGCTGCTGAAGCATGGGAAGCATTCAAGGTTGATTACCTCGGTGAGTATGCGGACGGTTATGAAGGCGATAACCCGCTTGAAGGAAGTGAGAACTTCGAGATATATCTTAACGACGTATCAAAGCAGCAGCAGCTGGTAAGCTACCTTGAAACAGTCGACGGCGTAAGGGAGATAAACCACTCCGATGTTACCGCAAATATCCTGACTCAGTTTAACAGGCTGTTAAGCTATGTATCACTGGGTATCATCGGGATCCTGCTTGCCGTATCACTGTTCCTTATAAGCAACACGGTTGCGATGGGTATTGCGGTAAGGCGCGAGGAGATAGGCATCATGAAGCTTATCGGCGCGACCGATTTCGTGGTGCGCTCACCTTTCCTTATCGAGGGTATCCTTCTTGGAGTTATCGGAGCATCGATACCCCTTATCGCGGTATATTTTATCTACAACAAGATCATTGTATATGCAGCGGATCAGTTCGCCATATTAAATGATATATTGCAGTTCAAAACGGCAAGGGATGTTTTCTCCGTACTCATACCGGTCGCACTTGTGATGGGCGTGGGTCTGGGATTCTTCGGAAGCCTCATAACGGTAAGGAAACATTTGAGGGTTTGACCCTTACCGAGGGGAAACGTAAAGTTATGTTTAAGGCGTTAGGGAGCGCCTGAAGGGGAAATAAGGGGAATGCGTATGAAGTATCGGATGTGTGTTAAGAGGGTAACCGCATTTGTGATGACTGCAGCTTTGGGGATAACGGCTTTTATGCCGGTTGACCTGTATGCGGAAACGCTTACAAATGATGTCATCAAGCAGAGCGAGGAGGAGAAAAAAAGCGCCGAGAGCAGTAAGGCAGCGCTTAAGAAGGGGTTAACGGATGTCAAACAGCTGATAGCCGACCTGCAGAGTGCAAAGGGTGAGCTTGAGAATTATATCATTAAGCTTGATGAAGACCTCTCAATGGTTGAAGATAACATCAAGGTGCTCGAGGAGCAGCTTGCGTTCAAACAGGAGGAAATAGAAAAGACCAAGCTTGCGCTGGAGGATGCCATCTGGCAGGGCCAGCAGCAGTACGGACTGATGAAAAAAAGGATCCAGTTCGTATACGAAAAGGGTCAGACATCCAACATAGATAAGATACTCAGTTCTTCCTCTTTCGTTGAGTTTTTAAACCGCGCCGAATACGTAAGCCAGTTGTCCGAGTATGACCGGAAGATGCTCGATAAATATATCGAGACAACGCAGAACATAACGGACATAAAGGCTGAGCTTGAAGTAGAGGAAAAGGAGCTTGACGAAGCGCATAAGGATCTTGAATCCGAACAGGAAGCGCTTGAGGAGCTGATAGCCGCCAAGGAGAATCAGATAGTCGCATATCAGACCGATATCAACAACAAGGAGGCGGCGATAAAGGAATACGAAGCGGAAATAGCGGCGCAGGATGAGATAATCAAAACGCTGGAAAACCGCATTGCCGAGGAAAGAAGAAAGCTTCAGGAACAGAATAAATCCACAAGGACTTATGACGGCGGAATGTTTAAGTTCCCATGTCCCAATTATACAAGAATCTCAGATGATTACGGGATGCGTATGCACCCTATCCTGAAAGTTGAAAAGTTCCATAACGGCGTGGATCTTGCGGCACCGTCAGGCTCGCCCATTCTGGCTGCCTACGACGGGGATGTCGTATCTGCAGGTTATTCCTCAAGTATGGGAAATTACATAATGATAGATCACGGTGACAGCCTGATCACCATATACATGCATGCATCTTCCCTTAATGTATCAACGGGGCAGAGTGTCAGCAAGGGCCAGAAAATAGGAGCTGTAGGTTCAACAGGCAGGAGTACCGGTCCTCACCTTCATTTTTCGGTCAGGAAGGACGGGAATTATGTCAGTCCGTGGAATTACATCAAATAAACTTTTGGAGTTATAAATGGAAACAGAAGAAAAAAAGCTCATTAGAAAAGGCCGCCTTCAGGGCTTCCTTATAACCTTTATCATCATGTCCGTATTGGGAGCGGTGATAATCTTTGCAACGGGAGTCTTACTGTTAAGTGAGGGCAGCCTTGATTATTCGTTTATATACGGCTCGCCGGGTAAGTCCGTGCTTGATAAAAAAGCTGAGCACAAGATCGAAACCCTGCAGGCGATAATCGAAAAAAACTATTTAAATGATTACACGGAGGAGGATCTTAAGGACGGCCTGTACAAGGGCATGATGGAAGGCCTTAACGATCCTTATTCGGTGTATTACACAAAAGAGGAGTACGATGAACTGACCGAGGATTCCGAGGGCGTGTTCGAAGGCATAGGGGCATATCTGTCCCAAAACCCGGACACAATGGTAGTGACCGTTACGCGTCCGATACCTGATTCTCCGGCCGAGAAGGCAGGCATACTTGCCGGTGATATCCTCGTTGAAGTGGATGGTGAAAATGTTGAAGGCGATGATCTTAATGTGACCGTGGCAAAGATCCGCGGCAAGGCGGGTACCAAGGTTAACATCGGCGTTAAACGCGAAGGCCGTGACGGTGTTATAAGGTTTGATATCACAAGGGCAAGCGTGGAATCCATGACTGTCGATTCCGAAATGCTTGATGACAGTATAGGATATATCCAGATAATGGAATTTGACGACGTAACGTATTCGCAGTTCATGAAGGCATACAAGGCTCTTCAGCGTGAGGAGATGACAGGCCTTATCATTGATCTTAGAGACAATCCGGGCGGAAGCGTCCAGACCTGTGTCGAGATAGCGGACGAGCTGCTTCCCGAGGGACTTATCGTATATACTGAGGAGAAGGACGGCAAACGGGAGGAGTACAAATCTGACGGAAGCAGTTTCTACGACGGCCCTCTTGTACTGCTGGTAAACGGAAACAGCGCCAGCGCTGCCGAGATATTAACGGGTGCGGTCAAGGATTATGAATTAGGTACGGTACTGGGGACCACGACTTACGGAAAGGGAATAGTTCAGCAAATCCTTCCCTTAGGCGACGGTACGGGTGTAAAGGTTACGATAGCCAATTATTTCTCGCCCAAGGGCAATAACATACACGGTGTCGGGATAGTGCCCGACGAGGAACTTGAGCTTGATGTTGATGCTTACCTTGATGACGGCGTCGATAACCAGCTTGACAGGGCAGTTGAGATCATTAAGGAAAAGAAGAAATAACGGGTACTTTAAATAAATGAGTGAAATGATTGAAAACAAGGGACGGAGCGGCGCACCGGGTTATGCGCTCGGAAGGCTGTTCGTTTACGAACGCGGATCGTATCGCCCGCCTCATATCAGGATAAAGGATACGGATATTGAGCTTGAGAGGTTTGAATCGGCCAAGGAAGCTGCCATAGAAAGCCTTAAGGAGGCCTCTGAGCGAACCGGAAAGCGTGCGGGAGCAGCAAATGCCGAGATATTCAAGGCACAGCAGATGATCCTCCTTGACGAGGATTACAATGTTCGCATCGGGGTCAATATCGTGTCCGGTCATATGAATGCCGAGTGGGCTGTCAGTGAGGCAAGCCGTTATTTTTATGAGCGTTTTTCCGGCATGAGGGATGAAGGTGTACGAGCCAAGGCGATGGATATAAAGGATGTCGCAAACAGGCTGATACGTATCCTTACGGGAACCGAATTTGTTTTTGACATAAAGGAGCCGGTCATATTGGCAGCCTCATACTTAAGTCCTTCCGAGCTGGTTCAGATCGACAGCGAAATGATAAAGGCGCTCGTTCTCCTTGAGGGTTCGGCATATTCACATGTAGTCATCCTGGCAAAGACCATAGGCATACCCGTTGTCCTCGGAGTTGACGTATGTTCCGGAAGCAATGGTCATGAGGCAGTTATCGACGGAAATACCGGGCAGGTATTCATAGATCCTGATGATGGATTAAAGGACAGATACAGGTCGTTGATCGATGAGGAAAAGGTACACAGCCTTAAACTCAGGGATTACATAGGTCGGGATGCGGTAACAAAAAGCGGGCGCAAGGTATCCGTGTATGCCAACATCAGCGGCATTAGCGGCGCAGATATGGCGCTTGAGAACGGTTGCGAAGGAATAGGGCTTACAAGGACCGAGTTCATGTTCCTTGACCGAAAGACCATGCCTTCCGAGGAAGAGCATTTTAATGCCTATAAAGATATAGTTTTAAAGTGCAGCGGTAAGCGGGTGGTATTTCGGACACTCGATCTTGGCGCAGACAAGGGATTCGGTGAAATTGAGGAGAATCCGGCACTCGGCAGGCGAGCTATAAGGATATGCCTTACAAACAGTGAGATATTCATTCCCCAGTTAAAGGGGCTGCTTCGGGCTGCCGTATACGGGGATGTCGCGATACTGTATCCAATGATTACTTCCGTTGACGAGATGCGTTGTATAGCCGATCTTTTGAACGAGGCAGATGACGAACTGACCCGGGCCGGCGTTATGCATGACAGTGTTAAGCAGGGCATAATGATAGAAACTCCCGCAGCGGCGATGATATCGGATGAGCTTGCGCATATGGCCGACTTTTTCAGTATCGGTACAAATGACTTAACACAGTTTTCTTTAGCGATAGACCGGCAGAACAAGGATCTTGCAAGGTTTTATAACCCGTATCATGAGGGCGTCTTAAAGATGATCGCCCTGACTATAGAGAATGCGCACAAGGCAGGCATTGAAGTTACCATATGCGGTGAACTTGCAGCCGATTTAAGTATCACTAAGCGGCTTATCGACATGGGCGTGGATGCCCTTTCGGTTTCACCTGCATCTATACTTCAGCTTAAGGAATTGATCTGCTCATTGGATTAATGAAAAATAAATATATATTTTATTACGGAGGAAAAAGCTATGATCTCATGGAATAATCTTGATACGCTTGAGAGCTTTAAGGAGCTCGGCACGGTAAAAAAGGTGTCGGTAAAGACAGCTCTTGGCGGTGCAGGCGGAGCTGAAAGGGTAAAAAAATACAGTGTGCCCATGGCCTGTGGTATGTCGTTTAATTATGCAGCAAAGGCAGTTGACGATGATGTTTTGAGCGCTCTTGCCAAACTGGCCTCTGAAGCACAGCTTGCCGATAAGTTTGCCGCCCTTTATAACGGCGAGGTTATAAACACGGGCGAGAAGCGCCTTGTACTCCATCAGCTCACACGCGGTCAGCTTGGTGATGATGTTGTAGCAGACGGAGTAAACAAGAGAGAGTTTTATGTAAACCAGCAGAAAAGAATCGCCGAATTTGCAGCAAAGGTACATGACGGTACAATAGCAAACGGAAACGGCGAGAAGTTCACAACGGTCGTACAGATCGGCATAGGCGGTTCCGATCTGGGCCCCCGGGCTATATATATTGCACTTGAGAACTGGGCTAAGAAGACAGGTAATTTCAAGCTTGAAGCCAGGTTTATAAGCAATGTGGATCCCGATGATGCGGCAGCAGTGCTTAACGGGATAGATGTCGCTCATTCATTGTTTGTGCTTGTGTCAAAATCAGGTACGACACTCGAAACGCTCACAAATGAAAGCTTTGTAAAGGATGCGCTTAAAAAGGCAGGACTTGACGCTTCAAAGCATATGATAGCCGTAACAAGCGAAACATCACCTCTTGCAAAGAGCAGTGATTATCTGGCGGCCTTCTTTATGGACGATTATATCGGCGGACGATTCTCATCATGTTCGGCAGTTGGCGGTGCGATCCTCTCACTTGCATTCGGAGCCGATGTATTTGCGAAGTTCCTTGAGGGCGCTGCGGCGGAAGATAAGCTTGCGGCTGAAAAAGATGCCCTTAAAAATCCCGCAATGCTCGATGCCCTGATCGGGGTATATGAGAGGAATATCTTAGGTTACGACTGTACCGCCGTACTTCCCTATTCTCAGGCATTGTCAAGGTTCCCGGCGCATCTGCAGCAGGCTGATATGGAATCAAACGGAAAGTCGGTAAACAGGTTTGGCGAGCCGGTCAGCTATAAGACGGGTCCCGTTATCTTTGGTGAGCCCGGTACGAACGGTCAGCATTCGTTCTATCAGCTCCTGCATCAGGGGACGGACATCATACCGCTTCAGTTCATCGGGTTTAAGAACAGCCAGATAGGGACCGATGTGGATATCCAGGGCAGCACCAGCCAGCAGAAGCTGTGTGCAAACGTGGCAGCACAGATCGTTGCATTTGCCTGCGGCAAGGATGATGATAACAACAACAAAAGGTTTGAGGGCGAACGTCCTTCGAGCATCATAATAGGCGATGAGCTGACGCCCGAAGCAATGGGTGCACTGCTCTCGCATTTTGAGAATAAGATCATGTTCCAGGGCTTTTTGTGGAATGTCAACAGCTTCGACCAGGAAGGCGTGCAGCTTGGTAAGGTACTTGCAAAGAAGGTCCTTGCGCACGAAACGGACGGAGCGCTTAAGGTATACAGCGATCTGTTTGGGATTTAATTACCGGACGCAGGAGTAAGCAGCAGCTTGCGGAACAGGCGGGGAAAATGAACAAATTTGAATGCGATGAAAGCTATAAGGCTGACATGAAGGAATACATGGAGAAGATCGTTGAAAAATACGGAATCTCATCCCAATCCGCCGAGCGCGAGATCATGTGCATGGCTGACATGGGTAACAAGGTTGCGGCGAAGCTGTATGCGGATATGGTCTTCTATAAAAAGATATTAAGGCGCAATCCTTATAAGGAGGCCTTTGCGCTGTATTTAAGATCTGCGGACATTAAAATATCCGATAACGGAAGTTTTATAAGCAGCGTAAAATCATACCCGCTTTCATTTTGGAACATAGCTTATTATCTTATCAATTACAGGAAGGCATCTTTTCTTGAAAAGTGTGAGAGCATTGAGATAATAGATGCCATGTCCTATACGGAGCGTTTAAAGGCGGCAATCGAGCTTTCTTCGGCCTGCATAACCTATGTAGATGCTCCCGGCGCCGTAAACCTTATCGGAAGGATACTGCTCGAGGCGGGAAACGATGAGGATAAGTATACAGCCTTAAAACCGGTGCTGCAAAGATGTATCACGGAACGCGAGTTTGACAGGATATCGTTGCGTACCGGAGATATAAGCTGCAGGGAAGACTGCCTAAGGGAAGCCGACAACTTCTTCACCGTGGCGGCTGCGGCAGGCTATGTATATGCCTGCAATAACCTTGCGGCCAGGGAGGCCGGAAATATCATAAGGCTTGATGCAGCTGGCGGCGATAAGGAGGAGATCGGGGAAGCCGTTGAAAGGTATAAGGAATACTTAAGGCTTAGTGCGGATAAATACGAACCTTACGCGGCCAATCGGCTCGGCCTGTTTTACATGACGGGGGATATAGAGGCGAACGGGCAAAAGGTCACATACAGGGATCATATAGACCAGGCCCTTGCCAAGGAGTATTTTAAGAAGGCAACCCAGTACCCGGATGCGAATTCCGCATGGGCATTTTTCAATCTCATTAAATACTTCCATAAGGATTATGATACAAACATTGAACTCATGAACGAGCACATGGATTATATCAAGATGCTCAATGGTAAGGTCTATGACCTTGCAATGGAACTTTAAACCGCTTCGGCGGTTTTTTGTGTATAAACAGGCTTATAAGGAGTGTGTGTATGGATTTTAAAAAACTGGCTGACAGCATGACGGCGATGACCTGTATCGTATCGGTCGAGAAGCTTCCTGACGGAAAGCGCGGGAAGTTCCGCATTGTTGCCGGGAATAAGGCTTATATCGATTCTATAGAGCATCCCGCTCCCGGCACGGAAATGCTTTCGGATAAGTTTGTTCCGGGTTCGGAGTATACCGACTATCTTACAAGGGATTTAAACTTTGAAGACTATTGCTACAACGCAGCCGTCTTGAAAAAATGCCTGCACTCCTATGCGCATCCGGACAGGATGAATGTCTGGTTTAACATGATGTTCATTCCGCTTGATGCGGATACGGATGATCTCTGTTACTGCATGTATTTGATGGAGATAAATTTCGAGGCAAGCTCGGAACGCTTATCGAGCATATCGGGCGAAACCGCTTCGGCGGTCCTTGATACGTGTATCAAACTCAGGGGCACAAATGATTTTAAGGCAACCATGCAGGATGTGGTTGTCGGCATACGCGAACTTTGTGATGCTGAGCACTGCTGTGTTCTGGTACTTAATGATATCGACAGGACCTGCCATGTTTTGGGAGAATCATTCAGGGAAGGTTCCGCGATGCTTCCGATGGAAACATATCTCGACAGTGATTTTTATGATATAGCGGAATCGTGGACCGGCACCATAGCGGGAAGCAACTGCCTTATAGTAAAAAATGAGCAGGACATGGATGTCATTAAGGATCGCAATCCAATATGGCATGCATCCCTTATGTCGGCAGGAGTAAATAATATCGTATTGTTCCCGTTAAAATCACGCAATCAGCTGCTCGGCTATATATGGTCGATAAACTATGATGAGAAACTTGCGATCAAGATAAAGGATACACTTGAAGTTACCACGTTCATACTGGGATCGGAGCTCGGTAACTATATGCTTCTTGACAGGCTCCGTTTCATCGGCTCCAAGGACATGCTTACGGGAGTAATGAACCGTAATGAGATGAACAATTACGTTGACGAATTAAGTCACGGAAGCCGTGACGGTGCGTCTGTCGGTGTTGTATTTGCCGACCTTAACGGACTTAAGACGGTCAATGATCTTGACGGGCACAATGCGGGAGACCTTCTCCTTAAAAATGCAGCCAATGTCCTTAGGACGGTATTTGCGGAAAAGGAGATATTCAGGGCAGGCGGCGATGAATTTGCGATAATCGTTACCGGTGTGACAAAGGATGAACTCAATGAGCGGATAGACAGGGTAAGGGAAGCTAGCCAAAATTATGATAATCTGTCATTTGCGATCGGCGGCTGTGTTGAAGATAACGGCAGTAATGTCCGTATGGCCCTGCGGCGCGCCGATGAGAAAATGTATGAGGACAAACGAAAGTTTTATGAACAGTTCCCGGAGATGGCGGGGACAGATCGAAGGCGCAGGGGCATACCTCAGAACGTAAACGGTGATGATACGGCGAAGAAAGAACATGAGCGGACGATCTTCAGCGAGATGAATTATGATTTCCTGACAGGGCTTCCGAGCATGACATATTTCTTCAAGCTTGCGGAAAGCGGGCGTAACAGCATGCATGAACAGAATATTCCGTCCGCGCTCGTGTTCATTAACCTTAACGGGATGAAGTTCTTTAATAAAAAATACGGATTTGCCGAGGGCGACATTCTCATTAAGGAGTTTGCGAGGATAATATCAAAGCAGTTCGGTGACGAGTGCTGCAGCCGTTTCGGACAGGATCATTTTGCCGTTTTTACACAGGCGGAGGATATCGACCGTAAGCTTAAACGCATATTTAAGGAAATGAAGACCGCAAACGGAGGAAAAACACTTCCCGTAAGGGCAGGTATCTATCCCGATTCAATGGGCATAGTCGAAACATCCCTTGCGTGTGACAGGGCAAAATATGCCTGTGATGCGATCAGGGATGATCATAATTCTTACTTTAACTACTTTGATAAAGATATGCTCGCTCGCGAGCTTAACAGGCAGTATGTTGTCGATAATCTGGACCGTGCTATTTCGGAAGGCTGGATCGTCGCATTTTACCAGCCGATAGTGCGCGCTGTCGGGGGAAAGGTCTGCGACGAGGAGGCACTGGCAAGGTGGATCGATCCCGTAAAGGGAATGCTTTCTCCGGCTGATTTTATCCCGATCCTTGAAGATACGAGGCTTATATACAAGGTCGATCTTCATATCGTGGATGTGATCATTGAGAGGATAAACAGGCAGAAAAAGTCGGGACTTCCGATCGTCCCGATATCCATTAATCTTTCGAGGACGGATTTCGAATGCTGTGATATCGTTGAAGAGATATGCAACCGTTTCGATGCGGCAGGTGTATCAAGGGATCTGATAACCGTTGAGATAACGGAAAGCGTTATAGGTGAAAACCTTGATTTCATGAAGACCCAGATATCCCGTTTTCAGGAGCTTGGGTTCAAGGTATGGATGGATGATTTCGGAAGCGGATATTCTTCCCTTGATCTTCTTAAGGAGGTGCAGTTCGACCTTATCAAGTTTGATATGCGTTTTATGAGGCAGTTTGACAGCAGTCCCAAATCAAAGGTATTGCTCACCGAACTCATGCGCATGGCGATAAGCCTTAATACGGAAACTATCACCGAGGGCGTTGAGACTGAAGAGCAGGTTGCGTTCTTAAGAGAGATCGGATGCTCAAAGATGCAGGGATATTATTTCTGTAAACCCATTCCATATGAACAGATAATAGAAAGATATGAGAAAGGAATGCAGATAGGTTTTGAAAATCCAAAAGAAACGGAATACTTTAAGGCGATGGGCGCGATCAACCTTTATGACCTGGCTGCGGTATCCAATGAGGAGGGTGAATCTATAAAGCATTATTTCAATACGACTCCCATGGCGGTCATCGAATCTGACGGAGTTAACGTCATACCTTCAAGGGTGAATAAATCTTATCGCGATTTTGTAAAGGATTATATTGAACACTCGGATGATAAAAAGATAAGCGCCTCGTTCCTTGAAGCGGTAAGGGAGTGCAAAAATGTCGGCCAGAAGGTATTCATAAACGAAGAGCGGTCCGATGGTGTGACCATCAATGCTCTCATAAGAAAGATAGCGACAAATCCCGCAAGCGGTCTCGGGGCATATGCGGTCGCAGTGCTTAATGTAAATCGCAGCAGCGGCCGGGAACTGACATATACCGCCGTTGCCAAAGCACTGTCGACAGATTACATGTTCCTGTATCATGTTGATCTTGAGACAGGGGATTTTACACAGTATTTCCCGGATCCGGAAAAGGCCGACGTTACCGTTGAGCGAAAAGGCAGGTCTTTCTTTGAACAGAGTCACAGAGATGCGCTTGTATATCTGCATGAAAATGACCGGGATCAGTTTATAAGTACATTTACAAAGGAGAATGTAATAAAAGCTCTTGACGAGCGAGGAGCATTTACCTTAACGTTCAGACAGCTGATAGACGGTGAGCCTAAGTATGTCAATCTGAAGGCCGTAAGGATGGATGATAAGCGCTATATAATAATAGGTGTCAACAATGTGGACTTACAGCTCAGGCAGCAGGAAGCGTACGAACGCCTTGAAGCTGAGAACGTAACGTATTCCAGGATATCGGCTCTTATGGGCGATTTTATAGCCATATATACCGTTGATCCCGAAACGTTAAGTTATTTACAGTACAGCGCCTCAAATGAATATTCCGATATGGGCTCATCGACGGCAGGTCTTGACTTCTTCAAAAATTCAGTAAGAGAGGGGACACCCCTCCTTCATCCGGACGATGTAGACCGGTTCGTATCGGAGTTTACAAAAGAAAAAGTATTTGAAAAAGTTGAAAAAGGCGAAGTATATATCTTAAATTACAGGCTTAAGCTTGGCACTGATTATACAAATATCAACCTAAGGGCGGGTCTTGTCAGGGAAAAGGACGGACCGAGGCTTATAGTAGGCGTCAGGCGTGCGGATATGATATAATTGTTCCGGGAAGAAGGATTCGTATGAAAGATTGGAAGCTTTGGAAGATAGTTCTGTTTATTATAACCTGTGTTTGCTTAAACGTTGGCTTGAAGCTCCTGGCCGTATGGCTTGAACTTCCGCTGTGGGCCGATTCGTTTGGGACGGCACTCTGCGCCTGTATCGGAGGCCCGGTCTGCGGTGTGATGGTAGCGATCACCGGCAACCTTGCATACTGTGTGGTCAACCATCTTTCCGCGGCTTATGCCATAACAAATGTTGCACTGGGTATTATAGTGGGAATTGCGGCTCATAATAAGTGGTTCGATGAGTTTTTCGGTTTTATGAAGGCTGCAACATTGACGGTATTAGCTTCACTTATCATTTCCGTGCCGATAGATCTTATACTTGATAAGGGGTATACGGGAAATAAATGGGGGAACGGCGTTGTGGATTATTTTTTAAAAGCCGGATGGGCTCCTTTCCTGTGTACCGTAATGGGCCAGCTTGCCCTCGAGTTTGCCGATAAGGTGCTTACGATAGCACTGGTGTACCTGATCGTGATCTTAAGGCGTATGAAGCACAGCCATAATGATGACAGATCCATACGAAGCGGCAGTAATGTGTCTGCCGTTATCATACTGTTTTTGACTCTCGGAGCTTCTCTGTTTATGCCTGCAAGGGTAAATGCCGCAACAGCGGTCGAAACGCCTGATTATAACGATTATGTCCAAAGTGTTTACAGCAGCAGCAACGGCCTGCCCTGCGGCGAGGCAAATGATATCGCGCAGACCAGCGACGGTGTTCTGTGGATAGGAACCTATGCGGGTCTTTATCGCTACAACGGGCGCGAGTTCCGCTGGGTGGATGAATATGAATCGGTTAAAAACGTAAACTGCCTTTATGTGGATGAGGAAGGCAGGCTGTGGATCGGTACCAATGACAACGGTCTGTCCATCGTGATCCGCGAAAAGGTCGTAAATGTACTCGACCAGTCAAGCGGTCTTCCTTCGAATTCGGTGCGATGCATTCTCCGCGCGTCGGACGGGTATTATTATGTCGGTACAACCGACAGCCTGCAGGTGCTTGAGATGAACAACGGCCTGAAGGCAGTCAATACCCTGGATGAAGTCAACTATGCAGTGGGCATCACTGCGGATGAGGCCGGACACGTGGCGGCCATTTCCTCGGACGGGCGGCTTTTCCTGATGAATAAGGGTAATATCCAATGCTCACTCAAACTGCCGGAAGAGCAGGAAGTGTTTAACTGCTGTGCTTTTTCGCCTGCAGGAACATTGATGGTGGGTACTTCAACAAATCATATCTACTGTTATGATGTTTCCGGTGACGATTTTAAAGAGACCAAAGTAATAACGTGTGAGGATGTAAACTGCATCAATAACCTTAACTATATAAGCGACGGTACACTGTTCATCTCTACGGACAGCGGTATTTCCTATATAGACGGCCGCGGTTATCATCGGATGAATACTAATGAGTTTAACAATTCGATCGATAATATGCTTTATGACTATCAGGGGAACCTTTGGTTCACCTCATCAAGGCTGGGCCTCTTAAGGCTGGCAAAATCGCCGTTCAAGGATGTTTACGGTGCTGTGGGCATGGAACGCAGGGTCGTAAATGCAATTGTCTCGTGGAAGGACAGCTATTACATCGGAACGGACACGGGACTTGATGTGGTGGATAAGGCATGCCGGAACAGGCTTGATAATGACCTGACCCGGGAACTTGCCGGCAAGCGCATCCGCTGTATGTACGTGGACAGTAATGATCATTTATGGGTGTGCACCTACGGAAGCGGTCTTATGGAGTATACAAAAGACGGTGAATCCTGGGCGTACAATGCCGATAACGGCAGTTTCGGAAACCGCGCGCGTATCGTAACGGGGCTTTCGGACGGGACTATACTGGCAGCCGGTGATACGGGGATAAGCTATATAAAGGATCATAAGGTCTTACGCACTATCGGTAATGAGAACGGCCTTATCAATTCAATGATCCTTACAGCGACAGAGCTTAGTGACGGTACGATCTTAGCAGGAACGGACGGCGATGGAATGGCCGTCATCAAAGACGGAAAAGTGACAAAAATGCTTACACGTGAGGACGGGCTTTCAAGCGGTGTCATTCTTCGAACCGTCAAGGATACCAAGTCCGAGGGTGTGTTCATAGTTACAAGCAACAGCCTGTGTTATCTTGACACGGATGGTCAGATCCGTGTATTTGATAAATTCCCGTATTTTAATAACTATGATATCTGGGTTAAGGATGAGGATACGCTTTTTGTCATGTCCAGTGCGGGAATTTACGTCGTGGAACGCGATGAGCTGGTTGATGGCGGTGATTTTTCCTGGGAGCTGCTGGATGCAAGGCGGGGCCTCGGTACTTCACTGACCGCCAATTCCTGGAACTATTTTAACGGCAGCAATGAATTGTTCCTTCCGTGTGACACGGGAGTTTATATCATAGATGTTGACAAATATAATACCGATGTCCGTTCATACAGGATGCAGCTGGCTTCGGTCAGGCTGGACGGAGTGCTTCAGCCTCCCGTGCGTACGGGCGCGGTTACTATAAACCAGGGTGTGAGCCGTGTCGAGTTAAGCCCCGAGATCCTTAATTATACGATTCAGGAGCCTAATGTAGGTTATTTTCTTGAGGGCTATGATACACAGTGGACGATCGTTCCGCAGAATAACCTTAACAACATAATATACGGAAATCTGCCCGCAGGTAATTATGTCTTCCATCTGGCCATTTTGGACAGCGCCGGAGAGCATGTGCTCGAGGAGCGTAAGTTTGAGATCGTAAAAGAGGGTGAACTGTATGAGCAGAAAAGCTTTACAATATATCTGCTTGTGCTGCTTGCCCTGCTCATCATCTGGTTTACCTGGTTTGTTGTACAGCGGCAGCTTCATCAGCAGCAGATAAAGCTTAATATGGCAAATGAAACGGTAAAGGCTATAGCAAATGCCGTCGATGCCAAGGACGTGCGTACCAACGAGCATTCCCAGCGTGTTGCGGATTACTCTGTGCTTATCGCGCAGGAAATGAATTGTTACAAATGGTGGCAGCGCCGTAAATTCTTATCAAGCCTGCGGGGAGCCGCACAGATGCATGATATAGGCAAGATCGGCATTCGGGACAGTGTGCTTAATAAGGTAGGGCGGCTTGATGATGACGAATACGCTGAAATGAGGTCCCATGTTGAAAGGGGAGCAGATATCCTTAAGGATTTCACGCTGGTTGAGCATGTTGAGGAGGGAACCCGCTATCATCATGAGCGATATGACGGAAAAGGATATCCTGACGGCCTTAAGGGTGATGAGATACCTCTTTTTGCAAGGATCATAGGCGTTGCCGATGCGTTTGATGCCATGACGAGCAATCGTGTATACCGCAGTTCAATGGATACCGATTACGTCATGAATGAAATGAAGCGTGGGCGGGGTACCCAGTTTGATCCGGTTGTACTTGACGCATTCCTTCGTCTTGTCGAAAAAGGCGTGATCAATGTTGATGCTCTCTACTCACAGAGAAGTGCCGAGATACAGCAGGCTGATAAAGATGCTCAGGAAGAACTTAAGCGCCGCGTTGAAGAGGATAAAAAGATCCAGGAGGCCGAGATGGATAAGGATAAGGCTGAGGAAACCGGTGAGAAAGGAGCCGAAGGATGAAGCGGATATATATAACAACTGCATTGACCTGTCTGGTCATCATGGCTGCTTTCATAGGTATTTTCAGGGTTTTGAACATTAACGGCGGGAAGGATCATTTGAAAGTAGGATTTATATACGATAATGATGAGAGTACTCCATATACGTATAACTTTTCACTTGCCAAAGACGCGGTTGAGAAGAAATACGGTGACAGGGTTGAAATATTAACGTGCAGCAACGTGCTGGATGAAGAGATGGAAGAACCGCTGCGTGAACTGGCGGGGGAAGGCTGTGACATCATATTCTTCAACGGTTACAGTGAGCTTGTAAGGGAACTTGCTCCGGAATATCCGAATATCCAGTTTTGCCAGACATCCTATATGGACATGAGTGATCAGACGGTACCCGAAAATTATCATACATTTAAGGGTGAGGCATATCAGGGAAGATATTTGAGCGGTATCGTGGCAGGTATGAAGATACAGCAGATGATCGATGAGGGTTTGATAACCGAGGATCAGGCAATAGTCGGGTTTGTTGCGGCGTTTCCCACTTCGGAAGTCATTTCGGGCTACACCGCATTCCTTCTCGGCGTCCGTAACGTGGTACCGGAGGCCGTAATGCGCGTATGTTATACGCACACATGGAGCAGTTATGCCGAGGAACGGAGCGCGGCAGGTAAGCTTTTAAACGACGGTTGTGTGATCATTTCCCAGTATACGGATACAATAGGTCCGGCTATAGCCTGTGAAGAGGAAGCCGAGAGCCGTCCCGTATATTTCGTCGGATGGAATCAGAGCATGTCGGAGGTTGCTCCCGTGTCTTCGCTTGTTACATCAAGGGTATGTTGGGAACCCTATGTGCTCGCAGCTGTGGATGCGGTCATGACAGACAGGAAGATAGAAAAGGTTGTTTCCGGTCATATCCACGGAAATGATGTATCTGCCGGATTTGAGAAGGGTTGGATAGAACTTGATGATCTTAACCTGCGAAATGCCGCCCCGGGGACCCAGGAAGCCATAAACAGCGCCATAGAACAGTTTAAGCGCGGGAAGATCGATTTTGTGTTCAAATGCGGTTATATCGGTGTAAATCCGGATGATTCTTCGGATATAATCGATCTGCATGCAGGATATATCGAAAACGAAAACACGTCATATCCAACATATCATTATGTCCTTTTGGACATCATTACCATCGTGGAGTAAACATGGGAAAGAAAGTCATTGTTGCAGGGCATGTCTGCCTTGATATAACTCCGGCTTTTCCGGAAACGGGAAAAAGGATGATATCGGAAATCTTAAAGCCCGGGAAGCTTATTGAAACAAAGGGTGTATCCGTGTCTGCCGGAGGGGCGGTTGCGAATACCGGACTTGCCATGAAGTTTTTCGGCGCCGATGTAAGGCTTATGGGCAAGGTCGGATGCGATGAGTTCGGTGAAATGATATGCAACATCCTGAAAAAGCATGGCGCGGATGAGTATATGATACATGCGGGGAATGAGACGTCATCATATTCCGTTGTTATCGCGGTGCCGGGAATTGACAGGATCTTCCTTCATTGTCCCGGAACCAATAATACATTTAAGGCATCGGACATTCCGGATGACATTCTTAAGGATACTGTTCTTTTCCACTTCGGCTACCCATCCCTGATGAGAGAAATGTATACAGATAACGGGGAGGAACTCGTAAGGCTGTTTAAGAAAGTAAAGGAGTCAGGATGCGCAACATCCCTTGATCTTGCGGCTGTAGATCCGAATTCGGAAGCGGGCAGGACAGACTGGAAAGTGATCCTTAAAAAGATCCTGCCATATACGGATTTCTTTGTTCCGAGTATAGAGGAACTGTGCTTTATGATAGACAGGGGCAGGTTTGAAAGCTGGCAGGAAAGGGCAAAGGGCGGAGACATCACGGAGGTGCTTGATCCCGAAAAAGATATAAGTCCCCTTGCGGATATGTGCATGGATTTAGGATGCGGGGTGCTTCTTTTAAAATGCGGTGCTCCCGGGATGTATTACAGAACAGGAAATGCCGACAGGCTTAAAGGACTGCCCGGAAAACTTGGGCTTGATACAGAAGCATGGTCGGATAAAGTGGGCTTTGAAAGGTCATATAAACCGGATGCGGTGCTTTCGGGAACAGGAGCAGGTGATACAAGTATCGCAGCCTTCCTGACAGCAATGCTTGAGGGCGGCAGACCGGAGGAATGCATAAAGCTTGCCGCGGCAGCAGGCGCATGCTGTGTGTCTGCTTATGATGCCCTGTCGGGACTTAAGCCCTTAAATGAACTGAGGGAAAAGATCGGCGCAGGATGGGAAAAAACCGCTTAAAGCAGAAGGAAAAAGTATATATGTCCGATCACGGTATTTTTAAAACCCATGAGCTATTTTTCGCTGACCAGGATAAAGTGTGACAAGAGTAAGTGTATTTCCTGTGGGAAATGCGAACGGGTATGCCCCATGAGCGTAAAGATCACGGATAATTCAAGAAAACGTGAGAATGGAACGGAATGTATACTCTGTATGGAATGTAAAAGAGCCTGTCCAAAGGATGCATTGTAATGGGTCATAGGTGGCCCATGGGGACGGGGTTAGTGGTTCATTTGGGGGACAAATATGAATAAAGAATGGTCGGATAAAAACAAAAAGATGCAGGCGCTTATCGGTAAGGAAGTTACCTTTACCGAGGGTATCAATGTGCTGATCGACTTAAGAAACGATCTGTTTTCGCAAATATCATTCATAGTGAACAATTATCCGGAGGATGCCTTTTTTAAGATGCCGTTTGCCGGAGCCGACGGTTATCACAGTAAGACGCTTGCATATTCCATGTGGCACATTTTTAGGATTGAAGATATTGTGGCACATACGCTTATAGCCGGTGATGAACAGATCCTTTTTGAAGGAGACTGGCAGAAAAAAATAAACAGTCCGATCATCACGACCGGAAATGAGCTTAATGGTGAAAAGATTGCAGATTTTTCAAAACAGCTTAATGTGAAGGACTTGTATGAATACTGCAAGGCAGTAATGGATTCAACAAACAGATTGCTGCAAGGTCTGGCATACAAGGATATGAAAAGAAAGTTTTTCGAAAATGATAGGGCCAGGGTAGTGAAAAGTAATTCCGTAAGTAAGGATGAAAATGCTTTTTGGCTGGTCGATTACTGGTGTAAAAAGGATATCCGCGGACTCATTAAAATGCCTTTTTCGAGACACTGGATCATGCATATAGAAGCCATGTGTCGGATCGGTAATAAGCTGTGTCAGAAAGCAAGAAAAGGTGCAGATCCGATCGCTCGCTGCGGATTGTCATGTAACCATTGTTTCTTGAAGGAATGGTGCGGAGGCTGCAGAACTGCCTACAATACCTGCTCCGATGCATGCCGTTATCCGGGGAAAATGTGCCCTAACACTTCGTGCTGCATGGAGAAAGGCATAGACGGCTGTTATGAATGTGACTCTCTTATAGAATGCAAAAAAGGATTTTATGAATACGATGATGTGAATGCCGTAAAGGCTATGGCGCTGTTCATTCACAAGTATGGGAAGAAAGAACTGCTGAAAACCATGGATCAGCTTCACAAAGAATACAACTTTGAGAAGATTCAGGAGGTTCTCGGAAACGATCTTAATGAGGGACTTAAGATCCTGGAGGGCATGACACGAATCGTATCGCCTGTGTGACGATACAGCCGTATGCAGGGATCATATATCTGGCTATTCTTGTTGTAAAGGGGTTGCTGATTGGAAAAGGAAAGAGTTTTATATAAGGAGAACAATTAAGAGATGAATGATTATACAATTCGTTTAGAAGAAAAGAAAGATTACAGAGAAGTTGAGAATCTGGTCAGGGAAGCGTTTTGGAATGTGTATCGTCCGGGATGCAGCGAGCACTATGTGATCCATGTGCTCAGAGATGATCCGGCGTTTGTTCCGGAGCTTGATTTTGTTATGGAACAGGATGGGATACTGATCGGACAGAATATGTTCATGAAGACGATCATCGAAGCAGATGACGGAAGGACGATCGATGTTCTTACCATGGGACCGATCGGCATTACCCCGGAGCTTAAGCGTAAGGGCTATGGAAAGGCTATACTGGATTATTCATTGGAAAATGCTGCCAAGATGGGATTCGCGCCGAAGGAAAAGCTTAAGCTTCCGGGACAGATATTTGGGTAGAATTTAACTTGTTAAACGTTAAGGAATAAGCATATGTCAAACAAGTGGATTCCGAAACGGGAATTGAGAAAGGATTTATGATCGCGATAACAAAGCGTCAGGCCAGACAGTTTATTTTGGCAAAACAAGGACTTGCAGGTAAATATCGATTTGCAGGAAAGTCCGGGGCATATGATTATGTGCGACAAGCCGGATGCATTCAGTATGATCCTGTTGATGTTTGCGGGAAAAATGCTGAATTGACGCTGCAATCCCGTGTCAAGGGTTTCAGGAAGCCGATGCTTCAGGATTTACTGTACAAGGACCGATTGCTGACAGATTATGCCGACAAGGAATTATCCATATGGCCGACAGAAGACTGGCCGTATTTCTCTTCATACAGGGAGAGAAGTCTTGCGCTCGGTGAAACTTTTGAGGGTCTTGAAGAACTCAAAGAACAAGCCATAACATATATAGATGGACACGGAGCGGTCTGCAGCAATTCGCTTCCGATAGAGGGAGATATTTTCTGGCATTCTTCGATGCATTGGAGCGGAAACTGGGATAAGAAATCACCGGCTGCCAGATCGGTCCTGGAACAGTTATATACAGACGGAGTGCTTGTGATCCACCACAAGAAGGGAAGCCGGAAGTATTATGACCTTGCAAAGAATCATATACCGGCAGAAATCCTGGAAGCCGAAAACCCATGCAAAGATGAAGATAGTTTTATGGCATGGCGCGTGCTGCGCAGGATTGGCGCCGTAGGACTTCTATGGGATAAAAACAGCACTGCGTTTCTTGGTATTAACATTAATGCCGGGAAGCGTAAAAAGATATTGAAGGATCTGGAAGATCTCGGAAAAGTAAACACTGTAGTGGTAGAAGGCATAAAACAGGTTTTCTATTATCGTTCGGAGGATGAGCCCCTTATGCAGGCAGTGCTTAAAGGAAGCGCAGATCTAAACCCCCGTATGTCCTTCCTGGCTCCGCTGGATCCTCTTATGTGGGATAAAACCCTGGTGTTGGCTATATGGGACTTTCAGTATTCATGGGAAATATACACACCGGCGATAAAGCGAAAGTATGGTTATTATACTCTGCCCATACTCTATGGAGAAAAGTTCGTCGGAAGGATCGAAGCGATTCCGGATCGTACGGAACACATTCTTCAGGTAAAAGGATTGTGGTGGGAAGATGGAGTGCGCCTGACGAAAAAGCTGAACGCTGATCTGAATAAAACACTTATGAATTTTTGCAGATTTAACGAATGCGAAAGCTATGCGCCATGCTGCTTCATATGAGCCTTGATCGCGTCAAATGTCTTATCGCTAATGTAGTGTTCGATGCGGCATGCATCTTCGGAAGCAGTTTTCTCATCAACCCCGAGGTTAATAAAAAGAGTTGTAAGTACTGTGTGGCGTTCGTATATTCTTTTGGCCATTATCTCACCGGCTTCGGTCAGTTTATAATATCCATTGTCATCTTTTTTAACAAGACCCTCGTCCTTGAGCAATCCAATAGCTCGGCTGACTGACGGCTTTGAATATCCCAAATGATCTGCGATATCGATTCCGCGGACGGCATTCGATGTCTGCGACAGCACATATATTGTTTCAAGATACATTTCCCCAGATTCCTGTAATGCCATATATAAAGCCTCCTGTTTGCTTGTGGTAACCTTGTGCTAATCGGATAAACAGTCAAAAATACTGTGTTAGCGTAAGTTTACCATATAATAACAAGGCATTCAAGAAGATAATTCATGAAAATCTTGAAATAGTTATCAAAAAAATATTTGACATATTAGCATATGCTAATTATACTTGTATTGGTTAGGGTTAGCTAACTTATATTTTTGCCGAATGGTTAGCGGATGCTAATTAGATAGATAAGCGGGAGGATATATATGATGCCATTGGTTTATGCAGAAACAGGAGAACCTCAGATCATAAGAAAGATCGGAGGAAGTCCGGAGGTTAAGAAACATCTTGAGGATCTGGGATTTACAGTCGGAGGAGAGGCGAGCGTAATAAGCTCACTTGGTGAAAACCTGATCGTAAAGGTTAAAGAAAGCAGAGTAGCCGTCAGTGAAGAACTGGCAAGAAAAATAATGGTCTAAGCAGGAGGAAGAAAAAGTGAAAACACTACGGGATGTAAAGATTGGAGAAAAAGTAAAAGTTGTAAAGCTCCATGGAGAGGGTGCTGTAAAACGCAGGATCATGGATATGGGCATAACAAAGGGGACATCAGTTTATGTTCGTAAGGTAGCACCGCTTGGTGACCCGATCGAGGTGACGGTCAGGAACTATGAGTTGTCGCTCCGTAAAGCGGATGCAGAAATGATAGAGGTCGAACATCATA
>JAFZOS010000094.1 GCA_017550535.1 Lachnospiraceae bacterium
GCTGCGTCAGGAACTCGCCGAGCTGCAGGAAGCCGATATCGCTGCGGTGCTCGAGGAACTCCCCAAGGATGAACTTATAAGGGTATTCAGGATTCTGCCCAAAACAATTGCGGCGGATGTTTTTGCGTACCTTTCTATCGAGACGGAGCAGATGATAATCACTGCCCTTACAGACCGCGAGGCGGCAAACATCATAAACAACCTTATGGCCGATGATGCGACCGACCTTATGGAGGAAATGCCTGCGGGAGTTGTTAAGAAACTCCTTGCAAATGCATCGGCAGAAACCAGGAGGGATATCAACCATCTTTTAAGATACCCTGAGGATTCCGCCGGAAGTATCATGACGGTCGAGTTCGTTGATTTAAAAGTCAACCTTACGGTGGCACAGGCCATTGAGCGTATACGGCGTACCGGTATTGACAAGGAAACGATAAATATCTGCTATGTGCTGGATACGGAGCGCCACCTTATAGGAACCGTATCGCTTCGATACCTACTGCTTAGAAAAGCGGATGAAGTTATCGGCGATTTCATGAACGATAACATCATTTCCGTCAACACCATGACCGACCAGGAGGAAGTTGCAAGGCAGTTCTCCAAATACGACTTTACCGCGATGCCGGTTGTTGATAATGAAAACAGGCTCGTCGGTATCATCACCATCGATGACGTTGTCGACATCATGCAGGAAGAGGCAACGGAGGATATCGAAAAGATGGCGGCTATCTTACCTACCGATAAGCCGTACATGAAAACGGGTGTGTTCGAAACATGGAAGAAGCGCATACCATGGCTCCTTCTCCTCATGATATCAGCCACCGTTACCGGTAAGATAATAACCCACTATGAGGATGCTCTCGGAACATATATCGTGCTGACCGCATTCATCCCGATGCTTATGGATACAGGCGGTAATGCGGGAGGACAGGCAAGCGTTACGATCATCCGTGGTCTGTCTCTTAACGAGATCGAGTTCAGGGATATGATAAAGGTCATATGGAAGGAAATAAGGGTCGCTGCCCTGTGCGGCGTCACCCTTGCGGGCGCGAACTTTGTAAAGATCATGCTTGTCGATCATGTTACAGTTGCCGTGGCATTGGTCGTATGCCTGACTCTTATGCTCGCAGTGCTGTTTGCAAAGCTGGTCGGATGCACGCTTCCTATGTTCGCACAGAAGATAGGATTTGACCCGGCAGTTATGGCCAGCCCTTTTATAACTACTATCGTGGATGCGCTTTCGCTGGCGATATATTTCACGATCGCAACGAGGTTACTGCATATATAACATTTTAAAGAAGAAAAATCATACTAAAATCATACTAAACAGGGAAAAAACAGGATTTAGTATGACTAAAACGTTATAAAAGAAGAACAAAATCATACTAAACAGGGAAAAAACAGGATTTAGTATGACAAAAGCGTTATAAATGAAGAGCAAAATCATACTAAACAAGCGGAAAACCGGAAGAATCAATAGATATTTATGGTTAAAAAATTACTATCTCATTTAGGTGAATATAAGAAATTTGCCCTCATCACCCCCGCGTGCATGATCTTAGAGGTCATCGCGGAGACGATCACGCCGCGCCTCATGGGTATGCTGGTCGATAACGGAGTGGACAAGGGCAACGTATCATATATCATAAGGGTCGGCCTTCTGATGCTTTTGTGCGCCCTTTTCGGTCTTGTGGCAGGCCTCACCGGAGGTTTTACGGCAGCCAAAGCCTCGACGGGTTTTGCGCGCAACTTAAGGAAGGGCATGTATGATAATATCCAGACATTTTCATTTTCAAACATCGACCGCTTTTCAACAGCCGGTCTCGTGACAAGGCTTACGACAGACGTCACCAATGTCCAGAACGCATTCCAGATGATAATAAGGATGAGCTTCCGCGCGCCGTTCTCATTGATATTTGCGATGACTGCAGCATTTCTGGTTTCGGCACGGATCGCAAGGATCTACCTTATCGCCGTCATCATTCTTGCGGCGATTATAGTAACGATCATGCTGTCAGCGATGAAAAGCTTCAGGCAGGTATTTAAAAAGTACGACGAACTTAATGCGACGGTTCAGGAAAACGTAAATGCCATACGCGTTGTAAAGGCGTATGTGCGCGAGGATTATGAAAAGTCACGCATGGTCAAAGCATGCGAGAATATATACAACCTTTTTGCAGGCGCCGAGAGCAAGGTAGTACTCAATGCACCTTCGATGATGACAGCGGTGTATACCTGCATCCTGCTGATAAGCTGGGTTGGCGCCCATATGATAGTGTCAAACGAGCTTACTACCGGTGAGCTTATGACTCTCCTTACATACTGCATGAACATCCTTATGAACCTCATGATGCTTTCGATGATCTTCGTAATGGTATCGATAAGCATGGCAAGCGCCGAAAGGATCGTAGAGGTGCTTGACGAGTCTGCGGATATAGCAGATCCCGATGCGCCGGTCACAAAGGTTAAGGACGGCAGCATCGAGTTTGATGATGTCGATTTTTCATACTATAAGGAGAGCGAGGCACCGGTGCTTAAGGATATAACGCTTAAGATAAACTCCGGTGAGACCATCGGCATCATAGGAGGTACCGGCAGCGGTAAGTCAAGCCTTGTTAACCTCATCTGCCGTTTGTATGACGTGATGCAGGGCAGCGTTAAGGTGGGCGGTATAAACGTTAAACAGTATGATCTTGAAACTTTAAGGAACGAAGTAGCAGTCGTGCTGCAGAAGAACGTCCTGTTTTCGGGCAGCATTTATGACAATTTAAGATGGGGCAATCCGGATGCTACGGATGAAGAATGCAAACGCGCCTGCATCCTTGCATGCGCGGATGAGTTTATTGAGAAGATGCCCGATAAATATGACACGCATATCGAGCGCGGCGGAACCAATCTGTCCGGCGGCCAGAAGCAGAGGCTGTGCATTGCGCGGGCACTTCTTAAGAACCCGAAGATCCTGATCCTTGACGACAGCACAAGCGCGGTCGATACCGCAACTGATGCAAAGATCCGTCATGCATTTTATAAGGAGATACCCGATACGACAAAGATCATTATATCGCAGCGTGTTTCCTCGGTACAGGATGCCGACAGGATAATCGTAATGGACGACGGCAGGATAAACGGAATCGGCACGCATGAGGAACTGTTAAATAACAATGATATTTATCGTGATGTATATGAGAGTCAGACGAGCGAGCGTGATTTTGATGCAACAATTCAGAGCAGCACATAAATTTTAAATATCAGGCGTCAAGCTTGCTTGTAAGACTGATATTTTAAATTTATGTATTGGATGGATCTCATACAGCGAAAAATACGAAGTATTTTGAGCCTGCTCTGAATTGCTAAAGAACTGAGGTGTAACTGTGGCGGAAGAAAGAGTTCGTGAAATAAAAATGGGGCGCGGAATGCGCGGTATCGGTCCCAAGCCCAAGCTTGAGAATCCCGGTGCCATATTTAAGCGCCTTATATCATACAGCTTCGGACAGTATAAGCTTCATATGGTCCTTGTTATCGTCGGTATCATCGTGTCGGTGCTCTGCACGGTGCGCGGTACCCTGTTCACCAAGGAGCTTGTTGATGTTTACATCATTCCGCTCATCGGTAAAAAGGATCCCGATTTTACGCCGCTTTCACATGCGATATGTAAGATGATAGTCATCTATGCAGCAGGTGTACTTTCCTCGTTTATGTATAACAAGCTGATGATATACGTTTCGCAGGGATCGCTTAAGAAGATCAGGATAAATCTGTTTGAAAAGATGGAAAATCTTCCCATAAAGTATTTCGATACCCACAGTCATGGTGATATAATGTCAGTATACACCAATGATGTCGATACACTGCGCCAGACTATATCTCAAACGATGCCGCAGCTCCTTAATTCATCCATCACCGTGGTGAGCATCCTTATAAGCATGATCGCCTTAAGCATACCGCTCACGCTGGTGACTCTTATGATGGTCGGTGTGATGATGTTTGCGACCAAGAAGGTGGTCGGCAAAAGCTCACAGTTTTTTGTAAAGCAGCAGGGCGAGCTGGGTGAGCTTAACGGTTATATCGAGGAGATGATACAGGGGCAGAAGGTCGTCAAGGTTTTCTGTCATGAGGATGCTGCAAAGGAGCAGTTTGAGGAGCTTAACGACAACCTGTTTTTAAGTGCGAACAATGCAAATAAATATGTGAATGTTATGGGACCTATTAATGCACAGCTCGGTAATGTCAGTTACGTGCTTGTGGCATGCGTGGGTGCCGTCCTGGCGATCGGGGGATTCGGCGGATTTACTCTCGGAAGCCTTGCGAGCTTCCTTACATTTAACAGGAATTTCTCGATGCCCATAAACCAGATAAGCCAGCAGTTCAATACCGTGGTAATGGCACTTGCGGGTGCGGACAGGGTATTTAAGCTTATGGACGAGGAGCCGGAGGTTGACGAAGGCTATGTAATGCTTGTCAATGCCGAGAAGGATGATAAGGGGAATATAACGGAAACCGACAAAAGGACCGGACTTTGGGCATGGAAACATTACCATAAGGCGGACGATACCACAACTTATGTGGAACTTAAGGGAGATGTGGTTTTCGATGACGTCGATTTCGGTTATAATGATGATAAGATAGTACTGCATAATGTCGACATCTCGGCGACACCCGGAATGAAGATCGCCTTTGTCGGATCGACGGGTGCGGGCAAAACGACGATAACAAATCTTATCAACCGTTTCTATGATATACAGGACGGTAAGATAAGGTATGACGGTATAAACATAAACAAGATCAAAAAAGCCGACCTTCGAAGGTCGCTTGGAATTGTTCTTCAGGATACCCATCTGTTCACGGGTACCATTAAGGAGAATATAAAATACGGCAAGCTTGATGCAACGGATGACGAGGTGATCGCGGCCGCAAAGCTTGCAAATGCACATCCCTTTATAAGGCGTCTGCCGCAGGGATATGATACGGTTATTACCGGTGACGGAGGTTCCTTAAGCCAGGGCCAGCGGCAGCTGCTCGCGATAGCCCGCGCAGCCATAGCCGACCCGCCGGTACTCATACTTGACGAAGCTACGAGTTCAATCGATACCCGTACCGAAAAGCTTATACAGACGGGTATGGACAAGCTCATGAAGGGGCGTACGACTTTTGTTATAGCTCACCGTTTATCGACCATTAAGAACAGTGACTGTATAATGGTCCTTGAACAGGGGCATATAATAGAGCGGGGTACCCACGAGGAACTACTTAAACAGAAGGGCCGGTACTACCATCTGTATACCGGCAATCAGATAGCTGGCTGACTGCAGCTTGAGTGCAGTTTTGCGGAGGGTGACATATGAAAAAAACAATTAAATTGTTTCTGTCATCATTATTGATCATAACCATGGTATTGCAGGGGCAGGCGGTTACTCCTTATGCCAATTCGGATGACATTTCCCTTGACGGATATGCGGATGAACTTAACGGTTTTTCGGAAGACATTTCATTCATATCTGATGAAGAGGATATGACCTGTGATACCGTGGATGTTACATATGATAATGGATATGAACAGGCGGACGGGACGGATGATCCTGTCGATACCATGGAATGCAGGCTGGGTGATCCGGTATGCATTGACGGCGAGGCAGGGTATACGGATGATGTCCTTTCTCTTGAAGGATCCGAAGCGGCGGTACCGCGTGACGGTGCAAAAAGTGACCTCGGCGTACAGTCAAGGAGCATTAAGGAGATAAATGCTTTTATCAAGTCGCATCCCGCAACCATAGGCGAGAGGGTATCCATGACGGAAACACCCAGTACCAAATCACCTTATGCACTGGGAAAGATATCTGATGCATCGAGGACTTCCGCACTTAACATGTTAAATACAATACGTTACATTGCCGGCCTTGACGCAAATGTTGTAAGTGATAACACTTATGAGCAATATGTTCAGGCAGGATGTGTTGTTAATGCGGCAAACGGAGTGCTTTCGCATACACCGAAAAAGCCTTCCGATATGGAAAGGAGTATGTATGATCTCGGCGCGAAGGGAGCAAAAAGCTCAAATATCGCAATGGGTTATGCAAGCCTTACAACGGCTATCCTCCGTGGCTGGACCGGCGATTCCGATTCATATAACATTCCGCATCTGGGACACCGCAGGTGGGTGCTTTATCCGTATACGGCAAAGACCGCTTTCGGGTATGCCGCGGGATACAGCGCAATGTATTCTGTTGACGGTTATACCAATAAACCGGCCGGCAAGATGGTAGCATGGCCGGCACAGGTTATGCCTGTCGAGTATTTTGCAAAAGACGACGCATGGAGCCTGTCAACGGGAACGAGCCAGACACCTTCAAAGGTAAAGGTTACACTTACAAGAAAGAACGATAACAAGAAATGGGTTTTCTCAAGTTCATCGGCAAACGGCCATTTCAGCGTATGTAACTTAGGTTACGGGCAGCAGGGCTGTGTTATATTCAGGCCGGATGCTGGTATCGAATATAACAGCGGTGATAAGTTTAATGTAACGATAACGGGTTTGGTAGCGGGTACCGTGAATTATGATGTGGTCTTCTATTCGGTAAAGGATGCCGAGCCGGATCCTACGCCGACACCCACGCCGACGCCCACACCGACGCCGACACCAACGCCGACGCCCACACCGACACCAACACCAACGCCGACACCGACACCTACGCCGACACCCACACCAACACCAACGCCGACGCCCACACCAACACCTACACCAACACCGACACCAACGCCGACGCCCAAACCGGAAAAAACGCCTTCATTTACGAAGACGCTTATCACGATGCAGACAGGTCAGGTTAAGCTCATCGGGATGAAGAATGTAAACAAGCTGTCAGATCCTGAATTCTATACTTCCGACAGCACGTATTTAACTGCAGTGCCCAAGTGCGACAAGAAGGGTAACAAGACCGGAAAGGCAGTTTTGACGGCATATAATACAAAGCAGGATGATATTACATTATCGGCCGTTATAGGCGGCATTACATACACGACAAAAGTGCGTATAACGCCTCCCGTCGTAAAAAAAGCCGAGGTTTCGGTAAAGGTCGGCAGCAGGAAAACGATAGGTCTAAAAAATACAAAGATAAAGAAAAAGGATATTGAATGGATTTCCGAGGATCCGGAAGTGGCACAGGTGGCGCCGGGCGGTAAGGTGACGGGAGTCAGCGCGGGAACCGCAACGATATATACCATGGCCGGCGGTGTCAGGAACGAGTGCAAAGTTACCGTATACTAGGGTTATAACAGGGAGATATTTATGGAAGCATACAAGGAAGAATTCATTAAGTTCATGGTTGATTCGGGGGTTCTTAAGTTCGGCGATTTCACTTTAAAGAGCGGACGGAAGTCCCCCTTCTTTATGAATGCCGGTGCATATGTTACCGGCACTCAGCTTTTAAAACTTGGTGAGTACTACGCGAAGGCCATTCATGATAACTTCGGGCTTGACTTTGATGTGCTGTTCGGTCCCGCATATAAGGGGATACCGCTGTCGGTCGCAACGGCAATGGCGATAAGCAGCCTGTACGGAAAGGATGTAAGGTACTGCAGTAACCGCAAGGAGGTTAAGGACCACGGTGATACGGGCATCCTCCTTGGCAGTAAGTTAAATGACGGCGACAGGGTTGTGATGATCGAGGACGTAACCACCTCGGGCAAATCGATCGAGGAAACATACCCCATAATAAAGGCCCAGGCAGATGTTACGATAAAGGGTCTCATCGTTTCCTTAAACCGCATGGAAGTGGGGCTTTCGGGAAAGATGGGCGCACTTGACGAGATAAAGGAAAAGTACGGTATCAATGCCCGGGCGATCGTAACCATGGATGAAGTCACGGAATTCCTTTACAACAAACCGGTGAACGGACAGGTCATAATAGATGATAAGATAAAGGCAGCTCTTGATGCATACTACGAAGAATACGGAGTAAGCAATGAGCAAGCCTAAAAAGATACACAAAAGAAAGAGCTTCATGTTCACGTCCCGCCATTACTCGATGATGAGTATCATTTCCTTTGCAATGGGTATCGCCTCCCTTGGCGGCATGCTGGCATCCATACTTGTTGCATTTTCAAAAAAAGGTGAGGCTCCGGCGCATCTCGGAGGTGTTGGGCTGTTTGGCATGCTCGGGAATATCGTGGGCGTCATAGCGGCACTGCGGAGCCTTAACGAAAGGGACATATTCAAATGGGTGTCATATGCGGGCCTTATTCTTAACGCAGCGGGCCTTTTGTTATGGCTGGCGCTTATTCTGTTTGGCGGTTAAGGCGGAGGTATGATGATAAACGAAAGGTATGTACTGGTAACCGAAAGGATAAGGGGGATATCCTCAGAAAACCTGATTGGGGAGCCATTTTGCAGCTTTTTTGCAAGGACGGCTTCCCTTTTAATATTGCTGGATGATGTTTATAAGCTTAAGTCGAGCGGCGGCCTGTATAAGCTTTCAATGGATGAGCTTAAGGATCTTAACGGGAAGCTGTATGAGGATATTGCGGGTGATTCTTACAGGGAAAGCTTCACCAATCCTTCCTTTATCACCGAAAGAATCAAAAAGGCGGGGTATGATCCTTCGCTCGGCAGGCTGCTTGCTTTCCTCGCTGCAGAGATGCGGGCACTGATCCCATATGCGTTTGAAGGTAATGAGGAGATACTGCTTTTATACATGGAGCTGTTTGTGGAAGTCTATTGCTTGTTCACTGCGGCAGGGGAGGACTCAAAGTGTGCCGTTCCCGACAGTGAGGAGATAAGGCAGCATATATACTGGTTCATGCGTGATAACTGTGAGATATTGACTCCTGCGCGCATAAGGGAGCAGCTTGATCCTTCACTTGACCATGCAGTCAGGATGATAACGGACGGCGATCTTAATGACTTAAGATACCTGTATTATTTCGGTGAGTATATAACGGAGGATGAGCTTAAGACAGCCGCGTTTCTTAACTCCCTGAGCGACGATGAGGTAAAGGCCATGGCACACACTTACACCGAAGGCTACAGGATAGGTTTTGAGAAGACCGTCAAAGACATTTCCAAGAAGAAAACGGTCAACATAAGATTTACGCTCGGCTTTGAGCGGATGATACGCGAGGCGATACAAAACTTTAAGCAGATGGGGCTTGAACCGGTTATATACAGGGCATCCGAACTGTCGATAAACAAGGGAAAACGCGGACGTGTCGGTTATTACGGCGCGATCCCGAACAGGCAGTACGATTACGATCACAGGGAGGATGAGGCGGCATATCTCGATAGAGATTATGTAAACCGAAAGCTCGATGTCCTGCGCTTTTCATATGAGGACATAAGGGAGCTCGCGGCATCTCATGCGGGTCCTGCATGCGTTGAGGATTTCGGGCAGGAGCCATTTTTACCCGAAAAGTGTGATTCTGCATTTGCTCTTTCGGAAAAGCAGAGGAAGCTTTCCGTTGAGTATGCGGACAGGGCCGGCCGGCTTACAAATGAATTTATTCCGGGCGATGAACGCAGCTTCACCATAATCGCCTATCCTCGCCCCTGCATAGGAGATGATTTTGAGGAGATATTTAAGGAAACCGTTAAGTTAAATACTCTGGATTATAAAAAGTATGAAGCGATGCAGCAGGTGATCATAGATGTGCTCGACAAGGCGTCTTTAGTCAGGATCACGGGTCGTGAAGGGAATGAAACGGACATTACCGTTTCGCTTAATCCGCTTAAGGATCCCGAGCACGAAACGAATTTTGAAAACTGTGTTGCCGATGTAAACATCCCGCTCGGCGAGGTGTTTACGACGCCGAAGCTTAAGGGAACGGGCGGGCTTCTGCACGTTAAGCAGGTGTACCTTAATGAGCTTAAGTATATCGATCTGCGTCTTGGGTTTAAGAACGGTATCATCACGGATTACTCATGCGGTAATTTTGATGATGAAAAGCTAAATAAAAAATACATCGAAGATAACCTTTTGTTCCATCATAAGACACTCCCCATGGGTGAGTTCGCGATAGGTACAAATACGACTGCTTACAGGATGGCGCGAAGGTTTAATATAGAGCGCCTCCTGCCGATACTTATCGGCGAAAAAACGGGGCCTCACTTCGCGGTTGGAGATACCTGCTACAGCTATGAGGAGGATTTAGAATCATTCAACCCCGACGGCAAGGCGATAGTCGCACGTTCAAATGATTACTCCGACCTTAGGGACAGCGAGCCGGATAAAGCGTATTTCCACTGCCATACGGACATCACGATCCCGTACGACGAGCTCGGAGGGATATATGCGGTGATGCCGGATTCAACGGAGATCGCGATAATCAAGGACGGTCTTTTCGTACTTCCCGGACTTGAGGAGATAAATAAGCCCCTGCGGGAGGAGTTGTGATCTTTGTTACGGTTTCGCCCGGCATTGGCAAAACAATGCATTTAGGCTATAATAAATCTGTTCGCGCAAGTGACTGTAATGAATTTTTGCGATCATAGGAAAAGTTTTAAGGAGGATACTATGGCTAAGGTGGGAATAGTTATGGGCAGTGATTCTGATATGCCCGTTATGAGCAAGGCGGCTGAGATACTTGATAAGTTCGGCGTTGATTATGAGATGACGATAATCTCGGCACACAGGGAACCCGATGAGTTTTTTGAGTATGCAAAAGGGGCAGAATCAAAAGGCTTTAAGGTGATAATCGCAGGGGCCGGAATGGCAGCCCATCTTCCCGGTATGTGTGCGGCAATATTCCCTATGCCGGTTATCGGGATACCCATGCATACGACTTCCCTTGGCGGCCGTGATTCCCTTTATTCCATAGTGCAGATGCCTTCGGGAATACCAGTTGCGACAGTTGCGATAAACGGCGGAGCAAATGCGGCACTGCTTGCCGTAAGGATGCTTGCGATATCGGATGACGCGCTGCTTAAGAAGCTTAAGGATTATAAGGAGGAGCTAAAGCAGGGTGTTGAGGCTAAGGCTGCAAAGCTTGATGAGATAGGATACAAGGCTTACGCGGAAGGTATGAAGAAGTAGGATATTGAGAAGCAAGATATAGTTAACATAAATGGTTGACATAATCATAAGGAGGAGCCATGGATTACAAAAGTGCAGGAGTGGATATTGAAGCCGGTTACAAGGCAGTGGAGCTTATGAAGGAGCACGTAAAGACGACGATGCGCCCGGAGGTTCTGTCGGGTATCGGCGGTTTTTCGGGAGCCTTTTCCCTCGAAAAGTTTAAGGATATGGAAAGCCCTACACTGGTATCGGGTACCGATGGTGTGGGCACTAAGCTTAAGCTCGCATTTTTGCTCGACAAACATGATACGATAGGGATCGACTGCGTTGCAATGTGCGTTAACGATATTGCCTGCGCGGGCGGCGAGCCCTTGTTCTTTCTTGATTACATAGCCTGCGGCAAAAACGAGCCGAAAAAGATCGCTTCGATCGTAAAGGGTGTTGCTGACGGATGCCGTCAGGCAGGATGCGCGCTCATCGGAGGCGAGACGGCGGAAATGCCGGGATTCTATCCCGAGGACGAATATGATCTTGCGGGATTTGCGGTAGGTATAGTTGATAAGAAAAAGCTTGTTACGGGTGACAGCATAAAGCCGGGCGATACAATAATAGGTATTGCTTCATCAGGCGTTCACAGTAACGGTTATTCGCTTGTCCGCAAGGTGTTCCCGATGAGGGAATCATGCATGATGGAACAGGTATCCGCACTTGGTATGACTCTTGGAGAGGCGCTGCTCACGCCCACAAAGATATACGTTAAGGCACTTAATGAAGTAAGGGCCGCAGGCGTGACCATAAAGGGCTGCAGCCATATAACGGGCGGCGGATTTTACGAGAACATTCCTCGTATGCTTCCCGATGGTGTGCGCGCTGTTATCAAAAAGGATTCATACGATCATCTTCCGATCTTCGACCTTATAAAGACAAGCGGCAACATCGCCGAGGAGATGATGTACAACACATATAACATGGGCATCGGCATGATGCTTACAGTCGATCCCGGGCAGGCCGATGCCGCCATGAAGGCCATCGAGGCAGCAGGTGAGAAACCCTACAAGGTTGGATATATCGAGGAAGGAAAAAAGGGTGTGACAATTGTTTAAAATAGCAGTACTTGTCTCCGGCGGAGGCACCAACCTACAGGCGATAATAGACGCAACACAGGGCGGTCTTCTTAAGGACATAAAGATAGTAAAGGTCATAAGCAACAAGGAAGGCGCCTACGCGCTTGAACGAGCAAAAGATCACGGGATAGATGCCGAGTGCATAAGCCCCAAGTCATATGAAAACAGGGCGGCATATTTTGATGACATGATCTTAAAGATAAAAGGATCGCAGGCCGACCTTGTCGTGCTTGCCGGCTTCCTTGTTGTACTTTCAAAGGAATTTGTGAGGGCTTTTGAGGGCAGGATAATAAACATCCATCCTTCTCTTATACCAAGCTTTTGCGGTGACGGTTTTTACGGGCTTAAGGTACATGAGGAAGCCTTAAAGCGTGGTGTTAAGGTCACCGGAGCAACGGTGCATTTCGTGGATGAAGGTACCGACACCGGCCCGATCATATATCAGAAAGCTGTTGAAGTTTTGGACGGCGACACTCCCGAAATACTCCAGAAGCGTGTCATGGAACAGGCCGAGTGGATAATCCTCCCTGCGGCTATCCGCGCTATCGCCGACGGAAAAGTAGTGTCGAAGGCAAAATAGATAGTTGATTATATTATGAATAACTATTATACTTGCAATGTTGGAAAGAAGAAGTACATTTACGGTGATTTTAAGGAGAGAATTATGAAAAAATTTATCTTACCTCTGATCGCGGCGGCATTGATCGTTTCGCTTAATCTTCAGGCGGTTTTTGCTACCGATTTTGACTACAATTATTATGCACAGCGTTACCCGGATGTTCTTAATACCGTGGGTTACAGCGAGAAGGCACTTTACGACCATTACACAAAGATCGGCCAGAAGGAGGGACGTTTCCCGAACGCACAGGCCGAAATAAATGCAACGCAGAGGATGGTAAACGGGACTGTCGATCCGGTGACCGGCAAGGTTACACCGGCTCCGGAAGTACCGGCAGCGGGAGCTGCGGCCGCCGCATCGGCAGCAGGAGCTGCGGCAACAGTCGACACCTCAGCGCTTAATACATTTGTTGATGTTGATATAACAAACCAGACAGTGACTCTGTATCAGAATAACATACCGGTACTTCAGTCCCCCTGCGTAACGGGTACGCCCAAAAACGGACGCTCGACCCCGACCGGAGTATGGCGTGTGATGGAAAAGGCACCCGGCAAGCGTTTAAAAGGCGCAACCTGGGATGTATGGGTAAACAGGTGGATGAGGTTTACACCGGACAGCTGCGGACTTCATGATGCATCGTGGAGGAAGAAGTTCGGTGGCAACATATATCTTTCAAACGGATCGCACGGATGCGTCAACCTTCCCAAAGATGTTGCCTATACGCTTTATGATCTGGTAAGCGTCGGCACACCGGTAATAGTACACTGATGATAAGGAAAAAATAGCGGGTTTTAAGTTATGGGCCAGATAATTTACATATGTTCAAATTGTAATAAAGTATACAGGATAGGCGGAACCGGCAAAAAAGCCAAGTGCCCGAACTGTACGGATACATTCCTTCTTGATACCGGAATGGATGAGGATATCTGGAAGATAACATCCAAGGACGAGCGTGAGGAGATAAAGAAGACAGTTTTGGAGGAAGTAAAGGCTGCAAAAGAGCAGGCTGAAGCTGAAGCCAAAGAGGCAGCAGAAGCCAAAGCTGCAAAGGAAGCAGCTGAAGCCGAAGCAGCGTCAAAAGCAGCGGAACCGGATACCGAAAGTGAAACGTCCTTTGGCGACAGCTCGTGGTTTGAAGACGATAATCCCTTATTTGATATAGGAGACAGTGAGCCGGCTGATGAGGGCGTACAAACGGATGCTGCAACGAATACGGATAATGACACTGTATCTGTATCTGAACCGGCACCTGAACCTTCATCCGAACCTTCATCCGAACCTTCATCCGTGCCTGAGCCCGAACCCGAACCGCAGCAGCAGAGGATAAGCCGAGGTTTCTTCGGAGATGACGGCTGGGGAACGGATACCGCATCAAAAGAACCGGTATCCACATCATCTGCAGCACCGGCCGCCGCAGCATCTGCAGCAACACAAACCGGCGAAGCATCGGATAAAACACCCGCGGAAGGCGCCGCGGCAGGTGAGGAAAAACCCAAGAAGAAATTCGGATTTAAGAAGAACGCAGATAAAGAAAAACCTCCGAAAAAGGAGAAACCGCCTAAAAAGGAAAAGGTTCCGAAGGGTGAAAAACCTCCGAAGGAGCCGATGCCCAAAAAGAAGAAGTTTATCATCATCGGTATCATCGCCGGTGTTGTTTTGCTGCTTGGAGTAGGCGGTGTGGTCGCATATAATACCGGTGCTCTTGATAACCTTATTTTTGACATCACTTTCTTTATCGATAATATCCGCTATCGCGATGATTATGTGGAAGAATATCCTGAAGAAGAGGAATGGGCGGATGAGGAATTTGAGGAAGAAATACCTGAAGAAGAACCCGCTGAGGACGAATGGGTAGACGAGGAGTGGGAAGAGGAGCCGGATTACGAGGAGTTTACCGAGGAAGAAGATATTCCGGAAGAGCCCGAAATTGAAGAAGAACCCGGGGAAGAACCCGAACTGGAAGAACCGGATGACACACAGGAGGAAGCTCCTGCAGCAGATAGTTCCGCAAACAAGAAAAGGCCGACGGTAACATCGGGTGGCAGCACAAACAGCTCCGCCGGCAATAAAAACAACAGTAACAGCAACACCGTAAACAATCCTGTTTCCGATACGGGAAACGATTACGATGATGGCAGCGATTACGATGACGGTGATTATGTATATGATAACAGCGATTTCGATGACTTTGACGACAGCGATCAGGATGACAATGATGACGACTTCCAGATACTGTAGCAGTTTTGAGGATCATATTTAAGGAGGATACCGGAAATATGAAGGTACTTGTTGTCGGCGGCGGCGGACGTGAACATGCGATAGTGACGGCAGTTTCAAAGAGCAGCCGGGTAGATAAGATATTTTGCGCACCGGGTAATGCGGGAATTGCCCGATTGGCCGAGTGTGTCGATATAGGCGTGATGGAGTTCGATAAGCTCACGGATTTTGCGCTTAAGGAAGGCATCGACTTAACGATAGTAGCCCCTGACGATCCGCTGGTGGCAGGAGCCGTGGATGCATTTGAGAAAAAGGGCCTTCGTGCGTTCGGACCGAGATCAAATGCGGCCATCCTTGAAGGGAGCAAGGCTTTTTCCAAGGATCTTATGAAAAAGTACAGCATCCCAACAGCAGCTTATGAGAATTTTGACAACGCCGACGCAGCCCTTAAGTATCTTGAAACGGCTAAGATGCCTATCGTCCTTAAGGCTGACGGTCTTGCGCTCGGAAAGGGCGTGCTCATCTGCAATACACTTGATGAAGCAAGGGAGGGCGTTAAGTCGATCATGCTTGATAAGCAGTTCGGCAGCGCGGGCAACAGGATGGTCATCGAGGAATTCATGACGGGCCGTGAAGTATCGGTGCTTTCATTTACGGACGGTAAGACCATACGCCCCATGACATCTGCTCAGGATCATAAGAGGGCCCTTGACGGGGATAAGGGACTTAATACGGGCGGCATGGGAACGTTCTCTCCCAGCCCTTTTTATACAAAGGAAATAGACGAATTCTGCATGAAAAATATCTATCAGCCTACGGTTGATGCTATGGCAGCGGAGGGAAGGGAATTCAAGGGCGTCATCTTCTTTGGACTTATGTTAACCGAAAACGGTCCCAAGGTACTCGAGTACAATGCAAGGTTCGGCGATCCCGAAGCCCAGGTTGTACTTCCGAGGATGAACAATGATATTATAGATGTGATGGAGGCATGTATCGACGGTACGCTTGATAAAGTCGAGCTTGATTTTGAGGATAATGCTGCCGTATGTGTTGTGCTTGCTTCAAACGGATATCCGGTTAAATATGAAAAGGGCTTTGAGATAAAGGGCCTTGACAGCTTTGATGATAAGGATTCGTATTTTGTGTTCCATGCGGGGACAAAGCTTAAAGACGGCCGCGTGGTCACAAACGGTGGCCGCGTGCTTGGCGTTACCGCTTTGGGATCTGACCTTAAGCAGGCAAGGAGCAATGCCTATGAAGCGGTCAAATGGATTGATTTTGAAAATAAGTACTGCAGGTCTGATATAGGAAAGGCGATAGACGAGGCATAGATATCTGCTTTTGTCCGCAAGCTTATGATATGAGGGTTGTGTATGGCAGATGAAAACGGGAACAGAAACAGGGCTGCGATAGCTCCGGGAATGCCTGTCAGGTGTTCCGAATGTGAAGGCGGGCTTAATTACCGGGGGCTCGGACAGTATGTGTGCGAGAAATGCGGCCATATTGAGATGGATGATTACGGAAAGGTCCGTGCATATCTTGAGGAACATCCGGGTGCAATGCAGCGGGATGTATCGATCGCGACGGGAGTTCCGACGGCAAGGATAAGGCAGCTTTTGCTTGATGAACGTATCGAGATAAGTGCGGCTTCCGGGATTTTTTTAAACTGTGAGATGTGCGGTGCACCGTTAAGGTCGGGAGTGCGCTGCAAGGAATGCGAGCAGAAATATAAGGCAAAGATCGAGCAGGAAAAGAAGGCAAACAGGGTCCAGAATCAGATATCCGGACATGCCGCGACCCAAAACAAGGGAGCGGGCGAGATGAGGTTCCTTAAATAAACACCAGTAAAATAGAGGCTTTACAGCATTGACTAAACCGGTCGCTTGCGACCGGTTTAATATTTTTGTAATATTAAGGTTGACATAATCGGACGGTAGTTGTATTATGAACACAGGGTATGAATAATTAATGAGGGGACCATGACTATCCTGGTCAATCTCGGTATTCAGAACACATACACTGAAAGGGGAATCGGTAGATATGCGTTCGTATACGTTTACGATCATGCGGTCTGAGGGTGGCCGCATACTTCGTCGGGTAATGCTTCCCGTGCTGGCCTTTTCAATGGTCGTCACGGGAACGCGATCAACATATGCTTTTACGGCGGTAAAGGGTACCGTCACCTGCACAAGCGGTAAGGTAAGGAAGGAAGCCTCAACCAGTGCATCATTTGCGTTCGGGGTACGCAAGGATGAGGAAGTGACCGTTATTGATGAGGTAAAGGGAAATGACGGTCAGAAATGGTACCGCATCAAGGTAGGCGAAAGCACAGGTTACATAAGGTCGGATCTTGTAAGTAAATCCAAGGAAAAGGTTAAGGACGGAACAAATACGGCAAAGGGTACAGCGGGAGCGGCAGCGTCAAATGAAGCAGCCGGTACCGTTATCGTTGACCTTGCGATCATGAGGGAAACCGCTTCGACCAAGGGCGAAGTCACCATCTGTCTTAAACAGAATTCCGAAGTGAAGATCAAAAGCTCCGTCACCGGTGATGACGGCAAGGTATGGTATTCCGTAATGTATGACAGGGGAGACCTTTCATATAAGGGATATGTAAGGTCGGATCTTCTCAAGGTGAGCGGGAACGTACCGAAGGGCGACGGCGCATCAGCCGGAACGGGGGCTGCATCGGCACCTGCTTCGGGAGTCCAGGTCGGCACCGTTAAGGGCCAGGGCGTAAACGTTCGGGAAAAGGCGGTTGACGGCAATGTTATCGGAAGGGTTTCAAACGGCCATTCAGTAACGGTTACCGAGCAGGTTGCGGCTACCGACGGAAATATATGGTATAAGATATCGTTCACAAGTAACCTTACGCCTCAGACGGGCTATATAAGGTCTGATTTCGTCGACGGCGTCACGCCGAACATAAAAACGGACACAACCGATCCGGGAGGCGGAACAACCACTGCGAATACCGAAGCACAGGGTAAGGTAGGAGCGGTAAACGGAATAAATGTAAATGTCCGAAAGGAGCCCGTTAACGGGCAGGTGATCGCTAAGTTAAGTACAGGCAGCACGGTCACGATCCTTAAAGGACTGGACGGATCGGACGGACGTAAGTGGTCCGAGATAACATTTAAGATGAACGGATCGGACCAGACAGGATACATGCTGGCCGATTTTATTAAGGAAGAAGAAAATAAATCGGATTACACCGATGCCCTGGTGGCAATGGTAAAGGGATCCGGAATAAGGATAAGAGAAAGTGCCGTCAACGGAACGGTTGTCGAACAGCTTAATTCAGGCCACAGGCTTAACATTAAGGGCGAGACGACGGGAAGTGACGGCATAAAGTGGTATTATGTGGACTTTACATGCAAGGGTGTCGAGAAGAAAGGCTATATAAGGTCCGATTATGTCACTATCACATCAACAACGGAAAGCGTTAAGCCAAGCTCCGATACGGACTTCGAAAACGCCATAGCAAGCCTTCCGGATACCTACAAGGCAAATCTTCGCCTTCTCCATGAGAAGTATCCGAACTGGCAGTTTGAGGTTGTAGAGACCGGACTTGACTGGAACGAGGCTGTTGCGGCGGAGTGCTCGGTCGGCAAGAACCTGATAGCAAAGAACAGCATTTCCTCATGGAAGTCTACCGAGCCGCAGGCGTACAACTGGACGAGCAATGAATGGTACGGCTTTGACGGCGGCACCTGGGCTTCGGCTTCAAGGGAACTGATATCATACTACATGGATCCGAGGAATTTCCTTGACGAGAGCGGCATATACCAGTTTGAGAAGCTTGACAGCCTGGATTACCAGAACGAAGACGGCATACGCAGGATCATAGAAGGCACCTTCCTTGATTCTTCCTTCACTGATACGGACGGTACAGAGAGGAATTACGTTGATACCATAATGGAAGCCGCAAGGAATGCCGGGATAAGTCCTTATCATCTTGCGACAAGGATAATACAGGAGCAGGGGCTTTACGGAAGGTCGCAGGGCATATCGGGCACGATGTCCGGACATGAAGGCTACTTCAATTATTTCAACATCGGCGCATATGCCGCAAACGGAAAACTTCCGGTTGAGAACGGACTCATATATGCTGCGGGAACGGATGAACAGTACGGCAGGCCCTGGAACACGAGGTTCAAATCCATCTGCGGAAGTGCATTGTTTGTCGGAGAAAGGTACATAAAGAGGGGCCAGAACACCCTGTATTTCGAGAAATTTAACGTGGTAAACAAGGAGAACGGAGTATACTCGCATCAGTACATGAGCAACCTTCAGGCAGCCTCCTCAGAGTCAGCCAGAATGAAGAAAGCATACAATGATACGAATTCTGTACTTGTGTTTAGGATTCCATACTATTATAATATGCCTGATGCACCTTGTGAGAAACCCACAAGTGAATCCAACCCGAACAACTACTTATCATCCCTAACGGTTGAAGGGGTTGGCATAACGCCTGAGTTCAATGCAGCGACTAATGTCTACTATCTTACGGTGGACAATTCGGTCACTTCGATAAATGTTTCCGCCACACCGGTCGTATCAGGTTCGAGTATCGGCGGAACAGGCAATGTCCCGCTTGAAGTAGGGACAAATACCGTGGCGATAGTGTGCAAGGCCCAGAACGGCAACACGAGGACCTACACACTGTACGTACAAAGGCAATAGAAAGGAGTTCGTATGATACGGACAAGGATGAAACTACTGGGCGCAGCCCTGATCGCAGCGGCACTGCTTATCATTCCTGCATCGCAGGCCTACGCAGCGGGCACGGTTACCGTTACGTCTGACAAGGAATCGACGGCTATGGGAGACAAGTTCGTCGTTACTTATAAGGCCGAGGGCGGCGGTGACGGCGGGGAAGCTCCCGAGATATCGGTTGAATATGACGAGAACAGGCTCGTGGTCGTTGAGTGCGACAAGGAGTACGGCGGAGGCGGCGGCAAGCTGACCTTCAAGGATACCGAGGCTGCGATAACCTTCGCATCCCTTTCGGGCGGAGCTGCCGAGGTATATGTTACGGCGGTTCTTGACGGCGAAGGCGGCGAACCTGCGACCGGAAGCGTTACCGTCAATGTCGACGGTGAGGACACGGCTTCCCTTGCTTCGGGCACAGCAGCGGCAGCAGGCTCTGATACGGGTGTAGCTGCAGGCACAGTTCCTTCACTTGACGGTACCAGGACCATATCCACAGTTTTCCCTGACGAGATGATGCCCGAGCTTTTCCATAAGACAACCGCATCATACAGCGGAACCACGATAGAAGCAGCCCAGTTTGATATGGGCGATATGATACTTGTATATGTTACGGATGAAGCCACCAATACCGGTAACTTCTGCATCATTGACCAGAACACAGGTGAACTTACCGATTTCAGGATGATACGCGGTATCGAGAACAGGTTCATAATAGTAACAAAGGCACCGCAGGACATTGAGATCCCGCTTAATTTCACAAAGGCCACCCTTATGTGGAATGATCAGACGCTTGAAGCCTACACGCTGGTTTCGGGCTCGGATGATTCTTCTGAAGCAGAAACGGCTTACGAGAACGGCGGCGTATCGGCGAAGGATTTCTTCCTTGTTTATGCCATGAGTTCCGAAGGCAACTCAGGCTGGTATTTATATGATCAGTCCGAGGGCACTTATCAGCGTTATCTGCAGGTTATAAGGGCTGCGGTTGATGACGAGGGCAATAAGATGCCCATAACCGAGGCAGCAGCCGAAGCAGCGGCCGAAAAATATGAGAAGCCTCTGTTTATCAGGCTTATCATAATAGGCGGTCTCGGTCTGCTCGCACTCATCCTTCTTATAGTTGTGATAGTGCTTGCCGTAAAGCTCAGCCATGCCGAGGAAGAGGCGGCA
>JAFZOS010000010.1 GCA_017550535.1 Lachnospiraceae bacterium
GATATGTACATGAATCCGTATTACGATATAGCCAAGCTGTCGCATTCGGTATGCGGTTCCTATGACTACTTTAACAGCGACCTGTATGAGATAAGCTTAAACGATAATTTGAAATTTGAGCTTAAGATCGACTGCGATAATGACAGATATATAGGCATTTTCAACGAATATCTTGAAAAGAACGGGCTGGATGTACGCCTTATAAGGCTTTACGAAGCGTCGTTGTTCTTATCGATGCTGCCGCTTCATATGGACAGGGAGAAGAAGGTATTCGGCTTTATATTAAATGCCATAAAGATAATGGATACACTTGAATAAGGAGAAGTAAATTGGAATACGAAGGCTTGAGCTTTATATTTGACATAGACGGGACGCTGTGTCCGATAAAGGGACCGGATGAGAAGTATGAGGATATGGTCCCCTATAAGGCGATGATCGACAGGATCAGGGAATATAAGGCGCTTGGTGCAAGGATAATCCTGTATACATCAAGGAACATGAACACATATAAGGGAAACATAGGCCTTATTAATGCAAATACGGCCCGGGTCGTGCTTGACTGGCTGGACAAATGGGACATCCCGTATGATGAGATCATATACGGCAAGCCATGGCCGGGACATAACGGTTTTTACGTTGATGACAGGACCGTAAGGCCGGATGAGTTCTTAAGCAAGTCGGTTGAGGAGCTTAAGGAGATATGCGTAAGGAGCAGATGTGAGGAGGAACCATTAGGCGAAGCATAATTCAGGATGGTTCCGACGACTGGCCGCCGACGAAGGAGGGGGCAATACATATGATGGGTAGCAGGTTCAATTCCTTCAATTTTAAAAGGGCATTAAGCTACTGCAAGCGTAACGGCTTAAGGAGTACGTATTACAAGGCTCTTGAGCGCATCGAGCGCGACAGGGACGAGCGTGACTATACGACCGTGGCGATGCATGAGAGGCCGACAAGTGTTGAGCTTAATGAGCAGGTTCACAGGAAATTCTTTCACAGCTATAAGTTCAGCCTGCTGGTACCGGCGTATGATTCTGACCCGAAGCTGCTTAAGGAGATGATGGCTTCGGTCGTTAAGCAGACCTATGATAACTGGGAGCTTTGCATTGCGGACGGCAGTGAGGATGATTCCGTTGAGAACTGTGTTAAGGAATATAAGGAAACGCTTGATAAGGACACCGCGGATAAGATAAAGTATCAGCGGCTTAACGCAAACAGGGGCATATCGGGCAATTCTAACGGTGCTCTTGTTATGGCGGGCGGCGATTATGTGGCTATGCTCGATCATGATGACGTCCTGTCTCCGGATGCCCTTTATGAGATAATGGATGTGCTGGATGAGGGGCTTATCCGTGACGGCAATGTATACAGGAACCGGTATAAGGCCGTATATTCCGATGAGGATAAGATAAATGCGGCGGGTACAAGGTATTTTGACTACCATAAGAAGCCTGATTTTGATATAGATCTGCTGCGCAGCAATAATTATATCTGCCATCTGTTTGCCGTTAAGACCTCGGTTGCGGTCAAGGCCGGAGGCTTCAGGAGCGAGTACAACGGCGCCCAGGATCACGATTTTATCTTCCGATGCGTTGAACAGCTGGATCCGTCGGAGATCTGCCATATACCGAAGGTGCTGTATCACTGGAGGTCAACTCCTTCATCGACTGCCGAGAATCCCGACAGCAAGCTGTATGCATATGAGGCGGGAAAGAGGGCTGTGGAGGATCATTTGAAGCGCTTAAAGATAGAGGCGGATGTTACTGATACGAAACATCTTGGCTTTTACAGGGTAAAGTATCATGTAACGGATCCGTCAGTTAAGATAATGGACAGATCTGAGTGGGAAACGCTCACAAAAGAGACGATTGAAAAATTAAATGAGGACTTAATAATGGTGATAAGCCCGGATATTAAGCCACTTACAGCCGATTACATAGAGGAGCTTGCCGGAGTGCTTAAAAGGAAAGAGGTAGGAGCCGCCGGAGGTAAGATCTATGATAAGAAGGGCAGGATAGACAGTGCCGGATATGTGTTTGATGAAGACGGTAACCTTAAGCCCGATTACAGGGGTATGAACGGCAATTATTCGGGATATCTGCACAGGGCATCCATTCAGCATAAGACGGACGGACTGGCGGCAGACTGCATGATGATCAAGAAGGAAGCCATAGTATATAAGGACAGGCCGGTGATGTCGGATAAATACATTACGGTGTACGATCCGTTTGCCGAGTTTAAAAGGAGATCATGATCAAGGTAAGCGTCGTAATACCCAATTACAACGGAGCTAAATTTATTAAGCCGTGCCTTAACAACCTGAAAAAGCAGTCATTTACTGACTTTGAGGTAATAGTGGTCGACAACGGTTCGACGGACGGCAGCCCCGAGATGGTTCGGGATATTTGGCCGGATGCGGTTATAATAGGACTTGATAAGAACTACGGGTTTTCAAAGGCCGTGAATGAGGGTATCAGGGCAGCAAGGGCTCCATTCGTATTTTTGCTGAACAACGACACAGAAGTTGACCGTGACTGCATTAAGCAGTTATACATACGGATCACCTCCGATGAAAAGATATTTTCGGTAAGCTCAAGGATGCTTAAAATGAGCGATCCCGATATCATTGATTCGGCGGGCGACCTGTATTGCTGCCTGGGATGGGCATTTGCAAGGGGAAAAGATAAGAAAAAAGAAAAGTATGATTCTCCGGCCGAGGTATTCTCGGCATGTGCCGGAGCGGCTTTATATAGAAAATCGGTCTTTAATGTGATAGGATATTTTGATGAGAAGCATTTTGCCTATCTTGAGGACGTGGATATAGGATATAGGGCGAAGATCTGCGGCTACAGGAACGTGTATGAGCCGAAAGCACTGGTACTTCATGCGGGAAGCGGGATGAGCGGATCGCGGTATAATGAGTTCAAGGTCGTATTATCGGCAGGGAACAGCCTGTATGTACCTTATAAGAACATGCCTTTTCTGCAGCTTCTTATAAACCTTCCGTTCCTGATGACAGGTATTATGATAAAAGCCGGCTTTTTCATACGCAAAGGGCTTGGAAAGGCTTATTTTAAGGGACTTGCACGAGGAATTAAATTGTGTTTTAATGGTAGAAAATTCACATATAACAGCCGTTATATAATGAATTATATAAGGATCCAGGGACTGCTTTATATAAATACGGTCAAGAGGTTTAAGGACTGACAGATGATCAAAGATAACCAACGTATATTCAACCGATTGCATCTGCTCGTTGATGCGGTGATCATAGCGGGAAGCTACTGGTTTGCGTGGTGGCTTAAGTTCAAGAGCGGACTCATTGATTATTCGATGAGCCTTCCGACCAGCTATTTCAGAAGGGTCATGTATTTTGTCGTGCCCGCATTTCTTTTGCTGTATTATCTGTTTGATCTATACAGTTCAAAGCGTGCTTCGGGCAGGAAGAGGGAATTCTACAATATAATAAAGGCCAATACCATAGGCTGTCTCGGACTTATCGTTGCCATGTATCTGCTCAGGCAGACACATTTTTCCCGTGAGATGATCTTCATCTTCTGGGGAGTGGACATTTTTCTTGAGACTCTGATGAGGAATGTCATAAGGTACCTTTTAAGGTTTTTCAGGAAAAAGGGCTACAACCTTAAGTACGTGCTCCTGGTCGGATACTCAAGGTCTGCAGAGTCATACATAAACAGGATACGTTTAAATCCCCAATGGGGCTATGTGGTGCGCGGTATCCTTGACGATCATGTGGAAAGGGGCACAATGTACAAGGGCGTCAAGGTAATGGGTGTCATCGATAATCTCCAGATGATCCTTGAGGAAAACAAGCTCGATGAGATAGCCATAACCTTAAGCCTTAAGGAATACGGCCGGCTTGAAGAGATAGTGGCCATGTGCGAGAAATCGGGAGTGCATACGAAGTTTATTCCCGATTACACAGGCATTATCCCGAACAAGCCCTATACCGAGGACCTGCAGGGGCTTCCGGTAATAAACATCAGGCATGTCCCGCTTACGAATACGGTTAATATAGTTATGAAGAGGATAGTAGACATCGTAGGCTCGGTATTTGCGATAATCATTGCATCCCCCATAATGCTGGTGTGCGCACTCATAATAAAGTTCGGCAGCAAGGGCCCGGTCATCTTCACTCAGGAGAGGGTCGGCCTTCACAACAAGCCGTTTAAGATGTATAAGTTCCGCACCATGTATGTTCAGGAGGATAAGGACGAAGAAGATAAGGGCTGGACAGTCAAGGATGATCCGAGGGTTACCGGAATAGGAAGGTTCCTTAGAAGGACAAGCCTTGACGAGCTTCCGCAGCTTTTCAATGTCCTGACCGGAAAGATGAGCCTTGTAGGGCCGAGGCCTGAACGTCCCATGTTCGTTGAGCAGTTCAGGGAAACGGTACCGAGGTATATGATCAAGCACCAGGTACGTCCGGGAATGACGGGGTGGGCCCAGATAAACGGACTCAGGGGAGACACTTCGATCGAGAAGAGGATCGAATACGACCTTTATTATATAGAGAACTGGACGATGGGATTTGACTTTAAGATCCTGTTCCAGACCGTGTTTAAGGGCTTTGTGAATGAGAATGCTTACTGATATCGTTATCCCGGTATACAAGCCGGACAGTAGATTCAGGGACCTTATAAAAGGCCTTGCGGTACAGACGGTCAGGCCATCTAAGGTCATAATAATGTATACAAGGGCGTTTGAGGGCGATCATCTTGATCCTGCGTGCCTTGAACCCCTGAATGATATATGCAGTGCCGAAGTCCATGAGCTTGACAGATGCGACTTTGACCATGGTGGCACCAGGGCGGCCGCGGCAGGATATTCGGACGCCCCGATACTTATGATGATGACGATGGATGCGGTCCCGTGTGATTCTCATCTTATTGAGGAACTAACGGCACCGTTTTCTGAAGATACGGTGGGAGCCGCATATGCAAGGCAGGTCCCGGCAGCGGATTCGAGCCTTGCGGAACGGTTTACAAGAAACTTCAATTATCCTGACATGCCGCGTATTAAGGGCAGGGAAGATATAAAGGATCTTGGGATCAAGGCTTTCTTCTGCTCCAATGTGTGCGCAGCCTACAGGCGGGAGGTTTATGATAAGCTTGGCGGGTTTGTAAAGCGCACGGTCTTTAACGAGGATATGATCTATGCCCACGCTCTTATAACGGATGGATATAAGATAGCCTATGTCCCGAAGGCGATGGTAGTGCATACGCACGAATACACACCGATGCAGCAGTTTCACAGGAATTTCGACCTTGCTGTGTCGCAGGATTTGCATCCCGAAGTGTTTAAGGGGATTTCCTCGGAATCCGAGGGGATTAAGTACATTAAGGCGGCCTACCGATTCTTTAAAAAGGAGAAGAAGGGGTATCTCATCATCCCCTTTGTATACGGATGCTGCTTTAAGTACTTAGGTTTTCTTTTGGGGAAGAATCACAGGCGCCTGCCGCGCAGCTTTGTACGGGCCTGTGCTATGAATAAGGAATTTTTCAGTCAGGGAGGCTTATATGCCGGATCAAAATAATAACAATAATAATAACGATAACGATTACGAAGTGTACTGTCAGATATGCCGCAGGGGACGAAGCCAGGTCAGCGATATGTTCAAACTCCTTGACGGTATGTATGTATGCTCCGACTGTATGCATAAGACGATGGATACGCTGGGTCATTTCGGCTTTTCGCCTGTAAGCCCCGTAAGTAAGGAGCCGGATAAAAGCAAGGGCACTCCTTTGGGAAGCATATTCGGCGATCTTAATAAGCAGTCTGTCGATGCCATGAAAGCCGAAAAGCAGGAGGACGGCGGAGTGGATGTGCAGGGAAGCGGTGATAATGATAAGCCGGATGAAAATGCGGCGGGTGACGGAGTTTCCAACCTGTTCCAGGGTATACCGGGAATAAGCTTTCTTAACATGTCGGATATCCCAGGCCTGTTCGGGCAGAAGACCAAGGTTAAGAAGAAGAGTAAGCGGACGGGTCCGCTCATAGATATGTCAAAGATCCCCCAGCCTCATAAGATAAAGGAGATGCTGGATGAATACGTGATCGGGCAGGAGAAGGCCAAGAAGATCGTGTCCGTTGCGGTTTATAACCATTACAAGAGGGTGGCATCACAGGAGCAGCGTGAGGATAAGTACGGTGAGGAGTTTAAGGACGTTGATATCGAGAAGTCGAACATGCTACTTATCGGTCCTACGGGCTGCGGTAAGACTTATCTTGTAAAGACGCTTGCCCGGATACTGGATGTGCCGCTTGCGATAACCGATGCGACCTCCCTTACCGAGGCCGGCTATATCGGTGATGACATCGAGAGCGTAGTCAGCAAGCTTCTCGCAGCCGCGGATAATGATGTGGAACGTGCCGAGACCGGCATTATCTTCATAGATGAGATAGATAAGATAGCAAAGAAGCAGAATACGCATTCAAGGGACGTAAGCGGCGAGTCCGTTCAGCAGGGAATGCTTAAGCTACTTGAGGGCAGCGAGGTTGAGGTGCCTGTCGGTTCCAATTCAAAGAATGCAATGGTGCCCCTTACGACGGTGAATACCAAGAATATCCTGTTTATATGCGGCGGAGCTTTTCCGGAGCTTGACGAGATAATAAAGCAGCGCCTTCGGAAGCAGACTTCCATCGGATTTAATGCCGAGCTTAAGGATGCCCTTGATAAGCGGAAGGATATCCTTAAGGAGGTAACGGTCGAGGATATCAAGAAATTCGGCATGATCCCCGAGTTCGTCGGCAGGCTTCCCATAATCGCGGCTATGGAGGGACTTACAGAGGAAATGCTCGTTGATGTGTTAAAGGAGCCCAAAAATGCGATAATCAAGCAGTACCGTAAGCTCCTTGCGATGGACGAGGTCGAGCTCGAATTTGACGATGAGGCATTGCATGAGATCGCAAAGAAAGCTCTTGAGAAGGACACGGGCGCAAGGGCGCTTAGGTCCATAATCGAGGAGCTCATGCTCGATATAATGTATGAGATACCTAAGGACGAAAATATCGGGCGTGTGACCATTACAAAGGATTATATACTTGGAACAGGCGGTCCCGTCATAGACCTCAGGGGCAGTGAGTTAAGCTATGAACAGAGGGATGCCCTTAAGGCAGTTGCGGAGGCTTAGTTAATGTTATTTTCTACTGCGGCGTTTGCGGTATTCATGACCGTTGTTTTCCTTATATACTGGCTCATCCCGCACAGGTACAGGTGGATACTGATCCTTGCTGCCAATGCGTGGTCATACATATGCTATGATGTAAAGTATCTTACCGTCATCATGGTATCCATTCTGGCTTCGTACATCTGCGCGATCCTGATGGAAGGGCAGAAGGAAAGCAGTAAAAAGAAAATACTGATGATAACAGGGGTAGTGGTTACATTATCCCTGTTGCTTGTCTTTAAGTATCTCAATTTTGCCCTGTATTCGGTATCCAAGATACTGAGCCGCTTCAGCATCCCGATGCATGAAACTACACTTAAGCTCATCATGCCGGTCGGGATATCATTCTTTACGTTCACGGTGATAGGCTATATCGTTGATGTCTATAAGGGCAAAACTCAGGCGGTAAGGCATTTTGGTAAATATGCCCTGTTCGTATCGTTTTTCCCCAATATCGCATCGGGCCCCATCGAGCGTGCCGGCCATTTCATACCCCAGATAGATAAGGAAAAATCGTTTGACTATGACAATGTTGTATACAGTGCAAGGCTGCTTTTATTCGGACTGCTTAAGAAGATAGTCATCGCGGATATGATGGCAAAGTATGTTGATGCCGTATATAATGAGGCTCCTGCGCATTACGGCATATGCTTCCTGTGGGCAACGCTTTTGTATTCGTTCCAGATTTACTGCGACTTTTCGGGTTATTCGGACATGGCGATCGGTGTCGCGGGCATGCTCGGATACGACCTTATCGGCAATTTCCGCCAGCCATACCTTGCTTCAAGCATAAAGGAATACTGGAGCAGGTGGCATATCTCGCTCTCCACATGGTTTAGGGACTATGTCTACATCCCGCTTGGCGGCAACAGGCGGGGTAAGGTACGTCGAGACCTCAACCTTATAATAACCTTCCTGCTTAGCGGCCTGTGGCACGGCGCGAGCTGGACCTTTGTCCTTTGGGGCGGTATACACGGTTTTGCGCAGATCATTGAGAATCGCATAAAGGAGTTCTTAAAGATCGATAAGGAGAAGGAAAAAACCATAAAGGGGCCGGTTAAGTTCCTGCTCACACTCCTTACCTTCTGTATAGTATGCTTTGCGTGGATATTCTTCCGCGCAAACTCGATATCGGAGGCTATACATATCGTAAGGACTATGTTTACCGACTTATCGCTGACGGGTGCGATGGCTCAGATGACGATGAGCGTAACTTCGGTGATAAAGACGAGTGTGGCGATACTGCTGCTCATCATATACGATATCTTCAATGAAAAAGGGGATGTGCTGCGACGCTTAAACAAGGCGCATCCGGTATTTCGGTGGGTGCTGTACTTTGCGGCCGCCTTCCTTGTAATTGTCATGAAGACGCACAATACGGATATACAGGAGTTTATATACTTTAAGTTTTAGGGTTAGGTATGAAGGATTTAAGACGATTTACAATTAAATTCGTGATTTTCGCAGCTGTGATATTGGGTTTCTTTATTTCGTTTAACGTGATAATAGACCCATATAACATCTTCCACTACGAGTATCCGCGCAACAACGGCATCGAGGCCAACAAAAACTTCATAAAGATGCGCTATATCCTTAACCACAAGGACGAATTCGATTCCCTCCTGTTTGGCTCATCCCGCGCAGGCTTTACAAATGTCGAAGCGCTTCCGGACGGTAAGTATTACAACATGTGCTCGTCGGAGGCACTGCCGGCGGAGCATGTAAGGCTGCTCAAGATCCTTATAAAGCACGGTTTTGTGCCGAAAAACGTGACTGTGATGGTGGATGACATATCATGCTTTGTAGATCCTGACGGGATGCATAAGACGATGCTGTTCCGCACGCCTTATCCTGAAGATACTATCGGTTCGTGGTTTGATTTCTATGTAAAGTACTGCGATATCCTGACGACATGGGAGGCTTATAAGAAGATAAAGGACTATGAGCCGAATGACCCCGATTATACGGAAAGGTTCAGGCGCAGCGGCTCCGAAAAGCTGACTACCCCGAGTACCTTCCATGATGAGGGCGAAGTCGGATACTGGGCGGATTATTATAACTTAAGGATTGATGAAGCGATCGGCGATATAAGGGAACTGAAAAGTATATGCGAAGATAACGGGATCAACCTGCGGATCATCACAAATCCGCTGTATTACAGGACTTATCAGAGGGATATCGAAAACGGATATCTTGATTACCTGTATGCACTGGCAGGTGAAGTGGATTACTGGAACTTCAGTTCTTTTTCCGCAGTGACTCTTAATGAGAATAATTATTACGAGACAAGCCATTTTACTCCGGCCGTGTCCGATATGATGATGGATGCCGTATATAACGGAAAAGTCGACGAAGATCTTTGGAGCCAGGGTTTTGGGGTTAAGGTCGATAAGGACAACAGGGATGAGTTTCTGTACTTTTTAAGGTATCAGGCGACGGAGCGCGGGGTGGTAATCCCGTGACGGTAGGTAAGATAAACGTTAAAACAGCTGCAATGTGCGGTTCGTTGGGCATTTTTACGGCTGTTTTATCGGCTTATATACTGGGGTTTATAATGCCTGCTTTTCCCGAACTCATGGAGCAGTATTCGGCCGATATTGAAGCACTTATAAAGAGCAGTGTAACACTGCTCTTATATGTTCTGATACTGGCTCCTATAATCGAGGAGGCATTGTTCAGGTACCTTATATTTAATATTATAAGGAAGTTCTTAAAAGACAGGTGGGCCATCATTATCCAGGCTGTCCTGTTCGGGCTTTATCACGGAAATATAGTCCAGATCATATATGCATTTCTGCTCGGCCTGCTCCTTGGCTGGATCAGGGCAAAAACAGAACACCTGTTGTATTGCCTGATTTTCCACGGTTTATTTAATATAACTGGCGTTATGCTTGATAACTTTGCGAAAACAGAACGGACGTTATATATGAGCATTCTCATGCCGCTTCTCACATTCGCGGCATCCGTATACATCGTATGGTCGATCAACCGGTCGTATGGTGGATGTGATCAGCAAACAGACTTATGATATCAATATCCGTTTCCTTATACAGCATCCTCGATCCCACGGCATCCTCTATTTCGTTGAATATGGGATTTCCGTCTTTATCATATATGAAATCTATCCCGATAAAATCGGAAGGAAGCGCATCGATCATCTTCTCTGTCAGCAAACGTTCCGTATCGGTAAGAGTATGAAGGGCTGCAGTTCCGCCGAGGGAAAAGTTTGCCCTGAAATCGTTATCCGGGCCTGAACTGCGTAGCATACCTGCTATTATCCTGTTTCCGACAATATATACCCGAAGGTCACGGCCTGTCAGGGTGCATGGACGCTGGAGTATGAGCTTTCCGCCCGGTTTATGCGAGGGATCGTTTATGATATCCGAAACGGACGACATAAGCTCCGGTTCATCGTTTATCAGGAAAACGTGCTTTCCGCCGTGGCCGTCTGCGGGTTTTAATACAAGGGGATAGCCAAAGTCACGGGCCGTATTCCCGATATCCCCATAACCGTCGTCATTTACGGTTAAATAAGGCATGTAGGGAATATTAAGCGAAGCGGCGAGTTTGTAGGACAGATCCTTGTCATTTCCGGTCTTTGTGACCGAGGCGGGATTAAAGACGCGCACACCGCGTGATTCTAACTCATAGGAAACAGAGCTTAAGCGGGAGCGGTTAATTGCAAGTGAAGGAATACCGCAGTTTTTATACATTATGTCAACCGATGAAGCGGCATCAGATCCGTCGTTTTGTAAATGGTCAGCGTAAACAAGCTTAAGTGTAATGCCGTATTTCAGGCATTCCGACTTAAGCTTATCAATGAACCACGTGTTCTTTTCAGCATCTTCACGCGTATAAATGAGCCAACCCGTCCTGTCCATCAGGCGTTCCTTTCGTGTGCAAGTGTATCCGATATGATATGTTCGATTATGGCGTCGGCCACGTTTATCCCTGTGCAGTCGTAAATGCTCTTAAAATGTGCGTTTGAATTGACTTCACATAGTACAGGGTTTCGATTCATGTCGAACATTATGTCAACCCCTGCAAAGTCAAGCCCAAGTACCCTGCAGGCCTGCAATGCCATGTCGCATTCGGCGCTTGTGGGCGTATACGGGGCAGCATGGCCTCCGTTTGTTATGTTTGCGCGGAAGTCATCCTCGTTTGACCGAAGCATTGCGGCTACGCATCTGTTTCCGACGACATTTATCCTTATATCCCGGCTTCCTTTCCACGGACAACGTATGAATTCCTGGATGATCGAGGGGCGCCCTCCGCATTTTTGGAGCGCCGCTTCGCATTCTTCCCTTGAATTTACAAGGTATACCTGCTCGCCGAACGAGCCGAAGCATTCTTTAAGAACGAAAGGATAACCAAGCTGTTCCTCGGCCATGTCAAGGAAACCGGTGTCCGTATAACCCAGGTGTTCGTAGGTAAATGGAACATTAAAGGTTTTGGGCATACGGACGTGGCCCGACAGGAGCTTAAGGGTCAGTGACTTGTCGTCGCAGGCCTTTATGGCATCCGCCCGGTTATAAAGGCGAAATCCCAGCTTTTCAAGGGCATGGGCAAGCCTTATGTCCTTGTCCCAGAATATGATAAAGTCGGGCTGATCAAGGGACATATCCGAAATGATCAGTTCACCCGTATCAATGCGTACAAGGATATCCGCATTTGTCAGGAGTTTAAGCGTACAGCCTGCCTTTTCTGCTGCCATGGTAAGCCGTTCATATATATCATTGAACTTGTCGTTATAAAGAAATCTGTTTATTATGAGCCAACCGTTCATTATTGCTTCCTTTCTGCCGATGAATACAGTATATCAGAAATGAAGTTGCCGTTGTAAAAATGTTTGATTTGAATTATACTGAATTCAGATTATGTAATCCTTTTGATTCTTACTGAATTATCCGGAGTTTGAAGTATGACCAGGGAAAAACAGGAATTATATCTTCAGTATATCCGTGAGGTGTCGGAAGCCGGCGGAGATATGGACAAATTAAGGGAGGCGCTCACGGGGGTTGCCTACTATTACCATATCAGCGCCATCGAAGCCGAGATACTGGGTGATGACGGACGTGGAATAGGCCAGAAGGAAGTTGTTCTGTTTGAGCGTGAAAATGCTTCACCGGTCGGCGAGCCCGTAAGGTATGTATTCGATCCTGACGGGAGCAGCAAGATCGTTATTTATGTATATGCTTCTGACAGGCCTTTTGAGGAGGAGGAAAAGGAGGAACTGGGCCTCTTTTGTGCGCATGCCGGATTTTTCCTTGAACTTATAAGGCTTAGAAACTTCATGAACAGTGCCGGTACGATCCAGTTTTCCACTAATCTTTACAATGTTAACGGGTATTACGAGCGTATAGCCGAACTTGTTTCCCAGGGGAACGGGCTGGGAAGCTACAGTTCGTTCTGCTTTAATATAAAGAGCTTTTCGGATGTTAACAGGCGCTACGGAAGGAAACTGGGTAATGTGGCGCTTGAAGGATATGCGTCATTGCTTTCGAAGATGATCCTGCCCGATGAAGTGCTCGGACATATGGGCGGTGACAATTTCATTGCGCTTATAAAGAAGGGCAGGCAGCAGTGGTTCATCGAACGTCTGGGGGACATTCCCGTCGAGATCGAATATAAGGGTAAGAAAGAAAAGCTTCATTTAGGTGCTACTATCGGTATCTGGGAGATCGACAGGGATGATATCAATATTGATGATATCGTAGCCCGGGCCTACCTGGGTGTTAACCAGGCAAAGCGGGTCCATACAAATATTTCTTTTGTTACCGAGAAACTCGTTACGCAGATGAACAACTTAAAAGCTGTTCTCGAATATTACGATAAGGCGCTTGAGGATGAGGAGTTTCGCGTTTATTACCAGCCCAAGGTTGATTCGAGGACAGGAATGCTCGTTGGTGCCGAAGGACTGGTGCGCTGGTTCCATGACGATAAGATGATAAGCCCCGGAATTTTCATTCCTGCGCTTGATGATAACGGCACGATAATATCGCTTGATTATTATGTTCTAAAGCATGCCTGCAGGGATATTAAGGAGTGGATAGACAAGGGCTATGATCCCGTTCCGGTGTCGGTGAACTTTTCAAGGAGGGATCTTAAGGATAAACTGCTTGCCGAGAAGATCAACAATATCATCGAAGAGGCCGGTATCGATAAAAAATATATCGAGGTTGAGATCACGGAAACGGTTGACGAGGAGGAGCATGGTGTCCTGTCCGGGTTTATCGATAAGTTGTACAGGATGGATATCATGACGGCTGTTGATGACTTTGGGTCGGGTTATTCATCCCTGGCTACGCTCCGTGAATTCCAGATCCATACGTTAAAGCTTGACCGCTCGTTTGTAAATACCGATGACTTTTCATGGAAGGATGAGATAATACTCAGGGATGTCATCCATATGGCAGGTGAGCTCAGTATGGATGTATTGTGCGAGGGTGTTGAGAGGGACGATCAGCTGGCGCTCCTTAACAGCGTGGGGTGCTACGTTATACAGGGATATTACTACGATAAGCCGCTTCCGAAGGAGGATTTTGAGAAGCGCCTTATCGATAAGCAATATAAGAAGTGACATGAAGAACAGGAAGCTGCTTGGTAATACAATATTGATCTTCACATCAGTCGTATGGGGACTGGGATTCTCGTGGCAGCGGGTGGGAATGGAGAGTATATCTCCGATCACCTTCACGGCAGCCCGGGAGATAGTTTCCGCGATATTTATCGGGCTGCTGGCGATGATCATAAATTTAAAGACTAAGCCTTCGAGGATGGACTGGGAACCGGAAAGGCTTATGAAGCGGAGAAAAAATACTGTGGCAGGTGGTATATGCTGCGGTATTTTTCTTGTTGCCGCAACACTGTTCCAGCAGGTTGGCATCGTGTATACCTCGGCGGGAAAGGCCGGGTTCATAACCGCGATGTATATGCTGTTCGTGCCTATATTCGGATTTGTACTGTTTAAGAGAAAAAATCCGTGGGTGGTATGGCTGGCCGTGTTCGTAGGTATTGTCGGTATGTATTTCCTGTGTATTACGGGGGATCTTACCCTTACAAAGGGAGATGCGCTTGAGTTTGTGTGCGCTATGCTGTACAGCGGGCATATTCTTTGCTGCGATCATTATGTGGGCGATGCCGATCCCATAAGCATGTCGGCTATCCAGTTTGTAACGGCATCGGTGATATCAACGGTGCTGGCTTTCATGTTTGAGCATCCGGGTATCGAAGGGATAATGCTAGCCCTTATACCTATACTTTACTGCGGCTTCGTCTCGGGCGGTATAGGATATACGTCCCAGATAGTGGGGCAGAGGTTCACCGATCCTGCGCCGGCATCCCTTATAATGAGCCTGGAAGCGGTATTTGCCGTACTCGGGGGTGCGCTCATGTTAAGGGAGCGCATGACCTTTCGCGAAAAACTGGGATGTATCATCATGTTTATCGCGATAATCCTTGTCCAGCTTCCGGAGCTTATGTCCAGCCGCCGTCAAGAGTGATGACCTGCCCCGTCAGGTATTCGTTTCCGGTACAAAGCTGAAGTATGAGATGTGCTGCTTCCGCGGGTTTTCCCATGCGTCCGGCGGGTATGTCGTCTATGATCATATCGATATCTTCCTTATTATATATGTTGTTCATATCCGTATCCATCATGCCGCACGCAACGGCATTGACCTGGATATTACTTGGTGCAAGCTCCCTGGCAAGGGCTTTGGTAAATGCGTTAAGACCGCCCTTTGACGCGGAGTATGCAGCTTCCATGGATGCCCCGTGCTCACCCCAGACAGACGATACATTTATTATCTTTCCGGATTTTTTTGAAAGCATATACGGTATCGCAAGCTTTGTGCAGTAAAAGGCAGAGCTTAAGTTGGTGCCGATCACGCGGTCCCAGTCCTCAAAAGTCATTTCCTGAAGGAGTCCGGTATAGGATATTCCCGCATTGTTTATCAGTATATCGAGGCCATCTATCCGTTCAAACAGGCGCTCGACATTATTATGATCCGAAAGGTCGCCGGTGAAGGTGGTGCAGGATATGCCGTATTGCGATTTTAAATTATCTGCGAGTTCATTAAGCCTGTATTCCGACCTTATGCAGGTTATGGTAAGGTCGAAACCTGCCTTTGCAAATTCCTCGGCGATCGCACGCCCGATCCCGCGGGATGCGCCTGTTATAAGTACGTGTTGTTTTTCCATATTTGATTCCCTCATGAGATTACGCTTAATGCATTTAAATTATTAAGTTGTAATATAGATTGCTATGCTATATAATATACAAGATATGGTGTCCCAGGTCAAGGAGACAACTATATAGTGTATGTTTAAAAAGAAAGAGTCATATATGTTGGCCGTGTTGGTTGACATAATATGTACTTGCGAGGAGGCAGGATGAGCGATATTTACGATCTTATAATCGTGGGAGCGGGACCGGCGGGACTGACCGCGGCAATTTATGCAAGGAGGGCCGAGCTTAAGGTTCTTCTTATTGAAAGGAACTATATTTCGGGAGGGCAGATAATCAATACATATGAGATAGACAATTATCCCGGAATGCCGGGGCTTTCCGGAATGGATCTTGCAACGAAGATGTCGGAGCATGCGGATAAGTACGAACCCGGGAAGGTGACCGCGGACATCACTGCGCTTGAGCTTGACGGTGATATTAAAAAGGTCGTAACGGATAAGGGCACTTATGAGTCAAGGGCACTCATCCTTGCCACGGGTAATTCGCCGGGTAAGCTTGGTGTCAGGGGTGAGGAGGAGCTTGCCGGGATGGGTGTTTCTTACTGTGCCACCTGTGACGGAGCATTCTTTAAGAATCGCACAGTTGCCGTTGTCGGCGGCGGAGATGTGGCTGTCGAGGATGCTATATTTCTTGCAAGGGGCTGTAAAAAGGTTTACATAATACATAGGCGTGATGAGCTCAGGGCTGCGAAGACCTTAAGGACCGCCCTGTTTGCATGCGATAACGTTGAACCTGTATGGAACAGTGTTGTTAAGGAGATATCCGGTACGGATATGGTCGAGAAGGTCATTGTTACAAATGTTAAGGACGGAAGCGAAACCGAACTTTTGGTTAACGGGGTATTCATTGCGGTGGGCAATGTACCTAATGCTTCTTATATAAAAGGTGGTCAGGATCCCGATGCGTTAAAGCCGGGCGAACTGCTGCTTGACGCCAAAGGTTACGTGATAGCAGGTGAGGACTGCGCTTCAAATATCCCGGGCGTATATGCTGTCGGAGATCTGAGAAGTAAGCCGCTGCGACAGGTTGTTACAGCGGTTGCGGACGGTGCGAATGCGGTATATTCCGTTGAAAAATATCTGGCGGGCGTGTGATTCTATACAAACCTGTTAACAAAAATTTAACAATTACACAACAAACCGCATTATTTGGGGCTTTGCGATGGCTTGGGTCATATCAAAATACGGTCGTAACAGGGTATTTGGTTGACAAAAAATTATCAAGGTGTTATATTCTTTTGGAGTTGTAATAGTTTTGTAACAAATTTCGGAGGTTTTATGAGAAAAAACATAATCAGGGTTGCGGCATGCTGTTTGGTGTCAACAATGGTTATAACAACATATTCGACAGTGGATGTTAACGCGGCTACGGCATCAAATGTCCTGCCGGCAAGCGGTGGTATCCTTGCAGTCGGTAACGGAGTTTCATTAAAGGATATAAAGGCTGAGCGTGCAAGGAGTGTTGCAAAGCAGAAAGCCCAGGCAATACACAGCAATGTTAATGCAGATAAGGCTGATGATATAGCGGTCAGCAATACACTTACAGCAAGCACATCGGATAAGGTAGATATTTCCATCAAGGCTGAGACACCTGCATCCAAGGCTGTCCGTGATGCCGAGACGGTTAATGGTACATCTGTAGTAGGAAGCGCTGCATCGGCAGCTTCCATGACGGTAAGTGAAACGGATGAAGCAAAGGAACTTGTGGCTGAGGCTGAAGTTAAAGCGCAGACACAGGAGAAGGCTGAAGCGTTGGTTGCGGCATACGGATCATTATCAGGTAATGAACTGTCCGGCAATTCTGTTTCAAAAGATGGTGTGGATGCATCGGATTCCGAAGAAAAGTCTGAGGGACCTACCATTGAAGTATCGCTTGCATCGGGCAAGTTTGATGACAGCGGTGAGGATTTCTCAAGGCTCATCATAGCTCAGGTATCCTACTATGTTAATGTAAGGGATATCCCCAGTGAGGATGGCGAGGTAGTAGGTAAGTTATACAATAATTCAGCCGGTGAATGGCTTGATAAGGACGGCGACTGGTATAAGATCAAATCCGGAAATGTTACCGGTTATGTTAAGGGTGAGTTTGTAGTCAGCGGTGAAGCAGCCGTTGAACTTGCAAAGAAGGTTGGCGAGCGTGTCGCTGTTGTAACAACCACCACTCTTAAGGTTCGTGAGGAAGCAGACCTTGAGTCTCCTGTACTGGGACTTGTTCCAATGGAAGACAGGCTGACCGTCATCGAGGAAAACGATGACTGGTGCAAGGTATCGATAGAGGAAGGCGACGGCTGGGTAAACAAGGAATTCGTAAGTGTTTCGACCGAGTTCCCGAAGGCTGAGAGTAAAGCTGAAGAGGCTGCACGTCTTGCAAGGGAAGAGGCTGCAAGGAAGGCTGCTATCGCAGCGGCACAGAAGGCAGCCGCCGCAAGGAATGCCGCAGCAGGCAAAGGCGGCAAGGGCGGCAAAGGCGGCGGCGGTTACAACGTACCGGCCGGAAGCTGGTCAGTATCGGGAAGCGGTACGGGTGCATCACTTGCAAGCTATGCATTACAGTTCGTAGGAAATCCGTATGTATATGGCGGAAGCAGCCTTACAGGCGGAACCGACTGCTCGGGCTTCACGATGAGCGTATATAAGAACTTCGGCGTATCCCTGCCTCATTCTTCAGGTGCTCAGAGGAGCATGGGTTACAGCGTAGGCGGTCTTGCAAATGCGCAGGCAGGCGATATCGTATGTTACTCGGGCCACGTTGGAATCTATATCGGCAACGGCCAGATTGTACATGCCTCTACGGCAAAGACCGGTATCAAGGTTTCAAACGCCGGCTACAGGAATGTACTTGATGTAAGAAGGATATTCTAAGTATAAGATATGATATATAAACGACAGGGCTTCCCTTATGGTGGGAAGCCCTGTTTTTTATCGTTAAGTCTTAAGCTTTAATTGCTCGATATGATCTGCAAGTGCTGCGGGGCAATTGGCTGTTATATGAATGCCGTCTTCTTCATAGTTTTCCGAAATGACCGCAGCGTCACGGTGGATGCGGTCAAGCAGGCTTCCCTCATTGTACGGTACGCAGATATCGATCATACGGTTCCTGATATTAACGATCGCCTGGATCGCATCAAGAAGGTCGTCAATACCGTATCCGGTTCTGGCGGAGATATAAACAGGATCACGTGTTTCGCGATCGTTTGCGATATTCTTATCGCCGCGAAGATCGGCCTTGTTATAAACGCAGATCCTGGGAATGCCGTCAACATCAAGATCCCTAAGGGTTTCTTCGGTGACTTTCTTATGCATATCATGGTGCGGATCGGACGAATCCACGACAATTAAGATTATATCCGCGTATCTTACCTCGGCAAGGGTAGACCTGAAGGCTTTTATAAGATCGTGCGGTATGTTCTCTATGAATCCTACGGTATCCGATAAGAGAAAAGGCTTCCTGCCCGGAACGTCAATCCTTCTGACCGAGGTATCAAGGGTCGCAAAAAGCATATCCTTTTCAAATACCATTTTCTCCGCAGTTTTCTCCGACAGGGGATCACTCATATTAAGAAGGCGGTTTAAAAGTGATGACTTGCCCGCATTCGTATATCCTACAAGTGCAACATGAGGATATCCGTCACGGCTTCGCCCTTTACGCTGTACATCGCGGGTACGTTCTATCTGTTTAAGTTCTTTTTTAAGCTCGGTTATGCGATGGGATATCTGACGCCTGTCCAGTTCTATCTGCTTCTCGCCGATACCCTTGTTTGCCCGGCTGCCGCCGCCTCCGCTCTGACGTCCCAAATGCTTCCACATTCCGGTAAGGCGTGGGAGCATATACTGAAGATATGCTGATTCTACCTGCAGTCTCGCTTCGCGGGTGCCGGCCCGTCTTGAAAAGATCTCAAGTATCAGGTTGGTACGGTCCCAGACGGGAACATCCGCGATCTTCTGAAGGTTCTTCATCTGAGCCGGAGACAGGTTCCCGAGGCATACCGCAAATTCCGCTTCCACAGCCTTTACAAGGTATTTAAGCTCTTCTGCTTTCCCGGAACCGAGCCATGTGGCATTGTCGGGATGGTTAAGCGACTGGGTGATCACACCGGATACCTTAAGATCGCATGCCTCACACAGGCTCCTTAACTCTTCCATGGCGCGGTCAAAGTCTTCATCGCTCTCGTTTGTGCGGATTCCTGCAATAACGACGGGGATCAGGTTTTCATTTTTTGCTTCGTCCATTTTCCGTTTTACCGCCTTGCCGATCATACTTATCAATATGATAGATTATATCAGAAGACTGAGTTTTTTGTCATGGAGGATGCTTTTTATCGGGCAGTACTGATTTTATTGCAACATAAGCCGTAAAATGTTATAATATTCCAAATATAATTCATGCTCCCGTGCATCACTGGTGAAGCATTGCGAAAGGGGTGACTGACATGAAATTTGTAATTGTCGGGAAGAACATCGACCTCACCGAAGGTCTGAAGAGCGCAGTTGAGGACAAGATAGGCAAGCTCGAGCGGTATTTTACACCGGACACGGAAGTCCATGTAACGTTAAGCGTTGAGAAGGATCGTCAGAAGATAGAAGTAACAATCCCGGTTAAGGGAAGCATAATCAGGTCGGAGCAGGTAAGCAACGATATGTATGTTTCGATCGATCTGGTTGAGGAGATAATCGAAAGGCAGCTTAAGAAGTACAAAAACAAGATAGCGGACGGCAAGTACGGATCCGGAAGCCTTAAAGAGGAATTCATGGAGAAGGAATACGAAGAAGATGATGAGATAAAGATCGTCCGCTCTAAGAGGTTTGATATCAAGCCCATGTATCCCGAGGATGCATGCGTGCAGATGGAACTTTTAGGTCATGGATTCTACGTTTTCTGCAATGCGGAAACGGATCAGGTAAACGTGGTATACAAGAGGAAAGGCAATACATACGGGCTTATCGAGCCTGAGATTTAGGAAGCCGGGTTTTATTAGGGGATTAGGGCCCGGGTTTGAATAAGGTTGTAAGGGGAGCATGATTCTAATTTAACAGGATTAGGGCTCCCTTTTTATTGCAATTGAACAGTAGCTATGATATAATCGCTATCGGACACTGTTAAAAAATTAACAAGGTATCAAATAACAAATCAAATCATATAACAACGGAGGTATTTAAATGTCAAAGAAAGTCGTTATCGCAAGCGCCTGCCGTACGGCAATCGGTACGATGGGCGGTTCACTGTCAACCATCCCCGTAGCCGATCTGGGTGCGATCGTTATCAAGGAAGCAGTAAAGAGGGCAGGAATCAAGCCCGAGGATGTTGAGCACGTATACATGGGCTGTGTTATCCAGGCAGGCCAGGGCCAGAACGTTGCGCGTCAGTCATCCATAAAGGCAGGTCTTCCCATCGAGACACCCGCGGTTACTTCTAACGTAGTATGCGGTTCAGGTCTTAACTGTGTTAACCAGGCAGCTCAGATGATAATGGCAGGCGATGCCGACGTTGTTGTTGCAGGCGGTATGGAGAACATGTCAATGGCTCCTTTCGCGATCCCTAACGGTCGTTACGGTTACAGGATGATGTGGCCCACCCAGAGTCAGGGCGGCCTCGTTGATACGATGGTTAAGGATGCGCTTTGGGATGCATTCAATGATTATCATATGATCACAACCGCAGATAATATTGCAAGGCAGTGGAACCTTACAAGGGAGGAACTTGATGAGTTCGCCCTTAAGAGTCAGTTAAAGGCATGTGCCGCTATCGAGAACGGCGCGTTCAAGGACGAGATAGTTCCCGTTGAAGTTAAAAAGAAGAAAGAGACAGTTATATTTGACACGGATGAAGGCCCGAGGCAGGGTTCGACCATCGAAGGTCTTGCAAAGCTTCGTCCCATCAATCCCGACGGTTTTGTAACGGCAGGTAATGCATCGGGTATCAATGACGGTGCTGCAGCCGTTGTTGTAATGAGTGAGGAGAAGGCTAAGGAGCTTGGTGTTAAGCCTATGGCTACCTTCGTTGCAGGCGCTCTTGCAGGCGTTGATCCTTCGATCATGGGTATCGGTCCCGTTGCGGCTTCAAAGAAGGCAATGGCCAAGGCCGGCTATAAGATCGAGGATTTCGATATCATCGAGGCTAACGAGGCATTTGCAGCTCAGTCTGTTGCAGTCGGCAAGGATCTTGGTATCGATGTTGACAAGCAGCTTAATCCAAACGGCGGCGCGATCGCTCTCGGACATCCCGTTGGAGCATCTGGCGCACGTATCTTCGTAACACTCCTTCATGAGATGCAGAAGAAGGGCGCTAAGAAGGGCCTCGCTACACTCTGTATTGGTGGTGGCATGGGTTGTGCGACTATAGTTGAGATGGATTAATATGACAATCGCGGGGAAATAAAGTTAAAAAGTCATACTAAACCAGAAGAAAGATGAAATCAGTATGACTTTCGCAGGGAAATAAAGCTCGAAAGTCATACTAAACCGGGGGAAAGATGTAAATAGTATGACAATCGCGGGGAAATAAAGAAAACCGGAGAATCAAAAGATAAGATAAAAGATAATGATCAGGAAAGAAGGTGTGATTTAGTGGACTTTGTTTTATATGAGCAGAAGGATGCCATCGGCATCATAACCATCAACCGCGAGAAGGCTTTGAACGCGCTTAATTCACAGGTGCTTGATGAGCTTAACGAAGCTTTTGATGCCGTTGATCTTAATACCGTAAGGTGCCTTATCCTTACGGGTGCAGGGGAAAAGTCATTTGTTGCGGGCGCCGACATAGGCGAGATGAGCACGCTTACCAAGGCTGAGGGCGAAGCTTTCGGCAAGAAGGGTAATGACGTGTTCCGCAAGATCGAGACATTCCCCATTCCCGTTATCGCAGCGATCAACGGTTTTGCGCTCGGCGGAGGATGCGAGATATCAATGAGCTGTGATATAAGGATCTGCTCCGAGAACGCAATGTTCGGACAGCCTGAGGTAGGCCTTGGCATTACGCCCGGCTTTGGCGGTACTCAGAGGCTTGCACGTCTTGTTGGCGCAGGCATGGCAAAGCAGCTTATCTACACGGCACGCAACATAAAGGCTGACGAGGCTTACCGCATCGGACTTGTAAATGATGTTATAAAGGCTACGGTTGACGAGGGAGGTAATGTTACCGCTTCTGCTAAGGATAACCTTATGGCAGCGGCTGAAAAGATGGCTTCCACAATTGCAAAGAACGCACCCATCGCGGTACGCAACTGCAAGAAGGCCATAAACGACGGACTTGAAACAGATATGGACAAGGCCATCGTTATCGAGGAGAAGCTGTTCGGTGACTGCTTCGAGACCGAGGATCAGAAGGCCGGCATGGGCAATTTCCTTAAGAAGAAGGATGATCCCACAAAAGTTAAGATAGTAGATTTCAAAAACGCATAAACATATATTTTAAAACGGAGGAAACAGATATGAAGGTTGGTGTTATCGGCGCAGGTACAATGGGCTCGGGTATCGCACAGGCATTTGCACAGTGCGACAAGGTTGATACCGTATACTTATGCGATATCAAGCAGGAATTTGCAGACGGCGGCAAGGCTAAGGTTCAGAAGGCAATGGATAAGCTCGTTGCCAAGGAAAAGAAGACTCAGGCTGAGGCAGATGCTATCATGGCCAAGTTTAAGACAGGTCTTAACGACATCTGTGTAGATGCGGATCTTATCGTTGAGGCAGCTCTTGAAGTAATGGATATCAAGAAGGAATGCTTCAGGAACCTTATGGAGAACATCGTTAAGAATCCCGATTGTGTATTTGCTTCAAATACATCATCATTATCGATAACCGAGATCGGTGCAGGACTTCCCAAGCCGATCGTTGGTATGCATTTCTTCAATCCCGCACCTGTTATGAAGCTCATCGAGGTTATCGCAGGCGCTAATACACCCAAGGAACTTGTTGATAAGGTTAACGAGATATCAAGGGATCTCGGCAAGACTCCCGTTCAGGTTAACGAGGCTCCCGGATTCGTTGTAAACAGGATCCTCATTCCTCTCATCAATGAAGGTATCACTGTTTACGCGGAAGGCGTTTCGGATATCGAGGGAATCGATACAGCTATGAAGCTTGGATGCAATCATCCCATGGGTCCCCTTGAGCTTGGTGATTATGTAGGTCTTGATATCGTACTTGCTATCATGGACGTTATCTACAAGGAGACAGGCGATCCGAAATACCGCGCATGCCCGCTTCTTCGTAAGATGGTTAGGGCTAAGCAGCTCGGCGTTAAGACCGGCATCGGTTTCTACAACTACGCTGACGGCGGAAAAGTTCCGGTAGATAAATAAGAAAACAAATTAAGTAAAAAATATATGGAGGAAATATATCATGGATTTTTCTTTATCAAAAGAACATGAAATGGCGAGACAGCTGTTTAAGGATTTCGCCGAGAATGAAGTTAAGCCTCTTGCTCAGGAAATAGATGAGCAGCACAGGTTCCCCAGGGAAACTGTTGACAAGCTGGCTAAGTATGGTTTCTTAGGTATTCCCGTTCCGAAGGAGTACGGCGGACAGGGCTGCGACATCCTTACATACGCTATGTGTGTTGAGGAGCTTTCAAAGGTCTGCGGCACCACAGGCGTTATCGTATCGGCTCACACTTCACTGTGCGTTGACCCGATCATGACCTTCGGTACCGAGGAGCAGAAGCAGAAATATGCGGTACCGCTTGCAAAGGGCGAGAAGCTCGGCGCATTCGGTCTTACCGAGCCCGGCGCAGGTACTGATGCACAGGGTCAGCAGACCAAGGCGGTACTTGACGGGGATGAGTGGATACTTAACGGTTCCAAGTGCTTCATCACCAACGGTAAGGAAGCTGACGTATACGTTATCTTCGCTGTTACCGGAAAGGTTGAGAAGCGCGGCAAGATGATGAAGGAGATTTCCGCATTCATCGTTGAAAAGGGAACACCCGGATTCACATTCGGTACAAAGGAAAACAAGATGGGTATCTGCGGTTCTTCGACCTACGAGCTTATATTTACAGACTGCAGGATCCCGAAAGATAACCTCCTCGGCAAGCAGGGCAAGGGCTTTAACATAGCAATGCACACTCTTGACGGCGGACGTATCGGTATCGCTGCTCAGGCACTCGGACTTGCAGCAGGTGCTCTTGAGACAACTATCAATTACGTTAATGAGAGGAAGCAGTTCGGACGCGCTATCGGCGCATTCCAGAACACGCAGTTCCAGCTCGCCGACATGGCAACAAAGGTTGAGGCTGCAAGGCTTCTTGTATATAAGGCAGCACGTGCCAAGGATCAGTATCAGAAGGACGGCAAGAGTGCATATTCCGTTGAGGCTGCAATGGCTAAGCTGTATGCGGCAGAAGTTGCGATGGAAGTTACCACAAAGGCTGTTCAGCTCCACGGCGGTTACGGCTACATCAAGGAATACGATGTTGAGCGTATGATGCGTGATGCAAAGATCACAGAGATCTACGAGGGAACCTCAGAGGTTCAGAGGATGGTCATCAGTGCTAACATCCTCAAGTAAGTGATTCTAACTATAATTTTTGATAGAAAGGACAAAAACAATGAAAGTTGTAGTATGTATTAAACAGGTTCCCGATACAAAGGGCGGCGTTAAGTTTAATCCCGACGGAACGCTTGACAGGGGTGCAATGCTCGCGATCATGAACCCTGATGACAAGGCAGGTCTCGAGGCGGCACTCAGGCTTAAGGATCAGTACGGCGCAGAGGTTACTGTACTTACGATGGGACTTCCCAAGGCTACCGATGTGCTCCGTGAAGCAATGGCAATGGGCGCTGACAAGGGCGTTCTTATAACAGACCGTGTACTCGGCGGTGCCGACACATGGGCAACATCAACAACAATAGCAGGCGCGCTCCGCAACATGGAGTACGATCTTATAATCACCGGCCGTCAGGCTATCGACGGTGATACGGCTCAGGTTGGTCCTCAGATCGCCGAGCATCTCGGACTTCCCGTTATCTCCTATGCTCAGGAGATAAAGATCGATGGCGATAAGGTCATCGTTAAGCGTCAGTATGATGACCGTTATCATATGTTAGAGTCAAAGATGCCCTGCCTTATAACCGCTCTTTCCGAGCTTAATGAGCCCAGATATATGACTCCCGGCGGTATCTTCGATGCATGTGCGGCTGAGATAACCACATGGGGACGTGCGGACTTAAAGGACGTTGACGACGGCAACCTTGGTCTTAACGGTTCTCCCACGAAGATCGCAAAAGCATCCGATAAGGTACGTAAGGGTGCGGGCGAGAAGGTTACTCCCGAATCACCTGAAGAGGCAGTAGCATATATCGTTGGCAAGTTGGATGAGAAGCATATTATTTGATATAGAAGGTCGAAAAGTCGGCATACGTCAAGCTTGCTTGTAAGGATGCCTGACCTTGAGACCTTAACACGAATGAGCAAGTAGTCCGGTAGGATGGATTGCGAATTCGTGTAGCATCGCGGGAGTGAAACGAAGCGATGCGTATATTAATAAAAGAAAGGATAGGAAAAACATTATGAAAATGACTCCTGAACAGATCGCACAGTACAAAGGTGTCTTTGTATTTGCGCAGCAGGTTGACAATAAGGTCAGCACAATCGCATATGAATTACTTGGTAAGGCCAAGGAGCTTGCAGAGTCACTCGAGACGAAGGAAGTTACCGCAGTCCTTATCGGATCGGATGTAAAGTCACTCGCTGATTCTTTAGCTGAGTACGGCGCAGACAAGGTTATCGTGGTTGATGATCCCGAGCTTAAGGAATACAGGACCGAGCCTTACGCACATGCGCTTTCATCCGTTATAAACGAATTTAAGCCCGAGATAGTACTCGTTGGCGCAACCGCTATCGGCCGTGATCTTGGCCCTACGGTTTCTGCCCGCGTTGAGACAGGTCTTACGGCTGACTGTACCGTACTTAACATCGGTGATTTCCCGCTTGTCCCGGTTCCGGGCAAGGAAGATGAGCAGCTTCACGGCCAGCTCCTTATGACCCGTCCCGCATTCGGCGGTAACACGATCGCTACGATCGCATGTCCCGACAACCGTCCTCAGATGGCTACGGTACGTCCCGGCGTTATGCAGAAGATCACACCGGTTAAGGGCGCAAAGGCTGAGGTTATCGAGTTTAATCCCGGCTTCACGCCTAATGACAGGTATGTTACCATCAAGGAAGTTGTTAAGGCAGTTTCCGATGTTAAGGATATCATGGATGCAAAGATCTTAGTATCAGGCGGACGTGGCGTAGGCTCACCCGAGAACTTCAAGATCCTTGAGGACCTTGCAGAGGCACTCGGCGGCCAGGTATCATGCTCACGTGCAGTTGTTGATGCAGGCTGGAAGCCGAAGGATATGCAGGTCGGACAGACAGGTAAGACCGTTCGTCCTAACCTCTATGTTGCGGTAGGTATCTCAGGTGCCATCCAGCATGTGGCAGGTATGGAAGAGGCTGATGTCATCGTTGCTATCAACAAGGATGAGGATGCTCCGATATTCGACGTTGCCGACTACGGTGTTGTAGGCGACCTTAACAAGATCGTTCCCAAGCTTACCGAGGAGATCAAGGCAGCCAAGGCAGCAAAGCTGGCTTAATATAATTTCAGACACGGGGACGGTTCTTCCGTCTGGTTTTATCAAAAACCAGACGGAAGAACCGTCCCCGTGTCTGTTTACCGAAATTTGTACTTTAACATTTCGGATTATATGGTATAATCAGTCCATGATGAACGAAAAGAAATTCCACCCCATAAGCAGTAATGTAACAATAGCGATACTTGTTCATATAGTAGTCATGTGTGCTGCGCTGTCTTTTGTAACATATCGGATATACTCCGAATCCCTGTACAGCCGTTACCGCATGCAGATGAAGAGCATTGTTGACTATGTTGAAGAACATATAGACGACGATGATATGTCGGAGTGCGTAAATACATATGTTGAGTCACCCACATACAAGGAGACTCATGATTTCTTTGATGATTTTATCGATCATTACTCGGATATCCATTATCTTTATATACTTCAGGCCATCGATACGAATGAGCCTGTAAAGATAAGGAGTGTATGCTCTGCCAATTCCACATACGAGAAGGAAAACGAGCCCGAAAATGTCCTGCATTTAGGGGATGGGGAACCTGACTGGTATGATGAGGAAACTATACGGAAGTTCCTTGATATCCAGGCCGGAGACAAGGACGTTTACTTTCTTGAAACCTCAGCGTGGGGAGTTGACTATACTCTTGCAAGGCCTCTCATTGATTCAAAGGGTGAGCATTACGGTGTGCTGTGTGTTGATATATCGCTTGACGAAATGCAGAATACATTAAGAAAGAGCCTTTTTGTCAGCATAGGCCTGATACTTCTGTTTGGCGCCGCATTTATGCTCATACTGCTGATATGGCTTCGCAAGAATGTGATCACACCGATAAAGAAACTTGAGGACAGTGTTAAGGATTATGCCGATTCTTCGAGCGGAAAGACCCGTCCCGAGGAGCTTGTATTTGTTCCGCCGGATATAAAGGTCAACAATGAGATCAAGACGCTCAGCGAATCCGTTTTCAAGATGTCGGTCAACATGATCGATTACGTCAGGAACAACGCCATATCCGAGAAGAAGGTGGAAGGCCTTAAGGGATATGTGAACAAGATAAATGACGTTGCCTATTGCGATCCGCTGACGCATGTGAAGAACAGAGCGGCTTATGACGAAAAATGTGAATCGCTTAATTCTGATATATTCAACCTTATGGCACAGTTTGCCATCGTGATGGCGGATGTCAACTTCCTTAAGAAGATAAATGACGAGTACGGACATGATAAGGGTAATGAGTATATAAAAGGCGCATGCGGTATACTGTCGGATATTTATAAGCGCTCTCCCCTTTTCAGGATCGGCGGAGATGAATTTGTTGTCGTTCTTGAAGGCAAGGACTATCGCAACAGGGATGAGCTTATCAAGATAGCAAGGGAAGAGTTCAGGAAAGCATCTGAAGACAGTGAAGCAGAACCGTGGCAGCGGTATTCGGCAGCTATCGGGATGTCTTCCTATGTTTCCGGTGAAGATGAGGATGTTGAAACGGTATTCAAACGTGCCGACGAGGATATGTACGCCGCCAAGGTTAGCATGAAGGCTCAGAGGTAGGAGTTTATATGTCATTTATAACATGTACTGATCTTAAACTGGGCTATGACGGCGAAACGGTTACCGAGGGCATAAGTTTTGAGGTAAATGAAGGCGATTACCTGTGTATCATAGGTGAGAACGGTGCGGGTAAGAGCACTCTTATGAAGGCGCTTATGGGGCTTAACAAACCCATGAGCGGAAAGATAGAATTCGGAGACGGGATCACGAAGCAGGAGATAGGCTACCTGCCCCAGAATAAGGAGTTCCAGCGTGACTTCCCGGCATCCGTAAGTGAGATCGTTATTAGCGGGACGCTGTCCAAATGCGGATGGCGTCCGTTTTATGGCAGGGCGGAGCGTCAGGTCGCAGAAAACAATATGAAGCGGATGGAGCTGTGGGATCTTAAGGATAAATGCTACCGCGAACTGTCGGGCGGCCAGCAGCAGAGGGTGCTCCTTGCAAGGGCACTGTGCGCAACGGGCCGGCTCCTTCTCCTTGATGAGCCGGTGACGGGACTTGATTACAAAGTCACCTGCGAGTTTTATGGACTCCTGTCGGAGCTTAATAAGTCGGGCGTGTCCATCGTTATGGTAAGCCATGACCTTGAGGAAGCTATAGGACATGCCAATAAGATCCTGCAGATCGGCAGGGAGCAGGTATTTTTCGGGGATAAGGAGGATTATCTAAGGAGCGAGAGCTGGAAGTCCTTCCATAATCATCATGTGAGCCATGTACATGCGGGAGAAGCATCTCAGTGTACGCCGTCGGGACATATAAGCGGACACGGGGCGCTGAGGCGGTCCGAAGGACCGTTAAAGCAGGAAGCATACGATGCCGGTTATAAAGGCGGTGGCAGTAAGTTATGAGTATATTTGAAACCTTCCGCATGTATTTTTCATATCCCTTTGTCAGGTATGCCTTCGTTGTCGCGGTGGTCATGTCGTTATCTGCATCCCTCCTGGGTATAACGCTTGTTCTTAAAAGGTTTTCATTCATAGGTGACGGCCTGTCTCATGTTGCTTTCGGGGCAATGGCGGTAGCAACGGTATTCGGATCGATAAATAACAATGTTATTGTTCTTCCGCTGACTATACTGGCAGCCGTTATTCTCCTTAAGACGGGGAATAACACAAAGGTCAAGGGTGATGCGGCGATCGCGGTATTTTCCGTAGGAGCGCTTGCCGTCGGCTATTTTATCATGAACGTGTTCTCGGTGTCGTCAAATGTATCGGGTGATGTGTGCTCAACACTGTTCGGTTCGACTTCGCTGCTTACGTTAAATGAAGGCGAGGTATGGTTTTCCGTAGTGCTCGCTGTCATTGTGATCGCTTTGTTTGTGATTCTTTACAACAGGATCTTTGCGGTAACGTTTGACGAGGATTTTGCGAACGCGACCGGGATAAATGCCGACAGGTACAACTTAATAATTGCGATCCTTATAGCGGTCGTTATAGTCATGGGCATGAAGATGGTGGGGTCACTGCTTATATCGGCGCTCGTCATTTTCCCGGCGCTTTCGGCTATGAGGCTGTTTGATGATTACCGCAGGGTGGTCATATGCTCGGCGGTCATTGCTGTGGTATGTGCGGTGTTTGGGATGCTTTTGTCGATCCTTTTATCAACACCGGTCGGCGCAACTATAGTTATAGCGGATATGGCAGTGTTTGTTGCGGTCGTGCTTATAAGAAGCGTATTTAAGTGACATATTGATGCCGCTGTTGTCATTCTGAGCGAAGCGAAGGATCATTTGAAAGGAGGAGCTTATGGATAACTTTAAATACTATACGCCGACGGAGGTTATTTTTGGCAGGGGCGTCGAGGATAAGACGGGCGAAACAGCCGCAAAGTACGGCAAAAGGGCATTGCTTGTTTTTGGCAAAGGGAGCGTTGTAAAAAGCGGACTTTTATCACGTGTTGAGGCATCACTTAAGGATGCGGGCGTTGAATATAAGGAATTCGGGGGCGCACAGCCAAATCCCACACTTTCCCATGCAGAGGAAGGTGTTAAGGAGGCCGTTTCGTTCGGAGCGGACATGATAATAGGAGTGGGCGGAGGAAGTGCCATAGATACGGCAAAGGGCATAGCTCACGGCGCGGCAAATCCGGGCACACCTCTGTGGGATATATGGACCAAAAAGGTTCCGCTTAATAAGTCACTCCCTGTAGGCGCAGTGCTCACAATGCCGGCAGCAGGCAGCGAGATGAGTGATTCTGCCGTGCTTACAAATGAGACTGTAGGCAAGAAGTCGGGTATCAATACTGATTTTAACAGGTGCGCATTTGCTATCGTTAACCCTGAGCTCGGGATGACTCTTCCGAAGTATCAGCTGGCAGCCGGTGTGACCGATATAATGATGCACACGATGGAGAGGTATTTTATACCGGACAGCGACTGTGACTTAACGGATGAGATAGCCGAGGGACTGCTTAGGACCGTTATAAAGAACGGTGCCCTGCTGCTTGAGGCTCCGAATGATTATCATGCCATGAGTGAGGTGTTCTGGGCATCCAGCCTGTCCCATAATAACCTTACGGAGTGCGGAAGAGGCAAGGACTTTTCGGTACATAAGCTCGGGCATGCGCTGTCTCTTCGGTTCGGTGTGACACACGGCGCTTCACTGGCGGCCGTATGGGGATCGTGGGCTGAGGAGTTATATCAGGAGTGCCTGCCAAGGTTTGCGAGGTTTGCCAGGAAGGTTTGGAACGTTAAGGAGTCGGATGATAAGGCGGCTGCCAAAGCGGGAATAGATAAGACTGTTGAGTTCTTTAAGTCGATCGGGATGCCGGTCAGCTTAAGCGGTCTTAATATAAAGGTAAGCGATGAGGATATAAGGGAACTTGCGCTTGATGCGACCATGAAGGATACAGTCAAGTTGTCAAGGATACGTCCGCTTGATGCCGCCGCGGTTGAGAAGATATACAGGAGGGCAATGTAGGAGAGTGATCCTTCGGGGTTATACCCAGGGAACGGCCTATTTTGACCTTGAAAATCGGGCGGATTTTATATACAATTATGTAGCTTGGTTTTTTGTATGGATGGTTACAGACAAAATTCACGGATTTGAACGGAGAAGGGTATGGAGAGGGAAAAAGAAAGCTTTAAGGTTTGGACGGATGCGTCCCGCAGGATAGTGTATTCGAAGGGGAAAGGGGTTGCGCATGCGCATGAGATCGAGTGGCTTTATACGAACCTTGTCGATCTTGCAAAGGACTGGAATGATGATAAGGGATTTGCGTACATGGCCTTTATTGAAGATCTTCAGCAGGTAAGTCCCAAGGGCAGCGGTCAGTACGTTAAGCTGCATGAGACGCTTGCTCAGGCGGGCTGCAAGTGTATCGCTTATATCGAGGGTAATTCGTATGAGGTATCGGTGCAGTCGAGCAAGCATAAAAAGATGTCAAATTCACCCCAGACAGAGAATAAGTACTTTATAACCGAAGCCGAAGGCCTTAAGTGGTTTGAGGAGAAAGGTTTTTAATTTGGAAATAATTTAAGAAAGAAGGATATATAAATGGCAAAGAATTTCAAGGAGCTGACGGCAAACCTTGCGTCGATCAGCAGGAAGAAGGTTGCGGTAGCGGTAGCACAGGATCAGGCAGTGCTCGAGGCTATCAAGGCAGCAAAGGAACGTGATATCGCTGATGCGATACTTGTAGGTGACGAGGACGAGATAAGGAAGATCGGAGAGTCACTCGGGATGAACATGGATGACTATACGATCATCGATGAGAAGGATGTCGTTGAGGCTTCACTTAAGGCAGTAAAGCTTGTGCATGACGGCGAGGCCGATATGTACATGAAGGGTCTGCTTCCGACAGCTACGTTCCTTCGCAGCGTGCTCAATAAGGAAGTCGGACTTCGTACGGGTAAGCCGCTTTCACACGTTGCAGTGTTTGAGATCCCGGGCTTTGACAGGCTCCTGTTCTTTACGGATGTTGCTTTTATGCCTTATCCCACGCTTGAGGATAAGAAGTGCATCATAGATTATACGGTTGAGGTTGCAAAGGCCTGCGGCGTTTCTATGCCCAAGGTTGCTCCTCTTGCCGCACTTGAGACAGTTAACGAGAAGATGCCCTGCACCGTTGAGGCAGCCGAGCTTACGAGGCTTAATGCAGAAGGCGAGATCAAGGACTGCATAGTTGACGGCCCCCTTTCATTCGATATCGCGCTGTATAAGGAAGCAGCCGAGGAGAAGGGCGCAAC
>JAFZOS010000095.1 GCA_017550535.1 Lachnospiraceae bacterium
GCAGAGTAGCCAAGTCCGGACGGGATAAACGCTGAAGGCATCTAAGCGTGAAGCCCCCCTCAAGATGAGATATCCCTCATTGATAAGACCCCTTGAAGACGACAAGGTAGATAGGTCATAGGTGTAAGTGCAGTAATGCATTAAGCTGAATGTTACTAATCGGTCGAAGGCTTGACCAAGGTATGGATGGATTTCAGTGTTTGGTTTTGAGGGTACATTCCTCGATAGCTCAATGGTAGAGCACGCGGCTGTTAACCGCGGGGTTGTTGGTTCGAGCCCAACTCGGGGAGTTATGGGAATGGCTCCGTGGTCAAGCGGTTAAGACATCGCCCTTTCACGGCGGTAACACGGGTTCGATTCCCGTCGGAGTCAGCAATGGTGCCATAGCCAAGTGGTAAGGCGTGGGACTGCAACTCCCTGATCGTTGGTTCAAATCCGACTGGCACCTTTTAAGGCTTCAAGCGTTGTTTAATTCGGCGTTTGGGGCTTTTTTAATAAGTTCGGTATATAGCAATGAATAATGAGGGATATAAATTGAAGAATTACAGATTAATTTGTATTTATATAATGCTGGGTCTTGCTATCTGCTTAAGCGGCTGTGACAAAGAGAAGAATAGTAAGATTTATACGGTGCAGCATTCGGAAGATGATACGGATAATGAGCCTGTATTGGTTATAGAAAAATCCGAGGAGCCTGATGCCGGAAACCCGGATCATGAGCAGAATGAGGATAACGAACAGGAAGAAGATGAAAAGCCCGAAGATTTTGAGACAGAAAGTGATGAGGAAGCGGCCGGAACGGAATGGGTAGTAGCAAATGATACGGCCAATATCCGAAAAGAACCGTCACTCAGTGCGGACATACTGCGTAAACTTAAGATAGGTGAAAAGCTTGAGCGTATATCTGTTGAAGGTGAATGGTCCAAGGTCAGTATTGACGGTGGAACCTATTATGTATACAACCAATACCTCAGCAAATATGATGAAAACGATGTAAAACAGGCTGATGAGAATAATGAAGAAAATGCCGGGAATGATGATCAGAAAGCTGAATCAGAAGGTACGGATGATAACGGATCGACCGGAACGTCAGTTACGGCAAATACAGGGTCGGGACGTCTTATAGCGATAGATGCGGGTCATCAGTCAAAAGGAAATAACACAAAAGAACCGGTTGGGCCCGGTTCATCACAGATGAAAGCCAAGGTTACCGGTGGAACCAGGGGAACGACAACAGGCCTTACGGAGTATGAATTAAACCTGCAGGTTGCGGTAAAACTCAGGGATGAATTAAAGGCCCGCGGTTATGATGTCCTTATGATAAGAGAGTCAAATGACGTAAATATTTCAAATGCGGAAAGGGCTGAGGTTGCAAATAAAGCCGGAGCGGCTGCATTTATAAGAATACATGCTAACGGAAGCGAAAATTCGTCCGTAAAAGGCATGATGACTATCTGCCAGACGGCATCCAATCCGTATAACGCAAATCTTTATTCGTTAAGCAAGGAGCTTTCCACGGATGTACTTGATTGTACGGTGGCCGCAACCGGCGCAAAAAGAGAGAAAGTGTGGGAGACTGACACTATGACGGGTATTAACTGGTGTCAGACACCTGTAACCATAATAGAAATGGGATATATGACAAATCCCGAAGAGGATCAGCTTATGGCTTCGAATGATTATCAGTCAAAGATAGTAAAGGGCATAGCTGACGGTATAGATAAATTCATGGCCGGTCGTTAAGGCTGTTTAAGCTGCAGACCGCGATATCGGTTGACCATGGCCCACAGTTCATGGATCCTGACCATAGCATAGTTACCGGGTATATCACCCTGTCCGCAGACGGCTGAAAAGCCGTCTGTTTTAAGCTTTTCAAATAATCCGTTCACACAATCGGTAAGGGATGACCTTGAGTTAAAGTATTTTTCTTCAAGGGTACGCAGCATTGCGCCCAAAAGATTGGTCTGTTCATTGTCAACAACCTGCTCGACAAACCTGAGTTCAACCGATTCATGGTTAAGGCTTACACTGTCGGTACCTGAACCCCTTACCTTTACCCTGCGGCTTTCAGTCACATTCCGGTTAGGTGAAGGAATCCTGTTATCAGTCCATTTTTCAGGTTTTTTAGGATCCTGTATTGTATCAGGATAGCCTTCGGCTGCTTTTTTTGCGGTTTCGGTGATGTTAACGGGGTTGTATTCTTTCATTTGTATTATAGTATCCGATACATTAAAGAAAGCTCCCGAGCTTCCGGCAACAAGGATAGTTGAAATATTAAGATCATTATAAAGAGAGCGCATTCGTGAGATAAACGGGATTATAGGTTCCTCTCCGGGATGTATGACTTTATGCATAAGGGCATCGCGGACCATGAAATTGGTCGCGCTTGTATCTTCATCGATAAGGAGAGTAGTGCTGCCGGAAAGGATGGCTTCCACAGTATTTGCGGCCTGGGAAGTACTGCCGCTGGCATCTTCCGTTGAAAATTTAACCGTATCCCTGCCGTTAGGAAGGTTCTGAATGAATGCGCTTATATCCAACTGTTTGATGCTCCTTCCGTCCTCGGAACGGAGCTTCATTGCAGTGTCTTCTGTTATTACATATTCCCTTCCGTCACCGGGAATGTGGTTATAAACACCCTTTTCAAGTGCTTTAAGAAGAGTGGATTTTCCGTGGTATCCACCGCCCACGATAAGAGTTATGCCTGATCTTATGCCAAGGCCTGTAATGGTCCGACCTCCGGGAAGGCTTAAAGTTACTTCATCTTCTTTGGTACTTAAAAACGGCACGGCTTCAGCCATTGGCCTGTCATCAACACCGCTCTTTCTGGGGAGAACCGAGTTATTTGCAACAAAGGCGATAAGACCGTTTGGTTTAAGCTGGTCACGGATCGCTTTCTGGTCATCCGAAAGGGATATCCAGCGGCTTAATTCTTCTTTGTTTATGGCATTGTATCGAAGTGATCCTGACACACTTAATGGAACAAAATCAAACAGCATCTTTTTAAGTTCCATTGCGAGAGTGGTACGCCCCGCGGCAGGAAAGCCCGCTGAAAACCTTAAGGTCAGGGATCCGTCATCGGGGGATATGGTAAGTGCCGAACGTTCAAGAACCTCCTGAGAACAGGAACTTACGGACAATGTTCCGCTCTTGCCCGATCCGCCTGCTTTGTGAGAATAGCGGCCAAGCTCCCGGTGAAAATTCCGTAAAAGATAATCCCCAAGCATTATGCGCCGGTGAGACTCCTTAATGTATTCCATCGGCAGACCGTGCTGTTTTGAACTCATCCTTATGCTTAATGATGATGGTGCGGCAAAGGGATCGCCCTGAACATGATCTATTGACAAAACATAAGAAGGAAAGGTATATTTCCCCTTTAAATTCTTATAAGCGGGATACGGTTTGTGATCGTTTGCCTGAAGCAGCTGTTCCAGTCTGTTCATATAAATATACCTCTCATCCTGATTCCGATACGGATACCTTAATAGGTTTTTGGGGCTTTGTCAAATCAATAATCTATATGAAAAAAGGCCCGGTTATGGTAGAATAATATTCAAAGCGTTCGACTTTATCATGGAACTGAAAGAGGGTGAACGGGTGAGGCAGATGAACATGCTGGTTTCCGGACTTGTGGGAACCGGAGAACATAAAAGAATATGTGTATATTTCAGTGATAAGGACAAGAATGCCGAGGGTTCGATCCCCGATTGTAAGATCACGGTAAACAACGGTTTTACCAATGATGAGATAGCAGAGATCGAGGAATATCTTAAAGAAAATAAGGATCATATAATCGAGGAAGCAAGAAAGGTCAATCCAATGAAATCATTTTTGGGAAAGTAAAAGACAGGACCGCTCAGATGTGCATAATGAGCGGTTTTTTGTTGTCTTATCGAGGTGATCATGCAGGTAACTATAGATAATTTGGATCTTTCACAGATAGCCGACAGCGGACAATGCTTCCGCTGGAACAGGCTGGATGAAGGTGTTTATGAGGTCATTGCCTTTGACAGGTATTTAAAGATTAGGCAGCGGGGTAATAAGTTCAATCTGTCATGTGATGAAGCAGAGTGGAATGATATATGGGCAGCCTACCTTGATACGGACACCGATTACGCGGAGATAGGACGGATCATAACGGATTCGGAAGATGAGTATCTTAAGGAAGCATACCGGCACGGATGCGGTATCAGGATATTAAGACAGGATCTTTGGGAGGTTATAGTCTCATTCATCATCTCTCAGAACAATAATATAAAAAGGATACGGGGAAGCATAGAGGCTATATGTCAAAAAGCGGCACTTCCGCTTAAAGGTGATGCTCCTTTTGGGAAGTACCGGTTTCCGAAGCCGGATGATGTGGATGAGGACTTCTTTGATGACAGAGAATTGGGACTTGGATACAGGGATGAATACCTGTCAAAAATGTATGGATATGCACGTACGAGTGATTCTTTCCCTGACAGGCTTAAGCAGCTTGATAATAAGGATGCATTCAGCGAGCTTAAGTCATTTACGGGGATAGGAGATAAGGTCGCAAACTGCATCTGTCTGTTCGGGCTTCATCATATTGATGCTTTCCCGATAGATACCCATATAAAGCAGATACTTAATGCACATTATCCCAACGGTTTTGATTTTGAAAGATATAAGGGATATGCGGGGATAATACAGCAGTATATGTTTAATTACAAGCTTAACGGATAAGATTGTGATATTATAAGAGGAATATCTGACAGAAATTTAAAGGAGCATTAACATGAAAAAGGGACTAATAATGGAAGGCGGTGCAATGAGGGGAATGTTTACCGCCGGAGTTACGGATGTATTTATGGAGAAGGGTATCACGTTTGACGGCGCCATAGGAACCTCGGCAGGCGCGGCATTCGGCTGCAACTACAAGTCGGGTCAGATAGGGCGCGCCCTGCGATATAATAAGGAATACTGCGCGGATAAAAGATATGTAAGCACCAGGGAATTCTTCCGTACCGGCAATATGTATTCTGAAGATTTCTGCTATCACGAGATACCCATGAGCCTTGATAAGTTTGACTTTGATGCGTTCAATTCAAATCCCATGGAATTTTATATAACCTGTACAAATATCGAGACAGGACGTGCGGTACATCATAAACATGATGAAAAGAATGATGATGAAAACACTTTCCTTGAATGGGTAAGAGCGTCATGTGCAATGCCGATGCTTGAGCAGATAGTAGAGATAGGAGGAGTTAAGCTGCTTGACGGCGGAGTCGGTGATTCGGTTCCCGTAAGATACTTTGAGGAAATGGGATATGACAGGAACGTAGTGATCCTTACCCAACCTTTAAGTTATAAAAAGAGACGTATAAAATACGGTATGATGGCCAAAGTTAAGTACAGGCATTATCCCAAACTGACAAAAGCCATGCTCGACAGGCATGAAAGGTATAATGAAACGTACGAATATATAAGGGATAAGGAATTAAAGGGGGAGCTTATAGTCGTAAGGCCTCCCGAACCGCTTAATATAAGCATTTCCCATGATAAGCACGAGATACAGAGGGTATATGATATAGGAAGGCGGGAAGGGCTTAAGGCGATCAAGCGGGTTAAAGAATTTTTGGAAGAAGAATAAACGGTCATGGGACCGGTGGAGAATAAGGATGCCGGAAAATAACGATTATGCATATGAATACAGTGACAGAACGGGCTTCAGCAGGTGTGATGTGAACGGAGAGATGTCGATCACTTCGCTTATCGATGCCTTTCAGGATGCTTCGATATTCCAATCCGAGGATGCAGGGGTAGGAATAGAAGTGTTAAGGGAGCATGATCTTTTGTGGCTGCTTAATTACTGGGAGATAGAGATAAAAAGGCTTCCAAAGCTTTGTGAAAGAGTCACTGTCGGAACTTATCCGTATGATTTTAAGAGCTTCATGGGATACAGGAATTTTTATCTTAAGGATGAAGACGGCAACTACATTGTTAAGGCAAATACCACATGGACCATGATAGATATTAAGAAGATGACACCTGCAAAAGCTCCGGATTTTATAGTGAATGCGTATAAGAACGGGCCGAAGCTTGATATGACGTACAGTCCGAGGAAGATCCTTATTCCCGATGAGGGAGTGTGTTCCGTAAAAGAAGCGGAGACCAGAACGGTCGAGCTTCACCATCTTGACGGAAACATGCATGTAAACAACTGTCAGTATATTAATTTTGCGCTGACGGCGATCGGAAAGGATGTAAATATCCGGTCGCTCAGAGCGGACTACAGGATACAGGCTCATTTAAAGGATAAGATCTATCCGGTTGTATATAAGGAAGAAGACGGGTACACGGTTGCGCTTAATGATATGGAAGGCAAGCCGTATTCTGTTATAAAAGTGGTCATCTGATATATTGATTAAAGAGACAGCATCTTAAGGAAGGTGTTATATGGCCGGCAAATATGAAGTTGATATGCTAAACGGGCCGTTATTCGGCAAGATCGTAAGATATGCTCTGCCGCTCATAGCTGCGGGAATCCTGCAGCTTTTATTTAACACTGCCGATATGGTGGTCGTCGGCCGTTATGCGGGAGCAAATGCCCTGGGCGCGGTCGGTGCCACGGCTTCACTTATAAATCTGCTCATAAACGTGTTTATGGGACTGTCTGTCGGAGCAAATGTTGCGATAGCCCATTATTTCGGCGCGGGGAGGCATAAGGAATTGTCAAAGGCGCTTCATACTTCCATTACCTTAAGCCTTGTTTGCGGTGCTGCTCTGCTTTTGATAGGACAGATCGTATGCGGTCCGATGTTAAAGCTTATGGGAACGCCCGGTGATATCCTTCCGCTTTCGGTAAGTTATATGAAGATATACTTTCTTGGCATGCCCGTAATGCTTTTATATAATTTCGGGGCAGCGATCCTGCGGGCGGTCGGTGATACGAAACGTCCGCTGTATTACCTGTTTACGGCCGGTGTTATCAATATAATCCTTAACCTAATATTTGTTATAGGTTTTAACATGAATGTAAGGGGAGTTGCATGGGCTACCATCATATCACAGGCTGTAAGTGCGGCCCTTATCGTAAAATGCCTTATAAAGAACAGCGGTCCGTGCAGGCTTGAACTTAAAAAACTGTGTCTTGATAAAGCCATGGTGGCAAGGATAGCAAGGGTCGGGCTTCCTGCGGGATTTCAGGGTGCAGTATTTTCCATATCAAATGTCCTTATACAGTCAAGCGTCAATTCTTTCGGGGCAGTGGCGGTAGCAGGAAATACCGCAACCTGCAGCCTTGAGGGATTTGTGTATAATTCCATGAATTCGTTCCATCAGACATCACTTAGCTTCACGGGACAGAACACGGGAGCAAAAAAGATGGGCAGGGTTCAGAAGGTATTATGGATGTGCGGTCTTTGCGTGACGGTTACGGGGCTTGTGATGGGACTTACCGGACTGCATTTCGGAAGGCAGCTGCTTTCCATATATACTGATGACAATGCGGTCATAGAGTACGGACTAAGGAGGATGTCGATCATCTTCCCTACGTATTTTTTGTGCGGCCTTATGGAAGTTGTTGTCGGAAGCTTAAGGGGAATGGGGTTTTCGGTAATGCCCATGACGGTATCGCTGCTTGGAGCCTGCGGTTTCAGGATACTGTGGATAATGACCGTGTTTGCGGCAGATCATACGCCTGAGATACTGTATGCATCATATCCCATTTCGTGGTTCATAACCGCACTTGTACACCTTATATGCCTGTTAACGGTTGCAAGGAGGAAGTACAGGACCGTTAATCCATGAAACTGTAAACCTGTTCAAGGAGAGCTTTGTTAGTCACAGAAATAATGGCATACGTAAATGAAAAACACATAAACATAGGAATAGTGGCCCACGTTGATGCCGGAAAGACAACTCTTACGGAGGCGCTTTTGTATAAAGCCGGTACGATCAGGCATTTGGGGCGGGTTGATACGCGAGATACCTTTCTTGATACAAACGAACAGGAGAGGGACCGTGGTATCACTATCTTTTCAAAGCAGGCAAGACTTAAGTCGGATGGTCTTGACATCACACTGCTTGATACGCCGGGGCATGTCGATTTTTCGGCAGAAGCGGAAAGCGTGCTCCAGGTTCTTGATTACTGTATCCTTATAATAAGCGGGGCTGAAAAGGTAAAGGGGCATACCCTGACTCTATGGTCGCTTTTGAAGGAATACGGGATCCCCGTTTTCATATTCGTGAATAAAATGGACCAAAGCGGTACCGATGCGGATAAGGTGCTTGATGATATAAAGTCAAGGCTTGATGATAACTGCATGATCCTGCCCGCATTTGAAAAAATGACGGATGATGACCGTGAATCTGTTGCCATGTGTGACGAGGCTCTGATGGAGGAGTATCTTGATACGGGGAAGGTTGAGTTATCCCGCATTGCAGGGCTTATACTTGACCGTAAGCTGTTCCCGGTCTATTTCGGCTCGGCCCTTAAGCTTGAGGGCATCGATGAGCTAATGCAGGGTCTTAAGGAATATACCGTTAATAAGGAGTATCCCGGTGATTTTGCGGCAAGGGTATTTAAGATAACCAGGGATCCGCAGGGAAACAGGCTTACCCACTTAAAGGTAATGGGCGGATCGATAAAGAGCCGGGAGATGATAGGCGATGAGAAAGTCAATCAGTTAAGGCTTTACTCGGGTGATAAATTTGAAGCGGTTTCAGAGGTCGGAGCAGGATATATATGTGCTGTCACCGGACTTAACGAAACAAGCCCCGGAATGGGACTCGGAATGCTTAAGGGTACCAATATCCCGATACTTGAGCCCGTGCTTAACTATAAGGTAAGCGCCGATGACGGAACGGACAGCGCCGTGCTTTTAAAAAACCTGCGCATTCTTGAAGAGGAGGATCCGCAGCTTAATATTTCCTTTGAGGAGAATACAAAGGAGATACGTGCTCAGGTGATGGGAAAGGTGCAGCTTGAAGTGCTTGCCCGCACGGTTTGGGACAGGTTCGGAATAAGTATCAGATTTGATACCGGTTCGGTTGTTTACAAGGAGACGATAAAGTCGCCGGTTGAAGGAATTGGACATTTTGAACCGCTAAGGCATTATGCGGAGGTACATCTTCTGCTCAAGCCTCAGCCAAGGGGCAGCGGACTGAGCTTTGATACCGTATGCAGTGAGGATATCCTTGACAGGAACTGGCAGAGGCTTATACTTACGCACCTTAAGGAAAAAATGCACAGGGGAGTGCTTACAGGTGCGCCGGTAACAGATATGCGGATGACTCTTATTACGGGAAAGGCTCATCTTAAGCATACCGAAGGCGGTGATTTCAGACAGGCAACCTACAGGGCCGTAAGACAGGGGCTTATGAGCACGGAGAGCATCCTGCTTGAACCGTATTATTTTTACAGGATCGAACTGCCCGCGGTTAATGTCGGCAGGGCAATGAACGATATAGAGAAGATGTCGGGCAGTGTGGAAGCCCCGCAGATCGAGGGCGACAATGCAGTGCTTACAGGTTGTGCGCCGGTTGTATGCATACAGAATTACGCTGCGGAGCTTGCATCCTACACGGGAGGCGCGGGAACCGTGTCATTAAGCCTTGCAGGTTATGATGAATGCCATAATGCGGCAGAGGTCATCGAAGAAGCAGATTATCATCCTGAGGCTGATCTTAAGAACACGCCGGATTCTGTATTCTGCGCGCACGGGGCCGGGGTCGTGGTGCCGTGGAACGAAGTCCGTGAACATATGCATGTTGAAAGCCCGGATATAGTAAAGGCATTGATCAACGGAGAATCAGAAGCTTTGGAAAATGCGGACAATGCGGGGTTGGAGGGCTTTAGGGCAAATGCCGGCAGGAGCGGGGAGAATACGCTCCCACGTGCGATGGGAACGGATGAGGTTGATGCGATACTTAACAGGACGTTCTATTCAAACAGCTCAACTTCGATAAGTGCAGAAGCGCAAAAGCGTAAAGGAGTCGGTGCAAAAGGAAACGGCAGGGTCGTATCGACAGGTGGAAACATTAAGGGTGCATATGATGATTACAAATACAAACCTGTTGAAAGAAAGAAGAAATATCTTGTTGTGGACGGATATAACGTGATCTTTGCATGGAATGAACTTAAGGAGCTTGCAGCCGTAAACATCGATTCCGCAAGGGACCGGCTTATCGACATAGTATCTAATTATGCCGGGGCAAGCGGTGAGGAAACGATGATCGTCTTTGATGCATACAAGGTAAAGGGCAGGGATACTTCAAAAAGTTCACTCGGCAACCTGACGGTAGTATACACAAAGGAAAACGAGACAGCGGATCAGTATATAGAGAAGTTCACTTCGGAAAACGGAAAGAAATACGATATCACTGTTGTTACTTCAGACAGCCTTGAAGGTACCGTGGTAAGGGGTAATAACTGCAGGATCATATCTTCCCGTGGGTTTGAAAAGCTGGTGGGATCGGAGCTTAAAAGGCTCACGGCAGAATATGCCGCAGGCAATGAACCGGGGAAGGCTTATATCGGGGATATTCTGTAAAACAGATAAATAAAGGATGAAGGCAGGGCCGAAAGGCTCTGTTTTTTGTTTTATCAAACACTTTTTAAGTAAGTGTCCGATATGTTGCGGTCAGTTTTTAAGGATGTGTCCATTAAGTCGGAAGGGGTATGGAAATGTTTTAAATATCGTGATAAGGTCTTGCCCGTTAAAGGAAACATACGGAAAGAGGCATGAAGAGTCACAGGAAGAAGACATGCCTGACAGCAGGAGGTTTTGTTTATGAGAAATGAGTATCCGCTGACCGCGGCACAGAACATGCACTATCAATGGATACGGGAGTACGGTACGCAGCAGGTATCGGGAGTGAGCATTGTGGCATCGCTTAAGACGGAGCTTGATTTCGGGCTCCTTAAGAAATGCATACAGCTTGAGATAAAAAGATACGGCTGCCTGAGGGTGAGGTTTACAAAGCCTGACGAAAACGGGAAGGTCAGGCAATATATCATAAAACATGATGCAAGGGACATACCGTTTAAGGATCTTACGGGTTTAAGCCTTGATGAAGCGGACGGACTGATGCAGAAGTGGGCATATCAGACATTTGACGGTGATAACAGACCGATGTGCGAATTCATCATGTTAAAGCTTCCGGAAGGATATAACGGGTTCTTCGTACACCTGGATCACAGGCTTATAGATTCCTGCGGACTGGTTGTCATGATCAATGACATCATGAAGCTGTACACGCATTACAGGTTTGGTTCTGACTACCCTGAAGCCCTTGCCGATTATGAGCAGGTGCTCACAAACGATCTTGCAAAAGCAGGCAATGAAAAACGGTTCCTAAAGGATAAGAAATTCTGGGATGATCAGCTTGATCAGCTGGGAGAGCCGCTTTATTCGGACATACAGGGACCGTCGGTGCTTGAAAAGTCAAGGAAGGATCATAAGAACAAGAAGTTAAGATCAGCCGATATCGAGCGTAAGCAGCTGTTCGTTGCGGTAAAGGATTACGTGCTTGAGCCGGAAGCCGCAAAGGGGCTCATAGATTTTTGTTTAAACCATCAGCTGTCGATGACAAATCTGCTTCTGCTCGGGATAAGGACCTACCTGTCAAAGGTCAACGTAGGACAGGAGGATATAACGATAGAAAATTTTATCTCAAGGCGCTCGACACATGATGAGTGGACTTCGGGTGGCAGCAGGACGATAATGTTCCCCTGCAGGACGGTGATAAGTCCCGATACGGAATTCCTGGCGGCGGCTTATGAGATACAGAATGTGCAGAACAGGATATACATGCACAGCAATTATGATCCGGCACTTATCAGGGAGGAGATAAAAAGAAGGTATAAGACGCCTGATGATACGACATATGTCAGCTGCTACCTTACCTATCAGCCGATGCCGGTTAAGACGGATAATCCTTTTATAAAGGACATACCTATGCATTCGAAATGGTTTGCAAACGGCGCGGCCACGAAGAAGATGTACCTTACGGTGTCGCATACTGAAAACGGCGGGATGAACTTCTCCTACCATTATCAGACGGCAAGCCTTACGGAAAAGGATATGGAGCTTTTGTATTACTATATGATGCGTATCCTGTTTAAAGGGATATCGGAGCCTGATCTTAAGATCGGGGATATCATGGAGCAGGTGTAGATAGGAATGACAATAAAGGAGGAAGATCATGGATAAGTTGACACAGTTTAAGGAGATAATCGCACAGTACTGCCAGGTGGCAGTCGAGGATATGAAGGAAGACATGCGTTTCAGGGAGGACTTAGGATTCAGCTCGCTTGACTTTATGTCTTTCCTTGGAGAGATCGAGGATGACTTTGATGTGGAGCTTGATGAGGAGAAGCTTATCGATATCAATACCATTGGCGAAGCAATGAACATGATAAACGGATTACAGGGGGCATAATATGAAAAGCATAAGGGAATTGTGGGAAGAGAGCCTAAAAAAATACGAAGGATTGCCTGCCGTACGCTGGCTCAACAAAAAAGAGATATGTGAAAAGACTTACGATGAGCTGGGAAACGATATAGTCAGCATAAGAAAAGGTCTTAATGCCGAAGGCTTTAGCGAAGCGCATATAGCGCTTATAGGAAACAGTTCGGCATGCTGGATATCGGCATATCTTGGGATAACAACGGGTCAGAACACAGCAGTACCGCTTGATGCGGGGCTTCCTGCGGAAGACCTTACGGAGCTTTTGAACAGAGCTGATGCGGAAGCGCTGTTCCTTGGGGAAAAACAGGCGGTACTTGCATCACAGGTGAAGAAAGAATGTCCCAAAATAAGAAGGATATGGCTGTTAAGTGATGTCTATATCGAGGATGCCCTGACCCTTTCAGATCTTATGGCAGCAGGCACAAGGGCAGAAGATATTACGGGTAAAAATGAGGATGATGTCGCCACGATAATCTATACATCAGGTACGACGGGAAAGAGCAAGGGAGTTATGCTCACACAGGGTAACTTAGCCCACAATGTGGAATCTGTCGATTATACTGTTGAGCCGGGAGCGGTGCTTTTAAGCGTACTGCCCATACACCATGCATTCTGCCTTGTGATGGACTGGCTTAAGGGTTTTTCGCTCGGAGCAGTCATATGCGTGAATGATTCTTATATGCATATGGTAAGGAACATGGGGATATTCAAGCCCGAAGTCATGCTCATGGTCCCGCTCATGATAGAGACGATCTACAAGAAGCTTACGGCGGCAAATCCGCTGATACCGAAAAAACTTGTTGCAAACAAGGCCTTTGGAGGAAGGCTTAATATAATCTTTACCGGAGGAGCGCACCTTGATCCTTTCTATATAGATAAGTTCGGTGAATACGGTATCGATGTCCTTGAAGGCTACGGCATGTCGGAGTGTTCGCCCGTCATAAGCTCCAATTCACCGGCTGATCACAAACCGGGATCGATAGGAAGACCGCTTAAGAACGTGGAACTTAAGTTTGAGAACGGTGAGATCCTTGTGCGCGGAAGCAGCGTGATGAAGGGATATTACAAGATGCCGGAAGAAACGGCAAAGGCTTTAAAGGACGGATGGCTGCATACGGGTGACAAGGGTTATATCGATGAGGACGGGTATCTGTTTATAAACGGACGTGTAAAGAACCTTATCATAATGTCAAACGGGGAAAACATATCACCCGAGGAAATAGAGAATAAACTGGCATTACATCCGCTCGTGGGAGAGGTTATCGTAACAGGCGAGAACAACGGGCTTGTTGCAAGGATATATCCCGATGAAGATGTTATAAAGAGTAAGCGTTTGAAGGAAGATAATATAAAGGTGGCGCTGCAGGCCGTTATAGATGCATATAACAGGGTACAGCCAAGCTACAGGCAGATAACCGGACTCATAGTGCGCAAAGAGCCCTTCCCACGCAATGCAACGGGTAAGATAAAAAGGCAGGAGGCAGCGGCATAACGCTATTTTCCGGGCGTCAGATACGGAAGGATACCTGAAATGAATATCTGCGACAGAAGGTCGGCTACTGTTTCGGCGGGGGTTTTAAAATCCTCCGCCGTCCATTTATGCAGGATACCGATGGTTGACCCTATCGCGCCGGCGATCATATATGAAAAGGCGGTCTGTGACTGCAGGGTTACCACGTTTGCCGGTGTAACCTCCGAAACGTAGCGGTGGAACATTGTTATCGCCTTTTCGAAAAATGCATCACCCCTGGGGGACTGAAGCAGGTTTGCAAGGAAAGGATTCTTCCTTGTATAATTGCAGATCGCAAGATAATAGGAACGGCACATCTCGCGGTCGTTCTTTGCGTTAAAGCTTTCCATCAGCTTAAATATATCGTTGATGGTCTTATCCTCCGCCGCATTTACCAGGGCGGGGATGTTTTCATAATGATTGTAAAAGGTACTGCGTACGATACCGGCTTTTTTGATCACATCGGAAACAGTGATCCTGTCTAAATCCTTTTCCCTTAACAGTAGAAAAAAGGCTTCGTATATCGCTTCTTCCGCAGTGCTGTAGCGTTCATCGGATTCGTTCATGGCGGCCCCCTTAAGATATTGACCATTATAGCATTAAGCGGGTAAAATGAGAACAATATGAAAGATATATTACTGAATTCGGCGCTTATCGTATTTGAAGCTGTCGGATTGTACTTAAGCATAAAAAAGCGCGGGGTACTGATAGTCAGGTACTACACGCAGATATCAAATATCATAGCCCTGCTGTCATCCGTGCTGTATCTTACGATCGGCAGATACGCGGCACCGATCCGTTATACTGCGGCATGCATGCTTACAATGACATTTCTTGTAACCGTATTTGTGCTCATTCCTATGGGCGGAGGGGCAAAAAAGCTTATGATCGAAGGAAACGGGCTGTATCATCATTCAATATGTCCCGTATTGTGCTTTGTTTCATATGTGTTTTTTGAACCGCACGCATCCGTATGGTATGTTCCGATGATCATAACCGCGGTATACGGAACGGTCATGCTCGTTCTTAATTATCTGAAAGTCACGGACGGACCGTATCCGTTCCTTAAAGTCCATGATCAGGGCAGAAGAAGGTCCGTCATATGGATGATAGTGCTGACAGCAGTAATAACGATGATAGCATTTTTAATGATGGTGTTCGTTAAGTAGATCAAGGAGGTTTGGAACATGGAAGGAAAAAAATTAAACGTTGATGAACTTGAGGCGGTTACAGGGGGAGTGATACCCAAAAGAACGGCAGCAGGAAAAACAACGGCAAAAAACATTTTGAACGGAAATACAGTAAGCAGCAATACTATAAGCGGTAATACAATAAGCGGTAACAGTATCATGAACGCTCAGGATACAAAGCTGGCGTTTTGTCCAACCTGTGAGCAGGAAACGGAGTTTAAACTGTTTACGGGCGGAAGAGCCGTATGTCCGGTGTGCGGTGATCAGATAACGCTGTAAAGGATTAAACTGCGGATAAAGGTGTCGAATGGTTTAATGAAAGGGATTAAGATGACAGACAAAAAGATCGACATAGTCATCACGATGGGTGGACTGGGTTCGCGGTTTAAAAAGGCCGGATATACCGTGCCCAAGTACATGATAGAAGCAAAGGGAAAGTCGCTGTTTGAATGGTCGATGATAAGCCTTGAAGGGTTTAGGGACCTTGCGGATAAGTATATATTTCTGGCTCTTAAGGATGATAACTGTGATGTTGAGGCTTTCATAAGGGATAAATGTAAATCTCTTAATATAACTGATCATCATATCACGGTGCTTGATAAACTTACCGACGGACAGGCAACCACGGCGATGCTTGCGGAAAAGTACTGGGATAAAGATAATTCCCTTCTTATCTATAATATAGATACTTATGTTGAGCCCGGTGAGATGAAAAGCGCCGAACTGCACGGTGACGGGTTTATCCCGTGCTTTAAGGCAGAGGGTGATCATTGGAGCTTTGTAAGGCTTGATGATGAAGGAAAAGTTGTTGAGATAAAGGAAAAAATAAGGATATCGGATCACTGCACTCTCGGAGCCTATTATTTTAAAACCTGCGGGCTTTATAAGGAACTGTATGATGAGTATTACCGTAAGGGCAAAGCATCGGAACTTGTAAACGGTGAAAAGTATGTGGCGCCTTTGTATGATTACCTGCTTTCTAAGGGCGGTGAGATATACATATCAGATGTAGCCCCCGACAAAGTGCATGTGCTGGGTACCCCGGAGGAGCTTGAAGCGTTTCTTAATGAAGCTTGAGGTTTGGTTTGACGCAGATAAACGGCGGATGATAAAATCTTATTGTATTTTTCTTAAAGACAGGTATTTCATAAGAGAAAGTCATAATATATCAAGGAGGGCCAAGCATGAACAATAAGGCAATGTATGCATTATCCTACGGACTGTTTGTTGTATCAACAAAGGTTGGGGAAAAAGACAACGGCTGTATCACGAATACCGCCATCCAGGTGACATCCGACCCCAATCAGATAGCACTTGCCGTAAACTGTGCGAATTACACAAATGAGCTGATGAAGCAGGCCGGTATCTTCAATATTTCCGTGATAAGCGAGGAGGCTGATTTTGAGCTGTTCAAAAGGTTCGGATTCCAGTCCGGAAGAGATGTTGACAAATATGCGGGATTTGCGGATTTTGCCCGTACTGCGAACGGACTTACGTATGTGACCAAAGGCACGAATGCTTTCCTGTCCGCAAAGATCACAAAAGAGGTTGAGCTTGGCACCCATACGCTGTTTATAGCGGAAGTAACAGACATGGATGTGTTAAGTCAGGTTCCTTCGGCTACATATTCCTATTATCAGTCAAATATCAAGCCGAAGCCGCAGCCTGTCGGTGAAACAAAGACGGGTCAGACCGTTTGGCGCTGTAAGATATGCGGATACGAGTATGTTGGCGAAGAGCTGCCGGATGATTTTATATGTCCGATATGCAAACACCCGAAGTCTGATTTTGAAAAGATAGTGAAATAGAAATTATTTTAACGGAGAAGGAGAACAGGATCATGGCATATGACAGAAGACCTGACGACATGAAAAGGATCACGACAGGCGAGCTTGCGGATGAATTCATCGAGGAGCAGATATTTGCCCTGCGTGAACAGATAGGAGATAAAAAGGTGCTGCTGGCACTTTCGGGAGGTGTTGATTCTTCCGTTGTTGCGGCACTTTTGATAAAGGCTGTGGGACAGCAGCTTACCTGCGTGCATGTTAACCACGGACTGCTGCGTAAGGGCGAGCCCGAGCAGGTAATTGAGGTATTTAAGAATCAAATGAAGGCAAACCTGATATATGTAGACGCGACAGACAGGTTTCTTGATAAGCTTGCGGGCGTAACGGATCCCGAACAGAAGAGAAAGATAATAGGCGGTGAGTTTATTGAAGTTTTCGCCGAGGAAGCACATAAGCTTAACGGGATCGAGTTTTTGGCACAGGGAACCATTTGGCCGGATATCCTTGAAAGTGAGGCAGGCATAAAGGCGCACCATAATGCGGGCGGACTCCCGGAGGATCTTAAGTTTGAACTGGTTGAACCCGTTAAGATACTGTTTAAGGATGAAGTAAGGGTAGTGGGAGAACGTTTGGGACTCCCGGCAAACATGGTTTACCGTCAGCCCTTCCCGGGACCGGGACTCGGTGTACGCTGTCCGGGTGCCATCACAAGGGACAGGCTTGAAGCCGTACGTGAATCGGATGCGATCCTTCGCGAGGAATTTGCAAAGAACGGACTTGAGGGCAGGGTATGGCAATACTTTACCGTTGTTCCCGATTTTAAATCAACGGGAGTTAAGGACGGCAAGCGTACATTTGACTGGCCGTGCATCATACGCGCGATCAATACGACGGATGTAATGGAAGTGACCGTGGAGCATCTTTCGGATGAACTGATCGATCATCTGGTTAAGAGGATAATCTCTGAAGTACCCGGTATAAACCGCGTATTGTTTGATTATACGCCGAAGCCGCCTGCAACGGTGGAATATGAATAAAAGCAAAATCCCGTGAATGCCGATAAATAGGGCGTTCGCGGGATTTTTTTGCAAATTTTGACCGCACATTGACCGCAAAATACCATAAATATTTATTCAAATAATCTTGAATAGGAAAAATTATTATGGTAACTTTATAGAAAAGACAACATTCA
>JAFZOS010000096.1 GCA_017550535.1 Lachnospiraceae bacterium
TGCGTGTATTGTGATATTTGTCGGCCGGAAAGTGATGAAATAGCAAACAGCAGCCGGAAAACCGGAACGAAAAAGGAGGAAGTGCTGTGAGCAGGATCGATCTTATAAACGGTTCATGTGCAGATCAAAATGCGGATGCGGTAGTGAATGCCGCGAACAAAGGTCTGTGGGCGGGCGGCGGTATCTGCGGCGTTATTTTTAAAAAAGCGGGAATGGCAGAACTTACGGAAGCATGCAGTAAGCATAAAACACCGCTTAATGACGGAGATGCCGTTATAACACCTGCGTTCAATATGACAAATGCAAAGGCGGTCATACATGCCGTCGGCCCCAATTTTGCAGTTACTCCTTCGGCATTTGACAGGCTGTTTGATGCCTATTACAATTCGCTTTTGGTACTTAAGGAGAACGGGTATCACAGCATATCGTTTCCGCTTATCAGTTCGGGGATCTTCGGAGGTGATCTTGACGATCCTGCCGCAGAATCAGCAAAGCAATGCTTAATGGCATACAGGAAGTTTACTGCCGGTCATCCGGATTATGAAGTGGATGTGAAACTGTGTGCTTTTACGGCTGCCGAAATGCAATCGGCAGCAAAGGTATTTGAGGGCGGTACCCCGTGATGCTTAAGCCGGGAAAATAAGTTTAATGCTCGTTCCGTCACCGGGCGCGCTTTTCATCGTGACCTCGGCGCCATGTAATCCTGCGCCGTGTTTTACGATCGAAAGGCCGAGGCCTGTGCCGCCGATCTGCTTTGAGTGACTCTTGTCCACACGATAGAAACGTTCAAATACACGGTCCTGTTCATCAAGCGGTATCCCGATGCCGTCATCCGTGACGCTGATCCAGGGCTTTTTGCCGTCCCGGCCGATACCGATCACCACATTTCCGCCTTCATGATTGTATTTTATCGCGTTATCGCACAGGTTAAATATCATTTCGTGCATCAGATGCCCTATGCCGCGTATCGTCTCATGGCTTCCTTCAATTGTTATGTTTATCTTCTTTTCGTCAGCCTGAGCGCTTAATTCCTTTTTGATATCACCGGCCACTTCATATAAGTCGACGCGTTCCCATTCCTGCGGCTCTTCCTGCGCATCAAGCCTTGACAGTTTCATGATATCTTCTACAAGCGTGATCATACGGTTTGATTCTTTTTGGATGTCACCGGCGCATTCCCTGGCTTTTTCGGGAGCGCATCCTTCGGAGCGGATCTGTCCGGCAAGCTCGGAGATCGATGTGAGCGGCGCCTTCAGCTCGTGTGACACATTCGCAGAGAACTCCCTCCTTAACTCCTCGTGGGATTCCGACTGCTCGCGAATAGTAAGCGTCTGCTCCTGCAATTTATCGATAAGCGGCCTTAACTCGGGATAGGAATTGCTGTTTTCCGGATGATCAAGGTCCAGCTCGTTGACAGGCTTCAATATCTGGTTGGCCATACGGAACGAAATGATCCCGGATATAAGGAACACAAGGATAAATACCCACAGCACGGGGCTTACCGTTTCGAGTGCAGTTTTTATACGGCTTAAGGGCCTTGACAGACGCAGGACCGTTCCGTCCTTGCAAAGGAAGGCATAATAAAGCATGTTGCTTCCGCCTGAATCGGACCGCCTTATGCCCTGGCCTTCTCCTCCTGCAAATGCCGACTTCACCTCGGCGTATTCGCCCTGATTCTTCGTCAGATCAGGGTAATCGCTGTCATAAAGAACGCTTCCGTCTGCTGCGATCCAGGTTATGCGGTTTATTTCCTCCAGGCTTTTAAGGTATGAAATACCTCCTGTTTCCATACCGCTTGCCGCGTATTTTGCCTCGCCTTTTAAGGCGTCATAGGTCTCATCGAGTGTTTTCCGATACTGCAGTCCGAAGAAAAGCGCGGAGCATAAGAACAGTACCAGGGTTCCCATAAGAAACGAATATATAAAGATCTTCTTAGTCATAAAGCACCTCACATACAGACATTACTTTTACATTATAACATGGGTTTGATGATTGGTTCACATCGGATTTACGGATTATCAAAAGAGTCTGTGGCGGAATAAAAACATATACGATATAATCAAAGCATGGGTATTTCAGAGATCGTACAATTATTATGCGGTATAGCTTTGTTTCTCTTTGGTATGTCACTGATGGGGGACGGGCTTAAAAAGCTGTCCGGCAACAAATTGGAGCCGGTCCTTTACCGTTTGTCTAATACGCGCCCGAAGGCTGTTCTGCTCGGGACCGGCGTCACTGCCGTGATACAGTCATCCTGTGCAACGGCGGTCATGGTGGTCGGTTTTGTCAATTCCGGCATGATGAAGGTCGTACAGGGCATCAATATCATACTGGGCGCCATCCTCGGCACCAGCATCACAGGCTGGATACTTTGCTTAAGCTATATCGAAGGCGGAGGGGAATTAAAGGCGCTCCTTTCAACTTCAACGCTGACCGGCATTGTGGCCGTGATCGGTATTTCGCTGCGTACCTTCGGAAAGCGGCAGGTCGTTAAGAATACCGGTGACATCCTGCTTGGTTTTTCCGTTCTTATGATCGGCATGAACATGATGAGCGGTGCTGTCGGAGGGCTGGGTGATTCTCCCGCTTTTATAAAGACATTATCATCTTTTTCAAATCCGCTGCTCGGCATACTTGTCGGCGCGCTGTTTACGGCACTTTTGCAGTCTGCATCTGCTGCAGTCGGTATCCTTCAGGCGCTTTCGGTAACCGGCGCCATGACATTTGAGAGCGCGCTGCCCCTGCTCCTCGGCGTTGCGATAGGCGCTGCGGCTCCTGTACTTTTATCTTCCTTCGGAGCCAATATAGAAGGAAAAAGGACGGCCTTTATTTATCCCATTGCAGCGACGCTCGGAGTCATGTTCTTTTCCTCAATCTATTATACCGCGGACTCCATCGTACATTTTGCCTTCCGCGATACGGTGATGACACCTTTTAACATAGCGTTCATAAATACCGTGATGCGGCTTATCATAGTCATTTTCCTGATGCCGTTTACGGATATAGTAGAATCACTCGTCAATATGCTGATCACAGACCGCGGTAAGGAAGAGCGGCTTAATATACATCTGGAAGAACGGTTCATCCCCTATCCCGCGCTCGCGATAGAACAGAGCCGCCGTACCGTAAACGAGATGGCGCGTATCTCGGGCAAGGCGCTGGGACGGGCATTATCACTGTTTGATGATTATATGGAACCCCTGTATAAGAAGATATCGGAAGCGGAAAGTGACGTGGACCGTTATGAGGATGCAGTGAGCAAATATCTGGTACGTCTGACTACCAGGCAGGAGCTTACAAGGCAGCAGAATGAAAAGATAGCGCTTTTCCTGCTCACACTTTCGGATATGGAGCGTATCTCCGATCACGCATTAAACCTTGCGGGCAGCGCTAAGGAAGTAACGGAGAAGAACGTAATGTTTTCAAAAGAAGCACGGTCCGAGTTGAGCGAACTGTTCAGCCTTATCCGCAAGGAAACGATCCTTACAACCGAAGCATTTACGGAGGATGATCTTTTTAAGGCCGAGCAGATAGGCCCGTTGAACACCGGTATCGAAGCCCAGTGCGAGAAGATGAAGAACAATCACATTGAACGTCTGCAGCGCAACGAATGCACCATACAGCACGGGTTCATTTTTAATGATATAACCACATTCTGCGAGCGTGTTTCAAATCACTGCGACCATATAGCAACTGCATTGATAAATAACAGTTAAGGGAGGCCGGATCGATCATGGAAATGACGGTAGAACTCTTTGACAGTATAATCAATACTTCCCAGGACTGTGTCTTCTGGAAGGATAAGGAAAGGCGCTTTTTGGGAGTTAATCAGGCGTTCCTTGACTTTTACGGCTTCGAATCGGCAGAAGTTCTTATAGGGAAAACGGATGAGGATATGGGCTGGCACTCCGATCCCGAACCTTTTAAACAGGACGAACTGAGGGTATTATCGGGCAGGAGTACATATAAGGTGCAGGGGAAGTGCATGATCCGCGGTGAGGAGCGGGATATCATTGCCTCGAAGCGCCCTCTGTATGACGGCGACGAGATCATCGGACTGGTAGGCAGTTTCATTGATATCACGGATGTATTAAGGCGCGGAGGATCAAATGACAGATCACAGGTCGTATATACGATAGACAGGCTGAGACAATACAGCTTCTTTGATAAGCTGATCGACGAGATAAGCCTTGAAGAGATTCTGGATCCGCTGACGGGGATACTATCGCGTTCCTATGCGGTGAAGTTTGTCCAAAGCCTGATAGATGAAAAAAAGCCGTTTACCTTTGCAATGATAGACCTTGATAACTTTAAGTTTTTTAATGACACTTTCGGACACGGCGCCGGCGACAAAGTACTTATGACGGTGGCCAGGGAGCTGGCAGAATATACGGACGGATTCGGCCTTGCGGGACGCTTTGGCGGTGACGAACTGCTTTTGATCGATCTTCATAATACCACACAGACCGATAAGAAATCATTTTTTGAAAGGTTGTACACTGACTCGAATGCCCTTCGCATAAATATTGATTTTGACAACGGTTCCTCATACATAACGGCGACATCGGGAGTGGCATCTTTCCCGGAGGATGCCGACAATTTTGATGATCTTTTCGGACTTATAGACAAGATGCTGTATCTTGGCAAGAGCAGGGGACGGAACTGCTATTCCGTCTATGATCATGAAAAGCATAAAGATATTGAGATCACAAAGATTGCCAGGCAGGGCATGTATTCTTCCATGAGCAGGTTAAGGGATATTGTCGAAAAGACGGACGGATTTGTAAGTAAACTGCAGGCCGTAACGCCTTTTATCTCGGAAGCTTTGCAGGTCAATGATATTTACTATATCTTATCGGACGGTAAAATGAGGGCAGTAAACGACAGGAACTTTGAAGCAGATGCGGGTGATATCGAAGGGCTCACGGATGAAGATGTTTTTTGTGACAGCACACTTGAAAGGGCGGAACGGAATTCGCCGGTCTTTTATTCCGCTCTTAAGGCAGGCGGGTTCGAATCGGTTTTGTCAGTCAGGATGAGAGATCATGATAAAGTATACGGTTTTCTTGTATGTGCGGTAAAACGAAGCCTCAGGATATGGCAGGAAAATGAATGCGCCGTAATGTATTATCTTGCCGGTATTCTTGCGGAATGCAGGCCGCAGTAAAGGAGTATATCCTCTATGTATATTGACCAGATACCTGTCAGATCAAAGATAACTATCTCGTTTGATTATGTTACAAAATCCACCAGCCTCGATGCTTTCGTTTTACGGGCTGCCGTGTCCTCAAACGGAAGCAGGAGCATTGTTACGGATGTTGTCAGGATTGACGGCAAGATAGTCAATATCAACAATTTCAGGGGAAAGGTCTCTGTGCGTTTCATACAACAGGGGTCATCAAGGAGCGAGCTCTGGAAGCATGTCAATGTTAAATATGACAGGGCTAAAAAAGAATATATCATAAGCACACAAAAATCGAGTGAGAAGCATGAGCGCAGGAAAGCACCGCGTATCCCCCTGGGCGTAGGTGCGACCGTACAGATCGAGGGTGATTCAAGAAGGCGCAACTGCACTATTCACGATATATCCGTAACAGGCGTGGGTCTTCGGATGGAAGCCTTAAATTACAAGGCCATCGGGAAAAACCTTACTGTAAGTTTTTCCGATAAAAGCGAATTTGTATCATTGGATATAAGCTGCCGATGTGTAAGGGAAGTTAATAATGAAGAGAAAGTAAAGATTTATGGCTGCACTCTGAAAAAATCCCAGGATCTGCTTGACTACATACGTAAAAAACAGACCAAATATTACAATACACTTAAATCATCCGGGAGGGGTTAGCAGGTGAGCTTCATTTATGGATCACCTTTTCTTCCGGAAGATATTTTGAGAGCATATCCATAAGCTGTTTTATCTCTATCGGTTTTGTCAGATAATCGACAAATCCCTCGGAAATAAACATTTCTTTAGCTCCCGAGATGGCATTTGCGGTAAGTGCGATCACCGGGAGTTTACCGGTATCGATCACACCCTCGGCAATGCCCTTCTTTAATGTTTCTATACCATCCATTTCGGGCATGAGATAATCCATGAACACGATATCGTATTCTGTCGATCTTATCATATCAAGTGACTGTGCTCCCGTGTTTGCGGTATCAATGACGATCCCGGAATTCTTAAGAAGCTGCATGAATACAGTAAGGTTAAGTTCCACATCATCGACCACAAGTATCCTTGCATCCGGAGCGGTAAAGTTTTCACGGGTTATCTCTACTTTTCTGCCGGTTTCCTCTTCGGCAATGCTGAGCCTGCCCACGGGAGTTTCATCAACAACATCCTGCTCAAGTATAAAACTGAAATCAGAACCCTTGCCATACTCGCTTTTAAGCTTAAGCACACTGTTCATGAGTTCAAGTATGTATACACATATGGCAAGGCCCAGACCGGTACCTTCGATATTTCTGTTTTTCTTTTCGTCAACACGCCTGAATGCGCTGAAGAGCACCTGCTGATCTTCTTCCCGGATACCTACGCCGGTATCCCTGACCGAGACTTTTATCTTGGCCGGGTTTCCTGCTTCCAAAAGCTGTACGCTAAGTACAACTTCTCCTTTTTTTGTGTATTTTATCGCATTTGTGAGAAGGTTGGTGATAACCTGGCGTATCCTCACATCATCCCCGTGCATCATGCACGGAAGGTTTTCGTCTATCTCACACTTTAACAGAAGCCCCTTTTCCTCGGCGCGGTGTTTTACCATAAGTATCTGATCGGTAAAGAGCTGTTTTGTATCGTAATCCACGGGGATAAGATCCATATTTCCCGATTCGAGTTTGGAAAAATCAAGTATATCGTTTATAAGAGTCAGCAATGTCTGTCCGCTGAATTTGATATTGGATGCATACTGTGTGATATCCTTGTCATTGCTTTCCCTTAAGATGACTTCATCAAATCCCAGGATAGAATTAATAGGGGTACGTATCTCGTGCGACATATTTGCAAGGAAATCGCTTTTAACCCTGTTTGCCCTTTCGGCTTCATGCCGGGCCTCTTCCGCCTCTTTCCTGGCTTCTTCCAGCTCATCGAGGGTCTGCATGAGCTTCCTGTAATCCGGAGTTTCAAGTGAAAAAACGATCATAAGGAAAGCTATCGTGACCAGCCCGAAGGTAAGATATATATTCGGTACAAGGGTTCCCTGCAGCAGCAGTCCTATTACGGCAAATAAAACGAAACTGGACACCGAGATCCACTGTTTTGTATCGAACTTTTTTCTGTTACTCAAAAGAAGGAAAATCGCATATGCCGAAAGCAGTCCGGGTACCGCATACAGGGTATAATACCATGATTCATGGATATACTCACCGGTAGTAAAGTCAAACCTGAAATAAAAACCGAAGAATATATTAAGGATCAGAAAGAAGGTATGCACCGCGCCAAATGTAATTAAGGCAGTACGATATTTTTTAACCGGTTTTTTATTAATGGAGACAACAATATATTCGATGAACAGGAGTGCCATATATACTTCAACGGCAAAAAAGGCAGTGTCGAACAAAAGGTTGAAAAGAGCAAGCTTAGGTCCGCCTATACTGATGGTAACGGCTGACGCCATATCGGTCACCTGGGCTATAAGCACGATATAGGCAAGCCGCATAAAGCATTTTTCGCTTTCGGTCTGCCTGTCGAATTTAAGCTTGAAAAAAACTATTATGATCAATATAATTATCGATCCGAAGATTTCGAAATCGATATTATATTTCATAAAATCCACTGTTTTTCCTCCGTGAAACTATCTGTTTATCAGTTAGTATTATACCAAAACAAACCGGTTTATGGTATAAAAGCCATTTATATGATCATTATACCAAATAAATACGAAAATTGTGATATACTTATTCCCGGACAACATGACCTCAGGTCAGATCCAGAGAGGAAAACGTAATGAGAAAAATACTGTTGCTTATATTGGGGGTAGTTATGCTGCTTAATCTTTTCGGATGTACAAGGGATAACAATGGAAACGGCGGCAGGAAAAGAGATCGGGGTGTTGAAGGCACCTGTGGAGATAACATTTCATGGAAGTATGATAAATCAAAAAAGACCCTGACCATTTCGGGTACCGGCGATATGGTAACGCCCGAAAAATACATGTGGTCGGATTATGAGATAAAGAAGCTTGTCATCTCGGAGGGCATAACATCGATCGATGTCAATGCGTTCTACTCAAACCACAGTCTGACAGGCGAGCTTAAACTTCCCAAAAGCTTAAAGGAGATCGGCGAATTTGCATTCTACGGCTGTGACGGCTTAAAAGGCGATCTTATCATCCCGGATTCGGTTGAAACGGTAGGGGACTATGCGTTTACAAGATGTGAAGGATTTACTGGGTTAAAACTTTCAAAGTCACTTAAGACGATCGGTGATGAGGCATTTGAGCAGATGAGCGGGCTTAAGGGCACACTCATATTACCGGACGGGCTTGAGACCATAGGCAGGAGCGCATTTCACATTTGCAGCAACTTAACGGGTGATCTCGTGATCCCTGATTCCGTTACTTCCATAGGCACATATTCGTTTGACCAGTGCGGCTTTGACGGAACGCTTAAGCTCTCAAAGGGGCTCACCGATATACCGATGGCTGCTTTTTCAAGCTGCGAAAACTTCAGGGGCGACCTTATAATACCCGAAAATGTCAGGGGGATAAGCACACAGGCCTTTAACTGCTGCCGTTTTGACGGAACTCTGACTCTTCCCGACGGGCTTGAAAATATAGGGATTTATGCCTTTTCGGGTAATACGTTTAA
>JAFZOS010000097.1 GCA_017550535.1 Lachnospiraceae bacterium
GAACAAAGACGGTGACAACACTCCGATGATCGTTGAGCAGCTTTACGACCTTGCAAAGATCGCGAACCAGCCGCTGCAGCCCGAGGAGATGACAAAATTTGTTTCAAGAAGCAATAAAATTATAGAGATGATCATTTAACTGACGCAGGGTGGCATGATACTTACATAAGCAGACGGTTCCTGCAGGAACGCAGTCGAAATCCACTGCGTACGAAGACTTAGCGCTTGAGATATGAACATATCGTTCGTGAATATCTCAGGCGCTTAGTCGTAGTAGCAGTTAGTTCGACGGAGTGGGCAGGGTCTGCGTTGTAAGTGTCATGACGCCCGTACGGAGTCAACAGGGCTTTTCTTTATCAAGAATATTTGATATAATATAGTGATTTTGTATGTAAATCAGTACGGAGGCGCATTTTGAATTACGGAAGACGCGGAACAAGAAAAAGGCGCAAAGCCATCACATCGGTCATCCCCAAGTTCGGTAACTTCTTCGGAACGTTACTGTTTAAGTTCGTTGTCCTTGGCGCAGCATGTGCCATGGCTGCGGGACTGTGCGCGGGAGTGGGTCTGTTCATGGGCGTTATAGATACGGCTCCGGATGTATCCGGCATTGATGTCTCACCGGCCGGTTATTCCACGACCGTATATGATTCCAAAGGTAATAAGACAGTTAAGCTCGTTGCCGAAAACTCAAACAGGATATATGTAACGATAGATAAGATACCCGAACATCTGCAGAACGCGTTCATCGCGATAGAGGATGAGCGTTTCAGGACTCATAACGGAATAGATATAAAGGGTATCATGCGTGCCGGTGTAAAGGCCCTGACTTCGGGTGATCTGTCGCAGGGTGCTTCCACGATCACACAGCAGCTTCTTAAGAACAACGTGTTCACCTCCTGGACTTCCGAATCCAGCAAGATCGAGAAATTCAGGCGAAAGTTCCAGGAGCAGTACTGTGCGGTACAGCTTGAAAAGATAATGGATAAGGACAGTATCCTTGAAAACTACCTTAATACCATAAACTTAGGACAGGGAACACTGGGAGTACAGGCGGCCTCAAACCGCTACTTCGGTAAGCCGGCTTCCGAGCTTACAATATCCGAATCGGCTGTAATAGCCGCAATAACTCAGAATCCCACCAAGTGGAACCCGATATCCCATCCCGAAAACAATGCGGAACGCCGCGAGGAAGTTCTTCGCAAGATGAGGGATCAGGGTTACATAACACCGGCGGAATATGACGAAGCCATGAACGATGATGTTTATTCCAGGATCAAGATCGTTGATGAAACGGTCGAGAAGGAATCGATATATACCTACTTCGTGGATGAGCTTACGGAGCAGGTCATCACAGATCTTCAGGAGATAAAGGGTTATTCATATACCCAGGCGTATAATGCGCTGTATTCCGGCGGTCTCAGCATCTTTACCACACAGGATCCCGAGATACAGAAGATATGTGACGAGGAATTTTTAAACGAAAGCAACTTCCCCGCAAATGTCAGGTGGTATCTTAAGTATGAGCTTACATTTGAGGACGCTGACGGTGAAAGGGTTAATTTCTCGACACAGCAGTTTGAGTCGTATTTTAAGCAGCAGAGTAAGAGCTTCAACAGTATCTTCAATTCGCAGGAGGAAGCTCAGGAGAAGATAGATGAATATAAGGCAGCCATGGAGCAGCCGGGATATAAGTTCGTAGCCGAGAATATCTCATTAACACCGCAGCCGCAGGCATCGGTTGTTATAATGGATCACACCACGGGTGAAGTAAAGGCTGTTGTCGGAGGCCGCGGAACCAAGGCGGCCAGCCTTACGCTTAACAGGGCCACGGATACAAAGCGCCAGCCCGGATCCTGCTTCAAGGTTCTCGCCGCTTATGCGCCGGCGCTTGATTCTGCGGGATTTACCCTTGCATCCACGCAGGTGGATGAACCGTTTAATTACTCAAACGGCCGCCCGGTCAAGAACTGGTATAAGGGCTACAGGGGCGTACAGACGCTGAGAAAGGGTATTGAGCAGTCGCTTAATATAGTTGCGGTAAAAACACTTACGGATATAACTCCCCAGCTCGGATATGATTATCTGTTGAACTTCGGATTTACTACCCTTGTGAGCAGGCGTACCGAAGCAAACGGAAGTGTTTCATCCGATATAACCCAGGCTCTTGCGCTTGGCGGTGTTACCGACGGTGTTACCAACCTTGAGCTTACCGCCGCTTATGCGACGATCGCAAATAAGGGCGTTTACAACAGGCCGGCTTTCTATACAAAGATCATAGATCATGACGGTAATGTTTTGATAGACAATACGCCGAAGAGCCGTCAGGTTCTTAAAGATACAACGGCATGGCTTTTGACTTCCGCAATGGAGGACGTTGTTACAAAGGGAACCGGTGCCAAGGTCAACTTCGGAAACATGGCAATAGCAGGTAAAACGGGTACGACATCAAGTAACGTCGATGTATGGTTTGCCGGATTTACACCGTATTATACATGTGCAACATGGTCGGGATATGATAATAATGTCCACATGGTGGGTAACGAAACCAGTACCGCCAAGCTTTTGTGGAAGTCGATAATGGGCAGGCTGCATGAGAACCTTGAGTATAAGGATTTCGTCAAACCTGAGGGAGTCGTGACGGCAACCATATGCCGCAAGTCAGGTAAGATGGCCGTGGCAGGCCTTTGTTCGGCAGACGGAAGCGCCGTTACCGAGTATTTTGATGAATCAAAGCTTCCGAAAGAATCATGCGACTGTCATATTCTCGGCAAGGTATGTGCCGTGACAGGCCTTAGGGCAGCGGATTCCTGTCCGTATGCAACACCGGGGGTTATCGTTGTATCGCCGGACGGTAATCAGAATGCATCACTGCCGTACTGTGTTCACAGCTATCTAAACGGTGTACCGCTGTTTGATCCGACTAATCCTGCGAATGCCGCTTATCTTGCCAATCCGGAAGCGGCCGCGGCAGCGGAAGCACAGGCTCAGGAGGCGAAGGAAGCAGCAGCAGCGGCAGCAGCCGCGGCAGCCGCCGCAGCAGCAGCTGCGCAGGGCACCCCGGTATTGCCGGCTGTCGGCGGTCAGTAACGAAAATCGATTTATACTAATCATAAAGGAGGAAGGACATGGCTATATTCAAAGGAGCAGGTGTTGCCATAACAACACCGTTTAAGGCAAACGGAGATGTTGACTATGATGTGTTCAGGGAACAGATCGAATATCAGATCGCAAACGGAGTGGATGCGATCATAGTATGCGGTACGACAGGCGAGGCATCATGTCTGTCGCATGAGGAGCATCTTGATTGCATAAAATTCTGTGCCGAGGTAGTTAACAAGCGTATCCCGGTCATAGCGGGAACGGGCTCCAACTGCACGGAAACGGCTATATACTTATCTACCGAAGCCGAGAAATTCGGAGTGGATGCATTGCTCGTGGTCACTCCGTATTATAACAAGGCTACGCAGAAGGGACTTATTGAGCATTTCACGATGGTGGCAGACAGCGTAAAGCTCCCGATCATCCTTTATAATGTTCCGAGCAGGACGGGCTGCAATATACAGCCTGAAACTGCCGCGTATCTGGCAAAGAATGTTAAAAACATAGTTGCGATAAAAGAAGCCAGCGGTAACATATCACAGGTTGCAAAGCTTATGCATCTTGCCGATGGAGCCATAGATCTGTATTCGGGCAATGACGATCAGATAGTGCCCATCCTTTCGCTTGGCGGCATCGGAGTGATCTCCGTATTGGCAAATGTGGCACCCAAACAGGCTCATGATATAGTAGCCACATTTCTTGCCGGAGACGTTAAGAAAAGCTGTGAGCTCCAGCTCAAGGCTCTCCCGCTCTGTAATGCTTTGTTCTGTGAGGTTAATCCCATACCCGTTAAGAAGGGTGTACAGCTTCAGGGCAGGGACGGCGGTGTGCTGCGCAGGCCGCTTGCCGAGATCGCTCCTGAGAACGCAGAAATGCTTGAAAAGGTAATGAGAGAATACGGGGTATTATAAATGGTTGACATAATAATGCATGGATGCAACGGCCGCATGGGGCAGATGATCACCGGTATCGTTGCAGAAGATGAGAATGCAAGGATAGTTGCGGGTATTGATGTTGCCGGAGGACAGAAGAACGATTATCCGGTATATTCCGCGATAGATGACTGTGATATAAAGGCGGATGTCGTGATAGATTTCGGTGCTTCAGGTGCCGTTGACCACCTGCTTGACTGGTGTGCCGCCAAACAGGTTCCGTGTGTTGAATGCACTACCGGATTAAGTGATGATCAGATAAAGCATCTTGAGGAGTGTGCCGAAAAGGTTGCTATCCTTAAGTCCGCAAATATGTCCCTTGGAGTGAATGTTTTGATGAAGCTTGTTGCCGAAGCGGCAAACGTGTTTGCAGATGCCGGCTTTGATATAGAGATAGTCGAAAAACACCACAGGACCAAGGTTGATGCACCAAGCGGTACGGCATTGGCGCTTGCCGATTCCATAAATGCCGCCAGGGGAAATGAATATGAATATGTGTATGACAGGAGCAACGTAAGGCAGGTAAGGGGGAAGAAGGAGCTCGGGATCTCGGCGGTTCGCGGAGGAACGATAGTGGGCGACCACGATGTGATCTTTGCCGGACAGGATGAGGTCATAACATTCTCTCATCAGGCTTATTCACGTGCCGTATTTGCAAAAGGCGCGGTACAGGCTGCGAAATTCTTAAAGGGCAAGGGCCCGGGTCACTACACTATGAAGGATGTTATCGGATAGGGGAACTGCTTCGGTATGAAATTCAGGCCATGCATAGATATACATAATGGCAGAGTCAAACAGATAGTCGGCGGCAGTCTCACTGACTCAGGCGGGGATACCGCCGAAAACTATGTTTCGGATAAGGATGCGGCATATTATGCGGGACTGTATAAGGAGTACGGTCTTACCGGCGGTCATATCGCCATGCTCAATGCACCGGGAACTTCACAGGCGAAAGCCTCAAAAGCCCAGGCTATAAGTGCACTCAATGCATATCCCGGGGGCATGCAGATCGGCGGAGGGATAAATGCCGAAAACGCAGATGAGTATATTAAAGCGGGTGCGTCCCATGTGATAGTGACGTCATACGTTTTCAGGGAAGGACGCATCGACTGGGATTCACTGAAGCGGCTTAAGGCCGGAGTAGGAAAGGAGCATATAGTACTTGATCTGAGCAGCAGGTTTAAGGATGACGGGTACTATATAGTTACCGACAGATGGCAGAAGTTTACGCGGCACAGGCTTGATAAGAGTATTTTTGATGTGCTTTCAGGCTATTGTGATGAGTTCCTCATACACGCCGTGGATGTAGAGGGCAAAAAGGCCGGGATAGATGAAAAAATAATTGATATTTTGGCGGGTATTCCTTATACTATTACGTACGCGGGAGGGATATCCACGCTTGATGATATAAGGCTTATAAAGAAAGCCGGAGCTGGGCACATAGATATTACCATCGGAAGTGCTCTTAAGCTGTTTGGCGGTGTTCTTGAGATTCCGGAGGTTATTGAATGTATTCGGTAATGATTTTGGACAACAGTGAAGTTGAGTTGGTCATGATCCAGAAGGCATTGGAAAAGGATTATAATGTTATAAGCATGAACAATGCCAAGCAGGCGCTGACACGTCTTAATAAGGCAAACATCATGCCCGACCTCATCGTAATGGATCTTATGCTCCAGGGTGTAAGCGGCCTTGAGGTTTTGACACGGCTTATGACCCAGGAAAAAACAAAGGGCATAAGGGTCATCATGATCTCGGGTGATAAGGATGCATCCACCGAGATCGAGGCATACAGGATAGGAGCGGTTGATTTTGTTAAGAAACCCCTTAATATGCAGGTGCTTAAGAGACGCGTTGATATGCAGGCGGAGCTCCTTGAAAACAAGAAGCAGATGGGCACCTATATGGGGCAGCTTAAGCAGTCGATGGCATCGGCAGACCAGAATACATTAAAGCTTGAGTACTTCATCATAGGAGTGATCACCGACCTTATCAAGGTTAAAGATACATATGCGGGTATGAGTTCACTTGCAGTATCAAGGTATATGGGACTTATCTTACGTGAGATGCTCATGTCGGGCGTGAATTACGGTATCAATCCTGCCGATTTTGAACTTATCATTCTTTCATCTCAGCTGCATGATATGGGAAAGATAGGTATCCCCGATCATATCCTTCAGAAGGTAGGTAAGTATACCGACGAGGAATTTGAGATGATGAAGAAGCATACCGTTCTGGCAGCAGACGCTATTCAGCGGTATTCCTATCTTATTCCGAACAGTAAGTTCTTAAATTTCACATATCAGATGGCACGTTATCATCACGAAAGATATGACGGCGGCGGATATCCGGATCATCTTATGGGTGTCAATATTCCGATACTTGCAAGGATCCTGTCGGTTGCCGATACATACGATGCGCTTGTGTCAACCCGGTCATACAGGCAGGCCAAGACTCACGAGCAGGCATATAATATCATAACCCAGGCGGCAGGTCTTCAGTTTGATCCCACCGTCGTTTCGGCATTCCAAAGGGCGCACATGGATATCTATGAAATGTCAAGGCAGCTTGAAGCTCTTGAAATGCAGCACAGGCAGCAGCAGGCAAGCGTACAGGCAATGACCCAGATGCCTCCTGCAGGTGGCCAGTCTTAGAAATTCTTTGTTTACAATATTATTCAAGTATGATATTATCAAAACGATGTTATGTGCATCATTCTATCAATATTATTTTTTTATTTGGAGGTACTACAATGAAGGGTACGGTAAAGTGGTTCAACAACCAGAAGGGATACGGATTTATCTCTGATGAGCAGGGACAGGACGTGTTCGTTCACTATTCAGGACTTAACATGGAAGGCTTCAAGTCTCTTGACGAAGGCGCAGCAGTTGAGTTCGACGTAGTTCAGGGTGAAAAGGGACCTCAGGCAACCAACGTAACAAAGTTATAATTTATAATATAATTTATAATATAATTTATTACTTGTGCCTTAAAGGAGATGCAGATGCATCTCCTTTCTTTATGGTCCTGCATGGCGGGAAGCACAACGTGCGCTTGAAAAAAGGCCTGGTTTCATGTAGAATGATTTATTGTGAGAAAGCTGAGCAACCGTACCAAATTATATATTACTCTCGGCGCGTTGGGGGCGATACTGTTTACGATAGGTGTCGTACTCGGCTACATGTTCGGAAGCCTCAGCCATACGAAGGGCCGTGAGGTCGCCGCAAAGGAAACTGAAGGGAAGGCTGCAAACGCGGCGACGGTCAACAAACCGAGTGTAGTCGTATCCCGCGATGTTGATAAAAGGGTCGTCAATGTATTCTTTCCCGAAAGGAAGCGTATACTCGGGCAGATCCCGCTTAATTCCTATAACACGGCCAATTTTTACTATGACGATGACGGTTTCATGGCATATCATGACGATGAGGGAAACACGATATCGCACCTTGGAGTCGATCTGTCCTACCACCAGGAGAATGTTAACTGGGATGAAGTAAAGGACTCGGGCATCGAATTTGTGATGCTTAGATGTGGATACAGGGGTTATTCTGAAGGTGCACTTATCGAGGACGAGAAGTTCCGGGAATATGCCAGGGCCTGCAATGACAGGGATATTCCTCTGGGCGTTTATTTTTTTAACCAGGCGGTGAGTGTGGAGGAGGCAGTCAGTGAGGCTGAGTTCACGCTTGATCTGATAAAGGATTATAAGATCAGTTATCCCGTGGCTATAGATACCGAATATATACCGGATAAGACAGCACGTACGAATACGACGGAGATAGAAGATGAACTTCGGAGCAGTATGTGCGCCGCCTTCTGCGAAAGGATCAGTAAGGACGGTTACTATCCGATGATATATGCATCCGAGAACTGGATCCGAAGGGATCTTGAATATGAGTCTCTTCAGGGTTATGATTTCTGGGCCGCGCAGTATCTTGAGGAAAATGATTTTTTATATGATTTTACGATATGGCAGTATACGCCTGACGGTTTCATAAAGGGAGTGGATGAAAAGGTCGACCTTGATATAAGCATGGTTGATTACGCATCCTTTGTACCGGCACTGAGGGAAGCCTTCCTGACGGGAGGGACCGTTAACGTGGCCGGGCAGGACTCCGTAAGCGGCAACATAAGCAGTGATGCACCGGAAAGTGACGATCAGTCACAATAAGAGTGATATAAATGTATGATGAGTTTGAGTTAAGTGAGATGCCTCAGGGGCAAAGGCTTTCGCCGGAAAGCTTCATGGAGCAGGGGTTTAATGTTCCCCTGCCTATTCCCATGCCCGAAGATAACCTGGGTGATGTGTTTGATGCCGATGAGCCCCTTACTGTGGATGAAGGCTCAAGGAATTCTTCTGATGACAGTCTTACGTTCCTTGAACCCTCCGATATAGTGATAGAAAAGCCGGCAAGGGAGCCTGAATATGGCAGGAGGAAAAGGAAAAGGCCTGCCCGGAAGGCAAAAGGAAGGAGCCGTGGAAAGCGTGATGAAGCGGATTTAGAGGCACCTTCCGGAGATTGGAGTGAATTTGCAAGTGCCCGGGTTTCCGATAAGGAGGCAAAGGAAACGGCCGCACGTGTGATAGCGCAGAAGGACGATCGCGAAGGCGAGGATAAACGGTACGGACTTAATATAACCGATGCCTACACTGTCACCGAAAAGGGTGAATACGAGAAGATCGATATTTCAAGGGCCGAAGCGAGGGGAACCATACCTTATGACGACATGAGGGACCTCTGTGCTCAGTTTGCCAGGATACATGAGGCCGGTGTCAGTGTTATCGATACCGTCAGGATATTGATCGAGCAGACGCCAAATGACGAGTTAAGGGAAGCGCTCGAAAAGATATACAATGATCTTAAGGACGGATATGATCTGTCCGTTGCAATGGGCAACTGCGCATGTTTCCCGTTCGCGCTTACGATCGCCGTATCCTCTGCCGAGAAAAATGACATGGTTGCGCTTGTTTTTAAGCGCTTTGCGGATATATTTGACCGGGAAGTCAAACAGCGCCGTATGACCAGGGGTTCCGTGTTTTATCCGGCACTTGTAACGGCCTGTTCACTTGTGGTGATGATAGTGATGATGCTCGTTGTATATCCGGGCTTTGTTGATATGTTCACCGGTATGGACAATGAACTTCCGGGGCTTTCAAGGGCCCTTCTTGCGCTCGCTGATTCTTTCAGGGGGATCTGGTGGCTTCTGTTGATACTGACAGCGCTTGTACTTGCGGGTATATTTATATACAGGAAGGCCAGCAGCGCAGATATACTGGGTCCGAAACTTGGAGAGAAGTCGCTTCCGGCGGGTTCTTATAAGCGTATGAATGTTTATGCCAAATTTGCGCGATACATGAATGCACTGCTTGAGGTCGGCGTGGCCACAAAGGATGCTCTTTTCGTGACTGCTCATTCTTTTACTGAATATCCGTTCTTAACATACAGGCTTTTGGATGCCGCAAATGCTTCGGCAGCAGGCTCAACGCTCAGCAATGCGCTGTGTGTATTTGATTTTTTCCCTATTATGGTATTGCAGATGATATCCGTGGGAGAGGAAATGGGCGATACTCCGCAGATGCTCATGCATGTTGCCGAGTATTATGAGGAGGAAGCAAAAAAGGATGCCGAAAAGCGCCTGGCCCGCAGGGAGCCTGTTTCCATTGTGGTAATGGCAGTGATCGTACTCTTCCTGCTCATGTCAATGTTGCAGCCTGTGCTGCGTTTCTATGATCTGGTGAAGGGCTTATGAATTCTCATCACAAACAAGCGGTAGTAGCATTGTTTCTGCTCGGCATAATGGCAATGTCGGTGGTGTTTGTGTACGCCCAAACGGTTAACATAACTAAAATGCTTATCGAAAAGCGCACCGGCGTCCGTGTGGATAACACACTAGACGAAGCGGCATCAACTCTGGAAGCGGAGGTAACTGCCGACTGTCAGCGCATATCCGATGATGTTTATTCCCTTATGCTGCTTAAAATGAAAAATGAAGAAGGTACAACGGTCGAGGCACTTAATACAGGTAAGAAGGCTGCGTTTTACAAGCAGTATATCGAGCGTGTAAAGTCTGTTTATGATGTTTCGGGAAGCGGCATTGCAGCCGTGCTTGATCCGATGCTTCCCAAAGAGCAGGGTTATGTTTTACGCGTCGCTTCGGATCCCGGACCTGAATTCTTCCTTGATTACGATGAGACGGACTGTAATATAAAACAGTGTGTGATAAGGGAAGTTGTCCTGCAGTACCTTATTGGTGATGTTGTTGTCGGTGAAAAGACCTTTACGATCAATGTCGGCTCGGCAAACGTTGCATTCAGCGACGACAGTGTGAATTTTTATGATTACAGCCTGGTAGCTATGAAGGGTATATACATAACGGGCCAGACATCTTCGTTTGTCGGAAGCATGTATGCCGGAACGCATGAGTTTGAAGAAGGCAGGGAAGCGGAAGTCATATACGGTGAAAAGGATCCTTACGGCGGGATAAACTTCCTTACAACCCAGGCGGCAGTATTCGGCGACAGTATAATAACCACAGGCGACATAAACATTAAGGGAGCTTTCGTTGTCTTCGGCAGCGAGGATGACAAGATATCTATTTACGCCAATACAATAAATGATATAGAAAACTATCCGTCCAAGACCGAATACACGATAAACGGCGATAAGTTCCTGCGCGACGGATCTGCGGCATTCACCAACGAGGAGCATTATGATGAAATGATACGTCTGATAAACAGCACATCAGGTATGATAAACGGGATTTCATCTTATTATTCGAGCAAAGAGGATCCTTCGTATACGGGATCATATTCCAAGATAGTATCCAATGAGGACGTAACCCTGACGGAAGATTTTTCGGGGATCATAATAACATCCAAAAACGTGATAATCGAAGAAGGATGTAATGTAGAAGGCCTTATAATGGCCGGCGACAGGATATATGTATACGGAAACAATAATATAGTTTCGGGCAGGGATATAGTTCATACTCTCGTTGATGAAGAATCAGCAGCCGGCACATCAGTAAGCGCAAACAGTGTCAGGATATCTGATTATATTGAAGCTCTTCCGGATAGCGGAGTGATTATCTTACAGTAATATTTCCCCACAAAATCATTAAAAAATAGAAAAAAGACTTGAAATTTCAATCACCAAGTGATACTATCATAATTGGATTGATTTGTGACACTTTTATGTTTCGGAGGTAGATATGACATCAAACGTTAGGATAACTTTATTCGGAAAATTTGCGATCTATAAGGATGGTAAGCCTATTCTTGAAAACCTGTCAAACACCAGGAAAACCAAGTTGTTTTTGTGCTACCTGCTCTTAAACAAGGATAAGCCGATCTCACACAAGGAGCTGTTTGAACTCCTGTGGTCGGGTGAGGATTATGCCAATCCGGGCACGGCACTGCGTACGCTGCTTTACAGGTACAGGGCGATGATCGAAACATCCGAGATTACGGCGCTCGATAATTCCATAATAAGCAGGAGGGGTGCATATCAGTGGAATCCCGACCTGAATGTTTCAATCGATATTTATGATTTTGAAAATGCTTCCGAGGCGGCGCTTGAAAGCATTGAAAGCGACGACAAGAGGGAGAAGGCGCTTAAGGATGCGATCGATCTTTATACGGGAAACCTTCTGCCCGATTCCAATGCCGAGCACTGGGTAGTACCCAAGGCCGTAAAGCTCAGGGATCTGTATATACGTGTTGCACTTGAGTACATCCAGATACTCAAGAACAGGAATGAATACAATTCTGTCATTGATATATGCAACAAGGTTCACGAGTATATTCCCGTATCGCTTGAGATAGAAAATGAAATGTCAATAGCGATGCAGAAGGGCCTCGAATCTGAAGAGATGCGCGATCAGTATCATAAGTTCCGTTCGGCGGTTAAGGATATGGACCGTGTCATCGGCGGAGTGAGGGAGGAGATGGAAACTGACTCTTCCGAGAACACCGCATTTGTCTGTGAATATGAGATGTTCCGTGAAGTATACAGGCTCCAGAGAAGGCTTCTTATGCGTACCGGCGAGACAATGTTCTTAACGATGGTGACTCTGCGTTCAAAGCTTACCGACAGGCATGATCCGCTTAAGAATGAACGTGCCATGTCGGCACTTCTTGAATGCTGCAAGCATGAGCTGAGGATGGGCGACAGTATATGCCGCTATTCCGAAGATCAGTATGCGATCATGTTCCCTGTTGATTCTTATGAAAATGCGGTCAAGGTCATGGAACGTGTCCGCATGAGCTTCTACCGGAAGTCCAATCTTAATGAATACATGATGGTATATAAGATCTGCCCTCTTAAAAATTCCAAGGAGTGATGAAAGTTAAGACAGTAAGCCGGGAATAAGGAGCATTTATATGTTGAACAGAAGGAAGCGGATAGGGGTGCTAATGGGCACCGCTATCGCGCCTTATATAAAGAATATAATGAGGGGCATGTCGCAGGCCGCAAATGATCTGGGTGTTGATCTCGTGATGTTTGCGGGAGCGCAGCTTGCCTATAATTTCCTGGATGGCGGCAAGCTGGAAAAAAGTCCCGATATCTTGAACGAAATAATACGGGAGCATGTCGCAAAGAACGGGATTGACGGGCTTGTGATCATCTACGGAGCCCATACCGTTCTTATGAAGGAGGATGAAAAGGCCCGTTTCCTCGACAGATATGATGATGTTCCGTATATCCTGCTGGAGGAGTTTTCGGACAGGGATAAAACAGGCTACATAATCAATGATAATTACAACAGTATGCGTAAGGTAGTTGAGCATCTGGTAAGTTATCACGGCTACACGAAGTTTCTATTTGTGGGAGGATGGCCCGATAACAGGGAGTCGATCGAACGGCAGAGGGCCGTTGAAGATGTCCTTTCCGAAAACGACATTGAGTTTAATGAACGCATGATGGTGTACGGCCATTTTAATGAGGAATGTGATAAGGAGATTGAGGAACTCCTTGACAGGAATGATAAACCCGATGCCATTGTATGTGCGAATGATTTTATGGCATATTCGGTTTACAGGGTATTAAAGAAAAGGGGATTTGACATAGGCAATCCCCATACTAATGCCAATGCGATAGCGGTAACCGGTTATGATGACGATATACGTGCCGTATCAAGCGATCCGCCGCTTACGACCGTACTGCAGGACTTTTATTACGAAGGATACCTGGCGATCGAAAACATACTGGCACTCCTGCGTGACGGCATCATAGACGGAGGCATAATTCCCACCATTCTGCAGAAGCGCGCGTCATGCGGATGCATTTTCGGAAGCCAGCACAGGTATCTCCCCATGAATGAGACGGAGCGTATGCAGCCTGAGTTTTATGCCATAAAGGTTGCCGAACTGATGCGCGAGGATATCCTCATATCCAATGTTATAGATGAAGTAAGTGATAAGATATATGATCTTTTGTACGAAGCGATATATAAAGATACACTGATCGCCGGCGGTTACATCAAGGATACGCTGAACGGTGAGGTGATCGTAGGACAGCTTCGTAAGATAATCAGCTCGCCGTACAGCAGGTATATCTCGCCGTACGCTCTGATGAGCGCATTTTCGGATTATATGTCGGCGCTCATACATGCATCGGACGATCATAATACGATGGTCGGTCTGTCGGATATGATGGTTGAAGGCATGAAATACCTTCAGAATCACATATTGAACCTTGCTAATGTTCAGGCTATCCAACATGAAATAGAAGCGCTCCAGCTGGTGCTTATCGCAAGGAATATGAGTTTTGTTTCCGACAACGGGCAGGAGATGTTTAAGGTAGCGCTTGAGAAGATGGATTTTTCGGATAAATCCGATATCTATATATTCCTGTATGATGAACCTGTCAGCATAAATAGCGGTGCCGAAGGGATACGGAATACGGGAATGAGGCTTGCGGCCCGTAAGACAAAAAAAGACGGTGTGGTAACGTATGCGCTGGATGACATGCCGGTTGTGACCGATGAACTTAATGTACTGTCCTTTGCTTCCGAATATTCGGATGACAAGAGCAGCAGGTACTGCATAACCGAAATACATCATGAGGATATGATATACGGTATCGCTGTAAGTCATATGGACGGTTTTGACGTTATGTATCTTACTCTGCTGGCACTGCAGGTTGCGCTGATACTGTCAGTCAAACACTAGGCCGGACAGCAGCTTTTTTGTTATGATCCCTGAAAAGGAATTTAAGGATTATGGGTGTCGTTATAGATGAGACGATGATGAGCAGTATGACACTCGTAAAATATACGGGTTTGAGGATGCCGGCCGACAGTCCCTTCTGAGAAACGATCAATGCTACTTCGCCTCTGGTCATCATTCCGACTCCGATCTTTAAACTATCGCTTGTGTTGAATTTGCATAACCTTGCAACGGCTCCGCAGGCGATAATTTTTGTCATGAGGGCAACTATTACAAAAGCTGCCGAGAACCACAGGATATTCATCGAAAAATCCGCGATATCGGTTTTAAGGCCGATACTTGCAAAGAATATGGGGCCGAACAGCATATATGAATTGATATCCATTTTTTCCGCGATGTAATCCGAGTCCTTGATGGAGCAAAGGATGATGCCCGCAAAATAAGCACCCGTGATATCAGCTATGCCAAAGATATGCTCCGCTATATAAGCAAAGGCAAAGCAGTAAGCAAGTCCCGCGATCGGGATGCGCCTCGTATGCGGCCAGCGTTTGTCGATCCACTTGAATACGTGGTATGAAATTATTCCTATACATATTGAAAATGCAAAGAACAGGAGTGTTTTAAGTACCACCCTTCCCATGCTTGAATCCGGTGTTTTCATGCCTATGACGAAGGTCAGCACGATAATGCCTATGATATCATCTATTATGGCCGCGGCCAGTACCGTGGTGCCGACCCGGCTTTTTAAGTATCCCAGTTCCTTAAGCGTTTGCACCGTGATGCTTACGGAAGTCGCCGTCATGATAACTCCTATGAAAAGGGAGGTAACAAAGGCAGGATCGCCTATGGGATTGAAGCCGTAGAAACACATATGAAGCAGGCAGCCGCCAAACAACGGAACGAATACGCCGGCGCATGCTATGAGAAAGGCTATGGGTCCGGTTTTAAGGAGCTCCTTAAGGTCGGTTTCAAGGCCGGCCGAAAACATGAGAAGTACCACACCGATCTCAGCCATCTGTGCGAGAAATGCCGTGGGCTCGACAAGGTGAAGGATACTGGGCCCCACTATAAGCCCGGCGATGATCTCCCCGACCACCTGAGGGGCTTTAAGCTTACGTGCTGCGATCCCGCACACCTTGGCAAATATGATTATTATGGCAAGACTTCTGAATATGGTATATGCTTCCATTAAGGGATCCTCATGTCAGATCATAGCCGTTTCGGTCAACAAAGTTTAGTATAGTGATTATTCCTTATCGTTGCAATGGGAGAATTGACGATTTTTCATGTTATTACGGTACGTTTTTGTATGATTTTAAGGAGATGCCTTAAGGGTTTGAGCACAGCGGTGATATTGACAAACGGTAATACTGAATTTAGAATTTAGCAGTAGTATTTCCTTGCCAGTATGTTAAATTATAACGGGAGGATGAAAATGAACAATAGTATCGCAGGTCAGGGTGAGGTCCTTATAATAAGCAGTTCGGAAAGCTTTCTGGCAAACAGCCTTGTATCAAAGCTTGAAGGCAGCGGACTTACTGCCGTGCTTTCGCACGGGAATATAAAGGAGATCGACAGACACCGCAGCACGACCGAACTGATCATCCTGTTCCTTAACGAGGACATGGAGGAAATGACCGAGACTCTTGTATATCTTAAGGATATGGCAGGCGATCTTGATATAAAGATGATCCTTATCGGAGACGAAGACGAACATAAGCAGGCTGCCAGGGTGATCCCTGAAACACTGGTGCTTGAATGGTTCAAAAGGCCCTTAAGTATGGATGATCTTATAAAAGGCGTACTTAAATATATGGAGGATAATACGGGGGAGAATCGCAGGAAGACCGTACTTATCGTAGATGATGACATCACATATATGCGTACGATCTATGAATGGTTAAAGGACAGCTATCATGTCGGAATGGCATCGAGCGGTGTGCAGGCGATAACCTATCTTGCAAGGAACAAGGCTGATCTTATCCTGCTTGATTATGAGATGCCCATCGCAAACGGGCCTCAGGTCCTTGAAATGTTAAACAGTGATTCCGAAACCGATAAGATACCGGTGATGTTTTTAACGGGACACGGCGACACCCAGAGCGTGTTGTCTGTTGTGAGCCTGTGCCCCGTTGATTATCTGCTTAAGACTATCGATAAACCGTCTTTGTTAAAAAAGCTGGATGATTTTTTCAAAAAACATTGATCCCTATTGATCCGAAAGCTCTATGAACTGATCGATAAGGCTGTCAATGTATTCTTTTGCTCCTTCATATGTCTGTTCATCGAGGGGATCCACGCCGGCTGTCTTAAGAAGCTGTGAGGGTTTGGCAGAATTTCCGGCCTTTAGGAATTTAATATAGTCATCTTTTGCACTTTCATCATTTACGGCTTTGTTGCATATCGCAGTTGCATATGTTAGGGATGTTGCGTATTTATAAACATAGTATGAGTTATAAAAATGCGGTATCCTTGCCCAATTGATGCCGTCTTCTTCCATTATCGCAACCGAATCGCCGTAGTATTCCTCAAGGAGTTCAATCCACTTTTTATCCATTGCCTCTGCTGAAAGGGAATCACCGGCTTCTATTGTCTTGTAACAGTAGTCTTCAAACTCAGAGAACATGCATTGGCCAAGTATAGTATTGAGGAACAGGGTGAGCTGTGCCTGAGTCCAATAAAGCTTTTCCTTATCGTCTTTCGCCTGTTCGGTCATATGCTTATAGAACATGACTTCATTGGCCGTAGAAGCTACCTCCTGGGTGAATATTTCAGGAGAGCAGTTGTAGGTATTCTGGTTTTTGGCGGAAAGATCACTGTATACCGCATGCCCCATCTCATGAACTATAGTTGATGCATAGGGGAGTTGTCCGTCGAAATTCAAAAAAACATACGGCAGGCCTTCATTTCCCAGCAAATATTCATATGCTCCGCTTTCTTTGGTATCGGAAGGATAAACATCCACATGAGCTTTTGTTATTATACTGTCAAATGAATCAAGGTATTCATCACCCCAGATGCTTATGGCTTCCCTGCCAAGGTTAACGCATGTCTCGTAATCGGCTTCGGAGTTTTCGATGCTTGCCACAGGAATGTAAATATCATACATCCCCATTTCCGAAAGACCGAGTGCTTTCTTTCTTGCTGCATAGTATTCGTGAATTTTGGGGAAAAGGGAATGGGCAAAATCTATTATTTTGTAAAATGTTTCCGGCTCTACATCATTTTCGTGCAAACAGTAATCAAGTGTTGTATCAAAGCCGCGGGCCTGTGCTTTTGCCCAGTTTCTTTTCATTTCACCGGTGAGCAATTCGGCATAGGTATTCTCATACTGGATGCGCATTTTTGAACGCAGCAGGCATGCTTCTTTTCTGAAATCCTGAGTATATTCGGTCGAGTACATGATACGTGAGTATACATCATCAGTAAGCTTTGCGGTTGTCCCGTCGGGAAATGTGATATCGGGACGTTTAAGTTCCACATTGTCAAAAACCAAATAGGCATTTTCGGCCTGATCGCACGACTGTTCAAGAAGTGTTTCTACGCGGGATGCTTCTTCCGACAGGGCGACATTATCCGGATCGGTAAATCTGTGATAATAGTATGCATATGGAGCCAGCCGCTCGTCTGAAAATATGGTTTTTCTTTCTTCGAGGGGCAGTTCCATTATCTCAGGCTCGATAAATGCTCCCTCGACAAGGTATTTCGCGTATGCTGCATTATACTTTGCCGATGCCTGTTTTGCCCAGCTGTCGGATGCATCAAGGCTGGATAAAAATCTAGTGTAAATTGTTGCCTTGAATAATATCGCATCCATCTTTAATATAGTTTCATCCTCGGTAAGCGCAAGGATATTGTCCGCATTATTAAGCGTACCCTTGTATTTATTGACTTCAGATGAGTGTGTAATGACATAATCCATATCGGATAAAAATGCATCATGATCGGCATAAAGATCCGTAAGATCCCATTCTGTGGGAAGGTCGGTAAGGGGTGTAAGGCCTTCTGTTTCTTCGGATACATCCCCGGCATTTTTATTTTCCGTATTGCGTGTTGCATCCCCATACATTTTCAGCAGTGAATCAACATCGTTCTGAGAAATGTCTATGCTGCATCCGCTAAGATTAACGATAAGAAGTATAACGGACAGCGACAGCGCAGCTAACCTTTTAAATGGATTGTTATTCATCTGTTTCCTCCTGTTTGATCCGGTTTGTATGCGACAAATTATAAATCCCGGTTTCATGGATCCGGTATGGTTATTGTAACATACGCATATGACAGAAGCATTATTTTTCGGTTAAAAGAATAACTGTAATTAACACGTAAATGTGTTACAATATCTACTATATCGTTTATTCAAACAGCGCATGACGTTGGCGGAGGGAGTACGTGTCAAAAACAGATAAGGAAAAGCTCTCATTAAATGTAACCGTGAAAAATGCATGGTATGCCCTGACTCTTGCTTCAAAGATATGTCCGGGCATAGTCATACATTCTTTTTTCCTGTGGCTTATAGGTCATGGCGAGTGGGTGTTTTTTGACGGTGTGTTCATGAGGGTTATAGTAAATGCTTTGGATCAGAACATGGGATTTGAGCATATTTTCAGGTTCATACTGATAAGCGGCATCGTGTTTGCCGTATGCGCCGTATATACGCTTTATGTTGAAAATGTGGTTTATCCGCTTGATACCAACAGGCTTTTCGGCGGGATATACAAAAGGATGTATGCAAAGGCCAGGAATGTTGAACTTAAGTGCTACGAGGATGCCGATTTTTACAACCGATATACCATGGCAATGGACGGCGCGGAGGAAAAGATAACAGCCATAATAAGGGGCATCCTGGGATCTACCGTCGGAGCCGTTGCGGTAGTGATCGTATTTTATCTTATGTATGAGATCGATCATTATGCCATGCTGTTCATCATCCTGCCGCTTTTGGGTAATTTCCTTTTCGGCAACTTAAAAAACAAATATGAGTTTAAGCGTTATCAGGAACAGGCGCCGAACGAAAAGGTACTTAACTATGTGGGAAGGATGATGTATCTGCCTGACGGAGCCAAGGAGATACGGCTCTCGAAGGTCTTTGAGCTTATGAAGAAGCAGTACCGTGAAGCGACGGATAAGAACGTGAGGGTTGCTGTAAAGTACGCCTTTGCCAACTGCAGCCTAAGCTTCTGGCGCTTAACGTTTACCTTTACGGCTATCTTTGAAGGCGTATTGTTTTATGCCATTTACCGCAACAGGGTTTCCGGAACCATAACGCTTCCCGACCTTACGATAATGACCAGCCTCATGGTCGCCATGGCCTGGATACTCATAAGGGTGTTTGAAAACGTGATGGAGATACTTAAGAACGGTATGTTCATCAATAACCTGCGCAGTTTTCTTGAGTATAAGGAGGTTATCCCCGAAGATCAGGACGGCGTGATGCCCGATCCCGATTTTAAGACCCTTGAGTTTAAAAATGTATCATTTTCATACGGTGATAAGGAAACCATACATGATCTGTCCTTTAAGATAACCGCTGGTGAAACCGCAGCGCTCGTCGGACACAACGGCGCGGGCAAGACGACTATCATAAAGCTGATGCTCAGGTTATATGATCCGGATTCGGGCGTTATCGAGTATAACGGACGCGATATAAGGGAATACAACCTGCGCGCATACCGCGATATCTTTGCCACGACCTTCCAGGACTTTGCACTCTTTGGCATGACGGTAAAGGAGAATATCCTTATGGGCCGGCACTATGATGGTGAAGAGTCACTCGTTGTCGATGCACTTAAGAAGGCCGGCGTTTACGATAAGGTTATGACTCTTGAAAAAGGCACTGATACGATGATGACCAGGGAATTTGATGAAAAGGGTGCAGTGCTTTCGGGCGGTGAGAGTCAGAAGTTAGCGGTTGCAAGGACGTTTATAAAGGAAGCTCCGATGAAGATATTTGACGAGCCTTCAAGCGCCCTTGATCCGATCGCGGAATATGAACTGTTTAAGAATATCTTAAAAGAAGCAAAGGACCGCACTATGTTGTTCATATCCCACAGGCTTTCGTCGGTCAAGGACTGCGATAAGGTGTTCATGCTTGAGCGGGGCACGCTTGTCGAAGAGGGCACGCATAAGGAGCTTATGGCTCTTGGCGGAAACTACGCTCAGATGTATAAAAAGCAGGCCATGAATTACCTCGCTATCGAGGATGAGAGGGAGGTGGTACTGTGAACGATAAAGAAACCAAACAGTCGATCCGCCGGGTCTTTTCAAATAATTTTTACTTTTTCAGGCTGATGTTTGCGGCTTCACCCCGGTTCGTCATTTATCTGACTGTTGATTCTATAAGGAACCAGATATCGATATTTTTTGAGCATACCGTACTCATCGGATATGTTCTTGAAGCTGCGGAATTTGATTATCCGTTTGCAACGGTCGCGATGAACATCCTTGTACTTGCCGGCCTTATAACACTGGGTATGGTTTATACGGTGATCGCGGTTGACTACATAGCCGAAAGGGAGCGTCCGAAGGTTAAGCAGAAGATAAGGATGCTTTTGTATGAGAAGGCAAGGAATGTGGATCTTTCCTGTTATGATGATCCCGATTTTTACAACGAGCAGGTCCTGGCGATCTCCGAGGTCGACAAGCAGATAGAAAAGGTCCTTGAATTTGTAAGGAATGTGCTTGCCGGCATAACTGCGTTTATATTTACCGGTGTATTCTTCCTTATGAAGGATAAGGTATCGATAATCTTCGCGGCTGCATCGTTTGTTCTGACAATATTTTTCGAGCAGATATACAATAAGCAGAACTATCTTGTAAAGGTCGAGGGGATGCCGTATACAAGAAAGCGCGATTATATAAAAAGAATATTTTATTTAAGCGATTATGCCAAGGAGATAAGATTAAATCCCGATGTTTCCGATGTCCTGTTTGAGCAGTTTGAAGAAGCGAACGACGAAGTATATAAGATCGAGAAAAAATACGCTTTTAAGAAGTGGATACTCGGTTTTGTAAAGGATTATCTGTGTGATGATCTATTCTATTCCGTCATCTTCATCGGGTATCTGGTTTATCAGGCAGCCGTGCTCCACCGCCTTTCATTCAGTACTGTTGCCATACTGTACGGATCCTTCGGAAGGATGAGGGAGAGCATGAGGGTGTTCTCGGAATCATATCCCAAGGCCTGTGAGAGCAGCCTTTACATTAACAAGATAAGGAAGTTCCTTGCATTTGAACCGAAGATCGTATCAAAGGAAGGACTCGTTCCGGACACAGGGGCAAAGGAGATAAAGCTTGAGGATGTATCTTTTGCTTACGGCAGCAGCGACGAGATGATGCTTAAGAAGCTTAACTTAAACATAAAACCGGGCGAAAAAATAGCGCTTGTCGGATATAACGGCGCGGGCAAGACAACGCTCGTAAAGCTTTTGATGAGGCTGTATGATGTGCGTTTGGGACGGATACTCGCAGACGGGAATGACATAAGGGATTACGACCTTGAAGGATACAGAAATACCATAGGTACGGTGTTCCAGGACTTTATGATCTTTGCCGGCAACGTGACCGAAAATGTGGTACTTGATGTTGAGGATAACGCTGATACGGAAAGGGTGCGCAGGGCACTTACGGACAGCGGGCTTATAGGCAGGATCGACCGGTTTAAGAACGGCCTTAAGACAGAACTTACGACCGAGTTTTCAAAGGAAGGCGTGAACCTTTCGGGCGGCGAGAGTCAAAAACTCGCGATAGCACGCGTATTTTATAAGGATGCCGGTCTTATGATCCTCGATGAACCATCGAGCGCGCTTGACCCCATCGCGGAATACCAGCTTAACCATGCGATGCTGACGGCTACCGGAGATAAAACGGTGATCTTTATCTCTCACAGGCTTTCAACCACACGTAACGCAGACAGGATAATCATGCTTGAGGACGGAAATATAGTTGAACAGGGAAGTCATGAGGAACTGTTGAAGGCAGGCGGGAAATACGCAAGGATGTGGAAAGTGCAGGCCGGGGCATATATCGCTGTCTGATTGATTTGAAGGAGGAGATTATTTATGTCTTATTTTATCAACTATGTCAACGATCCCGAATGGGGATCCTACTATGAACTGACAAAGGCGGGTTATATTGCGATCGTGATCCTTATGATCATCATAATAGGGGTTGCGGCTTATCTTGTCGGAAGGAAACAGGATGCGGGAAGGTTTGATGTAAAAAAGCTTACCTGTGCGGGGATATCCCTTGCGCTTGCCTTTGTTACATCCTATATAAAGTTCGAAATGCCGATGGGCGGTTCGATCACGCTGTTTTCCATGTTCTTTATATGCTTTGTCGGATACGCTTTCGGGGTGAAGGTAGGGTTTATAACGGCATTCGCATACAGTATCCTCCAGTTTATACAGACGGGCGGGAGTTATTTCCTGTCACCGTTCCAGATATGCTGCGACTATTTTTTCGCTTTCACGGCCCTCGGGATCGCCGGATTCTGGTTCGGCAAAAAGAATGGACTTGTTAAGGGATATATCGTCGCGGCGCTTGTGCGCGGGGTCTTTCATACCATCGGAGGTTATATTTACTGGATGGACTATATGCCCGAGTGGTTCCCGCAGTCCTTAAGAAATGTATATTCGATAGCATATAATTACAGTTATATCCTGTCTGAGATGATCATTACCCTGATCATTATAAACATCCCCGCGGTCAGATCCTCGATAGAAAGGATAAAAAATATCGTGACTCCCGCAGTGCAAAACAGTTAATAATCGGCGAGCAAAAGGAAAGCTCTTATGTTATACTTATAAGGAATCAGGGAACGTATAACATGAAGGGTTAAAACAGGATATGGATCCGAATACATCACTTGAAGGAATAGTTAAGTTAAAGTCAAACATAGAAAAAAGGATCGTCGGCAAAGGCGGGCTTATTGATAAGCTCATAATAGCACTGCTTGCCGAAGGTCATGTGCTGTTTGAGGATGTGCCGGGTGTTGGCAAAACATCCCTGGCAAAGTCACTCGCGGACTCGCTTGCTCTGTCGTTTTCAAGGATACAGTGCACTCCGGATACGATGCCCGGGGATATAACCGGGATATCGATATATAACAGCAGGACCGAAAGCTTTGAGGTTGTTCCGGGACCTGTCATGAACAATATCGTGCTCGCGGATGAACTTAACAGGACGACTCCCAAAACCCAGTCGGCACTTCTTGAAGCAATGGAGGAAAAAAAGATAACCATCGACGGTAAGGACTTAAAACTGCCCGAGCCGTTCATGGTAATAGGCACGCAGAATCCGCTTGAGACTGCGGGAACATATCCACTTCCCGAAGCCCAGATGGACAGGTTTATGATGAAGCTGTCCGTCGGATATCCCGGCAAGGAGGATGCTCTTAAAATGGCCGGCCGTTTCCTTGACGGATCACTTCATGATGAAACGGAGGCTGTACTTACGGCACAGGACATCCTTAAGATGCGTGAGGATGTTAAAAAGGTCGGCATTAACGAAAAGCTTATCGATTACGCCGTTATAATAGTTGAGTCAACAAGAACCGAACCCGATATATCCTGCGGCGCTTCGCCGAGGGCGCTTTTGTCGATGCTTCGATGTGCCCAGGCTTATGCCGTATTTGCGTCACGGGATTACTGTATCCCGGAGGATATCCTTAATGCGGCACAGCTGACTCTTCCACACAGGCTCATCCTTACGGCGCAGGCACGGATGAACCATATGTCGCAGGATAAGGTACTTAAGACGATCACCAATCATATTAAGGTTCCGTCATGAGCATTCGTTTCGATCTTAAGGGCAGTATCGTATATGTACTGCTCCTTACGGCTTGTATCGTATTTGCAAGCTTCTTCGGAGGCCTGCTTCCTTTTGTCCTTTTATATGGGATATTGCTGCTCTTACCCGTTTCATTCATCTATATCATACTCAATTATCATTATCTTTCGGTTTTTCAGGAACTTAACGTCCACAGGGTAGTAAAGGGTGAGGAACATAAGCTTTACATCTCATTTGAAAACAGGGGCCTTTTGCCCATACATGAAATGGAGCTCATTCTCCATTCCGACAGGTGTTCGTTTTCGGGGATAGGGGATAATGAAAGCATATCCATTGAGCCTTGGAATAAGGTTAAGCTGACTCCCGGTGTCGTGTGCCGCTACGGAGGGACTTATGAGATAGGTCTTAAGAGCCTCGGCTTTACCGATGCATTCGGGATGATGAAGGTCGTATTTAAGGTTCCTTATTCGTTCAGGGCAATAGTCAGTCCCAAAGTCACGGACATTGCAAATGAATACCTTGATATTGAAAACATCATTAACAGTACAGGCAGTAAGAGTACGATAAGAAGGGAAGAGATACCCGGAAATGAAATGCGTGATTACTATCCGGGTGATCCGCTTAAGGCTGTAAACTGGAAGGTATCTGCGAGGCTTTCAAAGCTTACGGTGAGGATACCCGATAAGCTCGATACAAGGACGGTAACGCTTATACTTGAAGCATCAAATGTCCCGGAGCGGATGCAGGATATGGAATATCTTAGGAGAAGGGACTATTTTCTTGAATTTGCGGTCTCGGCCGTCTGGTATTTTGCAAGGCGCGGCATCCCTGTTTACGTTATCTATCCTGCGGGTAAGATAACAGAGCGGCAGGTTGATTCTTATGATTCTTTTCCGCAGTTCTACAGCGATATCTCAGGCGGGATAGCCTACCGTTCGGACGATGAGAAGGACCGGATGCATAAACTTGTGCAGGAAAGGAGGCAGGCAGGGGATGGAAATGAAACAAGAGTCATCATCACTGAAGATGAGTGGCCCGGTGAAGGTTTTTGTGTCGTTGCCGGATAAGATCAAAAATATCCTTACGGTATTTGCCTTCCTTGCCGCCGTTTCAAAAGTATACTCTTCGTATTTTGCAAAAATGCATGCTACGTATAACCCTGCCGCCATTATCGCATTTTATTTGCGTAACGGGACGTTTTTTAGCAGGGGGGATATGTACGAAAAGGGACTGAGTGCCGCGGTGGCCGCCGTGCTGGCATTTGTATTATGGTTTGTCTTTGAAAAAGCACCGGATAAGCTTCATCTTAACTTTGTACTTTGCCTTATATCCGATGCGATCATGGTCAGTATATATTTTGGCATAGGCGGTACAGTTACCGGAACTTTTACCGGAAAGGCAGTATATGCGCTCCTGTTTATCTTAAGTGCCGATCATCTCCGCGCGGCTTTAGGGCGCAACAAAAGCAGGTATCCGTTTGCGTTTTTTATAGCGGTACTTGCCTTTCTGCTCATCATACCTTCAAGGAAGGATCCTATAAACTGGAAACCTGTTGTAAATGCGGCGAAACGGATGGCGGAAAGGACCAGGGAAGCGGCACATTCGGTAAGTTACTATCTTGAGGATCTGAAGGTGGGTTCATCCTATCAGACCGGATACAGTTCACTGGCGCAGACGGGTGATTCTATATTTTATTCGGACCGTACGGAACTTTTATTAAAGACCATAGATAATACGACATTTAATTATATCGATGAGGAAAGCGGGAAGGAGATGCGCAGGCGTCGTGCCGTTTACCTTACAGGGGGAAGGGCGGCTGATAACAGTCAGCTGTTTGATATACTGTTTTCGCTCTATGCGCATGATGTCGATGCGGCGCAGGCCTCACTGTTTTTAAGAAGGACAAGGCTTGATGTTACCTATGTCTATTTAAGGACGAAGGATGAGATACTGCCGGAAGGAGTCATAAAGGTCACCGACGGCAGGGGGCTTAAGGTGGACGGGAATGCTTTAAAAAATCACAGGAAGGGTTACGGTTACCGTGCCGAATACCTGGACTTTGATTACGGGAGTCCGTATCTTATTAATATATTGGAGTCTCCCATGGACCTTCCCGAAAAAGGAAGCATAAGCTATAAAACGCTGTCTATGTACTCATATAATACCTACGGGATAAACTTAAGCGAGTATGCGGATGAGGAGGAATTTAAAAAGTGGCAGGAAGCTGCCGGACCTGAAGGCGGATACCTGGACACGGCCGGGGCGAGCGGACGGATGAAGGAGCTTGCAGTAAAAATTACAGCGGGTTGTGAGAACGATTATGATAAATGCAGGGCTGTCGAAACCTATCTCAGGCAGTATGCATACAGTACGGATACCGGAACCGGGACTGCCGGAGATACGGGCAGTACGGAAGGCATGAGTAAGTTAAGTGACAGTTTCCTTTTTGAAACGGGGAAGGGGTATTGTGTGCATTATGCAACTGCCATGGTCATGCTGCTGCGGCTTAACGGGATCCCTGCCAGATATACAAACGGATACCGATATCTTTTCCCCTTTGACAGGCAGGATTCCTATGAGGTAAGCTCAGCCTGCGCCCATGCTTGGCCGGAGGCGTATATTAAGGGCTTCGGATGGGTGAGCTTTGAACCTACGTCGCTGTATCTTACGGCAAGTGAGCGAAGCTGGAACCGAAAGCCGGCAGATGATCCCGCTGGGGCAGCGGTACCCGTAAGCGCAAATAACATAAAGGCTCCGTATCCGGCTCCGGCAGTGACTGTTTCCGATGCCGGCGAAGGTATTGATACCCCGGATAAAGACGATCTTAAGGAGAAGTTAAGGATAGCGGTCATCATAACTGTATCAGTTGTCCTTGCGGCTGTCTTAATGATAGCGGGAGCAATTGCGGTAAGAATCATAAGATACAGGCGTGCGGATCATGACGGAAGGCTTATAATGGATGTGTCGGATATGACGGCGCTTATAAGGGCGATGTCACAGATGCCGCTTGCCGACAGAGGTTTATTGTCGGATTATGAGCCGTATCTTCCGGAAAAGTACTTAAAGGAAATAAAGGAAGTATTTGATATATACTACAGGATAAGATACAGTTGTCACGGGGACGGAAAAGGCAGTGAAACGGTGACTCTTAATGAGGGGCAGAAAGCAAGGGAACTTAGGAATGCACTGTACAGGGAATACCGTGTAAATAAAGGAGGAAATATATGGATATTAAGTTTATTATCGAGATGATCGGTTATATCGGATCGGCTTTGGTGCTTGTTTCGATGCTTATGACTTCGGTTGTAAGGCTAAGGATCATAAATCTTACCGGAAGCATCATCTTTGCGGGTTATGCGATCGCGATAAGGTCTTATCCGACTGCCATAATGAATATCTGTCTTGCGGGGATCAATATCTTTCATCTGGTGCGGATATTCAGGGAAGAGCGGATATACACTCTTATAAAAACGGATGTGAAGGATGGATATTTTGCATATCTGCTTAATAAAAGCGACGAGGATATCCGGCACTGGTTTCCGGAGTATTCGTTAAAGGACATACATCCGGATATCGCATATCTTGTCTGCTGCGAATCGAATCCGGCGTGCCTTTTTCTGGGAAAAGAATTAAATGACGGTGCCGTCGAGGCTCTTCTTGATTATGCCACCCCTGCATACAGAGATACGTCCGTAGGTCGGTATTTATATGAAAGCATGGCGAAAGAAGGCTATGGATCTATCATTTTTAAACAGAAGGCTGAGGGGCATATCCCGTATCTTAATAAGATGGGATACAGGTTAAACGCTGACGGTGCTTATGAACTTGATCTTAAGTAAACCCCTTAAAAGTTAACCGGATTTAACAAAAAATATCAGATAATGTTCGGTTTAGTTGATAGACATTCCCGATCTTTGAGGATATTATAATGTTAAAAATAATTGCAAAGGTGGGAAATATATGAGAAAGTATTACCTTGACAATATCAAATGGATCACGGTCGTTTTAGTGGTCATATATCATGTCCTTTACATGTACAATGCGGAAGGTATCCTTGGAGTACTCGGTAAGATCACGGATCTTGATGTCCAGTACTATGATGTGTTCCAGTATGCGGTATATCCGTGGTTCATGCTCGTTCTCTTCATGGTTTCCGGCATCAGTTCGAGGCTTTATCTTGATAACCATACCGATAAGGAGTTTATCGGGAGCAGGACTACGAAGCTTTTGGTACCTTCGACTATAGGTGTTTTTGCCTTCCAGTTTATCCAGGGTATACTTAATGTATCCGTGGGCGATGGACTGGGAGGGCTCGAGATCCCAGTTTTTGTAAAGATATTGATATATCTTGCAAGCGGGATCGGAGTCCTTTGGTATATCCAGCTTTTATGGGTGTATTGCCTGATCCTTGTCCTTATAAGAAAGGTTGAAAAGGGCCGTTTGTTAAACCTTGGCAGGAAGGCGGGCCTTCCCGTGCTCATCGCTCTTTTCATACCGACCTTCGGAGCGGCGCAGATACTAAATACACCCATCATTGCAGTATACCGCATCGGCCTGTACCTGTTTGCCTTCCTTATGGGTTATTTTGTTTTATCCCACGATGAGGTGGTGGATGTCCTTAAAAGATTCTTCCCGCTTTTTGGTGTCGTGGCGGTTGTTCTTATAACAGCCTTCTGTATCCGCAATTTCGGCAGCAATTATGCGGATAAGCCGGTAAACCGTACTTTGCTTTTTGTAAGTGACGGCTATTTTACTTCGCTTGCCATAATAGGAGGAATGGCCAGGTACGCCGACTTTTCGAACGGTTTCACGCAGTGGATGAGCAAAAGGAGTTTCGGCCTTTATGTTTTTCATTACATGGGAATATCAGCCGTTGCGGTTTTGCTGGTAAAGCCCGGATATCTTTCTGCTCCGATGGCTTACCTGTTAAGCTTCATTGCAGCTTTTGTTCTTGCTTATTTATTTAATGCGGTCATATCAAGGATACCGTTTTTCAGATGGGCGGTACTCGGAATAAAGAAGAAACGGGAGGCGTAAATGTTTAAGGATAATCTCGTTCATACCCGAAAGATCAAGGGGATGACACAGGAGGATATCGCCGAAAGGTTAGGCGTCACAAGACAGACGGTCGCAAAGTGGGAATCAGGGGAATCGGTACCCGATCTTGACAAGTGCAAGCTGCTTGCCGAGATGCTTGAGATATCCCTAGATGATCTGGCAAATTATGAGGCGGGCGATAATATGGGGCTGGCAGTGCCGCCGAAGGGTAAATACTTCTTCGGAATGGTAACGGTCGGCGAAAAGGGACAGATAGTAATTCCCGCGAAGGCAAGGAAGGTGTTTGATATATCCGCCGGTGACAACCTTGTCATACTGGGTGACGAAGGGCAGGGACTGGCCATTGTAAAGCCCGATAATTTCCTTGCGATCGCGGATGCGATAAGGGAGATCGAAAAAAAATAAAAAAATATCCTAAAAACCTATTGACATAGTAGGTTAATTGTGTTAGATTGTATCCATCGAAGCAAAAAGGAGGCACAAAATGCATAACTTCATTGTAAGCAGATGGATCGATTCAATGTGTTGTCGAATGCAGGATACCCGGGCAGATCATATGACCGGTGCTTTCGGCTGCTCATATCCGCATCCCGATATCATGCGATGTTGAAGCAGCAAATGCATGCGTCATCTGTCCGGGTGCTGGTAATACAGCAGCCGTTTTTTTATGATAAGACAAGTAACCGGTAAATATTCTATCAGATAAATGAAAATACAGGAGGAACAAACATGAGTAATTATAAATTTGAAACATTACAGTTACACGTAGGACAGGAACAGGCGGATCCCGCAACCGATTCACGCGCGGTGCCGATCTATCAGACAACATCATACGTTTTCCATAACAGCAAGCATGCGGCTGACCGCTTCGGACTTGCCGATGCCGGAAATATATACGGAAGGCTTACGAATTCAACCCAGGATGTGCTTGAGAAAAGGGTAGCAGCCCTTGAAGGCGGCAGCGCGGCTCTTGCGGTAGCATCGGGTGCGGCGGCTATCAGTTATACTATAGAAGCACTTGCGGCAAACGGCGGACATATCGTTGCCCAGAAAACCATCTACGGCGGAACCTTCAACCTTCTTGCACATACACTTCCGCAGTACGGCATAAAGACAACTTTCGTTAACATCCACGACCTTAAGGAAGTGGAAGCTGCCATTACCGATGACACGAGGGCGGTATTCCTTGAGACTCTCGGCAACCCGAACAGTGATATCCCGGATATCGATGCGGTGGCTGAGATCGCACATAAAAAAGGAATTCCGGTTGTCATTGATAACACATTCGGTACACCATACCTTATCCGTCCCATCGAGCACGGTGCCGACATCGTTGTTCATTCGGCGACCAAGTTCCTGGGTGGACACGGTACAACACTTGGCGGTATCATAGTAGAGTCGGGCAAGTTTAACTGGAAGGCAAGCGGTAAGTACCCGAACATAGCCGATGCCAATCCGAGCTATCACGGTGTATCGTTCTACGATGTGGTTGGTCCTGCGGCCTTCGTTACCTATATTCGTGCGATCCTGCTTCGCGACACCGGAGCATCGATCTCTCCGTTTAACGCTTTCCTTCTCCTTCAGGGAATTGAGACGCTTTCGCTCAGGCTTGAAAGGCATGCCGAGAATACGAAGAAGGTTGTTGAATACTTAAGCAAACATGCAAAGGTTGCAAAGGTTAACCATCCTTCGCTTCCCGATCATCCGGATCATGCTCTGTATGAAAGGTATTTTAAGGACGGCGGCGGATCGATCTTTACCTTTGATATAAAGGGCGGCAAGGAAGAGGCATGGAAGTTTATCGACAATCTTGAGATATTCTCGCTGCTAGCAAACGTAGCCGATGTAAAGAGCCTTGTGATCCATCCGGCAACAACGACACATTCACAGCTTTCCGAGGAAGAGCTTTTGGATCAGGGCATAAATCAGAGCACTATAAGGCTTTCAATCGGAACCGAGCATATAGATGATATCATCGCGGATCTTGAAAAAGGATTTGCAGCAATAGGGTAGTTGATAATAATAATATAAATCACAAGAATCAGAATAAACACAGATTGATTAAGGAGGAGATCATTATGTCAAACATTTACAAAGGTACACTCGGACTCGTAGGAAACACCCCTCTTGTTGAGGTAGTAAATATTGAGAAGGATTTAGGTCTTGAGGCTACGGTCCTCGTTAAGCTTGAATACTTTAATCCGGCCGGCAGCGTTAAGGACCGTATCGCAAAGGCTATGATCGAGGATGCGGAGCAGAAGGGCCAGCTTAAGGAGGGTTCAGTGATCATCGAGCCCACCAGCGGTAATACGGGTATAGGCCTTGCCGCGATCGCAGCATCCAAGGGTTATCGTGTGATACTTACAATGCCCGAGACCATGAGCGTTGAGCGCAGGAGCATACTTAAGAGCTACGGTGCCGAGATCGTGTTGACGGAAGGCCCCAAGGGCATGAAGGGAGCGATCGAAAAGGCTGATGAGCTGGCTAAGGAGATCCCTAACAGCTTCATTCCCGGACAGTTTGTCAATCCCGCCAATCCGGCGATCCATAAGGCTACCACCGGTCCCGAGATATGGAAGGATACGGACGGAAAGGTTGATATCTTCATCGCGGGCGTAGGTACCGGCGGTACCGTGACCGGTACGGGCGAATACCTTAAGGAGCAGAATCCCAATATCAAAGTCGTTGCACTTGAACCCGAGGATTCACCGGTGCTTTCGGAAGGAAGGTCGGGTGCCCATAAGATACAGGGTATCGGCGCCGGATTTGTACCCGATGTGCTTAACACGAAGATTTATGACGAGGTATTCAAGGCTTCCAATAATGATGCATTTGAAACCGCAAAGCTGCTTGCAAGGAAGGAAGGCATTTCCGTAGGTATTTCTTCGGGAGCGGCACTCTACGGAGCGCTTGAGCTTGCAAAGAGACCCGAAAACAAGGGCAAGACCATCGTGGCACTGCTTCCCGACAGCGGAGACAGGTATTATTCAACGGCATTGTTCACCGAGTGATCATTTAAAGTTTAAGGAGTCTGATTCTTATGAGAGTTTCAACAAGGGTTGAATACGGACTTCTGGCACTTGCGGATATCGCCCTTTATTCCGAAAACGGGGCCTCGGTATCGGCCCCGGAGATATCCCAGCGTGAAGGAATATCGAAAAAATACCTTGAGCAGATATTGCCTCTTTTAAGACAGGCGGGGCTTATCAGGGCTCAGAAGGGATTAAGGGGCGGATATTCCTTAACACGCAGCGCTGATACCATGAAGATGTCGGAAGTCCTTAATGCCCTGGATAACACCATCCTTGAGGAGATGGATCATCCGGACGGAAACGGAGCATTAGGCCTTCGCGGCGCAGTCGATGAGTGCTTCTGGGGCAAGTTAAACAATGTGCTTACGGGCTTTGCCGAGGGCAGCAGCTTTTCTGATTTTGTAAAGGACTGCCGGGACAGGATGGCAAAAGGCTGGGATATGTACGTAATATAGTAAACAAAGCACAGACCTTCGTGGTCTATATATTTTGACATTACACCCATTGACATAGTAGGCAGGTAATATATGCGTTTTAACACTAAGCTTTTACACGGAAAAACATCAAAGGGTTACGCGTCGCGCGAAATGCTCCCGCCTATCTCGCAGGTAAGTGCCTTCAGATATGAGAGCATGGAAGAGCTTGAGAAGGTGTTTGAGCATAAGAGCAACGGATATGCATATACCCGTGTGGGGAATCCCACAATATCCGCTTTTGAACAGAGGATAAACGAACTTGATGGCGGAGCCGGCGCGATATGCTGCAGCAGCGGCATGTCGGCCGTGACGTCGGCATTGCTTGCCGTTTGTGAGAGCGGAGATGAGATCATAGCATCCAGCGGTCTGTACGGAGGAACGATAGGGTTGCTCCATGACCTTGAAAAGCTTGGGATCCATACGGTCTTTGCTGATGATATATCGGAAGGATCGCTCAAGTCCCTTTTAAGCGAAAGGACTAAGGTCATTTATGCGGAACTTATATCAAATCCATCTCTTAAAGTACTTGATGTTGCCGGCACGGCTAAAGCCGCGCACGAGGCGGGAATACCGCTGTTTGTTGATTCTACTACAGCTACTCCCTACATAGCGCGTCCTCTGTCAATGGGAGCCGATGTGGTCATCCATTCAACATCCAAGTATTTAAACGGAGGCGGCAATTCCATAGGCGGGATCATAGTCGACGGCGGCAGGTTCAAATGGGATCCCGAAAAGCATACGGCACTTAAGGAATTTAAGAAATACGGCCCTATGGCTTTTTCGGTAAGGCTTCGCACCGACATCTGGGAAAACTTCGGAGGCTGTATGGCACCCGCCAATGCCTTCCTTAATTTCATAGGAACGGATACGCTTGGCCTTCGGATGGAGAGGATATGCGATAATGCCGACAAGCTGGCACATGCGCTTGACGCACTTGACGGGATAAGTGTAAATTATCTGACTCTTCCTTCTCATCCATATCACAGATATGTTGAAGAAGAACTTAACGGTTTCGGAGGCGGGATACTAAGCTTCAGGGCCGGTTCGAAGGAAAGGGCGTTTAAGATAATCAATTCTTTAAAATATGCAATGATCGCAAGCAATATAGGAGATCTGAGGACCCTTGTGATACACCCCGCATCGACTCTTTATGTTCAGGCTTCAAAACAGGAGATGGAGGCGGCCGGCGTGTATGAGGATACGGTAAGGGTGAGCGTCGGTATTGAGGATGTGAACGATCTTATCGATGATTTTACGGAGGCGGTAAATGGTACTGCTGAGTGATAAGGCATACCGGCTTATTACGGAGCATGTAAACGGTGCTTATCCGCACGAAGCCTGCGGTGTGCTGCTTGGAAGCGCGGACGGGACGAGGATTGACCATATCAGTCAAGCAGAGAATGCAGTAAAAAGCGGCAATGCTGATGAACGTTTTTATATCGATCCTGTATGGCTGTACGGGATCGAGCGTGAGTCGGAAAAGGACGGCAGGCAGGTACTGGGGTTTTACCATTCACATCCTGACAGGCCGGCTGTTCTGTCAAACGAGGATAAGGATCATATGATACCCGGGATGATATACCTGATTGCATCGGTTACAGGACGGGAGTGTAAGGATCTTAAGGGTTATAAAAAGGAAAGCGCGGACGGCTCAGCCCGGGCGACTAAGATCGTAAGGGAGGCGGCTTTAAATTGAAGGTTTATATATCGGCTACATTACGGAACTTCTTCGGAAGGAACCGGGTGATAGATGCAACGGGAAACACGATAAGGGATATATTAAGGTTCTTGACCGATGAGTATCCGGAGGCAAAGGAAATACTGTATGACGGATCGGGAAAATTAAGAAGCTTTATCAGGATATATGTCGGGAATGAAAACAGAACCGAGCAGGATAAGTGGTATAAGGAGCTGAAGGAAGAAGATGAAGTCCTGCTGCTGCCTGCGATCGCGGGAGGAGCGCCGCAGGAAAGCATAATATCGGATGAAAGAAGGAAAGAAGAATCATTTGATGATGCGGAAATAGAACGATTCGGAAAACATCTTTTGTTACGCGAGATAGGAGTAAAGGGGCAGAAACGGATAAAAGCGGCAAAGGTGGTCGTTATAGGGGCGGGAGCCCTTGGATCACCGGTGATACAGTACCTTGCGGCAGCAGGAGTGGGAACGATAAAGGTGGTTGATCATGACGATGTTTCCCTTGAGAACCTGCAAAGCCAGGTGATCCATACAAGCCGCGACGTTAAGCGTCCAAAGGTGGCATCCGCCAAGGACAAGGTAAGGAATATAAACAGAAGTATAGTTTTCGAAGATGAGAACACAAAGATCGATGCAGGCAACATAGAAGAGATAATAGACGGTTATGATCTTGTGATCGATTGCACAGACAATTACAAGGCAAGATATCTTATAAATGATGCGTGCGCTTTGCTTGGGATACCGCTTGTGTTCGGTGCCATTTATCAGTACGAGGGCCAGGTTGGTATCTTCAATCTTAACGGCGGTCCGTGCTACAGGTGTCAGTTCCCCGCTCCGCCTGAGCCCGGACTGGTTCCTACCTGTGCGGAGGGCGGCGCCATAAGCCCTCTGCCGGGTATTATAGGCAGCATTCAGGCCAATGAGGCCTTAAAACTTATAATAGGCATCGGCGAGCATCTTGACGGAAAGCTCCTTACGATAGACAGCCTGTATCTTCACTCGAGGATACTAAAGGTGAATAAGGATCATAAGTGTCCGATATGTGGGACAGAACCTTCGATATTCAAGGTTGAGGAATTCGATTACGAGGATTTCTGCGGACTTAAGGAAAAGGAGAATGAGATACCGGTCGAGGGCTTCACACCAGAAGAACTGGCAAAGAAGATAGAAAACGATGAGCCGATCACGATAATCGACGTGCGTGAACCCCATGAGAGGGCTATCCGCAGGTTCCCCAACGCGATCGCTATCCCGATAGGACAGCTGGCACGAAGGAAGGATGAACTCGATCCCACAAAGGATACCGTATTTATCTGTAAGGAAGGCAAGCGAAGCATACTTGCGATAAATACACTCAGGGAAGCCGGATATACGGGGCCTATGTACAACTTAAAGGGCGGGTTTGATGCGATGAAGGATATCGTATTCTCGCATGAAGGAGCATGGCTCTAGGAGCAGACATTACGTTATTTATTTAACGGTGAATACGCCTGATAAGGAGCGGGCGATTTCATAGACATTTATTAACTTTTTAAACAGGAGGAACCATTATGGCAAACGACAAAGTAATTAAGGAGGGCATCAACGCTCTGGGGGCGCAGGCGGCGTATAATCTTGCGAATATCACCAAGACCAAGCCTCAGTTTGGTGCGCTGACACCCAAGTGGCTGACCAAATTCCTTGAGTTCAAGGGACTTGAGACCGGCATCTACAGGGTAAACAAAGTTGTGGAGGGCGATACGCCTCTCGATGTACTCTGCAGCCAGACCAAGAAGTCGGATATCATTCCGCAGGGTTATGTTGAATATGAGACAAAACCCCGTGAGTATGTTCTCAATTCGATCTCGACGATCATTAATGTAAACACCGCTGTTGAGGATGTTTACAGCGTACCTTACGACCAGGTACAGGAACAGCTGGGGCTTGCGATCGAGTCATTAAGGGAGCGTCAGGAAAGCCAGCTTATCAATAACGATGATTACGGCCTTCTTAAGAACGTGGCTGATTCTCAGAGGATACAGACACGTAACGGAGCACCCACACCGGATGATCTTGATGAGCTGATCACAAAGGTATGGAAGGAGCCTTCATTCTTCCTTGCTCATCCAAGGGCAATAGCCGCATTTGAGAGAGAGTGCACTAAGCGCGGAGTACCGCCTGTAGTCGTAAACATCGCGGGCGGAACCTTCCTTACATGGAGGGGTATACCCATCATACCTACCGACAAGCTTTTGGTTGACGGACTTAAGAATCCCAAGTCACAGAGCGGAAAGACCAATATCCTTCTTATCCGTACAGGTGAAGCAAAGAGGGGTGTTATAGGTCTGTTCCAGGCAGGACTTAAGAATGAGCATTCAAGGGGCCTGTCAGTACGTTTCAGAGGAATCGATGATAAGGGAGTTGCATCTTATCTATTATCGCTGTACTGCTCGGCTGCAATACTTGCAGATGATGCGATCGCAGTACTTGAGGATGTAGAAGTAGGTGAATATTATGACTACGATTGAGAACCTTGCCGGCGTTCCGGATGCGGGTGAACTCACAATTCTTGCAAATGAACTGTTTCCGGATCTTACGGAAGGTGTATACGGTATTCCTGAGGCGGATATACCGGTTGCATCCGTACCTGAGGTGAATGCATCCCAGGGTGATTCTGCTATAAGAACTGCAGAAGAGGTTCCGGGAGTTAACGCTTACGAGGCTGTTCCCAACACCGGTTCAGGCGAGCTTGTACAGGGGACGGGAAGCATACCGACAACCGATGTGTTTGACTGGGAGCACCCCTTCGCATACGGAGGAGGATACAGCGATCCGTACCTTCAGACAGTGGAGGCGGTAAGTGCACCTGAGGCTGAGCTTATACCGGGTACGGGAGACGTACCGGTCTTTACAGGAACAGAAAATACAAGTTACGCACCTGCCGTAATGTCGCAGGAACAGGCCAAGGAGAATGACCGTAAGATAGATGCACCGACCTCACTGGGCGGGGATAATGTCGTAAACGGAAGGAAGGCAGCCCCGGCTTCATCAAGGAACGATTCAATAAGGATCGGCAGCAAGTCTTTAGCTCAGATAAGGGATGATTTTCCGATCCTTAAGGAGCAGATAAACGGGCATCCGCTCGTATGGCTTGATAACGGCGCAACGACCCAGCGTCCGCAGGTCGTGATAGACAGGCTTTCACACTACTACGAGCACGAGAACTCAAATGTTCACAGGGGCGCTCATACATTAGCCGCAAGGTCGACTGATGCATATGAGAATGCACGCGATATAGTCCGTGACTTTATCGGGGCTCCTTCATCTGAGGAGATAGTGTTTGTCCGCGGTACGACAGAGGGCATCAATCTTGTCGCAAACGCTTATGTAAAGCCGCAGCTTACGCCCGGTGATGAGATAATCGTTTCGATACTTGAGCATCACGCAAATATCGTTCCATGGCAGCTTATAGCACAGGCTACAGGTGCAGTGATAAAGGTGATCCCCTGTGATGAAACCGGACAGCTCATACTTCATGAATATGAGAAGCTGTTTACGAAAAGGACTAAGTTTGTCGCCGTGACACATGTTTCCAATGTGCTCGGAACGGTTACCCCGGTCGAGGAACTTATAGCTATCGCCCACAGGCACGGTGTGCGTATCCTTATTGACGGAGCACAGTCGGTGGCGCATATACCGGTAAATGTATCGGCCCTGGATGCTGACTTCTTTGTATTCTCCGGGCACAAGATATTTGCGCCGACGGGTATAGGAGCAGTATACGGAAAGAAGGAACTGCTTGAAGCGGCTCAGCCATATCATGGCGGCGGAAATATGATAGCGGATGTGACTTTTGAACGCACCATATACAATCCCGCGCCGAACAAATTCGAAGCGGGAACGGGAAGCATAGCCGACGCTGTCGGACTCGGCGCGGCGCTTACCTATCTTTCCGAGATAGGCATGCCCTGCGTATATCGCTGGGAACACGAGCTGTTACAGTACGCGCTTAAGGAAATGAAGTCGGTAAAGGGCATCCATTTGGTCGGGACAGCACTCAACAAAGCATCGGCTCTTGCGTTTAAGCTTGACGGTTATTCCGATGAGGAAGTCGGAAAAAGGCTTGATGCATACGGTATCGCGGTGCGTACGGGACATCACTGCGCACAACCCGTGCTCAGACGTTTCGGATACGAGAGCACCGTAAGGCCGACGATAGCGCTTTACAATTCACCTGATGACATTGACGCGCTGGTAAAGGTATTAAAAACATTTGCATAAACAGACATTTATCTGTCGCGGAGCTTTAACGCTCCGCGGCGGGCAAATGACAGGGGAAAAGATACCGTGAATGAGATAATCAGAGAAGAAGAAGTCGATCATATAGTCAAAACGATTTTCGCTGATTTTGAAGGCGGAAAAAACATTGACGAGATAAATATATACAATAAACCGGACAAAAACGAGGTCCATGAACTTATCCAGAATCTATTCAGGATAATATATCCCGGATATTTCAGGGACCGTTCGTATAAGATATACAACCCGAAGAACAGCTTTGCAGTGATAATAGAGGACATATTTTATCATCTGAGCAAGCAGGTATATCTCGCACTTGATTACTGCCGTAAAAGGGGAACGCTTACTGATGCGCAGAGGAAGAAGGAAAGCTACCGTATCTGCAAGGCGTTTTTTGACAGGATACCGAAGATCCGTGAATATATCGAAACGGATCTGATAGCTGCATATGACGGTGATCCCGCGGCGGGGTGTTTTGAGGAGATCATACTTGCATATCCGGGGCTTATGGCGATAACCGTATACAGGCTGGCACACGAGCTGTATCTTGAGCAGGTACCCGTTCTGCCGAGGCTTATGACCGAATATGCGCACAGCAAGACGGGAATCGACATACATCCCGGGGCAACAATAGACAAATATTTCTTTATCGATCACGGTACCGGCATCGTTGTAGGTGAGACGGCTGTGATAGGTAAGAATGTAAAGATATATCAGGGTGTTACCATAGGTGCTCTTTCAACAAGGGGAGGACAGAAGCTTTCGGGTAAGAAGCGGCATCCTACCATATGCGACAACGTTACTATATATGCCGGGGCTTCGATCCTGGGCGGCGATACCGTGATCGGCGAGAATGCCGTTATCGGAGGCAACGCATTTATCACCCGTTCCATAGATGCTGATACGAGAGTCAGCATGAAGAACCTTGAGATGGAGTATTACCGCACCGGAGGAAACGAAAGCAGGAAGGAAGAGTTAACGCAGAGTGATGAGTGGTATTACATAATTTAGGAGGAAAAAATATGAAGATCACAGTAGCAGGCGAAAAGAAGGAAGTTGCGGACGGGCTTACCGTTGCGGCACTCATTGAGCAGGAGAATGTCGAGACACCCGAATATGTTACGGTGTCGGTAAATGAGGAATTCATCGACAAAGAAGTTTTTGACTGCCATGTTTTGAAAGAAGGAGACGAGGTTGAGTTTCTTTACTTCATGGGAGGAGGAGCACGATAATGGCTTTTACCAATGAACAGCTGGAGCGTTATTCCAGACACATAATATTAAAAGAAGTCGGCGTTAAGGGCCAGAAGAAGCTGCTTAACGCAAAGGTACTTATAATCGGTGCCGGAGGTTTGGGCGCACCCGCCGCATTGTATCTTGCGGCAGCAGGCGTTGGAACCATAGGTATAGCCGATGCGGATGTGGTGGATCTTTCAAACCTGCAGAGGCAGGTCATCCATACCACCGATGATATCGGAAAGAAGAAGGTTGAGTCCGCAGCCGAGACGATGAGGCAGATCAATCCGGATGTTACTGTCAATACATATTATCAGTTTGTCAACAGCTCAAATATCCTTGATCTTATAAAGGATTATGATTTCATACTTGACGGAACGGACAATTTTCCTGCCAAGTTTCTTATAAACGATGCATGCGTTATGGCGAAAAAGCCGCTGTCCCATGCCGGCATCATCAGGTTCAAGGGACAGCTTACCACGATAATCCCCGGTGAAGGTCCCTGCTACAGATGTATATTCAAAAATCCACCGCCGAAGGATGCGGTACCTACATGTAAGCAGGCGGGCGTCATTGGCGCAATGGGAGGTGTCATCGGTTCACTGCAGGCCATGGAAGCGGTCAAGTATATAACCGGGGCAGGTGACCTGCTGGTCGGATATCTCCTCACTTATGACGCTCTTAAGATGGAATTCCATAAGATAAAACTTCCGCCTCGCGGCAAAGGCTGCGCGGTATGCTCGGATACCCCGACCATAACCGAGCTTGTTGATTATGAACAGGCGGAGTGTGAACTTAAACACTGAATGGAGCAGCAAATGCGTATTACGATTAAACAGACCGATTTTGACATGATATATGAGCATGCCCTTAAGGAGAGTCCCGATGAAGCATGCGGGCTGATCGCGGGCGAAGACCGGGAAGACGGTGTAAGGGAGATAAGCAGGGTTTATATACTTGAAAACATCGACCACACAAATGAACATTTCACGATCGATCCAAAGGAGCAGCTTGCGGCAATAAAGGATATGCGTGCATGCGGACTCAAACCGCTCGGCAACTGGCATTCCCATCCCGAGTCACCGTCAAGGCCGTCAGAGGAAGATAAGAGGCTTGCAAATGACAGTAAGGCAAGTTATCTGATCCTTTCGCTCATGGAGGAAGGGAAGCCTGTTCTTAATGCTTTTCATATAGAGAGCATTAACGGCGAAAAGACGGTACGAAAGGAAGAACTTGTAATAGTATAGATCACTGAGAAAGGAGATTTAAAATGGCTGAACTTGATTTTAATGTTGATGATACTGTTGATATTACCGATGTGAACTGCCCGGTTACCTTTGTAAAGACAAAGGTCGCGCTCGAGGAGCTTGATGACGGACAGATACTGCAGGTCCACTTAAATGACGGTGAACCTTTGCAGAATGTGCCGAGGAGCATTAAGGAAGAAGGTCATGAGGTTCTAAAGCTTATAGATAACGGCGACGGTACACATGAGCTTTACATCAAAAAGGTAGGAGACTAACCTTTTTGCAAAGCTAATGCCGGCATTGTGTTAAATAAAATACAAACCTATATGTAATTGTGAAAAACAGACTCAAATCCGTACGTGATGGGTCTGTTTTTTTGTGATAAGATATAAATGGACCACAAACCCCGTCCCCTGGGGTCATTATTCAGGGAGGTTTCTAAGAATGGTAACAAGTAAGACAAAATATGAAGCATCAAAAGAAGAGATAAAGGAGCTGTTTTCTTTCCATAAAGTGGGAAGTGTGCTTGATATATCACCTCTCGGAAACGGAGAGTTTAATGCAGCATATAAGGCAAGCTGCAATAACGGTATATCTTATGCTTTAAAGATCGCTCCTCCGGATGATTCGAGGGTTTTAAGCTATGAAAAGAATATGATGGAGTCAGAGGTGTTCTGGTACAAACAGATGCATGATAAGACAGACATCCTCTGCCCACGTGTGTATGTTTATGATCCTTCAAAAACAATAATCAAAAGCAGCTGCTTTATAATGGAAATGATGGAGGGTGAGCCGCTGTGGGCAGTTGATTTTTCCGCTGATGAATATGAGGAAGTACAAAAGCAGAAGATAGGCATGCTTGCAAAGATCCATAAGATCTCAAATGACGGATTCGGATATATTCAAACGGGACTTAAGGCTTCATGGTATGAGGCCCTCAGGAATATGTCTGCCGGTCTGGTTAAGGACTGTAAGGACTTAGGATATGAAACGCCTGACGGAGAACAGTTCATTAAATACATTGATAAGAATGAAAGGCTGCTCCGGACGGTTCCCTGCAGAATGGTAAACTTTGATCTTTGGGACAGTAATGTCCTATACAATGCGAAGACGGGAAAGATCTGCTGGATCGATCCCGAGCGCGGCTTTTGGGGTGATCCTGTTGCCGATTTCATAACTCTAGGCTCGGGTCAGAAGGCACCTCTTTCGGAAAAGCTGAAGGAGCTTGAAATCTACAATGGGATGGCAGACGAGAAGATTGACCTTAATGAAGAAACTCAGATAAGATATGCACTCGCTGTCTGCTACCTTGCCCTTATCGAGGAAGTGGAAAAATATGTAAGATACGAGCCTGATAATCCCAATTATTTAAGGAACACCGCCGATGCGAGAGAGATGTACGACATGGCATTCAACTGTCTTGGAACCTGTTTTTAAATCGGATGACCGGCAGATTTGGTTATTGCAGCTAAGGATCATTTTACGGAGGTTATTATGAAAAAAAATATATTGATAATATTTGCTGCCATTTTAATGGCGGCTTGTCTGAGTGCATGCGGTACGGAAACTAAGGCCGCAGCCGATAATTCAGGTAAGTTGAGTATAGTCACGACCATTTTTCCCGAATATGACTGGGTCATGAACATCCTTGGTGATAACCCGGCCGGAACCGAAGTCACTATGCTCCTTGATAACGGGGTCGATCTTCACAGTTATCAGCCGACTGCGGAAGATATCATGAAGATATCCACATGCGATCTGTTCATCTATGTCGGAGGTGAATCTGACGGATGGGTCGAGGATGCATTAAAGACTGCTGAGAATAAGAACATAACGGCTATAAACCTTTTAGATGTGCTTGGTGAAAAGGTTAAGGAAGAAGAGATCGTCGAAGGTATGGAAGGCGAGGAAGAAGAGGAAGACGGAGAAGAGGAAGAAGAGGGTCCCGAATATGACGAGCATGTGTGGCTTTCCCTTGAGAATTCCTCTGTTCTCGTAAGTGCGATCTCGGATGCCTTGCAGAAGATTGATACGGCAAATGCGGACGTTTATAAGAAGAATGCGGATGCATATAAGGATAAGCTTGATGCGCTTGATAACGAGTATAAGGCTGCGGTATCGGCTGCTTCGGTAAATACGCTTTTATTCGGAGACCGTTTCCCGTTTCGGTATCTTACGGATGATTACGACTTAAATTATTATGCGGCTTTTGTCGGCTGTTCGGCAGAAACCGAAGCGAGCTTTGAGACGATCACATTCCTTGCGGGCAAGGTTGATGAACTGTCGTTATCATGCGTGATGACGATAGAGGGTACGGATCACAAGATTGCCGAGACCATCGTTAAAAATACCATTAACAAGGATCAGAAGATACTTACAATGGATTCCATGCAGTCGACAACGTCCAAAGATGTGACAAACGGAACCACCTACTTATCGGTTATGGAGGATAACCTGAAGGTGCTTAAGGAAGCTTTGAAGTAGGATATCGGTCCCCAAAGGAGGAGTAATTGCAGATAATAATTGATTATCTGCATATTTTTTATTATTATATATGCAGATACCGGGAGGGCTATTATGCATAAATTTGATTATTCCTTTTTGGATGAAGGAGTATTACCTGCAGAGCTTGTGAATCTTACCTCTACAATATCTGCGTTAAATGCGATATCGGAGGAGCGGAGAGATAAAAATATCACAGTCTATACTGAACTTGAAAAGATAGCAAGAATTCAATCTGTTAAAGGTTCTAATGCTATAGAGGGGATCGTAACAACAGATGCCCGAATCAAGGAGATAGTTGAGGGAAACAGTGCTCCTTTGAATCATACTGAAATGGAGATAGCGGGATATAGAAATGCTTTAGATGAAATCCATGCATACTATGATCAGATGGTCGTTAGCGAGCATACGATCCTGCATATGCATGAGGTTATGACGGAAGTCGCGGGTTATGACGGAGCAGGACAATATAAAACAGATGATAATATCATTGCCGAAATAGATGAAAATGGACGTAGAAAAGTAAGGTTTTCACCTGTACCTGCAGCACAAACGCAGGAAGCTATGGAACAATTGATCCTTGCATATATCGATGCAAGAGATAATTCAAGGATCAATAAACTGTTGCTTATTCCTTGTGTGATTCTGGATTTTTTATGCATCCATCCGTTTGCAGATGGAAATGGACGGGTATCAAGACTGTTAACGCTTCTGCTTATGTATAAGAGCGGTTTTAATATTGGAAAATATGTGTCGTTTGAAGAACAGATCAATAATTCAAGGGATTTTTATTACAGTTCACTTCAGGATTCATCGCATGGCTGGCATACAAATGAAAACTCATATATAGAATTTATGAAAAATTTCCTTTCTACACTTTACAAGTGTTATAAGGAATTGGATAAGAGATTTTCAACTGTTAACGGTAAAAAGCTGAAGAAATCGGAGAGGATTGAACAAACAGTGCTTAACAGTGTTTTGCCTATATCCAAATCAGAGATATGCGGATTCCTTCCTGATGTGAGTCCTACAACGGTTGAGGCTGTGCTTGGAGAAATGGTAAGAGCCGGAGAAGTAAAGAAGCTTGGTGCAGCAAGAGCAACTAAATATGTAAACGCGAAATTCATAAATAATTGAGTCCGTGTAACATCATTTTAAATTGACAGCTCTTAAATCCAAAGCGTATCCGGAAAAAGAATTATAAAAAATGGACCACAAACCCCGTCCCTATGGTCCACAGAAGAGTTAAGTAATGATAATCGAAAAAGAAAATATTAAAATATACATAAAAAAGATACTGGTCATAGCTATCCCTATCATGCTGTCTAACCTTATCTCTCAGCTTCAGATGATGATAGACCGCATCTTTATAGGGAGACTGTCACTTACGAGCATGAGCGCCGTGGGTAATGCCACTACACCTATGTGGACAACCATGAGCTCTATTTTTGCACTTACAACAGGCGCGACCATACTTGTGAGCCAGGCATACGGTGCAAATGAAATTGAAAAGGCGAAGGATACACTTGCATCACTGTTTAAATTCAATAACGTACTTGGCGTCATCTTATTCCTTTTCTGGCTTATATGTCCTCAGGTCGCGTTTAACCTTATGGGCGTGGATGAGAGTATCATCGGCTTGAGCATCGACTATGCCCGTTATTGTGCACCGATCTATGTACTGACAGGCATAGGAGCTTCTGTAAGCTGCATGCTTCAGGTGAGCCAGAAAACGCAGATAATGGTTTGGTACGGGGTGTCTAGATCCGTGGCGAATGTAATACTTGATTATGTACTGATATTTGGACATTTTGGTTTTCCTGCCATGGGAGTAAAAGGAGCAGCCCTGGCAACCACGATCGCTGAATTGCTTGGGGATGCAATAGTCCTTGTATATGTGCTTTATGAAAAAAATCTTAAGCTTCGCCCGTCATTTGCCCGGATAATAAAGGCAGGATTTGGGCTGTATGCCAAAACGATCAGATATGGTGCTCCGGCTGCGTGCGAGGATTTTGCATGGAATCTAGGGAACCTGTACCTTATAGCAATGCTTAATAAGGTTTCGGTAGAAGCTGCCGGAATACATTCTATCGTATTCGGGGTAGAGCTCATAGCGGTTGTTATGGTTTCATCAATAGGAACGGCCACGCTTACTCTTTCGGGATATGAAACAGGTAAAAAGAGTATTAAAGGTGTATGGGACGTCGTGCTTTCATCCGCACTTCTAAGCTGGGGTATCGGTGTTTTTAATCTTATATTGTTTATAATTTTCCCGAGGCAGATACTCGGATTGTTTACTACCGACAAAAATGTTCTGGCCGCAGCGGGGTTATATCTTCTTGTTGTTGGCATAGACCTGTTCCCGAAGAGCGGTAATATCATCTTCGGCTCCGGTATCAAAGGATACGGTGAGCCTTCATGGATGCTTAAAACCCAGCTGTTAGGGACTGTGTTTGTCATAATATCCAGCACGATCATGGTCATGGTGCTCCATATGGGTATTATTGAAATATTCATATTGGTAGCTGTTGATGAGACTTTTAGATTCATTCTTAACAGTGCGAAATTGCGTCGCATTATTAAAAACCCCATTTTTTAAAAAATCATATCCGTATTAAATATCAGAAGGGTAAAAACGGATACCGTAACCCTCAATGAGCTCATTAAATGCAACATGATAAGTAAGGTGATCAAGGAGGAAACGGATATGATCAAAAAGAAACTGGTAAAAAAGACGGCAGCATTGGCAATAACCGGTGCATTAACGATAGCGATGACGGCTACGGTGCTGGCTGCGCCGGGAGGCCGGGGCGGTAATGAAGGCAACGGAGGAAGAGGTCCTTCTCAGGAAATGCAGCAGGGCGGCGGTGTGCCCGGTGAAGAATTCACGGGGGAAAGGCCTGAGATGCCTGAAATGCCCGATGGTGAAGAATTTACGGGAGAAAGGCCCGAGCCGCCTGAAATGCCTGATGGTGAAGAATTCACGGGAGAAAGGCCCGAGATACCTGAAATGCCTGAGCTGCCCGAAGGTGAAGAATCATCAGAAGAAAGACCCGAAATGTCAAACGGAAAAGGCGGCAGAGGTGGCCGGATGAAAGCCGGAAAGGATTTTAAGGGGATAAATACCGATGATATAAAAACATCGATAGAAACGCTTGAAGACGAAGATGTGAAAGCAGATATTGAGGCTCTTTTAAGTGATTACGAGGCAGCAAAAACAGCACTTGATAATGCGATCGAGGAAGAGTCGGATGATATCGAAACTTACAGAAAAGCTGAAATGGAAGCTATGAAAGCACTCTGTACCGCGCTTGAGGAAGCCGGGATAGACACACGTCCGGAATTACCTGAAGGTGAAGAATGTGAAAACGGCAAAGGTAGTAACGAAAGCGAAGAAGGAGAAAAACGGCAGAGGAATAAAGAAAGTTTGGATCAAAGTCAGGAAAAAACTTCAGAAGCCGAAGGTGCTAATACAGCGCCGGGGAGACCTGGAATGCAGCAGAATGCTTCCTCTGAAGGCGGGAGAGAAGTAAAGTCGGATAATATATTCGTTAAATTCGGCAACTGGCTTAAGTCACTATTTTCAAGATAAACATGATATAATATGAATATGAACGAAAAAGCAACGGCCGCGAAGTCTGATGCCGGAGAACGTGAAATATTCATAAAAGACAACGAACAGACCATTCTGAAGATCGCTTCCGTGTCATGCGGTAAGTACATAACAAGAAGTGATGATGAATGGTCTGTTGCGCTGCTCGCATTTAATAAAGCGATAGATACCTATTCCTCAGATAAGGGTGATTTTGCCCCTTACTCGGGTGTGCTAATAAAAAGAGCGCTCATAGACCATTACAGGTCGGAAAAGAAATACGCATCCGAGATTCCGGTAAGTTATGATATGCTTTCGGGAGAAGGCGATCATGAGGAAAACACAGATGTGCTGAAAGCGGTTTCAAGAGACAGCGCTATGGTAAGCGAACAGCTTTTAAGGAGCGGGAACCTTAAGGATGAGATACTTGAAGTTGACGGGCGGCTTAAGAAATACGGGTTTTCATTCCGTGATCTTAAAGACAGTTCGCCAAAGGCGGGAAAGACAAAAACAGAATGCGCTAAGGCGATAACATATATATTGGACAATAACGATATACTTGATGCAGTGATCGCTGACGGCAGGATACCGATAAAGGAGATAACAAAGGCAGCAGGAGTAAATAAGAAGCTGCTTGACAGATACCGGCGGTACATAATAATGGCTGTCGTTATCTTAAACGGGGAATATCCCCTGCTGGCGGATTATCTGCAATATATAAAACACAGCGAAAAGGAGGGATCGGGATAATGAAGGCAGTGGTTTTGGATATAACAGACGGCGAAGCTACCGTTATGACAAAAGCCGGTGACATCATAGGGGTCAGTGATCGAAGCTATGATATAGGCCAGGAGATCATGATATATGATAAAGCGGAGAAAACCGTATTGTTTGCAGGGAAGATAAGCAGATTTATGCCTGCAATAGCTGCAGCTGCCGCACTGCTCATTATAATCGGAGGCGGATCATATGCATATATGAAACCATACGGTACAGTCAGCCTCGATGTGAATCCTTCCGTAGAGTACACTATAAACATGTTTGACAGAGTACTTGATGTAAGCGGTGTTAATGATGACGGTAATGATATAATTGCGGATATTGACGTAAAAAAACTTTTAAATAAAAATATAGAAACGGCGGTTGAAGAGACGATCGAGCAGATCGAAGCAGAGGGTTATTTTACTGATGAGGACGGCAACTATGTAGTCGTTACGGCAAACACAAAACAGGAGAAGCATACGGATGAACTGGTTGATAAACTGGATAAAAAAGTAGCCGTCCATGAGAATGTAAATTCAATAGCATCAAAGGTTTCGGATGATGACATCGAGGAGGCACACAGGCAGGGCGTTTCTGCAGGAAAGAAGATGATGATCGATCGCCTCGGAAGTGTATATGACGAAGGGTTTGACCGTGATGAATGGAACAAAAGAAGCGTAAAGGATATAATGGGGGAATATGACAGGATACAACGGGGCGAGAGAAAACCGCAGCGTGAAGAAAATATGGAACAGTTCGATGATACATCCGGTCCGCCCGCACCCGGTTCCGAGAAGGATGACAGCTCAACGCTTGATCTGGACGATGGTTTACATAACATAGACGATATGAACCCCGGAGATAATAGAAATACAGGCAGGCCCGGACGTGAGATCCCGGATGATAACGGTTATGAGGAAGGGCAGGATAACGGATCGATAATTGACAGGCCGCCGGAAAATGATAACAGGATGCCTGAGAATGGTAACAGGATGGATAGCATGCCGCCGGAAAACAATGACAGGCAGACGGACAATGCGCCGCCCATGGATAACGGCAGACCTGTATACAACGGCAGACCCGAAGACAACCGTAAAAATGATATGGGAGGACAGCCCGGACCCGGAGGAGGTCAGGGATTAAATGAACCGCCCATGTAACGGAAAGGACGTGAAATAAATACAGTGGATATTAAGGACGCCATAGGACTTCGCATAGTATGTCTGTTTATCGATGCTGTTTATGAATGATCACAAACCAATTGATATGCCCTGCTGACTCTTCTGTAAAGAAAAGTGTTGACAGCGGCGCATAAAACGTTTATTCTGTCAAAAAAGGATTTGGAGTTATCATGAACAGGACAATACTTTCAACAACATCATTTTTTACCTTCGCCTTTATGTCGGACCGATGTAAGGGTGATTTGTGATGTTTGAAAGTCATGAATCGAACTTGCAGGCGGTCAGTAAAAAAGCTGGCCGCCTTTTTTGTGTAGAGCACTTAATGAGGTTTTTTCGAATTTAGTGCGAACCACATCTGTGTACTTAGCGAGGTGTTTTCGAGCTTAGTACAGCAGATGTTCCTTAGCACACGCAGGAAGGTGGGACATATATGAAAAAGATCGCATACAGCGGAATAGAAGGAGCGTTTGCGCATGTTGTCGCAAGAAAACTGTTTCCGGATGATATACACGTTCCGCACCCGGGTTTCAGGGAAGTATATGAAGCAGTGTTAAAGGGTGAGTGTGACGCAGCCGTCCTGCCGGTGGAGAACAGCTATGCCGGCCCCGTAAAGGAAACAGCGGAAATAATTGCGGAAGGAAAGCTCCGCATAGACAGTGAGTACACGCTCCCCATAGTACAGAATCTCCTTGGGGTGCGCGGGAGCAGGATTGGCGATATCAAAAAGGTCATAAGCCATATAAAGGCGCTTGAGCAGTGCGACGGCTATATAAAGGAACACGGATATGAAGTTATCGAGTCCGTCAACACGGCAATGGCGGCAAGAGAGGTAACAAGGATGCAGAACCTTTCGGTCGCCGCCATAGCAAGCCTTGAGGTGGCCGCCATATACGGCCTTAAGGTTTTGGATGAACACATAAATGAAAGAGATGATAACAAGACACGGTTTGTCGTTGTATCTCGTATAGATGAAAGCACTTTTACAGATAACAGGTGATAACAGGGAGGAAAAGACAATGGGAATGATGTATGAAAGGCAGCTTGCAATACCGGCGGAGCTTAAGGAGATGTATCCGCTCACGGCAAAAATGAATGAGACGATCCAGCAAAGGAAGGCAGAACTCATATCCATATTTGAGGGAAGGCGCGACCGCCTGCTCCTTATAATCGGCCCGTGTTCGGCTGACAATGAGGATTCCGTAATGGAATATATAAGCAGGCTTGTTCCCGTACAGGAAAAGGTAAAGGATAAGATATTGATCGTTCCGAGGATATACACGAACAAGCCGCGAACGACGGCGGAAGGTTACAAGGGGATGCTCCATCAGCCCGACCCAACAGAAAAGCCTAACCTTTTCAAAGGCATTGAAGCCACGAGGCACATGCACATGCGGGCCGTTATGGAGACGGGTTTTGCGTGCGCGGACGAAATGCTGTACACGGAAAACTATGCATATCTTGATGATCTGCTCATTTATGTCGCGGTCGGTGCGCGCTCGGTTGAGGACCAGCAGCACAGGCTTACATCGAGCGGGATAAGCGTTCCGGTCGGCATGAAGAATCCCACATCCGGTGACTATCGCGTTATGATGAATGCGATCAGTGCGGCCCAGAACGGTCATACCTTCATATATCGGGGATGGCAGGTGCACTCTGACGGCAACAGACATACGCATGCCATATTGCGCGGATACACAGACCAGCACGGTTCGATGAAGCCAAATTATCACTACGAGGATCTCGTGAGATTATGTGATGTATATGATGAAATGCAGCTTCAAAATCCCGGTCTTATCGTTGACACGAACCATTGCAATTCAAATAAAAATCCTTTTGAGCAGCGGAGGATAGTCAAGGAAGTGCTTCATTCGGCAAGACATGATGAGCGTATCGCAAAGATACTTAAGGGCTTCATGATAGAAAGCTATCTGGAAGACGGCGCGCAGGAACCCGGCGGCGGATGCTATGGAAAATCCATAACCGATCCCTGCCTCGGCTGGGAAAAGTCCGAAAAGCTCATATATGAGATCGCGGAATTATTATAAAATAAGCGATTGCAGGTGCGGGCGGGGGATAATTGTTGTATAATACAGTATCGGGATAAGTAAATAGATCAAAAGACTTAAGGAATACTAATGAGCATTACTGTAGTTGCGGAACAGATGATAATGATAGTGCTTCTTATAGCACTTGGCTTTTATTCATACAGGAAGTCCATCATAAATGATGAGGTAACAAAGGGGATATCGGCGCTTATCATAAACTTTACCAACCCCTGCCTTATGGTGCATTCAATGTTAAGTTCGGGCGAGCGCGTAAGCGGGAGGCTGCTGCTCCTCGGCATGCTCTCCGCTGTTGCCGCAAATGCCTTTCTTATGATCATGGCAGAAATCCTGCCGCGGCTCTTAAAGGTTGAGAAAGCTGAAAGATACGGCTACTGGATGCTTTGCGTTTTCGGTAATATAGGATTTATCGGGATACCGCTCACGAATGCAGTGCTGGGGCCGGATTCACTTGTCTATGTATGCTTTCACAACCTGATCTTTTCACTTCTTATCTATACCGTGGGAATGAGCAAGATACGTACTGCAGCGGGAATTGATGAAGGCAGCGGGAATACGGTTCTTATAACGCTGCGCCGCTTTATTAATACAGGTACCGTGTCAGTTATAGCAGCACTTATCCTGTATGTCGCCGGCGCATCGCTGCCCGGAATAATTATGTCAACCATTGACTACGCGGGTCGATCAACGACATTCCTTTCAATGATGATACTTGGAGCAGCTGTAGCGAGGATGTCCGTGAAACAGGTTGTGACCGATGTGCGGCTTATGATCTTCTCGCTTATAAGGCTCATTGCCATACCTGTACTCCTTGTAGTGCTGTTAAAGCTGTTCATAAACGATAATATGATCATATGCACGGCGGCGCTGATGCTTGCTGTACCTGCGGGCAATATGCCGCTCATCCTTGCCACGCAGCATGGACTTAAGGCCCGCACTATATCCGACGGGATAGTGCTCTCTACCGTTCTTTCGGTGATAACCATCCCGATAGTTACTCTGTTTGTATAAATGCGATCGATTTTTATTCAATGATCAGGTGAGGTGCAAAATGACAAAATATGACAAATACGGTGCGCTCCATGTAAACGCAAAAGGTAAGCTCGTTGACAGGAACGGTACGATCGTGACTCTGCACGGATATTCAACTCACGGTCTCTCATGGTATCCGCAGTACGTTAACAGGGATTTCTTTGAGTTCATGAGTGAAAAATGGCATGTAGATGTTGTGAGGCTTGCGATGTATACCGCGGAACATAACGGTTACTGCGTGGGCGATGAGGATAATAAGAATCAGCTGATCGAGATCATCGACCGCGGCGTAAAGGCAGCCACCGAGGTCGGACTGTATGTTATCATCGACTGGCATATACTGTCAGACTCAAATCCGCTCATGCATAAGGATGAGGCTGTCAGGTTTTTTGATCTGATGGCTTCAAAATACCACGCATACGGTAATGTTTTTTATGAGATATGCAATGAGCCGAACGTTAACTGTACATGGCAGGATATTAAAAAATACGCAGAAGAGATAATCCCCGTAATCAGGAAGTATGATGAATACGCAGTAATATTGTGCGGTACACCGACATGGTCACAGGATGTGGACATGCCTGCCGGGGATCCGATAACGATCGATAATAATCTTATGTATGTACTTCACTTTTATGCGGACACGCATCGCGATGAACTGAGGAATAAATTTGAAGCCGCGGCAAAACAGGGACTTCCGCTGTTCATTTCCGAGTTCGGCTGCTGCGATGCGGGAGGCGACCTTGCCAATAATTTTGAACAGGCAGAGGCATGGATAGCGCTTGCAGACAAATATGATGTAAGCTACATCATGTGGAATATAGCAAACCGCGATGAGAGCAGCGCATCATTTGTGCCTGAATGTGAAAAGATCACGGATTTTACGGATGAGGACCTTAACGAGGCCTGCAGGTGGTATCTGGGCGTGCTTAAGGATCATGCCGATTAACGTGTTCTGTTGTTATGCAGGGCATTGCTTGAAGGTCAAAACTGTGATACACTAAAGTATATATTTTGCGAAAGAGGAAGCACTAATGGGTACTTACGATGGCTACAGCGATATGCAGATAGATGTGCTTAAGGAAATAGGCAACATAGGCTCAGGTAATGCCTGTACCGCACTTGCCATGCTCCTTAATACATTTGTTGATATGTCGGTTCCGAGCGTACGGCTGCTCGATCTTGATTCTGTCAAGGAATTCCTTGGCGGGGAGGAAAGCGAGGTACTTGGCATCAAGATAGGTGTCAAGGAGGACCTTACCGGCATGATGATGCACATCGTAAAGAAGCCGTTTGCCGAGAAGATAATCAATACATTCTATCCCAAGGAGCTTGCAACGCTTGCCGATCTTGGGGATATGGATCTTTCCGTATTATCCGAAATGGGTAATATCACATCGGGCGCATATGCCAATGCACTTGCTTCTCTGTCGGGCATGAAGGTGGACATCATGACTCCGCAGTATCATGTGAGCACTGTCGGCGATATCCTTAAGATACCGTTTGATGAATGTGCCTCGGTCGGAGATAAGATACTTGTTATCGATGAGCAGTTCATAATGGGTGAGGAGAAGATGACCAGCCATATGCTCCTCATACTTGATGCACCGTCCCTTGATAAGCTCTTCACACGGCTGGGAATTACTTCCTAGGAGGAACAAACCTTATGAATCCCAAGATAAGGACCGAAGCGGTGGATTATCTTCTTGATGCTATCCTTAAGCTTCGCGATAAGGAAGAATGCTATATCTTTTTTGAGGATATCTGCACGATAAATGAGATAATGTCACTGTCCCAGCGGTTTGAAGTTGCCGCCATGCTAAGGGATAAAAAGACATATCTTGAGATCGCCGAGAAGACGGGAGCATCAACCGCAACGATAAGCCGCGTTAACCGCTCGCTAAATTACGGAAACGGCGGATACGATATGCTGTTTGAGCGGCTTAAGGGTAAGGACGGAGCATGATATGAGCAAAGTTATAGATATGTTAAATGATAAACAGAAGGAGGCGGCTCTTCATACCGAAGGACCGCTTCTTATATTAGCGGGAGCGGGTTCCGGTAAGACTAGGGTCATAACCAACCGTATTGCATACATGATCGATGAATGCGGCGTGAATCCCTGGAACATCTTGGCCATCACCTTTACCAATAAGGCGGCGGGCGAGATGCGCTCAAGGGTCGATGATCTTGTGGGCTTCGGCTCCGAGAGCATATGGGTGGCGACCTTTCACAGCACCTGTGTACGGATCTTAAGGCGGTATATCGACAAGATAGGATATGATACAAACTTTACGATATACGATACAGACGATACCAAGGCTGTTATGAAGGCTGTCTGCAAGCGGCTTAAGATCGATACAAAACAGATGCCGGAGCGTGCGTTTTTATCTGCAATATCTCATGCAAAAGAGGAGATGATATCGGCTGCCGATTATGCGCTTGATGAGGCAGGAAGCTTTGGAGGATCACAGGTTGCAAAGGTATATGCCGAATACGAGAAGGAGCTTAAGAAATGTAATGCGCTTGATTTTGACGACCTTCTCCTTAAAACCGTGGATCTGTTTACTGCATGGCCCGAGATACTTGATTCTTATCAGGAACGGATTAAGTACATAATGGTCGATGAGTATCAGGATACCAATACCGTTCAGTTTGAATTCATAAGGCTCCTGGCTTCAAAATACCGCAATATCTGCGTGGTCGGCGACGATGACCAGTCGATATATAAGTTCAGGGGCGCGAACATCCGGAACATACTGGATTTTGAAAAGGTTTACAAGGATGCGAAGGTTGTAAAGCTTGAGCAGAATTACCGCTCGACGCAGCACATACTCGATGCGGCCAATTCGGTGATAAAGAACAATGCGGGCAGGAAGGACAAGGCGCTGTGGACCGATAAGGGTGACGGCAGTCTGATACATTTTAAGCAGTGTGATTCTGCCTATGAGGAGGCTGAATACGTAGCCGATACGATAGCTGCCGGAAAGCGCGACTGCAAGTATGATTACAGGGACTGCGCGGTTCTGTATCGTACCAATGCACAGGCACGTCTCCTTGAGGAAAAACTGATATTTGCGGGCATCCCTTACGATGTGGTCGGAGGAGTGAACTTTTATGCGCGGCGTGAGATAAAGGATATCCTTGCCTACCTTAAAACGATCGACAATGCAAGGGATGACATAGCGGTAAAGCGCATAATCAATGTTCCGAGACGAGGAATCGGTGCGACTACGATAAATAAGGTCCAGGATTACGCAAGTGAAAACGATATGACTTTTTATGATGCGTTAAAACAGGCGGAGGATATACCGGGTATGGGTAGGAGCGCATTAAAGCTTAAGCCCTTCGTTGACATGATACAGGTATTTCGCAGCAAGCTCCCGTATATAACGCTTGAGGAACTTGTAAAGGATATCCTCGATACTACCGCATACATCGAAAACATGGAGTCGGATGATAAGGAGGATGAAGAATCACGCATCGAAAACATCGACGAATTTATAAATAAAGTGGTAGCCTATGAGGAAGAGCAGGAGGATGAGCCCACGCTGTCCGGCTTCCTTGAGGAAGTTGCTCTGGTCGCGGATATAGATAACATTAACACGGACAGCAACAAGGTGCTCCTTATGACCCTGCACAGTGCAAAGGGACTTGAGTTCCCGCATGTTTTTCTTACCGGACTTGAGGAGGGACTGTTCCCGAGTTATATGAACATAACAAGCGATGATCCTTCGGAACTCGAAGAGGAGAGGCGGCTGTGTTACGTCGGTATCACAAGGGCGATGGAGGAGCTTACCATAACCTGCGCCAGGCAGAGGATGGTACGGGGTGAAACACAGTATAATGCGCCGTCGCGTTTTGTTAAGGAGATACCTCCGCAGCTATTGGATCTTAAGGTACCCGGAAACCGTGTGCGTTTAAATGACGGGACCGTACCCGTAAAGCCCAAGCCGTATGCGATGCCCCTGCATGAAAGGAATGCGCAGGCAAAGCCGTTCATTGCCTCCGCAAGTAAGGCCATGGCCGGCGCATCGATAATGACCGGAAAAGAGATAGGCGGATCGGGAAGCCTTGATTATGATGTAGGCGATACCGTAAGGCATGTAAAGTTCGGCGAAGGTGTCGTTATGAAGATCGAAAAGGGGACAAGGGATTACGAGGTCACCGTGGATTTTAAGGGCTACGGCATCAAAAAGATGTTTGCGGGATTTGCCAAGCTCAAGAAGGCAGGTATGTAAACATGGCTATATCCGCAGGATTTTGAGCTTGTTACATACCGATTAATATAGTATAATACTTAATAGTATTTAACGGAGGTTGGGGTATGGATACTATGATGAATGAAATCCTTAAGATAAAAGAGGAGGAGAAAAAGACCAACGTCGTACTCATCGTATGTACGGTATTGGTTGCGGCTGTTGCTATCGCCGCCATCATCTACGGGTTGTACTGTTATTTCACACCGGATTATCTTGATGATTTTGATGATGATTATGAAGATGAATTCGATGATGATTTTGATGATGATTTCTTCGAGAATGAGGAAGACTGACCTGATTTAATAAGGAGTTAACGGCACATGAGCCAAAGAAGCGCATAGCATACAGGTTGGTGTATTATGTAAACCAACAGGCTTTTTGTACCGAGTTTCGTAAGCACGGGTATGCTGCGCTTTAGGAGCGTGTTTTTATCCGTAAGGATTATCTTTCCCAGGTGGTAACCGATAAGGTACATAAATATCCACGGTATCAGCGGGAAGTAATCACCCGAGGAAAAACCGTGATCCGGCAGGCCAAGCGGAGCAAGTGCACGGTATCTGTAAAGCGTATCGGGCAATGATATCAGTTTATGATATCTTGTTCCTATATAGCCGCTTGCCAGGTGCTTTGTAAGTATAAACAGGATAAAACAGATAAGGATGTGGATCAGTTCGGTAGGGACAGGGTTGTCCTTACCGGATTTTTGATTATTCATTAATCTGTCCAGTGGTATCATGAAAAGGGTTGCAGCTCCCATAAACGTGAGAACGCCGTAATATATCGCCTGGCTTGGCATAAATGTTGCGGTAACGAGTGTGATCGCTGTTCCGAGCGCTAAAAGGATGATGCCTCGTTTAAGGGCATGCCTGCGGCCGAAGGACCATACCATGCCGGACACAAGGATGAACGATATGCATATGGACTGCTGCCACAGGAAAGCACCTCTGCCTGCGATCCACTGAGGGTTTTTCCCGAATGCCGAAAAATAATCATAACAGGCATGATACAGCACCATGCTTATCATCGTGATCCCGCGGTATGCATCTATAAGGCAGAATCGCCCGTCCTTTTGTTTTGCTTTACCTGTTTGTTTTGCATCCATAACGAAAAGTTTAATATATAAATATATTCGAAGTCAACATAGGCTTCCCATTGAGGCGTATATGAAAAAATCCCAGACATACACAGGAATTGTGGTTGACATAAAATTCCCCAACAAAGGCGTGGTAAAGGCCGATCCTTATAAAGACGGTAACGGTAATACCGTAAATGAAGACGGCAGTGAAACCTGTATCGTGAAAAATGTATTGCCGGGTCAGCGGGTTTCATTCATCGTTAATAAGAAAAAGGGTGGCAGATGTGAAGGCCGTCTTGTTAAAGTACTGGAAAGATCACCCGAGGAAACAGATCCGGCCTGCCGGCATTTTGGTATTTGCGGCGGATGCACATATCAAAACCTTCCGTATGATGAGCAGCTTAAGTTAAAGGAAGGACAGGTAAGGTCATTGCTTAGGCCGGTAGTTCCTGATCTTGATGATATCTTTGAGGGCATCAAGGGAAGCCCGGTGCAGTACGGATACAGGAATAAGATGGAGTTTTCATTTGGTGATTCTACAAAGGGGGGCGAACTCGAGCTTGGTTTACATAAACGAGGAAGCTTCTATGATATCCTGTCAGTTAAGGACTGTAAGATAGTAGATGATGATTATCGCATAATACTGAGCGAGACCCTTAGCTATTTCAGGGGAAAGGATACTCCTTATTACCACAAACTCACACACGAGGGGTATTTAAGGCACCTGCTCATACGTAAGGCGGTAAAAACCGGGGAGATACTCATAGATCTTGTGACCACTTCTAAAGAGCCTGCACCGACTATATGCACGGAAGTATCCCTTATAGATGACTGGAAAGAAGTTATGTTAACTATTGAACGAAATGGCCATCTTAAGGGTCGTTTTGCCGGAATACTTCATACCGTTAATGATTCCCTGTCCGATACTATTATGAACGATAAAACGGACATATTGTACGGGACGGATCATTTTTATGAGCAACTGCTTGGGCTTAAGTTTAAGATATCTCCGTTTTCGTTCTTCCAGACAAATTCCCTTTCGGCTGAAGTGCTGTATGATACCGC
>JAFZOS010000098.1 GCA_017550535.1 Lachnospiraceae bacterium
ATGATGGTGATGCTCATCGTGGTCATGATGGTGGTGGTGATGTTCTTCCTCGTGAGCCTCCATGACTTCCTTCATAAGCTCGGCCTCGAGGTCCTTCGCATCCTCGATCGTCTCAAGGATCTTTGTTCCTTCAAGCCTGTCCCAAGGCGTTGTGACTATTGTTGCCCTGTCATTATGCTCGCGGATAAGCGCAACCGTAGCATTTATCTTCTCATCACTCATATCGCCCGTACGGCTTAAAAGGATGGTACCCGCATGCTCGATCTGATTCTCAAAGAACTCCCCGAAGTTTTTTAAATAGGGTTTGCACTTCTTTGCGTCTACGACAGCTACAGCCGAATTAAGATGTACTCCTTCGCTGCCTGTTGCTCCTTCGACAGCCCTCATTACATCCGATAATTTACCTACGCCCGAAGGTTCGATAAGAATGCGGTCCGGATGAAACTTATCAAGCACTTCTTTAAGCGCGGTACCAAAGTCACCGACCAGTGAGCAGCAAATACATCCTGAATTCATCTCCGTTATCTCGATACCGGCTTCCTTAAGGAAACCTCCGTCTATACCGATCTCTCCGAACTCATTCTCAATGAGCACTACCTGCTCGCCGCCCAGTGCTTCCTTAAGAAGTTTCTTTATGAGCGTTGTTTTTCCCGCCCCGAGAAATCCTGATACAATGTCAATCTTGGTCATATATTATTACCTTCTTTCCTGATACATATTTATAATCTTATGCTTTAATTTCAAAAATAGCCGCCGGCTTCCGGGAAGGGCGGCTATTTCTTTATCATATTGACGATCAATCCTCCAGGAGTTTCTCCACACTCGCAAGCTTAACGCACAGTACAAACACCCTCGCGGCGTCCTTCATCTCCTCGGTACTTGGAAAGGTAGGCGCTATACGGATGTTTGAATCAAGCGGATCGTTTCCGTATGGATAAGTTGCACCCGCGCCTGTCAAAACAACGCCCAATGCCTTGCATTTTGCCACGATCGACTTGGCGCAGCCGGGAAGAGAATCAAACGAGATAAAATATCCGCCCTTGGGCTTAACCCAGCTTCCGATCCCAAGTCCCGAAAGCTCCTTTTCAAGCGTATCGGTAACCGCCTCAAACTTGGGGCGCAAAAGATCTCCGTGCTTCTTCATATGAGCCATCAGCCCGTCAATGTCCTTAAAGAACCTTACATGGCGGAGCTGGTTTATCTTATCGTGACCTATGGTCTGTACTCCCATCATCTTAAGTATCCACGCAACGTTGTCTATAGAAGACGCAACGGCCGAAACACCCGATCCCGGGAAGCTTATCTTTGATGTAGATGCAAAGATAAATACCATGTCGGGATTTCCCGCTTTTTTGCATTCGTCAAGGATATTTAATATCTCATCCCTGTCATCCTCATACAGGTGATGTACACAGTAAGCATTGTCCCAGTATATCCTGAAATCATCAGCTGCAGGCTTAAGGTTTGCAAACCTCATTACCGTCTCATCAGAATATGAGATACCGGTGGGATTTGAATACTTCGGAACGCACCAGATACCCTTAACCGAAGGATCGTTATTGACATACTCCTCAACAAGATCCATATCAGGTCCTGTCGCTGATAAAGGTATGTTGATCATCTTGATACCGAACTGCTCGGTTATCTTAAAATGCCTGTCATACCCGGGAACAGGGCATAAAAACTTAACCTCATCCAGCTTACACCACGGAGTACCTCCTCGCACACCGAAGCAGTAAGACCTGGCTACCATATCATACATAAGGTTAAGGCTTGAATTGCCGCCGACTATAACGTTGTCCTTCTCAACCTGCATCATGGCCGCAAGCAGGCGCCTGCACTCGCCTATACCGTCAAGATCGCCGTAATTACGCGTATCGGTACCGAGTATGGTATGCATATCTGAGTGACTGTTCATCACATCCAGCATGGGCATGGCGATCTCAAGCTGCGACAGCCCCGGCTTGCCGCGCGCCATATTAAGCTTAAGGCCCTTAGCCTCCTCCTCCTTATATTGCTTTTCGAGCTCTGCTTTAAGTTCAAGCAGCTCCTCCTTCGTCATTTCCCTGTAACCTTTCATATGTTGCTCCTTGTTATAAGCTTTTCTTTTTCCTTCCGTGTAAGCCTCTTTATATGCCATTCACGGCTCATTGCCTCTTCCTTCGATGCATGCTCCTCACTGTACACGAGCTCTACGGGCAGCCTGCACCTTGTATACTTTGCACCCTTGCCCGCATTATGGGCATCGATGCGCTTTTCAAGGTCGTTGGTATATCCGGTATATAAAGAATCATCACTGCATTTTACGATATAAGTATAATATGTCACGATCAATAAACCAGCTGAGACCCGCACTTTTCGCAGAACTTGCCGCCGGGCTTGTTCGGCGCGCCGCACTGCTGACAGAATACCTTGGCCTCGGCACTTGCAGACGCACTCCCGATGATATTTTTCTCGGTCGCCTCAAGTTCGCTCATCTGCCGCTTAAGATCCTCGATCTCGTCATACTTCACCTTAATATCGTTAAGCTGCTGATCCACCATTGATGTTGAAAACGTGCTGCGGTTTAAGTATACGGTCTCACCGATATATCTCATGATATCGGCTATCTCCGTTTCCTTATTGGTTATTGCCGCCCTTAACTTCGAGGCTTCCATGAAATTAGATGTCTTGACATTGAATGTCGCAAAGCCCCTGTTTACGCTATCCATAAAACCGGCCATATCTTAACCTCCTTGAACTGTATGATGATCCTTACTGCTGCTTTGTCCCACAGTTTGGACAGAATACCGTATCAGCGCCGATCCTGGCTCCGCATGCGGTACAGAAAACATCTGCCGGCGGTGTGGGAACAGGGGCCGGTGCAGGTGCCGGTGCAGGTGCAGGCGGTTCATACTTGTTTCCGCACTCGGGACAGAACATCGCTCCTTCGTTAAGTGTATTTCCGCAAACCGGGCAGGTTATCGCCGGTGCTGCCGGCCTTACAGGTGCGGACATCCCGGCATTGGATGCATTAAATGTACCTGCCGGTACCGCACCTCCTGAAAGCATTCCCGCGATCGTATCCCTGAACATCCATATCGCCATTGCCAGCGCCGCAAAAATGAAGGCCCACACGGGAGCGCCCGTGAGTTTGACAAGTTTCTCAACATCAAGTTCCTCATCCGCATAAACATTTATCTTATGCACCGCAACGCCCCATATTACAAGCCATATGAAATTAAATATCGTTATCGCAACACCGGGAAGCTTGCTGTCAATAAAATGAAGCACTATCGCCAGTATTCCCGATGCAAGTGTTAAGTAAAACAGTACCATAAAGACTATAAGGCCCGCCTTGGCATCTCCTATCGTATCGATGATATCGCTCATGCCGCTTAATCCCATAAGGCTTGCCACTGCCCTGTTATCCTCGATCTCTCCCGCAAGGCTTATAAGGCTCGGAGCACATGATGCCACTTCACTTGTAGATACCTTGGCATCCTTAAATACATTCAACACCTTCTTAGCCTGCTTAAACAGTTTTTTGGCGCTTATATCGATATCATAATTATCAAGCGCGTCCTGCAGGTCGTCTATATCATCTTTGTAATTATTTATACTCTTAAGTGCCGACTTGACCGCACTCTTAAGATCCTTGCGCTCATCCCTGTCCTTTACCGTCATGGCGCCCCGAAACATCATGAGCAGTGACAGAAGGACCAGTGCCATGCTTACAATCTTTAAAATACTCTTAGCCTTTGCTTCGTTCATTTTTTCTCTCCTTTGATCTTTTATCTGTAACCCTGTTTCTTTTCATAATCGGTTATCAGATTAATATTATCTTTTTCAACCTGACTGAGTACTGATTCTTTAAAATCCTTTGGCTTGACGGTACCGACATACCAGTCCTTGGCGTTGAAGTATGCCTGAAGTTCTTCGTCATCAAACATCCTTCCGTGACGGGCATATATCTCATTCCTTGCGTACCTGCACTCATCTGCGGTAAGTCCCTCAAGGTCGCTCTTTGTAAGCGCATCTATCGAACTTGTCGGGAAAATATAATCACCGGTGCCTTCTGAAGACTCATCATCCGGCTCATCAAAAAAATCCGATTTTGAAACCGAGCCCCCGCCCGAACCTGCTTCTGAAGGCACGTCTATCTGCTCATATTTGAATTCATCCACATTTCTGGTAAAGGCATCGTTAAACATACGGTCGTAATTCTCGTATCCCTTTAACCAGAAGCTTTGACCCCAGCCCCTGTTATCGGCATCATATTCAAAGTTTACACTGTCATAAGCGGTATCCGGGTAACTGTCATCCACGATTATATCACCGTTTCCGGTCCTGACTGCGTTTTTAAACGCAAAATTCGTGAAATAACTGTAATATTCCGTACCGTGTTTGGAAGAAGAACACTTAAGAGTCACTTTAAATATCATGACTATCTTATTTTTGTACGAGTTGTTTTTATTCTTGGCTGTAAGCAGGTAAGCACTGTCAAAGTTTATAGAATCAACCGAAAGAAAATCCTGTCTCTGATCGGCCACTTCACTTACTATCTTATCCCTGCATATGCTCGACAGGGGATTAAGATCTTCCGCTTTTATTGATGACACATCGGTCACATATTCATCCAGGCCTTCAACCGTAAACTCCTTAGTGGTGCTTTCGGGTATCCTTTTATATTCCTTGGCATACTCGTCTTCACCGCCCCAATAACTTGCCGTAACGGTAACTTTATCCCCGTTGCTTAAATCGGTATTGTTGCTTATGCTGTAATCAAGATTTGTGTCCGAAGGATATTTGGAGATACTGGCATTTGCGTTTGGAGCCATACCGTTAAATTCCACTTCAAGATCCTTGAATGCATCAAACACTTCGATATCCTCAAGGTCGCTTACTTCCACCTCGACATCCGATGTAACAAGCCTGACGTTGAATGCTTTTTTTGCGAATTCAAGAGCATCTTCCTCGTTCATTTCTTTGGTTTCAAAATTCCATTTATATATAAGGACATCACCGTTTTCCAAAGTATCCGAGGTTAATTTTTCATTTTCCTCAAATTCACCGTTCGCGGCGTATATCATTGCAAACAGCCTTGCAACGTCCTTGCCCTTACTGAACTTGATATCAGCGCCGTCTGCCAGATCATCAAGATCGTCATATTCCTTGATCATGCTCTTAAGCTTCTTGTTGGGCTTTAACTTATCCTTGTAATCCTTTACAAACTTATCCTGATCAAAATGAGCTTCCACCCGTCCGAAACCGTTATAGCCTTCGCACTCGACCTCAAGATATTTGGCAAGATCGACTTCCGTTTTTCTAAGGCCAAGCAGGATAAATATGCCTGCTGCGATAACTCCGAGAAGTATGACACCTGCAATTATCCCTATTATCGGACCTTTTGAGGACTTCTTTTTATCCGCTGTTTTCACATTAACGTGATCTGCCTTATATACCGGTGGTGCAGGCTTTATTGGCTGAACCGGAGTTGTCGGCTGAACCTGCTGTTCCGGTTGTTCGGGCTTATCTGCTTCATCCTTAACATCCATCGGTTCGACCGGACTTCCGCATTTGGTACAGAACCGGTTTCCCTCGGGAATCTGTTCACCGCATTTTGTACAAAACATTTTAACCTCCTATGAATCAAAGCTGTATTCAAGTTCAACGGGACAATGATCCGACCCGTATATTTCATTATGAATGGAAGCGCCGTTTATGTTCGCCTTCATGTCATCCGAAACAAGAAAATAATCAATGCGCCATCCTGTGTTTTTCTCCCTCGCTTTAAAGCGATAGGACCACCATGAATAAACATCCGTTTCGTCGGGATGAAAATACCTGAAAGTATCAATAAACCCCGCGTCAAGCAGTTCACTCATTTTACCGCGTTCCTCATCGGTAAAACCGGCATTATGATGATTGGTCTTGGGATTTTTAAGATCGATCTCTTTATGCGCAACGTTTAAGTCGCCGCATATTACAACAGGCTTTACTGCTTTTAACTTAAGAAGATAACCCCTGAAATCATCCTCCCAGTGCTGGCGGTAATCAAGCCGCTCAAGCTCCTGCTTGCTGTTCGGCGTATAAACAGTAACAAAAAAATGATCGGAAAACTCAAGGGTTATGATACGGCCTTCCTGATCATGCTCCTCTATTCCCATGCCGTAAGTCACATTAAGCGGCTCCCTCTTTGTAAACACAGCTGTACCGCTGTATCCCTTCTTAACCGCATAATTCCAGTACTGATTATACCCCTCGGGCTTTAAATCTATCTGCCCTTCCTGAAGCTTGGTTTCCTGCACGGCAAAAATATCAGCGTCAAGCTCATTGAAATGATCCATAAAGCCCTTATCCACGCAGGCCCTCAGTCCGTTAACATTCCAGGATATCGCTTTCATTCATCCTCCCGCCCTGCGGGCTTATAACATCATCTTTTTTCCAACTACTATAGTATAGTATCATTACCGGAAAAATACAAATAAAAAAGAGTATAGTTATCCCATGCCATATGTGCTATAATGGTTAACGAACCACGCAGGATTAGTACATCGGTAGTACACCGGCTTCCCAAGCCGGTGAGGCGGGTTCGATTCCCGTATCCTGCTTAACTAAAAAGGGCAGCGCCAATGGCGCTGCCCTTTTGTGAATCAGGATCAGATTAATTAATCCTTAATAACTGCCTGTATCGTAACCTTGGAACCATCGGTAAGGATATTCTCCTTAGTGCCGTCCTTCTTTGTTCTCTGAAGGATAGTTCCGAACTTATCACGTTTCCAGAACTGGCCGTCAAACTCGGTCTCAAGAACGATGTCATAAGTCTTGCCAACCTCGAGTAATTCAGGATATCTGCATGTGATCGCGATATCACCGGCATAAAGTGTACTTGTCTTTACATCTTTATAATCCGAATCATGTGCGTCTTTCTCGTCATCAGACTCTTCATAGTCCTCAATTACAAATGCTTTCTTTATAAGATCCGGATTGGAATCCGCGATCTTAACAGCGGTAATATGAGTTTTAAGCTGACTGGTCTTTGTTAATGTAGTAGTCCTTGTTCTGTGTTTGAAACCGGTCGCATCATCCGCGCCCTGATGGAATACAAATTTAGTCGTACCCGTCTTGAGCGCAGGCATCAACTGTCTGGGCCTTATCACTATATCCTTCTGCGTTTCAATAGACTTACCATTGGTAAGCGTATACTTAATCCTTACCCTATGGTTGACATCAGGAATTTCACTCTCACGGTCGCCACCGTTTTCATGGATTGCTTTAAGGTATACTATACTTGGATCTTTTTCATCCTGCTCGGCATATATCTTAGTCGATTTTTTATGATAATTGCCGCCGTACCTGTCCATATCCAATACCGTGATCGCATCTTTCCCGTCAAGAACCGGAGCGCTCAGATATTTAAACTTGGGAACGCACTTGACACCCGTCGTATAATCGATCGTATTGATCGCTCCGCTTGCTCCTACAGCAACTATTGGTGTATTAAATACGCCGGTAACCTTGATCTTTAATGTATTTGGCTTGATCTCCGTATCATTAACCGTTATCCCGTTAACATAGAACAAATAGGCAAAACTCTTGTTTATTCCGTCTACATCCATCTTAACCTTGGCGTAAAACTTCTTTGTATCCTTATCATAGTATGCTCCGTTATCGCCGTAATCCTTATCAAAGCACAGCGCTTCTCCTATAGCTTCCTGCATGGCAGTAGGAGCGACTTTTGCGATCGGTACGAATTCTGCTTTTGTAAGATCGATTTCAGCATCCTCATATTTCTGACCTGCCGGCAGGTTTGACAGGGTCAGGATAGTCGAAGGTGCTTCCGCATATTCCGCACCATAGCTGAGATTGAACATGTAGTTACCAACCGAGAGTTTTACTACCGGTGTTTTATCATATACCTTGATAACAAGATACATCATCTTAAGATCTTCCTCAAGGTCGCCGCATTTATAATGAGGAACAAAAGCATACTTATATGCTCCGGCTATTGCTCCCCCGTCCTGTTTAACGGTAATCTTCTTCTGGCTGCTGAAATCACCGTCATCCACATCTATCGAAATACTGTCGGAAGGTCCCGCAATGAACGTAAATTCATCATCAACAACACTAAGCTGGGCATTCGGCTGATCCAGCATAAGTACGATCTCATCCGCCTTATCCGGATAAGCAAGGTTCAACTGTGCAAAAGACGGTAAAAGCTTAGCACCCGGCTTCTTCTCAACATAGCTGACCGTATACTTAAAGGTCATAGTGCTTGCCCAGTTATTCCTTCTTACCAAAATAACAGCAGTATTCTTACCAAAGTTCGTATCAGGAACTGCCGGAAGCGAAACATATTCGCCGTCCATTTCAGCATCCTGGAATGCTAACTTGCTGTCCTCATCGGTCCATATTTCCTTACAGCTTTCCTCCTTGACAACCACCCTCTTGCTTTTCTTGTCAATTATCTTAAACTTGAATACTGCATTGTTGTTAAGAACATGCTCTGCTGTACTTGCAGATGATAATACATATGCGGGCGCTGCCGTCTTTACGGGCAGCTTAACAGCCTGGATAACCGGTTTTGTGTATCCATACAGATAAAGTACAAGGTATCCCGAAGTATACGGAATGTATTTTCCGTTTACAAACTCGTATACAAGCTCATTATCCGAACGCCTGATGATAAGATCCTTATCACTGAGCGGATCCATCATTATATCAAAGTTATCCGCGAATCCGTCATCTTCATTATATTCAAAATCGTCTTTATCCTTTCTCGGATCAAAGTACCAGTCATAATAAGCCTTGTATTTATCCACGCACCATAGCTCAGCCGTTTTAACACGTGCAGCGCTGCTCAGTATATTATTGGTAACCTTTACCTGGCCTATCGTAGCATTTATGTACCTTAAATCATAATCATCATCTTTTTCATCGTCGTTTAACTTGGGAAGCTCATCCAAATGCCCCTCAACTGTCTGTGGATCATAACAGTCCGAATTATAGAAAAGGTTAATAAATCCACTCAGGGTTGCATGTAGTTTCTGTGGTTTGTTCACGATTGAAAGCTTAGTGATCGGCACCTTGAAATACTCGCCTTCGGTCGCAGTGCCCACAGGATCATAATACCCGCAGATGTAGATCGTCTGTTTTCCCGTATATTCAAATCCGGGTGTATCTACCACTGGTTCCGCTTCATTTCCAAGCCTGTTATAATTCAGGTTTATATGCACGGCCCCATCGCCGGGCAGATCCCATTTTGCCTTAACACCGGTAAACTGTGTGGTAGTCGCCGGAGTTTCACCTATAAGCAGTGTTATGGGTGTAGTCGTATCTATCTCATAACCTTTGTACGGATATATTATCACATCCGTCCCTCCAAAGCCGTCATCCGCATCTTTTCTGGAATTGACTTCAATATTTGCATCCGAAAGCCTGGGAGTTATATCGATAACCCTTACTATAAGATAAGCAAACATGGATTCCTTTTTGGTTATCTTGTATTCTGCCCTTATATATGTCTCACCGAGTATATTTTTGTTGACTGTAACAGTGTTTTCATTATTGATCGTCTGTTGAGCCGAAACAGTGGCCAGTTTCGTGTTACCGCTTATCCAGCTGGTCTTTATCATATAGTTATCATCGTATTTTCCATCAGAAGCGTTAAGAATCACCTTGAAACTGGTTGCCTTGTTTTCAAGCTCCGATTTCGAGAAATAAATAACCGGGATGTCTTCATAAGTAACCTCATCGATCACCCTGTCTGTTGTCTCAACGGTCACCCCGCCGATCTTGTCGAGAACAGGAGTAAGCGTAAGGCTTTTTACATCGGTAGCTTCTCCAACGTTAACAACAAACTTAACGGTAAGGGAAACAGCACCCCTGTACTTGGCCGTGATTGTTGCATCTCCCGTTCCGAGTGCCGTGATAAGACCGGTCTTCGATATTATAGCAACATTGGTATTCGAGCTTGAGTAATCAAACATCCAATGTCCTATTTCAACCTTGGAATCTTTATCTGCGTATACGACCACCTGACCTTCGTAACCCGGTCTGTCCACAGAATACTTATTAAGGCTCGGTTTCCACCGGAATTCCTCACCCTCTATACCGTGTGTTATCGTAGCACCGTTAATATCCGCCTTGTCGGTATAGAAATCGGCATCAATGCATACATCTTCATAAGGCATTTCAAATTCAAATACCTGTTTTGTATAATCACCGCTTATAAATTTAAACTCATCCACATGTGGTGCCTTAAGCGAATTCCTTATAAGCCTCGGTGAAGTAACCTGAGTTCCTGTAGCGATCGTTATCTGAACTTTTGTTCCGGGAGCCGCTCCGGGTTTTCCGTCTGTGCCTTTTGATGATGTGGACATTTTGGCACATTTTGCAAAATTGGCAGTTGTGGTTATCTTCCTTGTACCAAGAAGTGATTCATATTTTTTAAATACATGAGGGGTGGTTTCCGCAAATATCTTAACAAGTCCGTCCATACCCCTTATGGTTGCCTGCGCCGGTATCGGAGCGGGAAATGCTTCTTCATCTATTACGATATCATCTGCGGTTGATTTGCCCAGAGTCTTATACCACAGTTCAATTTCGACAAGGCTTTTACACCCGTCGAATGCCTTGTTTCCTATTTCACCTACAGATTCCGGTAACTTGACCGAAGCAAGCTCGCTACAGTCACAGAAAGCACTGTCTCCGACTACCGAAACATTAAACTTGCTCTTTTCTATCTTCTTAAGTGCGGTACACCCATAGAACGCGAATTTACCCACCTCGGCAGTACCGCCGTTTACGATTATCTCATTAAGCGCCGTACAATCCTGGAAACAATAATCCGGTATCACCGAAATAAAACTGGGAACCGTAACACTCTCCAGGCTCTTACACCCGCTGAATGCGCCTTCACTGATAATATCAGCGGGGGCACCCGGATTAGCCGCGATTTTTGATATATCAAGCTTTACGAATCCCGTTCCCTTAAAAGCGTACTTACCTATATCATCAACCATTGGCATGGTTACTGCCTTGGTTCCAAGATTTGTACATCCTTCAAATGCGTAATCTCCGATCTTTGTTACGTTCCTGATCGTCAGTTCTTCAAGCTTATTACATCCGCTGAAAGTCTCATTCTTAATAGTTGTATAGTTGCTTTCCGCCCAAAAACTTGTAAGCGAACAACCTTTAAAAGCTCCGACAGCAATGTCAAGATTTCCGTTACCTCCCCTTACGAAGTCAACAGTTGATACACTTTTATTATTAAGGAACAGATTTTCACTGGCCGGAATCGATGTACATTCCGCAGGTATCGTAAAATCACTGTTACCGGTATCCCTCGTATACCTGGTAAGGCTTCCCCAAGCCGGATCAACTCCAAGTACACCGTTGGTTACCGTAAAGCACTGGGTTGCATCATTTCCGCGGTCAATACTTATATCCACGGGATCAGGTATCATGCCGTCACCAATGACTGAAATATCTTCCGTATCGACCCCGATCTCATCTGCATCGATCGCATCGGCAACGGAGGCATCAACTATGATCTCGTCAATACCTGTATCTGTTACCGATAATAATCCTCCCTCATCCGTACCTTCAACAGAGATAGTGTCAGCCGACTGTCCATCGCTGACATCCGAAATTAAATCCGCAGCATACACGCCGGATCCCATTGAAGTAATAACCATGACTGAACACAAAAAAGCAGCCACGCACTTCACAAAACTTCTGTTCCTCACGTGAATTCCTCCTTATACACTACATCTATATGGTTTTTCAGTAACAAACTATAATTATTTAATGCGCCTGGATGAAAGCGATACATATCGCATCATCTCATGAAACGCCAGTTATTGAATCTTAACATATTATTAACAATTTTGCAATGGTTTACATATTATTTCTTATTTCATCTTCGTACGGGCAATTTTGAAACTGAACGTCTGCGTGCCTCCGTATTTTCCTCTGCCCCTTATCGTAACCCTGGCAGTTCCGATATTAACATTGTTTTCATAGCCGGCTATATCATAATCTGTCGGATCAAGCCTTATTTTTCCGATAATGATCACGATCTCATCTTTACCCGGCTCTATCGGCCTGCCCGAATAGTCATATGCTGCCCCGTTGTTGATGATCGCTTTTGCGGAAGCGATAACACCGGCCTTTATCCGGTATGTCGTACTTATGGAACCGGTATAACTGTTTGCGAGCGGATAACCTCCCTTTCCGAAATTTTCCCTTCCTGCTACGGTTACCCTGATCACCGCGTCGGTACCTTCTTTAAGTATATCCGATGCCTCAACCGGTTCACCTGCATGCCTTACGGCATCATTATCAAGCAATACATCAGAATCATACTCATACGTATAAACATTGCTGTATTCCACACCCGCTTTTAATTTCTTCCCCGTATCCTTATCAGTCAATACGGGTATACTGTACAGTCCGTTTGCCTTGTCACTCCTCACCTTATCGGCAGCGATTATGGTAACTGCAGAATGTGAAAGTGTATTTGTCATCAGTTCAAATGTACAGTTAACCTTACCCTTATAAAAGCCTTTTCCAAGAAACGTTACTGATGCCGGTCTGTATTTTTGAGGTGCAAGCCTTGCCTTATTATTTGTATATTTCACTATATAATCAGTCCCTTTGACAAGTTCTGCCTTATCACCGTTCACATCCGTATATTCAAGTGACATCACAGGCGTACTTCCACCGGGTCTGTATTCACCACTGCCCAGATCAGCCCCCTCGATAAGTGTCTGCCGGTTATCGATCGGGTTATCCATATTACGTACAGTTACTCCGGCTCCCGGGTTTGTCATATCAATGGCGGAGATTGAAAAAGGCCTGACAAGCGAGCCTTTATACCTTCCCTCTCCTGTCACGATCATTGACGCTTTCCCGGCACCGGTGTTGTTTTTGTATCTGATCGTATAATCCACTCCTTTTACCAGCGTATGTCCTTCATATACCAATACCGTACCTGCCTGTTCAGCCTTGTGTGAAACAAGCATACTCTTATCCGGAGTGATAACCTCACTGAACGATCCTTCCTGTATCGATGCATTCTTTATGTGTATAGCCGATACCGTAAAAGCCTTTACAAATGAATCAGCATAATCACCCTTGCCTGTTACTATCATGTAAGCCTTTCCGGGCTTATCGTTATATTTATACTCAATGCTGTAATCTGTATCCTGTATAAGATCATTACCGCCATATGTGAGCTTAAGTCCCACAGGCTGCCTGGCCGTCATGCCCGGATCCGAGGGGATGATCACGGTTTTTGCAAACCCGGATAATTTGGCTTTCGAAACAGATATTTTACTTACCGCACTCAGGTGTATTTCCTTTTTACCGGTGAAATTACCCGTTCCGTTAAGCAGAAGCACATAGTCTCCTGCCGAATCTATCAGGCGGACAGGAGTACCCGGATCGTCGGCAGAGTTATAGGTGCTCTTCCGGTAGCATTCCATATTGTAATCCTTAACAGGATTCAGCAGCATATCATTCCAATAAAATGAAGATGAAGGTTTAACCGCCTTGCCCATATAGGATATTGTGACCGCATCAGGCTGTACTCCCTTACCGTATGCCGGAACCGCTGCCAGATCAGCCGGTGTGACCGTAAACTCTTTCTTAATACTTCCGGAATACCCGCCGATACCCTTTACCGTAAACGCTGCGTACTTTTTCGCGGTCGATGCATTTATGTTATTCGAATACGATATTATATAATCCTTTTCTTCTTCAAGAAGGGTATTGCCGTTATAAACTCTTATACCGTCAAATGTCGCGTTTGAACCTGTAAACGGTACCGTATGATCATAGCTTAAAGTGCTTATCCACATTCCGGAAGGAATGATCGGGTATCCGTCTTCATCCGTACCGCACAGTCCCCTGTCATCGACATTCTTTATATCTCCCCATATGCTTTCGACGGCTTCCGTCTTTCTGATAACAAAGGTGAATTCTTTCACTTCACTGTCTTCATAATCATCACATTTCGCATATGCATAGAACTTAAACAGACCGGGTTCCTTTACCGTCACCGGTATCGGTGTCGTATACAGCTGCCAGCCGTTCTGTGTAATATTGTTCACTGTAAAAGAATAATAGATCGATGCTTCTTCCACATCACAATCAAGTATTATCCTGTCACCAAAATACAGTATCTGCTTATCGCCGTGATCATTGTTTCCTTTCGCTGTCAGATTGGTTATTTTCGGTTTATTCCACTGCGCCGTAAGTTCAATATCATCAGTAACCTTTATAACATCCGTGTATGTTTTATCGTTACATCTCCATTTATCAAAGGATGCCCTTGGGCGGCTGGGCACCGGCAATGTGAATTCGCCTCCGTTTATTACCGTATACTCTGCCTCCGTATAATAAACGACTTCACCGCTTTCACCTACGTGCTTTATCGATCCGCCGTTACAATCAAGCCTTACAGTCCACTCTTTAAGATTTACCGATACATCGCAGCTTATAATACGTGTCCCTGCACTGGCAGTGATCTTTGCCGTTCCGTTATTCTTAGCTGTCACCCTGCCCGTATCATCCACTGTCACAACATTCTCATCCGAGCTTTCCCAGGTAATATCAGCGGTTTCCTCTTTACCGTTAAAATCAAAAGCGGTGGCCGTAAGCTGTTTTGTATCTCCCACTGCATCATCATCCGCAAATTCCAATGTCTTTTTATCTATATCAAGCCGGCCTTCTTTTGTTCCGTTTGATGTAAGGGCATGGATTATCAGGTTTTGCTTATAACGCTGACCCATGTCATACCATTTACCGCTCTGACTTATAAAGCTCTGACCCGCATCGGCACTTACCGAAGAGGATATCTGCTCTTCTTCTTCCCAATCATCAAATTTATCCTCGAAGTTTACCGTCATACCGTTGCTAAGAGTCACAACCACGGAATAATACTCACCCTTATTAAGGACAACCGGTTCCTTCAATGTTATCGTATATGTTCCGCCAACCTGCAGTGTTCCGGTTGTTGTTGCTTCGTCCCGTTTGGTGCCGCTTACAGGACCTGAGGCCGGATCCTTTATCCCGGTATAGATATCCACCGTGTATCCGACATTTGTGCAATCAGAGTATATATCAAATGACACTGCACGAAGGGTCTCGTTAGCATATTCCGAGTTTGCCCTGTAAATATTCGCACTTTTATCAGCATACATTTTTGTGATCCAATGCATTTCGGAATCATAAAAATATGAATTGTCAAAATAGGGATCGTCCTTTCCCATCATCTCATATACCCAGTAACACGGGATACTTCCGTCCTCATATGACAGCCAGAAATATGAGTTAAGGTTATTCAGTTTGACATCGGTACTGTAGCTGTTCCTGCAAAGCCATGCCCCGTTATTTTCCGGGCGGTGATTAGCATTGAAGTTTTCTTTTGGATAATCATCATCCCATCCTACTATAACAACTGCATGATTTGTTTTGTTGGTTGGACCACAGACGGCTCCTTTGTCATAGTTAATATATGAATTGTATTTGCAAAAGCTTACTCCGAGAGCTCCGTTGGCTGTTATCACCTGCTTGGCCAGATCCCTGTTGTCCTTATTTATCTTGTAAGCGTTCTTAAGATAGGCACAGTTTTCCCTCTCTGTACCGGCCATGATCTCACTTCCCGGCTTTGTAACCTTAGCAACATCGCTGTATTTTGCCACGCTCTCCTGTGCAACTCCGCGCAACTGCATCAGTGTATCTACCGCAAACTTGGCATTTCCTCCAATATCTATGATATCGCTGCCGGCATAGTGAACCTTATCTCCCGTATCCCCTGCGATCGATGGCGTTCCTTCATCAGCATAAGTCCAGTAAGCAAGGTGGAGCTCACTGTAATCCACATCCTTTGGGTCCTTACCGGGATCAGTCATATCAGTCAGATCATGGGATATCATGTACAGCTCGGTACTGCCTATGACAGAAAACGCCCAGCATGCTCCTTCACCGGCCTGAGTCCTGGTATTGGGAAAATGAGTTTTCAGATAATCAAGCAACTCATCCTGTTCAGTATATGCATAAGGATATGCACTGTCTGTCGATCCCGCTGCATCACGCGATGCCGAAGTCAGACGGTCACGGTCGGGACGTATGTATTCATCATCGTCCTGTAAAGCGTTACAGATATCACTGTATTCAACAGAATCAGGGATAAACGCCACATTACGTTCATCTGGAAGTTCACGGTATCCTCCGCCTGATATATCATCCGATCCGCCATCATCTTTATTATAAACAGACTCATCTTCATCAAACCCGGTCAGATCAGGAACATCGGATATATCTGCCATATCCGTCAGGTCTTCCTCAGAAACTAGCCCTGAATTTTCGGGCTCCGCCTCCTCAGGTCCGCAGATAGGCTCCTCTGTTTCAAGCCTGTCACATCCCCCGATATCATCCATACTTAAAGCAAATGTATCCACACCGCTCAAGCCGGCGATCATTGCTGCCGACAGTATTATGCTTACAGTTTTCCTTATGATCCTTCGCATGGTAACTCCTTTATCGTCTTCCGAATTTTATATTACATACGTATTACGCGCAGGTCGGGGATATCAGGCTCATTGCGTGATGCTATGAGCAGAGGACGTGTACCCCTTCTGTTTAAGATATATTCCGCCGCTGCCCTGTATTCATCATCGGTCATTCCAAGGAAAGGTTCATCAAACACCAGAAAATCACCCGGCACGAACATAGCCCTGACGATCTCGACTATACGCCTTTTACCGGGGCTTAGATCCATTACGGGTATGCTCATTTCATCCTGTTTAAGAAACAGGCCAAGCTCTTCTACGGCACGGCCTTTACTTGCCGTACGATGGGCCTTCCTTACGTTCCAGACCGCATTTTTCTTAACGTTTAACTGACCGTCCTGTGATACATATGCACTCTGGAGAGTAGGATATTTATAATCACCCATCAGGCTCACGCGTCCCGAATCAGGCTTTAAAATGCCCATAAAGACCTTAAGGACGGTGCTTTTCCCGCAGCCCTCCGGTCCCACAAGTGCATATATCCTGTCATCTTCAACGCGCATGGAAAAATCCTTAAGTACTTCATGAGCGCCGAAAGATTTGCATATATTATCTAAATATATCGTCATTTTTCACTTATTCCTTAATATCCTCTTCGCTGTTTTCCTGTTCGGTATAATATGCTTCAAGCCTGGGCCTTGCCTTTAAATAATAAGGCTCCAGCCTCTTGTCAAAATGTTTTCCCATGCCTTCCATGATAATGGAGTCTGCTTTTTCAAAAGACATTTTTTCCTTGTAAACCCTTTTGCTCACAAGCGCGTCATACACATCCGCTATGGCCATTATCCTTGCCTCGATAGGGATATTGATCCCCTTAAGCCCGCACGGATATCCCGAACCGTCCCACCGCTCGTGGTGGTAATGTGCTATATTCTCGGCTATCTGATGGAAAAAGCTGTCGTCCGTATCTTTAAGTATCTCATGTACTATCCTGGCTCCCTCGGCTGCATGCTTTTTCATCTTCTCGAATTCCTCGGGCGTAAACCTGCCGGGCTTTCTAAGTATCTCGTCATCTACGGCTATCTTTCCAAGATCATGCATGGGAGCTGCCTTTATGATATTGCGGCAGAATTCCTTTGAAAAACCGAAGGAATTATCCTTCATGATCTCATCCATTAAGATACGTACACATTCGGCGGTACGCCTGATATGTCCGCCCGTTGAATTGTCCCTTTTTTCAACCATGATCGCCATGTCAAGGATGAGGCGGTCGCTCATTTCCTTAATGTGGGCTGTCTTTTCTTCAACCTCCTTCTGGAGATTGGTATTGTAATTGTTTATAAGAGCGATGTATTCCTGATTCTTGGTATCATCGGTCATGATAAACTGATACCCTCGCTTCTTTTCGCCGTTATACAGATCGTTTATATCCATAAGATAAGTTTTGTTATCACGTTTTAAATAAAACTTATCATTATTCTCATCCTTCTTAAACGTCTCGATCCAGGCTATCAGCTGCTTCCCGGGTTCCTTTTCGGGATCGAGCACCGAATCAACCCTTATCTCATACAGCTCAGGGATCATGCTTTTTGCCGTCTCATTACTCCCGATATACCTGTAGTTCAGATCAATAGAGACAATGCCGGTATCCCCTGTCTGTTCTATGGAATCGATCGCCGAATCCGAAACATCATAAAGGCTCATCCTGCGAATTATCAAAAGGAAAAGAACCTGCGAGATCACATATGCAAGCGGTGTGATATCAATGCCCGGCAGTATGCTCTTACTTATAAAATACGATATTACCGAAATAACTTCGGTTATACAAAGCAGAACAATGATATGATTGGAAACATCCGGTTTATGAAAGTAACTGTATACGATCGATGATATGCTGTACAGAAAATACATGATCACGACCACCAGAAAAAGCGTATGCACAAATCCGTATTCCTTTATAAGGTGAGCTCCGTATGATGCGGTTTCAAACGATACGCTTTTATAAAACATCGGAGAATAACCTATCGAGAGCACGGAAAGGTATATAAGAAGCGAGCATGCTATCAGGGATATCGTGACCGATTTCTTAAGCTCTATATTACACACCCTGAATACGGAAAGCATCAGAAACAGCTGCAGGAACGCCCCGCCGATATAGATTATCTTAAGCGATATAAGCGCCGAAGCAAGGTCATCCGACTGTGCAAAAAACATGTATCCCAACAGTGAAATCGGGATAATGGTAAAGATCAGTGTATAATGGACGCTGAAATGCTTATGCCACATAACGGCATATATCATCGTCATTATTATCGATATAATAAACAATATCAGATAAAATCCGAATATCATCTCATCGTATCCTCTCAAAAACCATCATTTAATGTTTCGCACCGGACCAAAATATGATAATATAAGAATCAGAAAGACTCAAGGGGCATTAGCGCAGTTGGGAGCGCGCCACACTGGCAGTGTGGAGGTCGTGGGTTCAAGTCCCATATGCTCCATTTTTTTATTTGTAAAAACCACTTTTCAAAAGACAATCCGCCGCTATCGATTTATCCACGTTCCCGTACGGTATCAGCATGGCCTGAAAAGCATGATAGAGGTCCGATTTACCCGGCCATACCGTCTCTTTTAAGTTATTATTCTCATCAAGCTGGTGGAACCATGAACCGCAGGAATGATCGATCACCGTACTGTCAAGGTATTCCATGAAAGCCGCATAATCATCCGCGTACTTATAATCATTCGTTATCCTGTAAAGGACCGACGAAGTGTTGATCGCCTCCGCAAGCGTCCAGTGCATCCTGTCCCTTACAACCGGCTTTCCGTTCCAGTCGGTCGTATATACGATCCCCTTTGCTCCGTCTGCATCCCATGCATCCTTTACAGCCCTGTCATAAAGAGCACATGCCGCATCAATATACCCGGCACGGTCTTTTAGATCGTCAAAGGACGACAGACACCACTGAGCAATGAGCCTTGCCCATTCGATCCCGTGTCCGGGTGTCGCTCCGTATGGCTTGAACGGATCATCGGGCTTATCCTTATTCATGTCAGGCTCCGGTACCCAGTCTTTTGTAAAATGCTCGGGGATCCTGAAACCGTTATCCTTTGCCCATCCGAGCGTGTGCTCTATTATCCTTCCGGCGCGCACACGGTATTTATCATCGGAAAGAGCATCCGCCGCGGCAAGGAATGCCTCGACCGTATGCATATTCGCATTAAGTCCGCGGTAATCGTCGAGTACAGTAAAATCCGTGTTCCATGTATCAGCTGACAAACCTTCTCTTTCATTCCAGAACCGTTTGTCAAAAACCGCAAGCGCTTCGTCAAGCAGTTCCTTTGCTCCTTCTATACCGGCAAGGTAAGCGGAAGATGCAGCAAGGATCACAAACGCATGGGCATAACACTGCTTGCCGGGAACTATCTCATCATCCTTTGTAAGTCCGGCATACCATCCACCATATTTTTCATCCTTAAGCTCTTCTAAAATCCCTTTAAGACCTGCAAGTGCAAGGTTCCTGCTCCCTTCATCACCGAGTATCGAACCTATGCTGTAAACATGGATCATCCTCGATGTTATCCATGTTTCCCTGTTCCTGTCCTTTATCGGTTCACCGTCATCCCCAAGGTAATAGCTGCTTCCCTTCGGGGAAGGAAAACGCCTTCCGAAATCAAGGAGAGCTTTTGAATTATCCTTAAGGAAATTCCTGTTTTCTTCGGTATTGTAGATGTATTTTTTATCCATATTTCCTCACTTGCAGCTTCCGAAACGCTCCCTTATATATATACGTTAAAGTTCGTCAAAAAAGCGCCGTATTAGATAATTATATCATATCTCCCGCTCTTTTTCGACCTGACAAATGCTTCATCTAAATGACAGGAACTGTTATCCTGGCGCCTGTATAATCGCAGTATAAAACAAAACGCCGGCAGTTTTAACATAAGCTATAAAGGAGGAGAAAATATGAAAAAGAAAATCTTGATTGCATCGATATTGGTTGTTATTATTATGGTACTTTCAGGTTCCTTCATGGGAAGGAACAGAACATCCGCGGATGTTATAAAAGCTGAACCCGAGGATACGGGACTTATCGGAGCCTGGTATCTTTCGGACTACACGGATTATGAAGCGCTTAATGCGGCCTTCCCCGATGTTTATGCGTTCGGCGGCGAGCTTCTCATAAGGCCTGACGGAAAAATATCGTGGAATATAGGAGCGGCGGGGGCTGCAGGGACATATGAGGTATATGACAACCAGCTGGTAGCTACCGTTGCGGATATCATGGAATATGATGAGCGCGATATAGTCATAACACAGGATGAATATGGCAGACTTTCAATGAAATATAAATCGGTACCCCTCGAATGGATATACGGAGGTGACATCGTTTATTAATGGCCTGCCATGATCGTATAAGAGGATGAACTTTCATGGAATGGATGACTGCGATACGGGAATGTATCAGGTATATGGAAGACAACATAATGACCGTATCGGGACCCGCAGAAGTGGCTGCCCACGTAAATATGTCCGAAATGTATCTACAGCGCGGATTTCAGGTAGTCACGGGACTGACTCTCGGTGAATATGTAAGGAACAGGCGGCTGTATATGGCCGCCATGGACCTTGCAAATACAAATGATAAGATCATAGACATCGCATATAAGTACGGCTACGATACCCCCGAAAGCTTTACCAAGGCTTTCGGGCGGTTTCATGATGCAACGCCCACACAGATAAGGCGGGACGAAAGGGACGCAAGGACCTTCCTGCCCATGCGCATATCAATGGTCGTTGAAGGCGGTGACAGCGTGGATGTACATGTTGACCGGCTCGACACATTTAAGCTGATAGGCGAAGTCAAGGAAATGACCTTTGAAACACATCTTGAAAAGATTCCCGTGTATTGGGACGAATTCGGAAAAAAATACGGTGATATGATAAATTCAGAGTCACCTGCACGAAGCCTTAATGCATACGAACGGGCCCTGTATGACAACAGGGTGAGCAGTTATGACGCATACACCACACTCGGGACAAACGGAGACCGGTGCCGCTTTATGATAGCCGGGATGTATAAGGGC
>JAFZOS010000099.1 GCA_017550535.1 Lachnospiraceae bacterium
AAGCTGTCATCACTCCCGACACCCACATGGTCAGGACATGATTTTTCCGGGTGGTTTACAGCAGCAAATGGTGGTACGCAGGTAACAACAAATACGGTATTTACCGGCAGCGATACGATATATGCACATTGGGCAGAATCTCATAACCATTCATATACAGGACGTGTGACTAAACCTGCAACCTGCACGGAGACAGGAGTCATGACCTATACCTGCTCCTGCGGTGACAGCTATCCAGTCAGCATCCCGATCGACCCTGATAACCATGACTTTGACGAAGGTAAGATAACAGTGCCTGCAACAGTGTTAAGTGACGGACTTAAAACTTTCGCCTGTTCAAGATGCGGTGCGACCAAAACGGAGATAATACCTAAGCTTGCACCTGCTACAGAAAATGACAAGGAGCTCGCAGCGGAACTTGATCAGCTGATAGATAGCCTTAAGGATGAGAGCGGTGAGCCGATCGTTGATGTTGATATAAAGACTGAAGAAAAGGAAGATGGCACAGTTGAGACCATTGTTAAGATAGGAGATGAAGAAGTCGTCAAGATAATAACCGATGAAGACGGTGATGAGACGATAGAATCAAATATCTGGAGCATAGGCGGAGATGAAGACTACACTTACACAGGTGCAGCCGTTAAGCCTGAGGTTACGGTTTATGACGGCCTTAAGAAGCTCAGTGAGGGAAGCGATTATACCCTTAAGTATGCAAACAATGTAAATGCCGGCACCAAGGCAACGATAACAGTCGGCTTTACAGGCGGATATAAGGGCACTCCCGCCATTAAGGTAACCTTTACGATAAACCAGGCTGATCTTTCAAAGTATGCAACCGCGCAGAATATGGTGATCGCCGCTAACGGAAGGCTGCAAAAGCCGGTTCCTTCTATCACCATGACGGCAAGCGGATCAAACCTTGGTGCCAACATACTTAAGTACAGATACCTTGATAAAGATGAAAATGAAGTTCCCGGCATAAAGGATGCAGGTACCTATATCGTTCAGGCAAAGGCCAAGAAGGATAACGGCAACTTTACGGGTATCGTATCAGCCACCATCAAAGTAGAAGCTGATAAGACGAAGCTTTTATCAAATGCAAAGGTTAAGCTTACAAAAAATAAGTATTTATATACTTCAGGCCCGATAACTCCCGAGAAGGGAACCTATACACTTACGCTTAACGGTACAGACCTAGAGGAAAACAAGGATTATACCATCGAGCTTAAGGATAATGTTAACCCCGGCAAGGCAACGATCATATTTAATGCAGTTGAAAATGAAAAAGGTCTTGTTGGAAGTACAAAGGCCTCGTTTGAGATAACCCGCGGACGTGTGATCCTGCCGGAAGGCGATGGATCTGCCTTTACCTATACATATGATAAGAGCGTGACTTATGAAAAGGCCGGAGTAAAGCCTAAGGTCACAGTTAAGGACGGCAAGGCCATTCTTATCGAAGGCAAGGATTACGATGTCGGATATAAGAACAATAAGGCAATAGCCAAGTATAACGAGACCGATAAGCGCGGCAGGGATATAGCACCTAAGATCATAATAACTGGCAAGAATAATTACAAAGGAAGCGTTACTCTTCCGTTTGCGATAACCGGAAAAGACATAGATTCGATCAAGGGTAAGATAACTGCAGATGATAAAGCAGAATCAAAGAAGGGTTATAAGAATCCCGCGATAACAGCATATGATGGCAGCATATTATTAAGGGCAAAGACCGATTATGAGATCGATCCTGAAAGCTACAAGGTTACAGCGCCAGGCTCATCCGAGACTGTTTTAAACCCTGCAACTGCAGAAGTCGGCAGCATCATAACCGTCGATATCATCGGTAAGGGAAATTATACGGACCGTACCACTCTTAGCTACCGCTACGTTTCCGCAGTTTCATTGCTTAGCAAGAAAGGCGCGGCAAGGATAAATGCTAAGGCTTACACCGGTAAAGAGATAACCCTTACGAAGAAGGAGTTAAATAAGCTGCTTTATACCGGCAGGGGTAAGAATGTAAAATACCTTAAATACGGAGAAGATTTTGAGATCGTAAGATACGAGAATAATCTAAAGCCCGGTACCGCCAAGGTGATCATACGGGGTATTAACGATCACTCAGGTCTGCGGACCCTTACGTTTAAGATTAATTCTGCAAAGAAAACAGGGCTTAAGATAATCATCAGTAAATTAGTTAATAAATGACTTGATCTGGTTTTCTTGATCAGTATTTCTTAATTGGTATAGGGATACAATTAATTAGGCGAAGCTCAGGCTTCGCCTAATATTCTTTATGGGTATATGGAAATCCTTAAGCCTTTTCGTTGTACGTTATCCTGTAAGATATTCGTTCTCGATATATACAGATATTATAGCATGATGGGAGCGTAATAAACAAGAGCCATAATGACTCTTGTACTAATTCCGTATGAAGCTGAAATGCTGTGCTTTAAGTTGTTTTCATTTTGGAGTAGTTGTGGGGATTGCTCCTTCGAACCCCACTGCCTGAAAATATGCTATTCCTTGGTAAGTACTTTCTTCTGCCAGCTGTACTTACCGCACTCAGGGCACTTCATATATCTTGTCCTGCCCATATGCATTGCAAGATTTGTCTGCCAGTAAGTGGGTA
>JAFZOS010000011.1 GCA_017550535.1 Lachnospiraceae bacterium
GGAAAAAAGATAGGCGAGGGCGAGCCCAAAGAGATCATCGATATGTACAAAAAGGTTCTCGTCGGACAGCTTGACGTAAAGTCCGATACCGGCAAGAGCGCGGTTGAGGGCGGCGATAAGTGGAAGGATCATATGCAGCTTAATCCCAATAAGGACGAGTACGGAAGCGGTCTGGCTGAGTTCGAGGATTTCTGCGCATATGACGATTCGGGTGAGATAACAAATACGATAATAAAGGGCGAGGAATTCACCGTAAAGGTGAAGGTGCGTTTCTTTGAGGAGATACAGGATCCCATAATAGCGGTATCGTTTAAGAACAGGCAGGGGACCGAGATCACGGGAACAAATACGATGTTTGAAAAGATCACGACCGGAACCCCGGGGCCGGGAGATGCGATGATCGCAACCTTTACCCAGAACATGAGCCTTCAGGGCGGCGAGTACCTTGTATCGCTAGGCTGTGTCGGCTACAGGGAGGGTGAATTTACGGTGTATCACCGGCTGTATGACATATTTAATTTAACTGTCATATCTTCAAAGAACACGACAGGTTTCTACGATATGGACAGTATTGTTGATGTAAAGCTTATGAAGGCGGAAGATGAACGGAAATAAGAAGGAAGCCATAGGAAACGTGGTTCTCAATTACAAATACTATAAGGGCGAAGACCTGTATTCCGAGGGCGAAAGCGAGGACATGCTCCTTGACATCGTAAAGGAAAATGACAGGGATTCTTATCCTCATATCATCGAGGGCTTAAGGTCATGGTCCGTTATGTATCATCTGTCGGCTGACAGGGAGAACATATGCAGTTTTCTCCCGATAAAAAAGACGGATAAGGTGCTCGAGATAGGATCGGGCTGCGGTGCGATAACCGGCTGTCTTGCATCCAATGCGGGATATGTAAAATGCATCGAATTAAGCAAAAAACGCAGCATGATCAATGCGGTGCGCCATAAGGATATGGGCAACATCGAGATACTTGTGGGCAACTTCGAGGATATTGAACCGGATATCGACGAGGAATACGATTACATCACGCTCATAGGCGTGCTTGAATATGCAGGCAGTTATATTGATTCTCAGGATCCCTACAGGGAAATGTTAAAAAGGGTGATGAAGCACCTTAAGAAGGACGGAAAGCTTGTAGTAGCCATTGAGAATCAGCTTGGCCTTAAGTATTTCGCGGGCTGCAAGGAGGACCATACAGCGAGGTTCTTTGAGGGGATTGAAGGATATCCGACATCCGAAGGAGTAAGGACTTTCTCAAGAGGCAAACTTAAAAAGCTGTTTACGGACACAGGATATCATCCGTATTTCTATTATCCGTATCCCGACTACAAGCTCCCGCTTACGATCTATTCGGACCTTAAGCTGCCTTCTATGGGCGAGCTTACAGACAACATAAGGAATTTTGATTCTGACAGGCTCCTTACCTTTGATGAAGCGAAGGTGTTTAATACGCTGATCGGTGAGGGGATGTTTACGGAGTTTTCGAATTCGTTCCTTGTGATCGCGACAAGGGAGGAGATAAAGCAGGACGAGGTCATTCCCGTGTTTGCAAAGTATTCCGATTCAAGGTCGGATAAATACAGGGTCGCAACGGTCATCTATTCCGACTTGAGCGGCAGGTCAAAAGAGGTGCGCAAGCTGGCGTTGTCGGGAAAGGCGGGCTCCCATGTTGATGATATATATGTCAATTATCTTAAGCTGTTAAAGCTTTATGAGGGAACGGGACTTGCCCCCAATGCCTGCAAACGTATCGCAGGCGGTGTTGAGCTTTCGGTTGACGGAGCGCCTTATGAGCCCGGCGGCGGTGTCAGCCTTGAATACATCGACGGCATGACCATGGACGAGTACCTTGACATGCTTGAATCCAAGCATGAATACGAGAGGATGCTGCTCCTTATGAAGCAGTACGAATCGGTGCTGTTATCCGTAAGCCGTGACAGGTTTGAAAATTCCGAGGGCTTCGTTAAGGTTTTCGGTGAGGGCGTGCCTGATGAAGATTCAAGTGCGGGTCTTTCAAACATAGACATGATATTTACGAATATAGTGTTCGACCGCGATAAGAAGGAGGACGGAGTGTGGAACGTCCTCGATTACGAGTGGACATTCGATTTTCCGGTACCGGTAAGGTTCATAATCTACCGCGCACTGTTTTACTATATCGAGTCCCATAAGGGATCCGGATTCCTTAAATACATTAAGCGCAGGGGACTTGACCTGTATGCGGAGTTTAAGATATCCGTTTCGCAGAAGGCCCTGTTTGAACGTATGGAGAAGCATTTCCAGCTTTACATCATAGGAGGCGCCGCATCGCCGACTGTCCTTCATGAACTTATGCCGGTGGTGACGGTTGATGTCCTGAAGGCTTCTGAAAGGGCATTTTATTTAAGGAATTTAAACAATCCGAGGATCTACTACGGAAGCGGTGAGGGATTCTCGGGGACAAGGCAGCTTTGCCCTATGGGAAAGGTTGACGGGAACAGGGTGGTCCTTGAAGTGCCGATGGAAGAAGGGATGACGGAGCTTAGGGTCGATCCGACGGATTACCGCAGCATAGTGAGCGTGCAGTCCATATTGATAAAGTATGGGGATGGCAGGCAGGAGGCTGTCGATAAGTTCCTTACCAACGGCTATATATGCGATGAGAAGACGATCTTTTTTGATACGGATGATGCCCAGATAGTCCTTATGTGGCTCCCGACGGGCAAAAAGAGCATCACGTTTACTTATGACGTCTCCATGATAGACGATGAGGTGTTTGACACGCTGTGCTCAAGGTTTAAGGAAGATGTTAAGGGAACGCCGGGCGGAAAGATAATGGTCGATAAGGTCATAACAAAGCTCGGTATAAAGGATATGCAGGTGGTACCGGAGGGACTTAAGTATAATAAATGATGTCAGGGGGCGTATGAATGAGTATATTTGATAAGCATAAACTGACGGAAAGTTATACGGACGAGATCCGAAAACAGACGGATCCGTACGGTTATTTCTGCTTAAACGAGGATATAAGGAGGGACGGACTGCCTGAAGGGGAGGGTGCTTCGTTTGAAAACGTATATGATCTTAAGGGGCTCATATTCGGTGAGGGGACGGTAAACGAAGAAAGCGACTACCTGTTTATCCGCACCGAAGGAGTTACCTATGAGGAATACGAGCTTTCGTGCAGGCTTGTGGAAAGCGAAGATACGGATATCATGTACTGGGATGATGACAGGGTGCTGGAAGGCAAGCGCCATGCACCGTTCTTCAAGCCCGACTGGTCTCCGGATACCCTGTTAAATTTCAATTATATAGGAGATGCTTTCATCATAAGCACCGCCCTTGCGGGGCAGGTCATCGACAGCATAAGGAACGAGTGGTGCGACCGGGAATTAAGCGATATAAACAACAATGTAGTGCGTCCCGAGGATGACATGGAGCGTCGAAGCGAAGAGGAGTTAAGGTATGATTTCCTGCTGAGGGCGGCGGGGCTTACTTCAAAGATCACCCATGTGCCGGCCGTTTGTGCGCATATACCCGACGAAACGGCTGATGAGGAGGAGATATATTCGGATCTTATCTGGAAGAATCAGTCGCAGAAGTTTATAAAGATCCGAAACGAAGCTCTTAAGCGCAGCGGACTCAACATAGGATACGAGAAGGTATTTGAGAGGAAAGATAACAGTGTTATCAATAACAACGTTATCAATAACATTGTTATTAAACCGGCGGATACTTCGATGAGCCTGTCGGTGGTGATCCCTTCCAAAGACAATGCGGATGTGCTCATAAGGTGTCTTGACAGCATTAAGAAGTATTACACTCCGTCAAATGATAAAAAACTCGAGATAATAATAGTCGATAACGGCAGCGGGAGTGTGGAAGGTTTAAAGATCGAGGAATATCTCCGCAGCTATACGGGCTATATCCCCGTCAAGTACATGTATGTGAAGATGGATTTTAACTTCTCAAAGATGTGCGACATGGGAGCAAAGGAGGCAGACGGGAAATACCTGCTGTTCTTAAACGATGACGTTGAGCTTACGGATGACAATACCTTTGAGAGGATGTGCGCCTATGCTTCGCTTCCGCATGTCGGGGCAGTCGGAGCCAAGCTGTATTACCCCGGCGGAAATGTGATCCAGCATACGGGTATAACGGTCGATCTTGACTGCGGTCCCACTCATAAGCTTGCCACTTATACAGACGATAAACCCTACTATTTCGGACGTAACGTTTTTAACTTAAATGTCCTTGCCGTAACGGGCGCATGCCTTATGGTGAGCAGGGAAAAATACTTTAAATATGGCGGCTTTAATGATAAAATGGGTATTGGTTACAATGACGTGGAACTGTGCGTAAGGCTGCATGAAGCGGGGCTTTACAACGTGGTCCTTAACGAGTGTATCCTGTTCCATCATGAGTCGCTCTCAAGGGGGCAGGACCATAAGGATGATAAGAAGTATGCGCGCCTGAAAAACGAGCGGCAGATGCTCTATGATCTTCATCCGTGGATACTTGAAAAAGGAGATCCGTATTATTCAAAGAACCTTATCTCCGATACGATCGATTTTACGGTAAACGTTGTAGCCGATCATGCTTTAAGGAGTACAAGGAGCGCGCTTATCGAAGATGAAGCGCTTAAGAATAAGATACTGAACTGTGCCGATGCCGATGCCGCCAAGCGGGCAAAGGGAAAAAAGGCAGGCAGCAGGCGGCTCCATTTCAACATTGAAAGGACGGGTTCCTTTAAAGGGATCATGAAAGACGAGGAGGATTACTTCGGGATCGAGGGATGGGCGACTCTTACAAAGCGGGACAATGCGATGTATGATACGTTCTTAGCCCTTATTGAAGGTGAGGATGAGTGCCTCATATTTGATACATTCAAGAAAAACCGTGAGGATGTGGCGGTCGTATTCGTTAACGAGAAGAACTTGTTCCTTACGGGCTTCGTATGCAAGATACCTGCGAGCCTCATAAAAAAGGACGGGGTATACAGGGTAGCGCTTGTAAAGCGTTCGGGCCTTACTGGTATCAGATATGTGGCTTTGGGGGATTATTATGAACCGGCAAGGGGATACAGATCAGAAGAAGTGTGATTATTACAGGGAACTGTATGAGAAGGAGCGGGCGAAGAATCAGGAGCTTTCTTCAAAGCTCGCCGATGTCGAAGCTGAAAACGCCGACCTTACATATAAGCTTGACAAGGTAAGGAAAAGCAAGCTTTGGAAATGTATGTATCCGTTCAGGCTTGTGTTTTCACACCTTAAGAACCTGGCAGAAAGGATAAGGCGCTACGGCAGCATAAAGAACCTGCTTGCAAAGATAAAGAGCAAAAAGATCGAGCGCGCCGCGTATAAGAGCTACGGGACGCTCAGCATGCCCGATGAAGAGGAGCGGAAAAAGCAGGAGGAAACGGTATTTAAAAGGGATTTAACGTTTTCGATCCTTGTCCCGCTTTATAACACTCCAAGGTCCTTCCTTATACAGATGATCGACTCCGTAAAGGCCCAGACTTACGGTAAATGGGAGTTATGCCTGGCGGACGGTTCGGATGACGAACACTCAGAGGTAGGAAGTATATGTAAGGAATATGCCGGGGCTGATAAGCGGATAAAGTATAAGAAGCTTGAAGAGAACCTCGGGATATCCGGTAACACCAATAAATGCCTTGAGATGGCGACGGGTGAGTTTATAGGGCTGTTCGACCACGATGATCTTCTGCATCCCTGTGCGCTGTATGAATACATGAAGGTGCTTGACGGTGACGACAGTGTCGACTACATCTACTGCGATGAGACGACCTTTAAGGATGACAACATCGATAAGATGATCACCCTGCACTTCAAGCCCGACTTTGCGATAGATAACTTAAGGGCAAACAATTATATATGCCATTTTTCGGTGTTCTCAAGGGAACTTATAGATCACACCGGGCTTTTCCGTTCGCAGTTTGACGGCTCGCAGGATCATGACCTTATCCTGCGGCTTACACACAACGCAAAGCACATCGTGCATGTGCCGAGGATACTGTATTACTGGAGGTCCCATGCGGGCTCGGTGGCTTCGGATATAAATGCAAAGTCATACGCTATCGATGCAGCAAAAAGAGCAGTGGCGGACCACCTTACACGGTGCGGGTTTGAGGGTTTTAAGATCGAGAGCTCCAGGGCTTTTGAGACTATATTCAGGATACGCTATGCACTGACTGCGCATCCGCTCATATCGATCCTCATACCTAACAGGGACCATGTTGAAGATCTTGAGCGGTGCATAGGCTCCATCATCGACAGGACATCGTACAGTGATTATGAGATAATAGTCATCGAGAACAACAGCACGGATGAAAGGACCTTTATATATTACGAGGCGATAGAAAAGCATCCTGCGATAAAGGTCGTTAAGTATGAAGGAGAGTTCAACTACTCAAGGATAAACAATTTCGGGGCAAAATATGCGCAGGGCGAATACCTGGTGCTTTTAAACAACGATACCGAGGTCATCACGAGGACCTGGCTCGAGGAGCTCCTTATGTATGCGCAGCGTGAGGATGTTGGAGCCGTCGGATGCATGCTGTATTATCCCGATTACACCATCCAGCATGCAGGCATCGTGCTCGGGCTCGGAGCTCACAGGACGGCAGGGCATTCCCATTACGGTATGAACAAGGAAAACTTAGGATATATGGGCCGGCTGTGCTATGCGCAGAACGTTTCGGCGGTCACCGGGGCATGCCTTATGACAAAGAAGGCCGATTTTGATTCTCTTGGAGGACTTAATGAAGACCTGGCAGTGGCACTTAACGATGTGGACTACTGCTTAAGGTTAAGGCGGAAGGGCCTTCTTAACGTGTTCACTCCGTTTGCCGAGCTGTTCCACTATGAGTCAAGGTCGCGTGGGACCGATGTTACGGAAAAAGCCGATGCGGCAAATGCCGAGCGGTACAACAGGGAGTGCGAGGTGTTTAAGGGCCTGTTTAAGGAGGAGCTTGAAAAGGGCGATCCGTACTTTAACCCGAACTTCTCGTTGGATTATAGTAATTTCGTGATTCAAGGGCCAAAAGCCGGACAACAGCACAAACTTGTTTGATGGTGTTGTCAAGGATTTATGGCCCGCTCCCCGATGAGCAAGGAGTGGTACGAAGTAACACGGGATTGCGAATCGGGGCAGGAGTGCGATAGTGCAAAGCACGGAGCACTCCGTGAATCATATATATGTAAGTAAAGGAGGCATGAACATGGGTTACATGGAACAGTACAACTACTGGAAAGAGGATGCATACTTCGATGAAGCCACAAAGGCGGAGCTTAAGGCCATCGAAGGTGACGATGCAGAGATAAAGGAGAGGTTCTACAAGGACCTTGAGTTCGGTACCGGCGGCCTTCGCGGTATCATAGGTGCCGGAACCAACAGGATGAACGTTTATACCGTGCGCAGGGCTACCCAGGGACTGGCAAACTACATAATCAAGCAGGGTGCACAGGACAAGGGAGTTGCGATCTCCTATGATTCAAGGCGCATGTCTCCTGAGTTTGCGGATGAAGCGGCGCTGTGCCTTAATGCAAACGGCATAAAGGCATATGTGTTCACATCGCTGCGCCCCACTCCCGAGCTTTCATATGCGGTAAGGAAGCTTAATTGCACGGCCGGCATAATGGTAACGGCAAGCCACAATCCGCCCGAATACAACGGTTACAAGGCTTACTGGGAGGACGGTGCACAGATCACCTCACCCAGGGACGTTGATATCATAAACGAGGTTAAGGCGGTCACCGACTATAATGATGTAAAGACGATGGATAAGGACGCTGCCGTAAAGGCGGGTCTTTACAATCCAATAGATAAGGACATCGACGATCCCTACATGGAGGAGCTTAAAAAGCAGATCATCCATCCCGAGGTCATCAAGGCGATGGCCGATGAGATAAAGATAGTGTATACGCCGTTTAACGGAACGGGCAACCTTCCGGTAAGGCGCATACTTTCGGAACTCGGATTTAAGCAGGTGTTCGTGGTTCCCGAGCAGGAGCTGCCGGATCCGAACTTTACGACGCTTGAATATCCAAATCCCGAGGATCC
>JAFZOS010000100.1 GCA_017550535.1 Lachnospiraceae bacterium
AAATCCGACTGTCACTAATTATATAGAAATCAGCGAGTCTTTTCAAGTAGTTTATTTTGCCTTTGCAGCAAGAACCTTTTCCTGAACGTTCTTCGGAACGGGCTCGTACTTTTCAAAGAACATTGAATAGTTACCACGACCCTGAGTCTTGGAACGAAGGTCTGTTGAGTAACCGAACATTTCAGCAAGAGGAACGAAACCGCGAACGATCTTGCCGCCGCCAAGGTCATCCATACCCTCGATACGTCCGCGGCGAGAGTTGATGTCGCCGATAACGTCGCCCATGTACTCTTCAGGCATCGTAACCTCAACCTTCATGATGGGCTCAAGGAGCACCGGCTCAGCCTTCTGCATGGCATCCTTAAACGCCATCGAACCTGCGATGTGGAATGCCATTTCGGAAGAGTCAACCTCATGATATGATCCGTCGTAAACGGTAGCATGTACGCCGACAACCGGGAATCCGCCGAGGATACCGGTCTTGGTAGCTTCCTCGATACCTTCGCCGACAGCGGGGATGTATTCCTTGGGAATAGCACCGCCGACAACCTCGGAATCGAACTTGTAAAGCTCTTCACCGTTTGCATCCATGGGCTCGAAACGAACCTTACAATGTCCGTACTGACCACGTCCGCCCGACTGCTTGGCGTATTTTGAATCAACATCAACAGCCTTGGTGATCGCTTCCTTATATGCAACCTGAGGCGCACCTACGTTAGCCTCAACCTTGAACTCACGAAGGAGCCTGTCTACGATGATCTCAAGATGGAGCTCACCCATACCTGCGATGATGGTCTGGCCTGTCTCCTGATCCGTATGAGCACGGAATGTGGGATCCTCTTCGGCAAGCTTTGCGAGTGATTCTCCCAGCTTGCCCTGTCCTGCCTTGGTCTTGGGCTCGATCGCAAGCTCGATAACGGGCTCCGGGAACTCCATGGACTCAAGGATAACGGGATGCTGCTCGTCACAGATCGTATCACCGGTCGTTGTAAGCTTGAAGCCTACGGCTGCGGCGATGTCGCCCGAGTAAACCTTGTCGAGCTCGGCCCTGTGGTTTGCGTGCATCTGAAGGATACGGCCCACGCGCTCCTTCTTGTCCTTTGTTGCATTTAATACGTAGGAACCCGAATTCATGGTCCCGGAATAAACCCTGAAGAATGCAAGCTTACCTACGAAAGGATCAGCCATGATCTTAAATGCCAGAGCCGAGAAAGGCTCATCATCCGATGAATGTCTCTCGACCTCGTTACCTTCAAGGTCAACACCCTTGATAGCGGGGATATCGGTGGGAGCGGGCATGTACTCAAGCACAGCGTCGAGCATCTTCTGAACGCCCTTGTTCCTGTAAGCCGATCCGCAGCAAACCGGAACTGCCGTACACTCGCATGTACCCTTCCTTAATACCTTCTTAAGATCCTCAACCGAAGGCTCCTCGCCCTCAAGATACTGCATCATAAGGTCATCATCAAGCTCACATATCTTCTCGACAAGCTCGGTGTGATAAAGCTCGGCCTCGTCCTTCATATCATCGGGGATCTCGATGACCGAAACATCCTCACCCTTGTCATCATTATATATGTAAGCAAGCATTTCAAATAAGTCGATCAGGCCCTTGAACTCATCCTCCTTACCGATTGGAAGCTGGATGCAGATGGCATTTTTGCCAAGCCTGTTCCTGATCTGATCAACTGCAGAATAAAAGTCCGCACCCAGGATATCCATCTTGTTGATGAATGCCATACGGGGTACGTTGTATGTGTCAGCCTGACGCCATACATTTTCCGACTGCGGTTCAACACCGCCCTTGGCGCAGAATACGCCGACAGCGCCGTCAAGTACGCGCAATGAACGCTCAACCTCAACGGTAAAGTCAACGTGTCCCGGAGTATCGATGATGTTGATACGATGCTCCTCGGCACCGGGCTTAACCTTCATGTGCTCATGAAGCGTCCAATGACAGGTCGTTGCAGCCGATGTGATGGTAATACCCCTTTCCTGCTCCTGTTCCATCCAGTCCATGGTAGCAGTCCCTTCATGGGTATCACCGATCTTGTAGTTAACACCGGTATAATACAATATACGCTCGGTAAGAGTTGTCTTACCCGCATCGATATGAGCCATGATACCGATGTTCCTGGTTCTTTCCAATGGATATTCTCTTCCGGCCAAAACTCATACCTCCCTCTAGAATCTGTAATGAGCAAAGGCCCTGTTCGCCTCTGCCATCTTGTGCATATCTTCTTTCCTCTTTACTGCTGCGCCTGTATTGTTGGCTGCATCCAGTATCTCATTTGCAAGCCTTTCTTCCATCGTCTTCTCACCGCGCTTACGTGAAAACATCGTAAGCCAGCGAAGAGCCAGAGCCTGACGCCTGTCAGGACGGACTTCGATAGGTACCTGATATGTGGCACCACCGATACGACGGGCCTTAACCTCGAGCATGGGCATGATGTTGTTCATTGCCTCCTCAAATACTTCGAGGGCGGGCTTGCCTGCCTTCTCCTCAACTGTGGAGAAAGCTCCGTATACGATCTTCTGGGCAACACCCTTCTTACCGTCAAGCATGATGTTGTTGACGAGCTTGGTTACCACTTTGCTGTTGTATACGGGATCTGCTAATACGTCTCTTTTCTGAATATGTCCTTTACGTGGCACGTTTCTTCCCTCCTTAAACAATAGTTTAACTCACAGGTACTCACATGTATTCCGCTAATGTGTTCGCGCTGTAAATGTTTCCTAATATGTAGATATGAAAATCTAATAAGTGAAAATCATTCCAACACTCAACTTTAGTTTTGTTTGTTAATACCTTAAACCGTACTCATTACTTCTTAGGCCGCTTTGCGCCGTACTTCGAGCGTGCCTGCTTACGATTGGCAACGCCTGCCGTATCGAGCGTACCACGGATAACGTGATAACGCGTACCGGGTAAGTCCTTTACCCTGCCGCCGCGGACAAGAACAACGCTGTGCTCCTGCAGGTTGTGACCTTCACCGGGGATGTAGCTTGTTACTTCGATCCCGTTTGAAAGACGTACCCTGGCGATCTTACGAAGAGCCGAGTTAGGTTTCTTGGGGGTAGCTGTCTTAACAGCCGTGCACACGCCCCTCTTCTGCGGCGAAGAAGTATCAATAGGCTTCTTGTGCAGAGAGTTGAATCCCTTACCGAGAGCAGGTGCTGTAGACTTCTTAACAGATGTCTCACGTCCCTTCCTTACTAACTGGTTAAATGTCGGCATTCCTTTCACCTCCTTATTTTATAGTAAAAAAATGATTGAGCGCACGAAAAAATACACGTTTCTTTCGACACGCTCAATCATTATATTAGTAAACCCCGCTAAAGTCAAGGAAAATATTATTTTTTCCAGCCTCCGCCCACAAGCGCTCCTGCATAGTTCCCCGGCTTTGTGGTTATCTTGAATGCCAGAATTCTGGTTCCGCCAAATTCTCCTATTCCCTGAAGAGTCACCTTGGCCGCACCGGCTTTGTTATTGCCGGTATAGGAAACAATCCTGAAATCCTTACCCAGAATAAGCTCCCTGCTGCCATAATACAAAAGACCTTTAAGATCATCCTTGGAAAGCACTACCTCACTGCCCGAATAAACCTTGGGTGATATGCCGCTCTTTCGCATTCCGACCTTTGCTAACTGTTTGGAAACATCAGTATACTTAAACGAAACCTCAACCTCTCCGTAGTAGCAGCCCTTTCCGTCGACTATGGCAGTCAATACGTCGTTTTCATCAGGAGCGGTGATATAAACATCGTAATCGGCTTTTGTAAGGAGCTTACCATCCCTGTCGGTAACCGTAACTACCGGCGCCTTCCTGCCTTTCTTATCGGATATGGCCGAAACAAGGATCGTAAACCCATCCGCTTCAATATCCTGTTCCTCCACCGAATAATACAGGTCTACCCTTCCTTTATAGTTTCCCTTACCGGTAACCGTTGCTACGGCATAATCTGTTACAGCCTTGTTTCTGCCGCATTTAACAACATAATCCGTACCTTCTTTAAGTATCTTCTCATCGTCCTTTATCACAAGATCCTTAAGAACGGCACCACTCTTACTATAAGGAACCGAACTCGAATACAGGAATGTAAAATCATCTTCGTTAAGCACTTTTCCTTTAGCGATCTTAAACTTCCCTGTCAGGGTTCCTGTATAAGAATATCCCGGAGAATCAACATCCGCAGAACTTATGATTATGCTTGCCGTTCCCGGAGCGGTATTATTAATATACGATACCA
>JAFZOS010000101.1 GCA_017550535.1 Lachnospiraceae bacterium
ACCCGGATATACGCTTTATATGGGTAAGGAAAAGCTTACCGAAGGGAGCGACTTTACAGTTAAGTCTGTAACCAACAACACAAAGCCGGGAAAGGCAAGAATCACGTTTGCCGCAGTTGACGGTAATGAAAAGGGCCTTGTCGGAACAAAGAGCGCGGAGTTTGTTATATCAAACGGGCGCGTCCTGACTCCTCAGGGTGAGGGATCTGATTTTACCTATACGATAGCGGCAAGTACACCTTATGCAAAAGGCGGCGCGAAGCCTTTCGTAACCGTTAAGGACGGTGACTATACCCTTGTATATAATAAGGATTACACTGTAGGTTACGATAAGAACAGTAAAAAGATCACCGATAAGGCAACCGCTGTTGTAAAGGGCATGGGCAATTACAAAGGCTCCGTACCGGTTACGTTCGCGGTAGTTAAGCAGGACATTGCAGCCCTGTCGGCTAACATCATTGTTGATGATAAAGCTGAGTCAAAGAAGGGATACGAGAACCCGGTTGTCACCGTAACCGACCTTGACGGGAATAGGCTTAAAGCGGGTGCTGACTTTACCGTAAGCGATTATAGCGCACCCGATGAAAACGGTATCGTAAAGGCAACCTTAAACGGCAAAGGATGCTATGAAGGCAGTACCGAGATAAGTTACAGATATATCGAACTGTCAAAGCACCTGTTAAAGATAAAGGCGACAGCGATAACTCCAAAGACCTATACGGGAAGGCAGATAAAGCTTACGAAGAATGAACTTAATAAGCTGTTCTATACGGTTGATAAAAAGGCTAATAAGATAAACTACCTTGAACCGGGTAAAGACTTTGAAGTTGTGGGCTATTCCAACAATACAAAGGCAGGTGCTGCAACCGTGACCGTCAGGGGCCTTGGAGAGTACGGCGGCGTAAGGACATTTAAGTTTAAGATAAACAATGCCAGGCGAAGCCTTATAAACATCCTGCTTGGCAAGTAATAAAACACGAAAGCCACGGAGCTCACAACAAAACCCCCTGCCGGAAAACCGGCAGGGGGTCATGTCACAAGTCAAGTACAAAAAAGATATTGATTAATCACGCGTGACTAATCCTGCATATCGCCCGGCACGGAACCGGAACCGCAGAATTAATTAAAAAATAAAGGTTTACGGCGCTACAGCGTTACCTGCTACGCAGTAAGAAATTGTGCCGACAGGAAGCTTGAAGCTTAAGGTTCCTGCCTTTGTGCATGTAGCCTTAACGGGCTGAACCTGAACGGTTGCACCTGCAGATACCTGCGCATAAACAGTATATGTAATACCTGCAGCATAAAGAGGTCCCTTAATGGTCCTGTCACCACCTGTACCGTTCTCGGCAGCTCCTGCAATGATAGATGCATTAAGCTTTAAAAGATTTTTAAAATACTTACTGAATGCTATCAGTGTCAGCTTTGAAATAGCCGGAACCGCAGCTCCGCTTTGATCCAAAGTCATAGAAGCCAAAGCGGTAACATAAGCGTCGGTAATGGGCTGTCCCGTAGGTGTCGTTTCAACAGCGGGAGCCTGTGATGCCTGTGAAGCGGCATTGGAACCCGAGTTTGAAGCTGCGAAAACATTTACTGTCATCGCAACGACAAGAAGTATAGACATTACTACCGACATGATTCTCTTACTCAATTTAATATCCCCTCCTTTCGTAATGTACTTGTGACATCATCTCATTCTACAATATTTAGTCGGCACGGTCAACCTCATTGTAGAATAACCCTATGATGAGTTCCCTTAAACTGTCCTCGTCGGGATAGAAGTACTCAAAACCGTCGTCCTTTAATACGGTTTCCCCTTCCATTGTGTAAATATCGTCATCGTCAAAGGAATACCCAAGATATTCGGACGTCATATAGCTTATCGTATCCACGGTAAGATCGCTTACCAGATAATCCTTCATACCGTTATACAGGCTTACGGGAAGTGTGATGTCCTCCTTTGTTTTTGCCTTCATCTGATTTATGAACGACTTAAGGTACAGCTTCTGCCTGGCAAGCCTCATACGCTGACTCTCAAATACTTCCGTGTCCCTTATATGCACAAAGTCGTAAGCCTTATTTCCCTTAAGAGTCACTGTAGTTCCCGCAGTCCAGCTGCTGTCGATAGCTTCAAGATCGGACATTCCTTCGGGTATGGTAAGCGTGACCCCGCCCACCGCATCGTTTAAACCGGGGATGGCCTGATAACTTACCGACATATATCCATGTATCGGGATATCATACAGCAGCCTGCTGACAGCATCCCTGGTAAGCTCACAGCTGTATTCCCCGCCGCCGCCGAAAGCATGCTGTGTCGTGATAGCTGACTTTGCAATGATATCACCGCCATCCTCGCCTATACCGACCATAACAACATCCACTTCCGTATCCCTGTTAACAGCAAGGATTTTCATGGTTTCATTATCCGGATTAACGATCACAAGAAAAATGCCGTCTGCCTGTCCGCCCTTAGTCAGTTCGAGGAGCCTTTGATCAACTTCCTTATCCTGATGCGCATAGTCTATTCCCAGCACAAGAAAGGTCCTTATCCTGTCGTTGTATTCATACGGTTTCCCGTTATACAGGACCCAGCCCTCCTGCCAGTCCGAGGAATACACCTCCTCGGTGGGTTCGTCACTTAATTCCTCGGCTGACGGCCCTTCGGTATTGGCATTTTTGGCAAGCCTGTTCTTTCCGACAATGGTCGTTATCTTAACCGCAGCCGCAAGGATGACCACCACTGCCAGTATGCATCCTAAGATAAGCAGCGACCTTCTTATGATAAATTCGCTTCTTGTAACTACTTTTCTTCTCATATGATCACCTTAAGTATCCCGCTATCTTGGTTTACGTCCGATAAGCTTTGCCTGAACGAGATACCTCCTGTCATCCTTGCCCTTAACCCTTGTTGACAGGGTCAGCACCGTATCGGATACTGTGGGATAAATATCCTCCTTAAGGTTTCCGTTCATGCCTATGTTTTCCTTTATAAGATCAAGATACACATAAAACTGGTCATCAACATCCGTTCCGTAAAACATCACGATAAGCTTGTCATCCGATTCATATGCCGCAAAGGTTTCATATGCAAGCACCTCGTTATCGGTGTAAATGTAAATATACGGATGTGTATTAAAAAATTCCGGATCTGAAAACAGGCTTAAATTATAAAACGGTCCTTCACTTGTGTTGTTACTACCGTATATCACCGTCACGTTATCATCGAAGGATTTGGTATTGAAGAACTGGGTAAACACGGCACCGTTTGGATCCTTTTCACCCTTTGCATTATGCGTTGTGTAATAAAATACATCCTCGGGATGCTGGAGAACGGGTGCATCTATTCCGGTTTCGGGTACATACAGCCATGCATAGATATCCGGATTTTCGTCCCGGATCAGACCTTCGATATCCGCATCCTTATTATCGGGGAAAGGTATCTTAACTTCATCTGCAACCTGCTCAGATGTATCTGCATCGGTTTCCTGCACCGCCTCGGTATCAGGCTCCTGCTCCTGCCCGCTTTCTTCCGTCGTGCCGGCGCCTCCGCCTATCATCCCGTGATTGTCCATATACATAAGGACTCCCATTATAATACACAACAGGGCCGCTATAACTACCAGCAATACAAGCATTCCCGTTGAGAGTCCGCCGCCTCTTCTTCTCATCTTTAATACCATCCTTTACTGTAAATCCACACAATTATACCATCAAAGCCTGTGATTTAACAACCAAACGCCATGAAATATGGTATAATCGGATACACAGATATCGTTTATAAGGAGAAATAACGTATGACTCTTGCCCAATATCTTAACAGTCAGTTCAGCATAATGCAGTATGCGGATTTCTGCGTACGTATACTTGTGGCCGCTGTTGCCGGCGGCATCATAGGCCTTGAGAGGAGCCACCGTTTCAAGGAAGCCGGCGTACGCACGCATATCATCGTGTGTGTCACCACTGCCGTCATCATGATCCTTTCAAAATATGGCTTTGTCGATATGGTCGCCCCTGACGGAACCTTTTTTTCGGGTTCCCGAGGTGTCGATTCGGCGCGTATCGCCGCTCAGGCCGTAAGCGGCATATCCTTCCTGTGTGCAGGCGTCATATTTAAGAACGGCAGCAATGTGAGGGGCCTCACCACCGCTGCCGGACTGTGGCTCACTGCAGGCCTGGGCCTTACATTCGGAGCCGGTATGTATGTTGTGGGCGCATTTGCCCTTTTACTGCTGTGCGTGCTGCAGTTCGTGATACATCATGTATTCCCGAGCGTTGACGCATATTCGGGAAACAGCCTTCGTTTCAAGGTAAAAGATGAAGGCAGCTTTTACAATGACCTGACGGAACAGCTCAAGGAATGGAAGGCAAGGATAGTTGAAAACAATGTAACCTTCAACAGCGACGGTACCACCGATTACAGCCTTATAGTCCGCAGGCGTGATGATATAAGCCATGAGGAGCTTAAGGCCTTCACAAAGGACCGTACGGATATAATCTCATTCAGCAACAGCTCGCTGTACAACCACTTCCGTTAGGCAGGTTCCGCTTATTACTTAAAAAAGCTTATAAGGCCTGCGATCATTATGATCGCAAGGACTACGGGCACTACATAGCTCATGTACACCTTAAGCCAACCCGGCATTTTTACTCCCTTGCCTTCATTGCTTTCCTTAAGGAAGCCTTCCCAGCCCCAGCCGGCCTTTGATGTACAGAAAATAACGTATACTATCGCACCTATCGGGAGTAACAGGTTGGAAACTACGAAATCCTCAAGGTCGAGCACTCCCGTTCCTTCGCCGAAAGGCGCAAATCCCGACCATGAATTAAATCCGAGTGCACAGGGGATCGCAAGCACAAACATCGCTATGCCGCAGATAAGGCAGGCCTTCTTTCTGTCCCTCGATCCACTGAGTTCCATGAAATTGGATATTACATTCTCATAAACCGCAAATGCCGTTGACAGGGCCGCAAAGCTCATGAACAGGAAGAAAAGCGTCCCCCACAGCCTTCCGAGCGCCATGTTTGCAAATACATTCGGCATTGTCACAAACAAAAGACTGGGCCCGGCGTTTACATCGATCCCATATGAGAAGCATGCGGGAAAGATGATAAGACCGGCTGTAACAGCTACAAAGGTGTCAAGGATAGTGATGTTTATTGATTCTCCAAGCAGGCTCCTTTCCTTGTTTATGTAGCTTCCGAACACTGCCATCGCGCCGATACCTATGCTCAATGTAAAGAAGGCCTGGTTAAGCGCTCCCATCAACACGTTTATAAAACCTATCTCCTTAGTACGGGCAAAGTCAGGCACAAGATAGAACTTAAGGCCCTCAGCGCTTCCCGGCATCGTAAATGCCTTTATCGCCATAACGAGCATGATGAACAGAAGTGCGATCATCATGTATTTTGTGACGTTTTCAAGGCCTTTCTGTATCCCTATCCCCAGTACGACAAAGCTTATAAGTACAACTATGCCGGTGTATAAAATGTTGATCCCGGGTGAAGACAACATCGCGCCGAACTCAGCGCCTATGGCATCGGCATCCGCCCCCTGAAAGCCTCCGGTAAGAAACCTTACAAAGTACCTTACGATCCAGCCTGCAACTACCGCATAGTACATCATGAGCATGATACAGCCTATCATTCCCACGTATCCGTGGATATGCCATTTGCTGCCCTTAGGCTCAATGTCGTCGTACATCCTGACCGCTGCCTTTCCGCCGGCCCTTCCGATGGCAAACTCCATTGTCATAACGGGTATGCCGAAAAGTATGAGCATTGCAAAATACAGCACGAGAAATACGCCTCCGCCGTACTGTCCCGTTATATACGGGAACTTCCACACATTGCCGAGGCCTATCGCACATCCTGCGCTGATCAGTATGAATCCCAGCCTGCTCTTTAATTTTGATCCTTCCATAATAGTTCCTCCTACATCGCACCGTCCCTGTTAAATACGACTTTGATCGTCCTTAACAGTATCCTTATGTCAAGTCCTATGCTCCAGTTATTTATGTATTCGGTATCCAGCCTTACAACTTCTTCAAAATCCGTGATCCTTGACCTGCCGCTCACCTGCCAGATACCGGTTATCCCGGGCTTAAATGCAAGCCTTGCCCTGTGATGGTACTTGTATTTTTCCCATTCATCAACTGTCGGCGGCCTGGTACCCACAAGGCTCATCTGATTACGCAGAACATTGAAAAACTGCGGAAACTCATCCAATGAATTCCTGCGGATGAACTCTCCTATGCCCGTGACCTGCTTGCCGTCAACTATCTTGTTACCGATGATGCGCGGATCCCAGTCCATTTTGAACATCATTCCGTCTTCGCTTCGGTTCTCGTTAAGGAGTTCTTCCTTACGCTCCTCCGCATCCATATACATTGATCTGATCTTGTATATCTTGAATTTCTTGCCGTTGCGTCCTATCCTTGTCTGCTTGAAAAGTATGGGACCCGGAGATTCCTTTTTGATCTTCGGTCCCACGATCGCCATTATGATAAGCGCAATGAGGCTTCCGATAAGCCCGCCCACTATATCCAGCAGACGCTTGGTCATAAGCTGCGAACGCGAAGCGTAATTGGTAGTAGTGGTAAGCACGTTATATCCGCTTATCTTCTCAACTATGCATTTCTGACCGATATTTGAGATCGGCAGCCGGATGTGCACCGGAACGGACATCTGCCTGCACTGCTCAATGAGAGTCCCGACAGTTGCTTCCTTAGAATCATCATCCGCACCATCCGCACCTGCCACCGCTTCGTATTCCTTCCCGGAAAACTCCGTATATGTATCATTGATCAGTCCTTCGACGCTCTCATATACGAGTGATTCTTCAACATCGATATCGTTAAGTTCCGCGGGGTATACGAACACCCTGTCAACCCACTCGCGGCATATGTAATCTGCCGCATTTGAAAGGTTTGCTACTACCTTAAGGCCGCATATCTCCTCGCCTGCCATGGCCTTCCTGTTTATAAGGACCAGACCCTTTATCTCAAAATCATCCACAGGGCTTACGTGGCTTACTATCTCTTCAACGTTTTTTTCATCTGCCACAAGGATCATGGTAGCCTTGACCCTGTTCATGCCTATACCGAGGATAACCTGTTTCCACGCAAGCCTTAATCCGTATCCCAGCACCAGGTGGAACAAAGTTGTAAGGAATACCAGTATCCTGCTGTATGTATCACCCCTCTGTGTAGAGAACAGGAATAATGCAACTGTCACGAGAACTATCGAAACATGCATGAGGGTTCCCATGAATTCCTTATACAGACCGCGTTTTAACACATTATGCATGGTATTGAAAAGGGCGGCCACAAAGAAATCAAGTACTATATATATAATGGCAAGCCGCCTGTATGATTCCTGGGCATAAGGCAGTGACAGGTTTATCCTTATAAGATAAGCAAGAACAAACGCCAGCTGAAGTGATATCTCATCCCATATGATAAAATCAAGGTGTTTAAGCCATCCCTGTTTTGTCCGTTTATACATCCCTCATTATCCCCTTATTATAGTGCATATCTCATCAACCGTTTCAAGCGGCAATGAATCGTATATCGGCAGAGTCAGTATCTTTCGTGATACATCCGCCGCTACCCTTGTTTCCACGCCGGGGCAGTCCTTATACAGCTCGATCTCGTTAAGTGCCGGATAGAAATACTTCCTTGCGGATATGCCCTTCCTCTTAAGCGCCTTATAAAGGTCATCCCTGGTCCTTCCAAATTCACCCGGTTCCACGTAAAGCGGCATGTATGCGTAATTGGACGTAACGTCCTTAGCCGGCGCGCTCAACTTAAGTCCCTTAATACCATCAAGCCTTTCGTGATATCTGTCATGGACTGCCTTCCTTGCCTTGATGCATTCATCCACATGCCTTAGATTGCATATTCCCATTGCGCAGCGGAACTCATCAAGCTTCGCGTTTCCTCCGACAGCTCCGATATGCTCCTCGTCATGTATCCCAAAGTTCTTAAGTTCGTGCAGGGGAAGGCTGTACTTTTTATCCTTAAATGCGATCGCACCGCCTTCTATCGTGTTAAATACCTTTGTGGCATGGAACGAAAACATGGTGGCATCGCCAAAATTCCCTACACCTGTACCCTTATACGTTTCACCGAATGCATGGGCACCGTCATATATCACGCGGAGCTTATGTTTTGCGGCAATGCTTTCTATCTTTTCCGTATCGCATATATGGCCGTAAACATGCACGGGTATTATCGCTACGGTCTTATCCGTAATGAGCGGCTCGATCCCGTCCGCATCGATGCAGTAATCATCCTCCCGGATATCGCAGAATACCGGTGTCAATCCGTTCCTTTTTATCGCATGGATGGTTGATACAAACGTAAACGGCGTTGTAATGACTTCGCCGCCGCCCTTTTTATGTCCGGCTTTGTCAAGGTCAAAGGCCTGGATAGCCATCTCAAGGGCCAGATGTCCGTTTGCGAACAGGGATAACTCGGGTACACCCAGATAATCCTTTAGCCGGTGTTGGAACTTATTATATACGGGGCCCATATTTGTGAGTATATGACTGTCAAATATAGGCTTTATTTCATTTACGAACTCATCCATATCCGGCAGAAACGGCCGGGTAACGTAGATCCTGCTCACTGTTTCTCCTTATCGCTCATCATGATCGCCTCGGGAAGATGCTTCATTATCGTCCTCTCAAGGACTATGCCGTCAACCGGCTTTAAAAGGTAGCCGTTAAAGCCCTTGGACCTGTAGAATTCCTCGCCGCCTGCTGCCGAATTGGCCGTCATCGCATATACCGGAAGGTCGGGATAATTCTCCCTTATGCGCTCGATCGTTTCGATACCGTCCATTCCCGGCATCATATGATCAAGGAACACTACGTTGAAGCTTCCGTATTTTATCTTCTCAAGGCATTCCTCACCGCTTGATGCAGTGGTCACAAATATCTTCGTGGGCTTAAGAAGTCCCTTTGCGACAGTTAAGCACATCGGATTGTCGTCAACGATCAGCACGTCGGCATCGGGTGCCACAAACTGCGGAACGTACGGTCCCGAATAGTCGGAATCCTCATCCTCGGTAAACCTGCCTATGCCGATCGGATCGATGACCTTCTGGTCAACGGTTATGAAGAATTCGGAACCCTCGCCGTACTGACTCTCACACCATATCTTACCTCCCATAAACTCAATGAAACGGCGTGATATGTCAAGTCCCAGTCCCGTTCCCTTTACGGAGCTGTTTTTTTCCTCGTCAAGACGCTCGTAAGCATTGAAAAGCTTGTCCATATCCTCGGGCTTTATGCCGATCCCGGTATCCTTGACGGAGATCTTAAGCTCACAGGTATCATCCTTTACCTCACCGACTGAGACCTTCAGGGTAAATCCGCCGTATTCCGTGTATTTAACGGCATTTGTTAAAAGGTTAAGTACCACCTGCTTTATCTTTTCGCTGTCACCCAAAAGGCGCGTCGGAAGCGACTCATCTATCTGTGTATCAAACATAAGGTCCTTCTCATGGCTGCGGATCCTTATCATTGAGGTTATCGATCTTAAAAATTCGACGGTATCGTATTCCTGCTCGATAAGGTGCATCTTGCCTGATTCTATCTTGGACATGTCAAGCAGGTCGTTTATGAGTCCCAAAAGGGATTCGGAAGCGCTTTTTATATTGCGCGCATATCCTGCCACCTGCGAATGGTACTGCTTCGGAACATCCTTCGGATCCTCGCGCAGGATCATCTCATCCATTCCCATGATCGTGCTTATCGGGGTCCTTATCTCATGCGACATATTGGCAAGGAAGCTTGACTTGGCCTTGTTGGCCTGCTCCGCCTCCTCCTTGGCAAGCCTTATCTCCTCATACTGCCTGCGGATGACCGTACCCGTCATTATGCGCCATACGATAAGCCCCGCGGCAAGTGCGAACAGTGCAAGCAGGATGATCCTTACGGTCATAAGCTCGAAGATCTGCGGCTTCTTTTCGATGTTAAATTTATCATCCTGGAACACTTCACCGGTGGTACCGTCTATAACCTCGATATGGAGGGTATAATTGCCATAAGCAAGGCCGGTGTATTCAAGCGGCTTTATATCGCTTAACATTGTGGTGATACCCGGATCCTGCGTGCCTTCAAGGTACACATGCACGGTAGGATTCGTAAGCGTATAATCAAGGATCGCCGGTGTTATCTGAATACGTCCCATGACCGCAGGAATGACATATTTTCCGTCCGCATCGGGCAGGACGGGAGTATCATTGCATGTGACCGAACGTACATCGGTCAGTATTGCATCGGTATGCTCGAAATAGTGCTCGATGTTAACACAGCTCACACCGCTCCTTCCCGAGATATACAGGTTTCCTTCGTTATCAAGCTCGGAATAGGCATTTGCGGTCGGTGCGCAGGGCAGGCCGTTTGCTATCGTATACAGCCTGTAGTCTTTGATCGTGTCATCTATCGCATCCTGTGCCTTTACGACGAACACACCGTAGGATGATAATATCCACAGATGCTCGTTGCTGTCGTAATAAACATCGAAATTGTTGTTATAAGGGAAGGAAATGACCCTGGTTATGATACCGCTCCTTATGTATTCGACGGAGTTTGATGTGATCAGCCAGTACACTCCCCTTGCGGGATCCTTTTTGATCCGCAGGATAACGTCACTCGTAAGCCCGTCATCACGCCCGAGCTTTTTAATGCCGGAATCATCTATGACATAGATCCCGCCGCCGTCGGTACCTGCATAGATCTGTCCCCCATCGCCTTCCTCAACCGTAAGGAATATCGTGTTTTCAATGCCGGAAGACTCATCAACGCATTTAATGATGCTCCCGTCCTTTATGACCGCAAGTCCGCCGTTCGTACCGACAAGTATGGAGCCGTCCGATGCCACGGTGGTGCAGCGGATCTCATCGCTGGGCATACCGTTTGCGGTGGTAAAGCTTGTTTTCGTACCGTCCTTTTTAACGCATATAAGTCCGGCGCCTTCGGTATAGGTGGATATCCACAGGCTGTCATCCTTATCCCTTGATATGCACCTTATCCTTATATCCTTAAGTTCCTCAGTCAGATCGTTTTCAACCTGTTTAAAGTTTTCGTCAAGGATCTTAAGTCCCTTATCAGTCCCCACATACAAAAGTCCGCCGCACAGGCAGGTGCTGTTTACCACATCTCCGGTAAACCCGGCTTCCTCGGAAATATCCCTGAAGTTATCGGTAACGACCTTCATCACTCCCTGCCTGGAGGATGCCGCCCATAAATTCCCCTGATAATCGGCCGTCATCATCTCGATCGAATTATCCATAGGTACATTTGTAAGAACGTTATAGCCCTTCTGTTCGTCAAGATATCCCATCGTGACGGAAGAAAGTACCCATATCCTGCCGCAGGCCTTTGTTATCCATTTGATGTCCTCGGCAGGGGAAACGTCGATGGTCCGAAGGCTTCCGGCAGAATCACTGAGAACACCGTAGTATATCTTATTTTCCGCGGTCCCAAGATATACCATCCCAACTTCCGAAGGATCGGCATAGACAGTGGTTATCTTTCCGGTCCCCAGTTCATCGCTGCTAAAGCATTCGGTCACCGCACCCGATTCTATCGAGAATACGGCTCCGTCCCTGGTATTCCCGTACACAGTCCCTTCGCCGTCGGAAACAAGGCGGATTATGTTTTTATTGTTTAAACGTTCATCATCAAGAATCTTTAGATTGCCTTCCCTGTCCACATAGGAAACGCCGTCTGTGGAGCCCATGTATATCGTACCGTCCCCGCCTTCCGCGAAGGTCCTCATCGACGATGATAAAAGTCCCTCCTTGTATGTATAGCGTACGGTCTCGTTGCCATCAAGCATCACAACACCGTTATCGTTCGTGCCGACCCATATCCTTCCGGTACTGTCCTCGAATATTACCCTGCCGCTCGTAAGACCGTTCGAAGCATCAAGCCTTTCGAAAGTCGTACCGTCATAGCGGATGATGCCGCTGTAGCCGCCTATCCATATATATCCCTTCCTTGATGCGAGGATATAATTGGCATCCGAAGTGGGCAGTCCGTTTGTAGCATCGTACATCTTGGCCGTGTATCCGACGTTCTTAAGCTGCCCTGTGACCGCATAGCCGCCGCCGTTTCGTATGTCGCTTATGGCTGCCGCCGCATGCTCGCCCTCCACGGTATCGGGGCCCGCTTCCGCAGGGGCGTTACCCGATGCAAGAGCCTCTCCCGCACACGACAACAGCACCGTAAGCGCAAGCACCGGTGCCAGTAAACATTTCATATATCGAATGACCTTGTTACGCATTTTTACGCAACACCTCCATCAATGTTCGAAGTGATCCTCTTCATGATACTTCTTAAGAATGTATTTTACCTCGGGAAGCGCTTCCATGAACACCTCGACGCACTTGGGATCGAACTGTGAACCCGAACCCTCGGTTATTATATCAAGCGCCTTCTGCAACGGGAACGCAGGCTTATATACACGGGGCGATGCCAATGCGTCAAATACATCCGCCACAGCCATGATACGTGCGGAAAGCGGGATCACCTCACCCTTTAATCCTTCCGGATAACCCTTTCCGTCCCAGCGCTCATGATGATATCCTGCCATGTTCCTTGCTTCCTTTAGGTAGTTCTCACCCTTTACCGTGCTGATCGCATTCTCGATGATCTTCTTACCGGCGCTGGTGTGAGTCTTCATTATCGCGAATTCCTCGTCCGTAAGCTTGCCCGGCTTATTAAGTATCGCATCGGGAATATGTATCTTACCGACATCATGCAGCGGAGCCGACATTACGACGTCCGACATGTACTTTTCGGAAAGCTTGTCCGCATAGTAGCCCTTCCTTTTAAGCCCCTCGAGGATTATCTTTACGTAAGCGGCGGTTTTCTGTACATGGGCACCCGTATCGGAGTCACGGTTTTCCACCATGTCCGCCATCGTGATTATAAGTCCGTTCTGCATCTGGGCCGTGGCATCGGCAAAATGGCGTATATCCCTTATCTGTTCGGCCATGCCCGAAGCCATGCTCGTGATGGTGCGGTAAAGCTCCTCGACCTCATCACCGGTCCTTATATCGAGTCCTTTTATGCGCTTAACGTCCTTGTCAAGCTCCTCCTGATTCTCATTAGTTACGAAGGTATTTGCAAGCGCCGTCATGCTGCCGATGGGATATAAAAGGTAATACCTTGATATCCACAGGCCGTATACAAGCACGAGTACAAGGAATCCCGAGAATATGAGCAGCACCCTTAAGGTAAAATCACGCATATAGTCACTGATATACGTCATCGACGCATCCGCTCCGGCATAAGCCACGCACCGGCCCGCGGAATTGTATATCGGTTCGTATGCCGTAAGGAAGTATCCGAATGTATCGTTATTCTCAAGCACGTCCATCTCCTCGCCGGCAAGCAGCGTAGGGATATAAGGCATGAATGACTGGTCAAACGCCTGAAACTTGCCTATGGTACCGTCCTTCTTAAATTCCTCGTCCGTATCAAATACGGTACGGCAGCCGTCCTTGTCTATCCTGTACACATACAGGTACTGGATACCCGGAACACTGCTCCTTATCTGATCGAGCATCTTTGCCGTGTACTGGTAATCCGTGCCGTTATAGATCGCCGGATCCGCTCCGCTCCCTATATACTCATCGATCATTTCGGCATTGACCACATCCCTTGCAAACTTTGCGGCCTTTGTTGCATTCTCCCTGTATTCATCCTTCATCTTCCCGAAATACAAAGAAATGCTCGAATAAGCCATGACAAATGCGATCATCACGGATGCGAGCATAAGCATGAGAGTCAGCCTGCGGTTAAGGGAATGTTTCCCGTATTTCATGCGCTTTAAGGCCTTTATCTTATCGTCGGCGAGCGGTTTCTGTTTCCAGCCGCTGTTTTTAAGCTCGTTAGATAAGCCTGCCGGGAGATACTTAAGGATCAGTATCGCGGCACCCGTCGCAAGACCCTTGTCCACAATATTAAGGCCTGTGTTTACCACTGTTGAACAGATAAAGAACGGGATATGGGTATGTACCGAAAGGAACTCGGATACATCATAGACATCCTTAAACTGCGGGCCGCCAAACAGAAGCCACTGAAACGCCGTTCCCGGTATGCCGCCGTAAAGCGCGAAGATAAGGATCAAAAGGGGTATCTTTTTTTTGTTGACAGTCCTGCCGTTACCCGTAAACCGGACCGTTGTCACCGCTATAAGTATGTTTATTATCGTAAAATATATGGCATGAGAATTGAAAAAGCTGCACAGCACGTTGGTCACAACGGCAGTCAGTATGCCCGGAAGGAGCCCTCCCAGTGCCGATACGACGATCGTACCGATCGTATCACAATAGAGCGGCATATTGAAATGATCCGAAAGAAACGCGAGCACAACATTTAATGCTATTCCGGCAACGATCACTCCTATGCGCCGCGCTGTTGCTTTATCTATCTGATCACGATCGAGCATCACTTAAAATCCTCCACATGCCGTACAACAGTATTACATTTTATTATATCATAACCGATACTTTAAGCATACCCTAAATATCACGTTATCGACCGTATATGTTACCCGGTCGTCTGTATTATATGGCTGCCGCGCTCATCGGAAACCACCCTCAGTTTGTTCGGGATCCTTTCCTGCAGTATCGCGACGTGCGATATGATTCCTACCATGCCGTTGGCTTCCTGTATGCTGCCAAGCACATTCATCGCATCATCTATGGAATCATCGTCAAGCGAGCCGAAACCTTCGTCAATGAACAGCGCTTCCATGCTGATTCCGCTTTTTGCGGCCACGGTGGACATGCCTATGGACAAAGCAAGGGATACAAGGAATTTCTCACCGCCGGATAAGGTGCTTACGAACCTGCCGTCGTGTTCACCGCTTAAATTGTCAAACACTTTAAGCTCCAATCCCCTCTTGTTCGAGCCCTGTGCCTTATCGTCCGAACGGTACAGGCGGTACCTTCCCCCGTGAACCATCTCAAGCATCCTGTTTGCCGCGGCGACAACCGATGAAAACATGATGCCGAGCACATATCGCTGAAGTCCCGTCCCCGAATCGCCGCGAAGGCGCTTTGCAAACGCATGATCCTGCTCGGCTGTTCGGATCCGTTCCTCAATATCCTTACCTTCTTTTTTAAGTGTCTTAAGCTTGTCTGAAAGCCTTTTTATGTCGTTTTCAAGAAGAACCCTGCTCTTGCCGTATTCTTCCTTTGCCTGTATGGCATGATCGATCGCATCATGGCATTTTTGTTCGTCGGGTTCGGCTTCTCCCTTAAGACCCTGCTTTGCCTCTTCCCGGGCCTTTTCGTATGCCTTGCCTGCGGCTTTGCTCTCGCCTTCTGCCGTTTCTATTGCGGCCAAAGCCCTGCCGTAGGCCTCCCTGCCCCTGCTTTCCCCGTCTTCAAGCCGCTTTTTCCTGTCCGCATAAGCCTTTATCTGTTTGTTAAGCCCGTCTATGCTATCGTTGAGTTCCTTAAGCGTCCCTATTCCCGGCACAAGATTCTTTCGCATTGCATCCAGCACTGCCCCGGCTTCAAGCGCATCCGTATCCGCCTTAACTGCGTCAGAGAGCTTTTCATCAAGCACTGCCTTTGCCTTTTCCTGTTCAGAGACCTTATCCTGCAGGTCTTTGTATTTTTGATCCTCTTCCTCTTTTTTAGCGTCAACCTGCTCCCTGCTCACGCTGTCAGGTGACTTTGGCGCTTTTTTAGGATGGTTGGTACTCCCGCATACCGGACAGGGGCTGCCGTCTTTAAGCTCTTCGGCGAGCTCGCCCGTTATGCCCGCAATGTAAGAATCAAGCAGCAGGGAATGCTTACTCTTAAGCGCCTCAAATTCGTCCTTTAGCTTTTTTATGAGCGGAGCAAAAGCATCGTAGCTCTTTTTTGCTTCATCCGCAGCCTTTTTAAGATCTTTTGCTTTTTTACTGCGTAAGGCAAGCTCTTTTTCCGCTTTATCAATGCCCTCGTAATCACCGCGTTTTCCTTCGTACCGGATGACAAGGGCCTTATTGTTTTCATTGTCCGATTCCTTTTTTAAATGTTCTTTAAGTGCCGCTGCCGCCTCATCTGCGGCCTCTTTTATCTCCTGCGCGGCTTTTTTTGCCTTTTCCTCGTCATCTTTACGCTTTTCAAAAGCCTCCTTAAGCCCGTTTAAGTTCTTAATTACGGCAAGTATCTCCTGCTGTGATCTTATATCCTTATCATAGTCATGCTTTTTGAATTCTTTTGTAAGGGCCTCCTCCTGCTCTTTAAGCCCGGCTATCTTTAATTCAAGCTGCCCCGTCGTTTCGCACTGTTCCTCCGAAAGGCTCCTTATTATCCTGTCCCTTGTCTCCCTTAAGCTGTTCCTTCGCTCCTCGGCTTCCTCACAGAAGTATTCCGCGACGCGCTTCCACATCTCCTCGCCGAAGATGCTTGAAAGTATCTTTTCCTTTTCGTCCGAACCCGATGTGAGAAAACGCTCAAACTGTCCCTGCGGCAGCACTATGACCTGGCGGAACTGATTGTATGTAAGCCCTATTATCTCCTCGGCTTTTTCATTAAGCAGCTTTTCTTTGGGATTCTCAAACATCACGCGCCATACGCCGTCCTCATCCTTTTTCATAAGGTTATATGAAGCAGACAGTTTAACGCGCTTTTTTTCAAGCCTGCGCTCAAATAAGTAGTATTCACCGTTATTCTCAAACTCAAATTTCACAAAGGTGGGGGTATCATCATCCGCCCTCGTGCAGCGCATCGCCTCAAGGTCGTCCCTGCCGTTTCCGCTGCTCTTGCCGTAAAGCGCGAAGGTCATGGCATCAAGGATCATGGTCTTGCCGATGCCCGTTTTTCCGCAGATAAGAAAAAGGCCCTGTAAAGCAACGACTTCAAAGTCGACTGTCTCTAATCCCGCATATGGTCCGAATGCCTGAAACTCAACCTTTATCGGCCTCATTCTCCGCTCACCTCCCTGCTGTATCTGTCAAGGGCAGCCTTAAACAGGCCCTTTAGGTGTTCATCCGGGGCTTCCTGCATTATATCCTTACAGTAGCGGTCAAATATGGCCTCGGGATCGGATGATTCTTCCTCAAATTCCTCAACCGTCATGGTTATCGCTGCATCTTCCTTTTCGAAGCTTTTGCCTGTTATCTCAAGGAGGTTCTTAAACTTATCCCTAAACGCCGCCATGGCTTCAAGCCCCACATAACTGTCGGTTACGTTAAGGTGTACGTAAGCATCAAGCGTCTCATCGTCAAAGGCACCGTTTTTAAGCTCATCAAAGGTCCCTGTAAGAGTCACGCGCTTATGGAGCTGGGGAATGGGGACCGTTTTAATATCCATGCCGGCTGTATCTATTATGGTGACGCTTTTTACCTGGCTCTCCTCCCTGCCGAATGAATAGATAACGGGGGAGCCCGAATACCTTATCTTAGTACATGTGCTGGTATCGGTGCTTTTGGGGGCGGTCACATCCTGCGGACCGTGGAGGTGCCCGAGAGCGACGTAATCAAAGCCCTCAAATACCGAAGAATCGATCATCGCGGCCTTTCCTACTTCGGCCGAGCGGTCGCTTGTCGAGGTCTGAGCGTTCGTTATGAAAGCGTGGGCAACGAGGATGTTTGTGTGATTCTTATTTAAATGCTCCCTGAATTTTGAAAGGACGAGCATATAGGCGTCGTTTAGTGAGCCTATCCCGTCAGCTTCCTCGGGGTAGAGCGACTTAACCTTATCGGTTGATATCCATGGTAAAAGATAAATGTCAGTGTCACCGGCGCTTACCGGCCGTATATCCCCGGTAAAGCTGCCGGAAATATACAGTCCGCTGTTTTCAAGGAGGCAGCTTAACTGCGAAAGCCGCTCCGCGCCGTCATGATTGCCCGCTATCATATAAACGGGTATCTTAAGATCTGTACAGATATATGTTATGACTTCGTCATAGATTTGTATGGCTTCGGAGGATGCGATGCTCTTATCAAACACGTCACCTGACAAAAGGATACCGTCAACCTGCTCATCCGTTGCTATGCGGCAGATCTTATCAATGGCATATCTTTGATCGGCGGCATAGGACCTGCCCCCCGGAAGGGGCATTCCAAGATGCCAGTCAGATGTATGCAGAAATTTCATCTGCTCCTCCGTTTATTTTATATTACTCAGCACCGTTGCGTACAGCCTCGGCCATCTCTTTCTGGATCTCGGGATCGAATGAAAGGATAGGCTCGATGTCCTTGCCGTTTAACTTACGGTCAACATAGTTGTTGGTAAGCTTTATAACAAGAGGCGTGAGCGAGAGCACACCGATAAGGTTCGGGAGCATCATCAGGCCGTTGAACGTATCGGAGATATCCCATGCGAGCGAAGATGTCATCACCGCGCCCGAGATTATCATGACAACGAAGATCACGCGGTAGATCTTGGCACCCTTTACGCCGAATAAGTACTCGGTTGCCTTGGCACCGTAATGCGACCATCCCATTACTGTCGTGAACGCGAACAAAAGGACAGCGATGGCAACGAACCATTCGCCCGGCCTTCCGAATGCGGCACCGAAAGCTTTGGCAACGAGTGTTGCGTCGTTGGTACCGTCAGCCGCAAGTCCCGTGTTAAGGTCGATAGCACCTGATGAAAGCACTACGACAGCTGTCATCGTACATACGATGATGGTGTCCGCAAATACCTCGAATATTCCCCAAAGACCCTGTTTGATGGGCTCCTTGACGTTTGAATTGGAATGGACCATAACGGATGAACCGAGACCTGCCTCGTTTGAGAACACACCCCTCTTACATCCGCTCTTTACCGTGTTAAGTGCTATCTGGACCGCAGTTCCCGCAGCACCGCCGGCGATCGCCCTCGGGCCGAACGCGAATTTAAATATCGCCGCAAACATGGATCCTAACATCGAAACATGCATTATCATTATAACAAGAGCTCCGATTACATATACTATAGCCATGAAAGGCACAACCCTCTCTGCTACGGCAGCTACCCTCTTAAGTCCGCCTAAGATTATCGCTGCACCAAGCAGGGTAAGTATTAAGCCGATCACCCAGTTTATGACCGACACACCACCAAGTGTTGCGGTGTTAACGTTTGAAAAGAAGGCTGATTCTATATTAAGGGTTATCTTGTTTATCTGGCCCATGTTACCGATACCGAATGAAGCAAGGATAGCAAACAGGGCAAATATTGTTGCAAGCGCCTTTCCAAGGCCCTTACAGCCCTTGTATGAGCCAAGGCCGTCGCTTAAGTAATACATTGCGCCGCCAGACCACTCGCCTTCGGAGTTCCTGCGCCTGAAGTAGATACCCAGGATGTTTTCGGAATAGTTTGTCATCATTCCGAGGATCGCAGCGATCCACATCCAGAATACGGCTCCGGGGCCGCCCACGCATATCGCAGCGGCAACACCGGCGATATTACCGGTACCTATCGTTGCTGCAAGCGCGGTACACAGTGCCTGGAACTGGGATACCGAACCCTGCTCGTTTTTGACGTGGGAGTCCTTGTTAAGGACCATTCCTATCGTCTTGCTCCACCAGTGCTTAATGTGGGTTATCTGGAAGAACTTCGTGATAACCGTGCACACAAGTCCGGTGCCGAGCAGCAGGATAAGGCCGAACCATCCCCACGCAAAACTGTTAACGGCGTCATTGATCTTAATAATGCTTTCCATAATTTCCTCCTCTAACTCTCATTCTGGCTTGCCACAAGTCCCTTGCCGCCGTACATCTCGCGAAGCTTGGGCTTTTCGATCTTTCCGGTGGGATTCCTCGGGATATCGGCAAATATGATCTTATGAGGCCTTTTGTACCTCGGAAGCTTTAAACAGAACTCGTTCATCTCATCCTCGGTCATCTTACAGCCTTCCTTAAGCTCGATGATCGCGCAGCTGACCTCGCCGAGACGCTTATCGGGAATACCGATGACCGCGACATCATGAACCTTATCGTTCGTGCGGATGAAGTCCTCGATCTGTACGGGATAAAGGTTCTCCCCGCCGCTTATGATGACATCCTTCTTACGGTCTACAAGGAGGATGAACCCATCCTCGTCGGTCATTGCCATATCGCCCGTGTACAGCCAGCCGTCCTTTAATACCTCAGCGGTAGCCTTGGGATCGTTGTAGTATTCCTCCATAACGCCGGGGCCCTTGACGATGAGCTCGCCGACTTCGCCCTGCTTTACGGGCTTGCCCTGCTCGTCAACTATATCCGTTTCCCAGCCGTAGCCTGCCTTGCCTATGCAGCCTACCTTATGTATGTTCTCGACTCCCAGATGTACGCAGCCCGGTCCTATTGATTCTGACAGACCGTAGTTCGTATCGTACTGGTGGTTCGGGAATACTTCCTTCCATCGTTTTATGAGGCTCTTCGGAACCGGCTGCGCACCGATGTGCATGAGCCTCCACTGAGACAGCTCGTAATCCTTTAAGTTGACCCTGCCGCTGTCGATAGCCTCCAGGATGTCCTGCGCCCACGGAACAAGCAGCCATACTATCGTGCACTTTTCCTTGGATACCGCCTCAAGCACGAATTCGGGCTTGGTTCCCTTAAGGAGAACGGCCCTGCTGCCCGAGAGCAGTGATCCGAACCAGTGCATCTTGGCACCCGTATGATAAAGGGGCGGGATGCATAAGAATACATCGTCTCTGGTCTGGCCATGGTGATTCTGCTCAACCCTGCACGAATGCATGAGTGACCTGTGTTTATGAAGGATCGCTTTCGGAAAGCCCGTTGTTCCAGACGAGAAATATATCGCGCCGAGGTCATCATCGGTTATGGTCACCTTGGGCCTGCGTGAACTGCAGTTATTTACGAGAGTCTGATAATCATCCGCAAAGCTCGGGCAGTTATCTCCGACAAAGATGAGCAGGCGCTTTACCATGAGCTCATCGGCAATCTCCTCGATACGGCCCACGAACTCGGGGCCGAAAACGAGAACATCGATCTCAGCAAGCTTTGCGCAGTATAATATCTCATCAGAGCTGTACCTGAAATTAAAAGGAACCGCAATGGCGCCGGTTTTTAACACTCCGAAATAGATCGGCAGCCACTCAAGGCAGTTCATCATAAGGATGCCGACCTTGTCGCCTTTCCTTATTCCCCTGCCCATGAGCATGTTTGCAAAGCGGTTGGCCTTTTCGTCAAATACGCTCCAGGTGATCTCCCTGCGGTAGGGTTCCTTGGGGTTTGATTCTATCAGTTCAAAGTCCTTCCAGGTTTTGCGCCTGTTTTCCTTGATCTCGGGGTTTAATTCCACAAGACATACGTCATCACCGTATTTTTCGGCATTTCTTTCCAATAATTCCGTAATAGGCATTGTCCTTCTCCTTGTTTTTTCCTTTGTCCCTTTAATGTCCCTTAACTGAATATGGCACGCGCCCACGCGCGTGCCACATTGCACCTTTTAAATCGTATTAGTCTTGAACATAAGGCATGATGGCTACGTGGCGCGCCCTCTTAACCGCTGCTGTAAGGGCCCTCTGATGCTTAGCGCAAGTACCTGTGATCCTGCGGGGAAGAATCTTACCCCTCTCGGATACGAACTTCCTAAGCGTAGCTGCATCCTTATAATCAATTACCTTATCCTTGCCGCAGAATACGCAAACCTTCTTTCTCCTGCGGATACCGCCCCTTCTCCTCATCGGAGAATCGGCTCTGTCGTTATCACCCTGTGATTTATTAAATGCCATTTCAAATTACCTCCAAATATACGATCCTAGTTAAACGGCAATTCCTCGTCTATCGCATCCGGGATATTCATGAAACCGTCGCCGGGATCGCTTCCCTGCGCAGGAGCTGCCGGTGCAAATCCGGAATTATCGGATCCGGCGTTCTTGCTTTCTGCGAATTCCTGTTCCTCTACGACTACATCGGTGGTGTAAACCTTCTGACCATCCTTATTCGTGTAGCTTCCGGTCTGTATACGTCCGGTAACGGCAACCTTGGTTCCCTTTCTAAAATACTTCTCGGCAAATTCACCCTGCTTGCCAAATGCCACACATCCTATAAAATCAGCGGTCTGTTCATCACCGTTCCTTTTAAACCTTCTGTCAACCGCAAGTGTATACCTTGCGATAGCCATTGCATTATCTCCCGAAGAGTATCTTACATCAGGATCACGTGTTAATCTTCCCATAAGGATAACTTTGTTCATATACGCTCACTTTCTATTATGCGTCTGCTCTAACGCACAAATATCTGATAACGTTTTCCATAATGCGCACGCGATTCTCGATTTCGATAGGAGCTGTTGCATCTGCATCGAACTGAACAAAGTAATAGTAAGCTTCCTTCATCTTCTGGATCTCGTAAGCAAGCTTCTTCTTACCCCATTCCTCGATGCCCGTCACGGTACCGCCAAAACGAGTGATGTATTTCTGCACCTTCTCGAGTACGGCCGCTCTCTCGTCATCTTCGATCTTAGCACTAAGAACAACGCATAATTCATATTTGTTCATGCTAGTACCTCCTTCCGGTCTTCGGCCTCACATCAACGTGTGAAGCAAGGAATAGTGGGACCGGGCGCACTTCGCCCGTCCATGATCTGTATCACGATTCAAGATGATAACATACTTATATGTAGAATTCAAGGACTTTTTAACACTTAATCTGCCCCAGCACTTCACCTATACTCCCGTTTATCACAAGGTTTGCCTTGCGATCCATGGGAGTGGATGACTTATTGATAAGTGTAAGCCTGCTGCCCCTGTAGTAATTGATAAGGCCCGCTGCGGGATACACTGCAAGGCTCGTTCCGCCGATTATCAGCATGTCCGCACGGCTTATATGGTCTATAGACCTGCTCATTATACTGTCGTCAAGGCCTTCCTCATACAGTACGACATCCGGTTTTACGGGACCGCCGCAAGAATCACACTTCGGAACGCCTTCCGTTTCTATTATATAGTTGATATCGAAAAACTTATGGCAGTGCTCACAATAATTCCTGAGTGTGCTGCCGTGGAGTTCGAGTACTTCCTTTGAACCGGCCGCCTGATGGAGACCGTCGATGTTCTGGGTAACGACTGCCTTAAGCTTGCCGGCCGCCTCAAGTTCAGCGAGTTTAAGGTGAGCCTTGTTGGGCTTTGCATCCGTACAGATGAGCTTATCGCGGTAAAAGCGGTAGAACTCGGCCGGTTTTGCACGGTAGAACGTGTGGCTTAAGATCGTTTCGGGCGGATAGTCATACTTCTGGTTGTATAATCCGTCCACGCTGCGGAAATCCGGGATGCCGCTTTCCGTCGATACGCCTGCGCCTCCGAAGAACACGATGTACTTGCTGCTGTCGATCCATTCCTGTAATTTTTCGATGTCGCTCATTGTAAACCCTCCCTAATTTGATTCATTAAATAATCCCTACCTGTAGTTCTGCTTTGCATACTTTTTCATTATTTTGATTTTTGATGATTACTTTAACTATAATAAGTTGGAATGTATCATTTTTCTCGACTACCGTTCCTTCTATGGTAAGTTCATCGCCGGGATATACGGCGCCTTCGAACTTTGTTTTTACACTGTGTATCAGGGAACGCTCGCCGGGGAGGTATACTCCTGCAAGCGTTGACAGATAGGATGCCGTAAGCATGCCGAATACCACTCGGTCCTTATGGCCGTGGTCCTTTGCATAGTCCGCATCCTTATGGAGCGGATTTACATCGCCTGTGATCTCGCGGAACTTATCCATGTCGGCTTCGGTCACCGTGACCGTAAAGGTTTCCCTGTGGCCTATCTCGATTTCTTCGTATGTGTATGTGTTCATAAACACCTCATCAATTCTACTGCATCATTTTGTCGCGGATCATATCCACCATCTGGCCGACGTTTTCGAGCTTATTGACTTCCTTTATGTCGAATTTCATGTTGAATTCTTTTTCCATTGATATGATAAGCGATATATGCTCAAGGGAATCCCAGTCCTCGATATCGTCCGAATTCGTGGAATCAGTGATGATAAGAGTATCATCATCAAAGACATCCCTGAATATCTCATTTACCTTTTCCATTATTTCTTCGCGAGACATTGTTTTTTTCCTTCTTATTATTTTACAGACATGGGGACGGTTCTTCCGTCTTGTTTTGCGGAAAAACCAGACGGAAGAACCGTCCCCGTGTCTGCATTATACTGTCTTAAGTAACCCGGCGGCAAGCAGCTGGTCAACGACCTTTCTTACAACCTCGACGGGCTGCTCGATAACCTTTGCAAGGCCCTCAAGATCGTGAGTCCCGTCTGCGTATGCGAGCACATCCTTCATCGCAAGCGTCTCCTGATAGGTTTCCTTCGAGCTCATCGTAGGAACAAGACCGCGCTTCCCAAGCTGCGGCTCACACAGACAGGTTACCTGATAATTTGTGCCGGCCGGACACGGGGACGGTTCTTCCGTCTTGTTTTGCGGGTCAAACCGGACGGAAGAACCGTCCCCGTGTCCGGCCTCAAGTTTATCGATGCATCTGCGCATTACATTAAACGATCCGTAGAACCCTTCCGGGCTTACGATCGACATATTATCACCTGAAGTGTGGTATTCGGGATATACATGATACTTTGAACGGCAGAAGCATACGAGAGGTAAGTCGACTCCGGGTGCCTGATACTGCCTTTCATCCGATCCGCGTTTTAAATATGAATAGTCCGCATACCCCGGACAGCATTCATCCAAAACCGAAGTGAGGATTTCATCCGCAAGGGTGTTTCCATACCTCGAATGTACGATTGAATAACATCGGTTATCCCCAACACATGTAAGATTAAACCCCGCTTTAATTTTCCCGCGAATCCGCTCCAGGTGCTGCGCGAGATAGGTTATTGCCCCTATTGTTTCGGGCACAAAGACGATCCTGTAGGTATTCTTCCGATTTCGTATCCCTTTTATATATCCGACAAGATGAGCCATCAAAGACGGACCGGAACACTCGTTATTTGCCATCGACGGATGACAGATATAGGTCGATAAAAAGACCTCCGACTCCGTTTCACCCGGAATTATAAGTTCACCGTAAGTCAAACTTCCGTCAAACAGCTCGGACTTTATCACCGCATGATACTTTCCGGGCCTTAGGGAATCCTTCATATCCTGCGTCATCGCAAAGCCCCATCGTTCCTTGTAATATGAAGTAACATATGGTATTAAATCGGGCTGGTCCTTAAGCGTATATATATGAGGTTCAAGCTCCGATAAGTCCATCCATTCGTCTATCGGTGTCGAATACCCGAGAACATGCAGGTTATTCTCCTTAAAATCGATGATACGCCTGCCTTCCTCATCCTCAATAAATGCTTCCTCGATCCGCCACTCCTTGGGAACCGTCCAGTCAAACACCTTCGTCCCCGTAGGTACCTCATACAGTTTAAGATCCGGGATATACTCCTTAAGTATATCAAAGGTTTCCCTTACTCCGGCCCCCGTAATGCTCCGGCATATCGGAAACAGCCTGTCTGCAAGGGCATACATGCTGTCCCCCAGCACCTTGGGATCATCATCCTGCCCTATATATGAGCATACACGGCGGCTACGGTTTGTTTTAACATCATTTACTATGATCGGGTGAGCTTCCTTAAGCTCAATTATCTTATATTCAAGCCCGTTTATATAAAACCGGTCCTCGATGCCTTTTTCAATAAACTCGTCCTCAAGCGGGGTTATCGTATTCTGAACGTCCATACCAAGGTTACGTACATTCATCGAATAAGTTGCCCGGCGGGTATTTCCCTTCTCATCCGTATAATCCGCGGTGAAATCCTTAAGGTATCTGTAAGGAACGAGGCCGCTTGATTCTTCCGCATAATGCACAAAAACAAAGGAATGCTGCATATCCTTGTCGATAAACAGGTTCCGGTAACCGTGCGAGACCATGAATTCAAACGGTGAATCGGGCCCGAAAGAGCTTTTATTGTCAAGCGCGCAAAGCGCCTCCTTATCCTTTCCCCACACCGCAAACGAGTAGATCGGATGTTTAGTCCTTGAAAAATCGCTCCGCTTTAACGCAAACTTTCCAAGAGACCCCGTTTTGCACGGCGTTTTTACATGGTCGTAAGCCTCCCCCTTGCAGAAAGACCAGTTAAAAGTCGGGAACACCAGGGTCGCATCGCTTCCTATTATATCAATGATGCCCTGGATCAAAATGTTTAGATCGGTATCGTCACCGTTCTGCACGCAGTCGTACAGAAGCTGCTTGACGTCGGATGTAACGTAAACGTTATCACCCTTTTTAATATGCAGATGTCCGGCCAGATCCTTAAGCCTTATGTAAGTTTCCATACCATACATTTTAACACATAATTATTTAAATGACATCCTGTGATTTTCGATGTATAATCATATCCATGAGCAGGAAAAAGAACATAAAAAATGATTTTGGGCTCGACCCCATAACCGTCATACATTTCTTATTGGGCGTTCTTGTATCGACCTACTGCTGCGTTCTGTTTTTTGTGATGCCCATTATCTACCATGATAAATATTACGATATGGGTGAATTCAAATACACGATGTTTATGGCGATAACCGTATCGTTCCTGCTGTTTGCGGTGATCCTTCTTGCCATATATCTGCTGGCCCTCACCCTTTCAAAAAAAATAAACAAAGAATCGGTGACCGAATTCCTTAAATCTTTCTCCGTCACGGATATGTTTGTCCTTGCATTCGTCATAGCGTCTATGCTCTCATTTATACTGTCGCCTAACCGGACATCGGAATTCCCGCGATTCTTCCTTTTTGACTTAAAAGCTCCTGACAGGGTGGTCAACCTCCCCTGGGAAGGCTACAAGGACTGGAATATGGGCCTTCGGTCACAGCTTATGTTTGCGGCGATATATTTTCTCGTATCCAGGTTTACCCTTAAAAGCTGGAGGAAAGACATCACGTTTATAATGCTTACCTCCTCAGCTATCGCTTTCATATTCGGAATACTCCACAGGTTCAACATCGATCCTCTGGAGCTTTATGAAAATCTGGATATGAAATATAAGAAAGACTTCCTTTCCACCATGGGACAGTTAACATGGTATTCAAGTTATATGATACTTCTTATACCGATAGGAATGTCGTTTTTTATCTTTATGAACAGGAAGAATCGCATAATGCACATCATATTTGGCATTTACTGCACGATAAGCGCAGCGACGCTGGTAACACAGAACAGCGACAGTGCCTATATGGCAATCTTCGCGTTCCTGCTCGTCTTTCTGTGGATATCATTTGAAGATAATGAAAGGTTCTTAAACTTTACCGACCTGATGGTACTGATGCTGGCAACGGCAAAGGTTGTCGGCATTTTCCAGCTCCTTTTCCCTGAAAGGGTTACCCCGCTTGACAAACTGTCATTTTTTGTGACAAAATCGGCCGCGACCTGGGTACTGCTTGCAGTCCTTATCGCATTCAGGTTATTTATCGGCAAAAAGATAAAAAGCTCCGGATTTGACATCTCAAAACACGTAAAAGCGCGCAATATCATCGTATTTTCGGCCCTTACATGCATACCGCTGGCGATCATCATTGTTATCCTAAATACAAAAGGATATATACCCATCGAATCTTTGAAGAACAACAATTATCTGTATTTTGATGACGTATGGGGAGACGGACGCGGAGTTAACTGGCGGAATACGGTTGAGGTCCTGTTTGAAGAACCCTGGAAAAGCATGTGCCTGACAGGTGCCGGCCCCGACTGTCTTGCAACAGTTCTTTATGCAACGGAACCCAGGGCTTCATTTCTGCTTGATTTTTTCGGCGGACCTGTCATAACCTGCTGCCACAACGAGTGGCTCAATATGTTGGTAAACGAGGGTATCCTTGGATTTGTAAGCTATTTGGGCATATTCGTAAGTGCGTTTATCGTGTTTATCAAAAAAGCGGACAATCCGGTGTTTACGGCCGGTGCTGCCTGCATAACCGCATATTTCTTCCACAATTTCTTCTGTTATCAGCAGATCCTGTGTACGCCCATGATCTTCTGCATCATCGCTCTTTGCGAATGGGCAAGGCGTAATCCTGAAGTTTATTCGTAAAATACACAAAAGTTTCTCATTTTTACTATTTAAATTCTCGTGGATTTGAGTTAAACTATGTATTGTCGTAAAAATTTTTGGAGGTTTAGTAATATTATGGAAAAGAAAAATGATGAGAACAGCGCCGGAAATCTGAGCAACAGCATGAAAAAGCGCATAGACCGCGCCAATCAGGTGAAGAAGGCTAAGCGTTCCAGGGTGACCGGCAGGATAGTCGGAACGATAGTGGTCCTGCTCATTGTGGCCGGAATAGGCTATCTGATAGCAACGGCAGCCATCAAGGCATCAAAAAGGGTTACTGCGAGCACTGACTACAGTAAGTGCCTCGATGCAAACGGTTACGTTAAGGGCGTCAATGCGGCTTCAACTGTGACTCTTCCTACATATAAGGGTGTATCGATCTCAAAAAAGGATATCGAATTTACTGATGAGGAAGTTGAGGAGGATATCAAATCCGTACTTGAGAGTCACCAGGAATTAAGCACCGACACGGACAAGCTCATTGAGGACGGCGACAAGATAAACCTCGATTATGTCGGTTCCATCGACGGCGTCGAATTTGAGGGCGGTAACTCAGGCGGAAACGGCTATGACTTAACGATCGGTTCACATTCATTCATAGATGATTTTGAGGAGCAGCTCATAGGCCACGGAATAGGCGATAACGTTACCGTCAATGTTACTTTCCCCGAGGATTACCAGTCGGAGGACCTCGCAGGCAAGGATGCGGTATTTGAATGCGTTATAAACGGAATTTACATTTCCCCCGAGTTCACGGATGAGTTCGTTGCAGAAAACCTGTCCGACAAGGCAAGCACCGTTGAGGAATACAAGAAATACCTTAAGGATACCCACTATGAGGAAAACTTAAACAAGTGGATCGAGGATTACTTAAAGGACAATACCGTAGCGGTAAAATATCCCGGAAAGTACCTTAAAAACCTTAAGTCAACACAGAAAAACGATGATATGCAGTCATTCCAGTACATGAATCAGATATATGCCCAGATGTACGGTCAGGGTTACAACGATTTTTATGAGTATCAGGGCATGAGTGAAGATGAGTATGACGAAAGCCTTATCGAGAAATGTAAGGAAACCGAGAAGGAAATCCTCACATATCAGGCCATCATGGAAAACGAGGGGATCAAGCTTACGATCGACGATTATAAGAAAAAGCTCGTTGAAGATGACGGAAATGATGATGCATATGCTTCAAGCGCCGAGACCTACGGCGACGGTTATCTTGTCCAGGGTATGTACAAGGACAAGGCAATCCAGATAGTTAAGGATAATGCGGTATTTACGGATTGATCACAGCCTTTAAAGATATCTGAAAGTATAACAGAACCTCCGGTTTAAATTAAACCGGAGGTTTTTGATTCTGCCTTGTTTATTACTTCCTACTGCTCCTTGTGCTTTATGTATCCGTCCGGCTGTTCAAGCTCAAACGGATATGTGGATCCGTCGTCATTTTCAACACCGAACCTGTCCGCTTCGGCCTTCCTGTTCCACAAAAATGAAAATTTCAATTCGTTTCCTTCCTTTATGCGCTTAAAATTCTCAAGATGACGGTAAAAAATCGCGACCGTAGCGATAAGCAGTATGAGTGCCGCATATATCCCTCCCAGATCACGGTAGAAATATCCGTAGGCTATGGGAAACAGCGCCGAAACACTGGTCGGTCCGAAACAAACATAGTTTGAGATAAACACAACAAAGATCGCAAATATCAGGAAAACAAAGAACATACGGTAATCCAGCGCAAGTATCGTTCCTCCGAGGGAAGCAAAGCCCTTGCCGCCCTTAAAACCCATATAAAACGGGAAAATGTGGCCGATTATCGCTGCCACTCCCGTGATAGCCCCTATCAGGAAAATATCACCGAACATGCCCTGCATGAGCCTGATCGCAAAATATGCCTTAAAAATATCAAAAACCGCAACAAATGCACCCGCCTTCTTACCGACTGTCAATATGACATTCGATGCCCCTGCATTTCCCGATCCGTGTTTCCTTATATCAAAACCCTTTAATTTTGCTATGAAATACGAAAGGCTGATGCAGCCGATCAGATATCCGACCGCTATGGAAATAATGACTGCAATGGCCGGATTATCCGAAAAACCGGTAAAAGCCGATGCCGCAATTACACTGCTCATAAGATCTCCTTATTAAATCCCCATTTTGTTACTTACAGGATATTATACCACTAGATGTAGTAAAAATACAAGACAAGGGGACACCTCATCCGGCAGCCGCGACGCGAAGCTAGTCCTTTAGGGCAGGCTTACTGATGAGGTGTTATTAGCTTTTCAATGTTCTCATCGAATTAAGGATCGCCAGCACAGCGACGCCGACATCCGCGAACACCGCGGCCCACATATCGGTTATTCCAAAGGCACTTAATATAAGTACGAGTACCTTGACACCGATCGCGAACACTATGTTCTGTCTTACTATGCGCATAGTCCTGCGGGATATTTTAATAACTGATGATATTTTTCTTATATCATCATCCATGAGCACTATATCAGCGGCTTCTATAGCAGCATCAGAGCCCATGGATCCCATTGCTATGCCTATATCCGCCCTTGCAAGCACCGGCGCGTCGTTGATCCCGTCGCCGACAAATGCAAGGTAACTGCCTTCCTTCTCATCCTTAAGCAGATTTTCGACTTTTGATACTTTGTCTCCGGGAAGAAGCTCCGCATAGTATTTATCAACTTTAAGCTCCTTTGCGACGCTGCTGGCAGCTGCCTCGCGATCACCGGTAAGCATCACGCACCTGCTTATCCCTGCCTGCTTCATCCCATCTATTGCATCAACTGTTCCGTCTTTTATCGCATCGGATATGACTATGGCACCGACAAACCTTCCATCTATCGCAACGTATACTATGGTTCCGTTTTCATCGCAGGGATCGTATTCAATACCATGCTTCTCAAGGTGTTTTGCATTGCCGATGATCACATGCTTACCGTCGATCTTTGCATCTATGCCGTGGCCGGGGTCTTCATGCGCATCCTCTATCCTTGATGAGTCTATCTTTCCTTTGTTTTCTTTGTTTTCATCCTCCGATACCCTTGTATATGCCTCGATTATTGATATCGCGATGGGATGAGTGGAGTAGCTTTCGGCATGAGCTGCGATATCAAGCAGGTCGTCAGCCTGCATGTTGCGGGCAATAACCTTGCTAACCTTAAACTCTCCTTTGGTAAGAGTGCCTGTCTTATCAAAAACTACCGTATCGACCTTGGATGCCATCTCAAGGTAATTGGATCCCTTTATAAGTATGCCCTTTTTTGAAGCTGCTCCGATACCTCCGAAAAAGCCCAGCGGTACCGAGATCACCAGCGCGCACGGGCATGATACAACCAGGAATGTGCAGGCCCTTAACAGCCATTTTGACACCGAAGCAAGGCCGCGGCCCGATATAACCGGCCCAAGGATCGCAAGAGCCACCGCACTTAACGTTACTACCGGAGTATAGTACTTCGCGAACCTGGTTATGAAGTTCTCGACCTTTGCCTTCTTGTCACTCGCGTTTTCCACAAGTTCAAGTATCTTAGCGACCGTAGAATCATCATATTCCTTCGTCGTCCTTACCCTTAGGGTACCGTTTCCGTTGATGCAGCCGCTGTATATCTCGTCCTTTTCCTGTATCCTGCGCGGGACTGATTCTCCGGTAAGGGCTTTGGTATCGAGCATAGAATCACCCTCTAAGACAATGCCGTCAAGAGGAACCTTCTCACCGGGCTTTATGACAATGATGCTGCCGACAGGGACATCATCGGGATCGACCTTTTGAATTCCGCCTTCGCCCTCAAGATTGGCGTACTCGGGGGCCATGTCCATCATGTCGGATATCGATTTCCTGCTCTTTCCCACAGCATAGGACTGGAACAGCTCGCCAACCTGATAGAAAAGCATAACTGCGACTGCCTCCGGGAATTCCTGTACTGCAAGGGCACCGAAGGTCGCGATCATCATAAGGAAATTTTCGTCAAACACCTTACCCTTTGATATATTGCGGCAGGCCTTCTTTACAACATCATATCCTATGATCCCGTAGGGGATGAGGAAAATTGCGAGCCTTGCGATCACCGGCAGGTTATCAAGCAGTCCCGTATGCTCCAAAATGAGCAGTGGAAAGAAGATAAGCGCCGTAACGATTATTCGTATTAATGCTATTTTCTGCTTTTTTGTCATGTTTATAACACTACCCTGCAGTCAGGTTCCACTTTGGCGATGCAGGCAACTGCCTTATCGACAATAGAATCAAACTCATCGTCGGGAGCTTCGATCATCATCTTCTGTGCAAAGAAATTAACAGATGCGTTGATAACTCCGGGGATTTCCTTTATGGCTGCTTCCATCTTTGCCGCGCAGTTAGCGCAATCAAGGTCTTCAAGGTTAAATTTTTTCTTCATGGCTGTTCTCCTTTTGTGAGTCAATGGGAGTGATTCTCCCTGATTCACGTTTGAATATATGAATGATTGTTCATATATTGATTATAAAACAGAGCCTACAAAATTGCAAGCCCTGTGCTCAAAAAAATTCAGGACACGGGGACGGTTCTTTTGGCCCGCCAAAAACGCAGGCCAAAAGAACCGTCCCCGTGTCCGAAAAATCAAATCTTGGGAAGTTTTGCTATGCTCTCGGCAAGCTCGGCGTCCGTAGGGATGTAATCATCCATCTCGCCGTTGTTGTATTTCTCGTAAGCAACAAGGTCGAAGTAACCGGTTCCGGTAAGTCCGAACAGGATCGTCTTCTCCTCGCCTGTTTCCTTGCACTTCTTCGCTTCATCGATCGCAACCTTGATAGCGTGCGAGCTCTCGGGTGCGGGAAGGATGCCCTCAACCCTTGCGAAATACTCAGCCGCTTCGAATACGTCGGTCTGAACGGCGGTAGTTGCTTCCATCAATCCGTCATGGTAAAGCTGTGACAGCGTAGTGCTCATTCCGTGGAACCGCAGTCCTCCCGCATGGTTGGGAGCCGGGATAAAGTCGCTGCCGAGCGTATACATCTTGGCCAGCGGACAGATCATTCCGGTATCGCAGAAGTCATATGCATATTTACCCCTTGTAAAGCTCGGACAGGATGCAGGCTCAACCGCGATTATCCTGTAATCGGCTTCACCCCTTAACTTCTGCCCCATGAAGGGAGCTATAAGTCCGCCAAGGTTCGATCCGCCGCCTGCGCAGCCGATTATAACATCGGGCTTTATATCGTATTTATCAAATGCAGCCTTTGCCTCAAGACCTATTACCGACTGATGGAGAAGTACCTGGTTTAATACGCTTCCGAGCACATATCTGTAACCTTCGTTGGTGACCGCAACTTCAACTGCCTCGGATATCGCACAGCCAAGGCTTCCCGTGGTACCTGGATGGGCTGCAAGGATCTTCCTTCCTACTTCTGTTGTATCGGAAGGCGAAGGCGTAACGGATGCACCGTAGGTCCTCATGACCTCGCGCCTGAAAGGCTTCTGCTCATATGAAACCTTAACCATATATACCTTACAGTCAAGGTCAAAGTATGCACATGCCATGGATAACGCCGTACCCCACTGGCCTGCGCCCGTCTCGGTGGTCACACCCTTAAGGCCCTGCTTCTTTGCGTAATAAGCCTGAGCTATCGCCGAATTGAGCTTGTGGCTTCCCGAAGTATTGTTACCCTCGAACTTGTAATAGATCTTAGCCGGAGTATCAAGCTTCTTCTCAAGGCAGTAAGCCCTTACAAGCGGTGAAGGACGATACATCTTATAGAAATCCCTTATTTCCTGCGGGATAGGTATGTATGCATCCGTTTCATTGAGTTCCTGGGCTACCAGCTCGTCACAGAATACGCCCGAAAGCTCCGCAGCTGTCATGGGCTGTCCCGTTCCGGGATTTAAAAGCGGTGCCGGCTTATTTTCATATCCGCGCGCATGTTGTACCATGCCGAGGGTATATCTTTCTCATCCAGATAAATCTTATAAGGTATTTCTTTTGACATGTGGGTCTCCTTCCTGAGTTCCGTTTTTATTAACGCATTTTTCTGACAGTCCTTATTAGCCATTTTGTAGCTGTTTGAACAAAAAATATTCTAACATATCCCCATAATCCCTGACAAGGAGTCATTTATATACCCATTATCATTTCTCATCATTTTACTTTATCCCCAAAATCATACTAAATCCTGTTTTTTACGTATTTAGTATGATTTTCCCTTGATATTTCATCCCAAAAATCATACTAAATCCGGTATTTCGCGCATCTAGTATGATTTTCCCTTGATATTTCATCCCAAAAGTCATACTAAATCCTGGTTTTCGGGTATTTAGTATGAAAAACAACCCCAAAGTATCAACTTCAGGGTTGTTCCTATAGCCATTATTTGACTTTATTGCTTATTTCTTACTCTCGTTGTATGTCCGCTTAGCTTCATCTATGCCTGCCTTGGCGCCTGCGATACCGGCCTTTGCAACTTCCTTGCCGATCTTTGCAGCTTCAACGCTGACCTCGACAACCGCCTTGCCCACTTCCTTGGCAACCTCGACTGCCTTATCGGTCAATTCCTTCGTTGTATCCTTGGCATCCTTCACTTTAGAGCCAAACTTCGCATCCTTCTTCTCGGCCTTCTGAGCTATAGCAGCCTGAGCCGCAGCCAGCCTTGCGATCGGAACGCGGAACGGTGAGCAGCTTACATAGTCAAGCCCTAACTTATTGCAGAACTCGATCGATGTGGGATCTCCGCCGTGCTCGCCGCAGATACCTACGTGGAGCTTCGGATTGACGGGCTTGCCGAGCTTTATGGACATCTCCATAAGCTTGCCGACACCGGTCTGGTCGAGCTTTGCGAACGGATCGTTCTCGAATATCTTGGTATCGTAGTAAGCCTCCAGGAACTTGCCTGAATCATCCCTCGAGAATCCGAAGGTCATCTGTGTAAGGTCATTTGTACCAAAGCAGAAGAAATCAGCGCAGGCTGCGATTTCGTCAGCCGTCAGACATGCCCTCGGGATCTCGATCATGGTACCAACTTCATACTCAAGCTTGGCACCTGCAGCCTTTATCTCCTCATCGGCCGTCTCAACAACTATATCCTTAACAAACTTAAATTCCTTGACATCGCCTACAAGCGGGATCATGATCTCGGGCTTTAAGTTCCATTCGGGATGCGCATCCGCAACCTTGATGGCCGCCCTAATAACAGCCTTTGTCTGCATCTTAGCGATCTCGGGATAGGTTACCGCCAGACGACAGCCCCTGTGACCCATCATCGGATTGAACTCATGCAGAGACTGGATGTATTCCTTGATCTTGTCAACGCTCTTGCCCGTATTGTCGGCGAGCTTCTTGATATCTGCTTCCTCGGTGGGAAGGAACTCATGAAGCGGAGGGTCAAGGAACCTGATGGTTACCGGGCATCCCTCAAGTGCTTCGTATATCTGTTCAAAGTCACCCTGCTGGTAAGGAAGGATCTTATCAAGTGCCTTCTCCCTTTCCTCGGCGGTATCGGAGCAGATCATCTGACGGAACGCCTCGATACGTGATTCTTCAAAGAACATATGCTCAGTACGGCAAAGACCTATACCTTCGGCACCAAGCTCGCGGGCCTTCTTTGCATCGGCCGGTGTGTCTGCATTGGTACGTACCTTCATCGTGCGGTACTTGTCGGCCCATGCCATAACCCTGCCGAACTCGCCCGCTATCTGGGCATCGACCGTAGGAATGATTCCTTCGTAGATATTACCGGTCGTACCGTCGATACTTATCTCGGAACCCTCGGTGAATGTCTTTCCTGCGAGGGTGAACTTCTTGTTTGCTTCATCCATAACGATGTCGCCGCAGCCCGATACACAGCACTCGCCCATTCCGCGGGCAACAACTGCTGCATGGCTTGTCATTCCGCCGCGTACCGTAAGTATACCCTGCGCTGCCTTCATACCAGTGATATCCTCGGGTGAAGTTTCAAGCCTTACAAGCACTACCTTCTCGCCCTTAGCTGCCCACTCAACCGCATCATCTGCCGTAAATACAACCTTACCGCAGGCTGCGCCGGGTGAAGCGCCAAGGCCCTTGCCCAGAGGTGTTGCCGCCTTAAGGGCTGCCGCATCAAACTGGGGATGAAGGAGGGTGTCAAGGTTACGGGGCTCGATCATCGCAACGGCCTCCTCCTCGGTCCTCATTCCGTCATCAACCAGGTCACAGGCTATCTTAAGTGCCGCCTGAGCCGTTCTCTTTCCGTTCCTTGTCTGGAGCATGTAAAGCTGGTTGTGCTCAACCGTAAACTCCATATCCTGCATGTCGCGATAGTGACTCTCAAGTTTAGAGCAAACATCCTTAAACTGTGCAAATGCCTCGGGGAATTTCTCCTCCATCTCGGCAATCTTCATGGGTGTACGTACACCTGCAACAACATCCTCGCCCTGTGCGTTCGTTAAGAACTCACCGAACAGGCCCTTGTTACCGGTTGCGGGATCACGGGTGAACGCAACACCGGTACCGCAGTCATCGCCCATGTTTCCGAAGGCCATTGACTGTACATTTACTGCGGTTCCCCATGAATACGGTATATCGTTATCCCTTCTGTATACGTTTGCACGCGGGTTGTCCCATGAGCGGAACACGGCCTTTATCGCACCGTACAGCTGCTCCTTGGGATCATCCGGGAAATCATTTCCTATCTTAGCCTTATATTCAGCCTTGAACTGCTCCGCAAGTTCCTTAAGGTCATCCGCGCCGAGCTCAACGTCCTGCTTAACGCCCTTTTTATCCTTCATCTTGTCGATGAGCTCCTCGAAGTACTTCTTGCCGACTTCCATTACGACATCGGAGTACATCTGGATGAACCTCCTGTAGCAGTCCCATGCCCAGCGGGGGTTGTTCGACTTTTCGGCGATCACGTTCACAACGTCCTCATTGAGGCCTAAGTTAAGGATCGTGTCCATCATTCCGGGCATCGAAGCACGCGCGCCCGACCTTACCGATACAAGAAGCGGATTCTCAAGATCTCCGAACTTCTTGCCGGTGATCTCCTCCATCTTTAAGATGTACTCGTCAATCTGGGCACGGATCTCGTCGTTTATCTCCCTGCCGTCTTCATAGTACTGAGTACATGCCTCGGTCGTGATCGTGAAACCCTGCGGTACGGGAAGTCCAAGGTTGGTCATCTCAGCAAGGTTTGCACCCTTACCTCCGAGGAGATTCCTCATATCGGCACTGCCCTCACTGAACAAATATACCCATTTCCTACTCATACTGCTCCTCCTTTTATAAATAATTATTTTCTTTGTCCATGGTAAGAATCATATAACTAATTGTATCAAATTATATAATCAACTTCTATATGGAATTAACTGCCATATGTATGATAACACCTGTGTTTATATGGCTGTTTTAACCCCTTATGTCAAGGAACTGTGCCTGCCCGTGAATATTCAAAACCTCCGACTCCGCCGGCACGAATATGCAGTCCCCTTTATAGAAGTTTATGCTTAAATCCGAACAGCTTATCGTCCCGCAGCCGCCGACACACAAAAGCACCTTGTAGCTCACGCTGTCCGCCGCATAAGTTACCTGCTGCCGCCGCTCGGTATTTATGAGCATCCTGTAAACCTCAAAATACCTGCACCTCGAAAGAAGCTCCGAAGCCACGCCCTGCCTGTATTTAAGGACCCTCAGCGGCTGCCTGGGTTCGCTCGCCGCTTCAAGGTTTGATACATCCAGCGCCTTATCTATATGCAGCTGCCGCTTTTCACCCGATTTATCGATCCTGTCATAATCATACAGGCGGTATGTAAGGTTCGAGCTTTCCTGTATCTCCGCAAGCAGGACACCGGCACCTATCGCATGTATCGTACCCGCTTCAACGAAAAACACATCGTCCTTCTTAACAGGGATGCTCTGCAGGTACTTACCGACAGTCCCGTCAGCCACGGCCCTTTTTAACTCATCCTTTGAAACCTTCCGGTTAAGCCCGTAAACAAGCCTTGCATCCCCAGCCGCATCAAGGACATACCACATTTCCGTTTTGCCGCGCTGCCCTCCTTCATGTTCCCTTGCATACTCATCATCCGGATGCACCTGCACGGATAAGTCCTTGTCGGCATCTATGAACTTGATAAGTATGGGCAGCTCACTACCCCCGCCCGAATGTGTCCCAAGATACTCGGGATGAATCTTTAACACCTTATCAAGAGTCATACCGTCAAACTCACCGCCGCAGACAAAACTCGGTCCGTCGGGATGCGTCGAACACTCCCAGGTTTCGGCAAGCGGTGACATATCTATTTTCTTTTCGAATTCATCGTTAAGCCTTCTTCCGCCCCACAGATAATCCTTGCCCGAGGGCTTAAGAAGCAGCGGCTTATTCCCCATATCAATACTCCAGAGGGTATTTAGTCTTATCCGTAACGCTTATCTCCCGTCCCAGCTGCACTTCTATGAGCTTAAGCTCGGTCCTTGCGATCACGGTATGGCGGCAGCCCGCGCTCATCGTTATCACATCACCTGCCGAAATGCTCTGCTCCATTCCGTCAACTATCGTGGTTCCCTCGCCGGAAAGCACCACCCACACCTCATCGCGGTTCCTGTGGCTGTGATAGTTCATGGAATTCCCTGCGGAAAGAGTCACCTTTATCGTCATAGAGCCGGGCTCAACATCCATTACCCGATAACTTCCCCAGGATTTCTCGGCAAACATTATCTGCTGTTCCATCCCGTCGACAAAGGATTTGATGTGCGAGCTTGATTCTTTATCCGATACAAGTATCCCGTCGGGCGAGGCCGATATGATCACGTCGGTAAGCCCCATTGCCAGCACGGGTACATCCATCTCGTTCACTATATTGACGCCGCTGCACTCATCGTCAAGGATACCCTTGCCTACGACCTTCTCCTCCATGGCCTCGGTAAGGCTGTTCCAGGTACCCAAGTCCTTCCACTTGCCTGAAAAACGCAGTACCTGAATCTTCTTTTCCTTTTCGACAACCGCATAGTCAAAAGATATCTTCGTGAGCGTATCGTATTTGTCAAACAGATCCCTGTAATCGGTAAAATCAATAAGTTCATGCGCCTTGTCAAGCATGTAACCGAGCCTGCAGGCGAAAACTCCGCCGTTCCACAGCGCCCCCTGCCCAATATACTCCGCCGCATCCTTAGCAGACGGTTTTTCCTTAAAGGTGGAGACAAAAGACGTATGCTCACAGGTGTCGGGTATGATGTAACCGTACCTTTCGGACGGCGAAGTGGGCTCAACGCCCATAAGTACCAGGTTGGCTTCTCCCGCCCCGGCAAGCTCGGACAGGTCCTTTATCGCGGCAAAGTAATCCTCCTCGACATACGGATCCACCGGACATATGACTACCGGCTCATCCCTGCCGGCGCCCTTAACATCGGCAAGATATGAGGATGCCAGCGCGATAGCGGGGAAGGTGTCCCGCCTGCACGGTTCCACTGATACTCCAACGTCTTCACCGAGCTGGTTCCTTATTGCCGAAACCTGCGTCTTTGAAGTGGCTATGGTTATGACGGCATCCTTATCGATCCTCTTTATCTGACGATACATCCGCTGGAGCATGGATTCATAGGTGCCGTCCTCGTTCCTGAATATCTTGATAAACTGCTTGCTCCTGACATCATTTGACAGCGGCCACAGGCGTTTGCCCGATCCGCCGGAAAGTAAAACAACATTCATCAGTATGTGATCAAATATCCCTTCTTTTTCTTCTTATCCTTGTCTTTTTTCTTCTTTTTATCTTTATCCTTGTCTTTTTCTTTCTTTTTCTTCTTGTCTTTCTTATCCTTCTTATCGCTGCCGTCAGCCTGAGCTATATTATAATCATCCTCATCCCTGGCGACGGTTGCAATGTTTTGAAGAGTCACGCTTCCTTCATCCTTTGCCTTCTCCGGTTCGGGTTTCTCAGCCTCAGCTTTCTTAACTTCAGGCTTCTTTGCTTCTGCTTTTTCAGGATCATCCTTTGCCGGTACCTTAGCCTCGGGAGCTTTTGCTGCCTTTCCTTCCGGTGCCTTTGAGACCCTGCTCCGCCCGTCTTTATTCTCGATCCCCGACAGCAGGTAATAGGGTGAAACCTCCAGCACTTCGCAGATTATAAGGATCTTGTCCGATACGGGGTTGGTCCCCTTCTTTTTCCAGTCACTTATTGTACTTTCGGCAATTCCGGTCTTTTTGGAAAACTCCTTCTGCGTATATCCCCGCTCCCTGATAAGCTCAAATATTCTTTCACTGATAGTCATACCCATTCTCCTGTAATCTGATCGTTAATGCCCCCAAGACCTATTATACTTCAAGTTGTGTGACTTTTCATTAAGAAATTTCGAAAATACGAATCAAACCGCAGCTTAATCTCTCTTAAAAATATCCCTCGTATATACCTTGTCGATAACATCGTCAAGAACGGGATCGTAGCGGTTTGCGATTATCGCATCGCAGCTTTTCTTAAACTCTTCGATATCGTTTACGACACGGCTCCCAAAGAATGTCGTACCGTCTTCGAGCGTGGGTTCGTATACTACGACCGTGGCACCCTTGGCCTTGATACGTTTCATGATGCCCTGAATGGAACTTTGGCGGAAATTATCGGAATTAGTCTTCATCGTAAGGCGGTAAACACCGATAACTACCGACTTTTCCTCATCCCTGCTATATGAACTTGAGTTGTAATAATCATAATATCCGGCACGGCTTAATACCCTGTCGGCTATAAAATCCTTACGCGTCCTGTTTGATTCTACGATCGCCTGAATAAGGTTCTGGGGAACATCGTTGTAATTTGCAAGGAGCTGCTTGGTATCCTTTGGCAGGCAGTAGCCGCCGTAGCCGAAGGACGGGTTGTTGTACATGTTGCCTATCCTCGGATCAAGGCACACACCCTCGATGATCTTGCCGGTATCAAGCCCCTTTATCTCGGCATAGGTATCAAGCTCGTTAAAATATGAAACGCGCAGCGCAAGATAAGTGTTGGCAAACAGCTTGACCGCTTCGGCCTCGGTAAAGCCCATGTACAATACATCGATATCCTCCTTGAGCGCACCCTCAACAAGCATACCGGCAAACACTTTGGCCGCATTAAGGAGCCTCTCGTCGTCAAGATCGGTGCCCACAATTATCCTCGAGGGATAAAGGTTATCGTAAAGGGCCCTGCTCTCACGAAGAAATTCCGGTGCGAACATGATATTTTCGGTATTATACTTTTTCCTTGCACTTTCCGTAAAACCTACGGGAATGGTGGACTTTATCACCATTATCGCATCGGGATTAGCCTCGATAACAAGCTTTATGACTGCCTCGACAGCCGATGTATCGAAGAAATTCCTGTTAGGGTCGTAGTTTGTGGGAGTGGCTATTATGACATAATCGGCGTTCTTATAAGCCCCAGCGGCGTCAAGCGTTGCCGCAAGGTCAAGCTCCTTTGTTGCAAGGTATTCCTCGATCTCCTTATCAACGATGGGAGATTTCCTGTTGTTTATGAGATCCACCTTTTCCGATATTATGTCAACCGCGGTCACGTGATTGTTAAGGGCTAAAAGAGTCGCCATCGACATGCCCACATATCCCGTTCCCGCTACCGCTATGTTGTATTTTTTGTCCATGATGTCTACCTCCGCTCCACCAAATTATACATTATCGCGGATGATTTAGCAAAAAGACCCGGAGCCATGCCCCGGGTCTTTAATGATCTTATACTGAGTATATCTTACTTCCAAGCGTCGTACTGCTTCTGGAACTCAGCAAGTACATCCTGGTAACCGGCCTCGTCAAGAGCTGCCTGGTATTCCTCGATAACCTTCTCAACATCTGCTGAAGGATATCCGCCGTTCTCAAGAGCGAAACCGTAAGTCTCGAATACGTTCTGGCATGCTGCGTATGCTGCCTCTACAGGAGCCTTGTCGAAACGGAAACCTGCTGCACTTGAAGTGTTAGCGCCGCCGTTGAAGGTCTTGTAAAGCTCTGCCTTGTTGTCAGGCTCGTTTGAAAGAGGAGTAACAACTGTAGCTGATGCTGACTCCCACATCGAGTGGTTGTAAACAGCGTTCTCAACCTGCTCTACATGGCCGTTTGCGTCATAGTTGAAGTCCTCACCTTCGATACCGAATGTGTACATATCAGCGAGCTTCTTGTCTGTGTAAAGGAGACCCATGAACTCGATGGCTGCCTTAGCCTGCTCCTCGGTGCTGTTAGCGGTTACGCAGTAGCATGAACCAAGAGCTGAGTTAGAGTGTGCCCAACGATCGGTAGCGGGAACCATTGTAACGTCCTGCTCGTAACGAGAATCAGCCTCGTCGTTAACCGGGATATCTGTCCACCATGAAACTGCCCAATCCTGAGTCTGTGTTGTGGTATCGGTTGTAACCTTTGTTACGTCATCCTCAGAGATGTAACCTTTCTCTGCCCACTGGCACATAAGAGTACAGAACTCCTTGTACTGAGGTGTAAGGATGGTATCTACTACAGAATTGCTTGCCCTGTCAACTGCAACCCAGTTAGCGGTTGAATCAGCCGTGAAGAAATCGAAATCATTGATGTACCAACGATAGAACATAGCGGTCTTCTGTGTAAGGAAGGGATACTTAAGTCCGTCGTTCTTTGCTGCCTCAAGGAAAGGCTCAAGGTCTGCAAGCTTCTTAACGGTAGTAGCATCAAGATCTGTATGAGCATCTAAGAAATCCTGACGGAACATGAAGTCATAACCTTCAACGTTGTCCTTGTAAACAGGGATGAAGTAGTTCTTGCCGTCATACTTGGTAGCTTCCCACTGACCTTCGTCCATTGAAGCGTAAAGGTCTGTGCCCTGAAGGAGCTCGGTGATGTCATAAACAGAGTTCTGAGGAACAAGGTCGTTTGTTCCGATGGTGCCTTCCCATGAAGCTGTCCAAAGAAGGTTGATCTCGTTGTTTGCAAGAGCAAGGTTAGCCTTCTCGGTGTACTCACCTGAGTTGATATCGGTAAGGGTGATCCTTACGTTTGCGCCTTTTTCAGCAAGGTATGCATTGATGGCATCCTGTACCTGAGCTGTCTTTGCAGAATCAGGAGTGGTGTTGAAACAGCACCTGTAAAGGCTGATGTTAACGCCGCCGTCATCTGCGGGTGCTGCTGCAGTATCATCTGCAGGAGCTGCTGCTGTGTCGTCTGCAGGAGCTGCTGCTGTTGTGTCAGCTGCAGGAGCTGCTGCCTGGCCGCCGCCGCAGCCTACCATGCCAAGCACCATTGCTGATGCAAGAGCGATTGATAAAGCTTTCTTAACTATTCTGTTTTTCATTCTAAAACCTCCCTTTAGATATATATTTCCTGATGTATGCACTATTGCCACATCTTGAAACCTTGTTTTTAACCCTTAACCGATCCTACCGTAAGACCCTTTACGAAGTACTTCTGGAAGAAAGGATAAGCTACCATTATGGGACCTATTACTATGATAACCGTAGTCATGGTCGCCGAGTACTGGGGGATCGTGCCTCCCATTGCCGCCCTCGCCGAAGCGGGAACGTTTGAGTTGTTGAGCAGGAACTCAATACTCTTCTGGATATTTATGAGAAGAAGCTGAAGGGGCTTCTTGCTGTCTGTTGTAATGTAGAGCAGAGCATTCTGCCAGTCATTCCAGTAAGCCGTTGCCATCATGAAACCTACGGCTGCAAGCGACGGCTTCATAAGAGGAAGCGTTATCTGGAAGAAAGTCCTGTATTCGCCGGCACCGTCGATCTTGGCGGCTTCCATCAGCTCGGCCGGGATGCTGTTTGCTATATAGGTCCTTAAGATGATGACGTTCATCGTCGTTACCATCAAAGGAAGGATGAGAAGCCACAGCGAATCCTTAAGATGATAGTATGTTGTGAATACGATGTATCCTGAAAGCTGTCCTCCGTTGAAAAGCATCGGGATCAGCAGGTAAACCGATAAAAACCTTGAAAGCCTGAAGTCCTTGCGGCTTATCGAATAAGCAAACATGCTCATTACAAGAAGTCCGACAAGTGTTCCGAAAACTGTAACGAAGATCGTTACGCCGTATGAAGTAAGGAGCCTTTTACCGTACCTAAGTACCGCATTGACACCGTTTAATGACCATTTCTCGGGGAAAAACGTAAATCCGTGCTGGGTTATGTATTTCTCATCCGTAAATGCCGCAACGAAAGTAAGTACCACGGGAAGGAAAGCAAACAGTGTATATAACAGAAGGAAGAATGTAAGTATATACTGTCCTACACCGGCTTTTTCTTTTCTTGAAGGAGCTAAATCCAGATCTTTCTTCTTTGCCATGACTGTACCTCCTTCTTAGAATAATGCGTTCTCGGGCTCGATCTTTTTGACCATCCCGTTTGCAAACAACATCAGCAGCAATCCCACAACGGACTGGAACAGCGAAGTGGCTGCCGTAAATCCGAAGTTGGAGTTCTTAAATATCGCATTAAGTATGTAAGAATCAATAACCTGAGTCTTGCTGTAGAGGATACCGCTGTTACGTGTTACCTGGTAGAACAGACCGGTATCGGACTTCATTACCGAACCAACCGAAAGAAGGAGCATTACCGTGATCATCGGTACGAGCGAAGGCAGTGTAATGTGCCAGATCTGCTGCCACTTGTTTGCTCCGTCGATCTCGGCTGCCTCGTAAAGCTCCGAATCGATACCTGCAAGAACCGACATGTAAAGGACTGAGCCGTAACCTGTATCCTTCCAGATCTTTACTATTGTAAGAAGGAGGGGCCATACGGCTGCCGTCGAGTAAAACCTCGTTGTCATTCCGAGTGATTTATTAAGTATACCTGTATCGGTACTGATGAACGCATATACGATGAACTGAACCGCTGCGTATGAAATGAATACCGGGATGATCATGAGCGTCTGCATCGTTTTCGCACAGCGCTTGAACACACACTGGTCTATCGCGATCGCAAGTACTACATTAAGGACCGTTCCCACTGCCGTGAAGATAACATAGTACATAAGAGTGTTTTCGGTCATCTGTATGAAGGTTGCCTTGGAAGCCATGAGGATCTTGAAGTTTTCAAGTCCGTTCCAGGGACTTCCGAAAATACCGAGCTGGAAATCGTACTTCTTAAATGCCATAACAAGACCTGCCATAGGCACGTACATGATAAAGAACAGAATCAGAAATGCCGGAAGCGCCATCAAAACATGCGCCCTGTGCTTCCATGTGTTTTCGAAAAATCCTTTCATACACACCTCTCCTTGTAGAAAATACGCCGCTTTTGCGTTGCTTAATCGTTTTCGCTCTTTAATATTATTACATAATTTACAATTTTGCAACCCCATTCTTGTCGAAATTGTGCATTTTTGATGTTTTTGGATATTATACACATATTTGACATGCCCGTATTTTGCATTTTGACGGTTTTTTGTCTAATTTTTACTTAAACGATATAAGTACATCGAAAATATACGAAACAAAAGCTCCCCGCGTAATAACGGGGAGCAGATGGGTGTTTCTTCTATATTATATGAGATATGCCCAAGACGCGAAACTTACGAAATCATTTAAGCTTGAACAGCGTTCCTATAATGCCTCGTCCGAGTGAAGCTCCGACGTTACCGCCCACCTTCTTGCCGAGCGAACCGCCCACTGTCTTACCGAGGGCATTTCCGACCTCGCGGCCCACGGTACCCGCTGCCGATGAGGCCACGCCCTTTGCGGCATTCTTAACAGCCGTCTTCTTGGCCTTTTCTTCGCGTTCGGCCTGTCGTTTTGCAGCTTCCTCGGCCTTAGCCTTTGCAGACGCTTCCCTTGCGGCTTCACGCTCGGCTGCCTTGGCCGCTGCAGCTTCTTCCTTTTCCGCCTGCTTCCTTGCCGCTTCCTCCTCCTTAAGCCTTGCAGCTTCCTCAGCTGCTTCCTTTGCTGCCTCCTCATCTGCAAGGCGCATCCTTTGCAGGAATTCATAAGCGGAATCCCTGTCAACGGATTCGCTGTACCTTGTATAGAGGAAGCTCCTGGAAAGCTCTGACTTTCTTTCCTCTTCGTCGATCGTTCCCATCTTACTCTGCGGAGGAAGTATTTTTGTCTGCTTTACCATGGTAGGAACACCGTTTTCATCAAGGACCGAAACAAGAGCCTCGCCGATCCCTAAGTTCGTCAGTACTTCATAAGTGTCGAATTCAGGATTCTCCCTGAATGACTGCGCCGCGGCCCTGCATGCCTTCTGCTCGGCCGGCGTATACGCGCGGAGAGCATGCTGAACCTTGGTTCCGAGCTGTGCAAGCACTCCGTCCGGGATGTCCCTGGGGCTCTGTGTAACAAAGAATACGCCAACGCCCTTACTCCTTATAAGCTTTACAACCTGTTCAACCTTATCAAGAAGAGCCTTGGAAGCAGAATCAAACAACAGATGCGCTTCATCAAAGAAAAATACCATCTTCGGCCTGTCAAGGTCGCCCGCCTCCGGCAGCGACTCAAACAGCTCAGACAGCATCCATAACAGGAAGGTTGAGTACATATTGGGATTATGTATGAGCTCACGACAGTCAAGGACCTGTATAGTGCCCTGACCTTCGGGACTCCTTGTGATCCAGTCCTTTATATCAAGAGCCGGCTCGCCGAAGAACTTATCTGCGCCCTCAGCCTCAAGTGCCATTACCGCCCTGACGATCGCTCCTATGCTCTGTGAGGACATGTTTCCGTATTTAAGGCTTAACTCCTTTGCATTCTCCCCGACATACTGAAGTATCGAACGCAGATCCTTCGTATCTATAAGGAGCATGTTCTTATCTTCCGCCAGCATGTCGTCCGCTATCCTGAACACAACGGTGAGGATATCGGTCTGCGTGTCGTTAAGACCTAAGATCCTTGACAACAAAAGCGGACCCATCTCCGTAACAGTGGTACGAAGAGGGAGTCCGCCTTTAGCATACACATCCCAAAATTCCGTCGGGTAAGAACGGAATCCGAAACCTTCATTTGAAAGTCCGAACCTTTCGATCCTTTTGTCCATATCCTCGGACGAAACGCCGGGCCTTATCATACCCGCAAGATCCCCTTTGACATCCGCCAGGAACACGGGAACACCGCAGTCACTGAAGGATTCGGCAAGGACCTTAAGGGTTATCGTTTTACCGGTACCCGTCGCACCGGCTATCATTCCATGCCTGTTTGCCATGCCGGGATAGATGAACACCTTTTCATCGCCCGACTTGCCTATCCATATCTTTTGTTCGTTATACATTTAGTAACCTCCCGTTGGTATATATAATAAGAAGCTACTAAATTATATCATATTAAAGCAGTTATTCTCAATCGGTAAGGATAAGAACCCATACGGTCGTACCGCCGACCGTAGCAGAAGCCAAACCGGCCTGAGCATAGCCGCTGTCAAGCATGCACCTGCTGTGTGCTGCCGACCTGGCCCATGCGGACACTGCGCTTTCTGCGCTGGAACCGGTACATGCGATATTTTCACCGGCCGCTCCGTAGCTTATTCCGTTTTCGGCCAAAATACTTACACCGTTCTTTCCGTTAGGCCTTGTATGTGAAAACTTACGTGTGGCTTCCTCAGCCCTCAATGCAGCTACACGATTAAGATCAGCATTAAAAGTAAGAGCTCCTGCGCCCTTCTTGGCACGCAATGAATTAATTGTGCCGAGAGCCCTGCTCGCATCACTCGTAACTCCTCCCGATACCGACTTCCCCGAAGAACCCGTATTGGAATCAGAAGGCTTTGTCGACGGATTTACTGCAGGCTTAGTCGCACCGATATCGTCTACTACTTTTATGGAAGAAGATGCACTTGTATATGATACATTGCCGATCGATCCCGAAACAGTCCTCGACGTGGAAACCGGTGCATCAAGGTCAAGAACATCGGAAGGTTCCGAAATGCCATTATTATATGAATCATAACTTTCACCAACACCGATATAATCGTATGACCGGCTTGAACCCGAATACGAATCCAGGTCCATGACTCCGCCTACCGAAGAAATATCATCATTATAATAGGAAGTACGCGCTCCGGCATAGTACGGTGAGATCACATCGGCGTAATCAACGCTGATATCATCAGCATAATCATAAATGTAATCGGAAAGATCGGTAACGGCATACACCGTAGAAGCGGGCAAAATCGCAAACAAAGCGCATCCTGCCGCAATAGCAGAAAATTTGATCAGATTATTCATAGTTAGTCTCCCTTCTTAATTATATTGTTCCCCCTATCGGCCGAAATGTCACATCCAGGACCGTATATCACATTATGACCGATTCATAAATATTATACATCACATATTGTCCTTTGTCACTATTTTTTTACAATTTTATTACAAAAATTGAATATCGATAAAAGTGTCGCAAGAGAACATCACAGATATTACATACCATACGTTATTTATATTTTGATAAATCATTTTCCATTTCCAACACGATGATCGCCAGGCAGAAGGACAGCCCGGAAAGAATCAATAAAATTTCGGGTGTTTGCCAGAATGTACGTTCGTTTTTGGAGATTTTGGAGTGATTTTGGTGTTCGTGTTATAACATGTTTAAACTAAGTTATCAACATGGATTTTATCGAACTTTTGTTTGTACGAAAATTTTCTTTCAGAAACGATGATCTTTGACAAGCGGTAGTTAAATCGCGTTATAAACTATTCGCCCGGATTATAAGTTGGCACTACCTTCTTAACATACTCGGCAATACTGTCATTATTTTCATAGCATACAGCCATGAGCTCCTGCAGCTGAGATATGAATATTACTGGGTCGAACTCGATCGGCTTGCCTATGTGTATCATCCTGTTCGGTGTTGTCTGCATGCCCTCTTCGGCCATCAGTTTTTCCTCATATAACTTTTCACCGGGCCTTAAACCTGTATAAATTATCTTTATATCGACGTCAGGTTTATATCCGGACAATTTAATGAGGTTCCTTGCCAGGGTATCGATCTTGACCGGCTCACCCATGTCCAGTACAAAAATCTCACCACCATGTGCATAAACCCCTGCCTGAAGCACAAGCGACACAGCTTCGGGTATTGTCATAAAATAACGTATGATATCGGGGTGGGTTACGGTTACGGGACCACCGTTTGCAATCTGCTTTTTAAACAGCGGGACTACCGATCCGTTCGACCCTAACACGTTCCCGAAACGCACCGCAACAAACTCGGTATTTATTTTGCTCGTATCAAGCTTCCGGTATATCCTTACGCCCTCAGCATCCATTTCATGCTGGAAAAGACGGGGAATCTTATCAACCTTACCATCCTTGATAAGCTGATTAAATGCCTGTATTACCATTTCGCACAGCCTCTTGCTGGCTCCCATGATATTCGTAGGATTGACAGCCTTGTCCGTAGATATAAGTACAAACCTTTCACAGCCGTTAAGCAGTGCTGCATGTGCCGTCTTGTAAGTGCCGATCGCATTGTTCTTTATCGCTTCACAGGGACTGTCCTCCATAAGCGGAACATGCTTATGTGCCGCGGCATGATACACAACCTGCGGGTGATAGGTCTCAAATACGGAATTGATCCTCCGCGAATCCCTTATCGATCCTATGAGTACGGTAAGGTTGAGTCCCGGATAATCGGTCCTTAACTCCTGTTCGATCTCGTACGCGCTGTTCTCGTATATATCAAAAATGATAAGATGCTTCGGCCTGTGAGCTGCTATCTGCCTGCATAACTCACTTCCTATGGAGCCGCCGCCGCCCGTTACAAGTATGACCTTTCTCGTAAGATAATTGAATATCTCATCAAGGTTGACCTTTATGGATTCCCTGCCAAGAAGATCCTCTATCCTCACACTCCTCATAGAGCTGACGGATACCTCACCGTTAACAAGCTGATACATTCCCGGAAGGTTCTTCAGCTCACACCCGGTTTCCTTACATATGTTCAATATGTCGCGCTTTGCCGATATGTCGGAATTAGGCAGGGCAACATATATCTTCTTTATATCATACTTCTTAATGGCGCTCATTATCTCGTCACGTCCTCCGATAATGGGCACGCCGTCAATATATCTGTTCCATTTGTTGGGATCATCGTCAACTATGCAGCATATACGGTCGGTGGTTTCCTTGGAATGGCTTACATCGCGAAGGATCATCTGGCCTGCCGAACCGGCCCCGATAAGGAGGACATTGTCCTCACGCTCCACGGTACGAAAACCGCCCTTAAAGTCCATAAGAAGAAAGAACCTGTAGGAGAACCGTACACCGGCTACAAGTACGAACTGGACCACTGCCCCGAAGATATAGTAAGACATGGGCATCCTGTGTATAAAGGAAATACCGATCGTATGAAAAGCAAAGCATATCACGGAAGCTATCAGCATCCTCATAAGTTCGCTGTAGCTCGCAAACCTCCAGATTGTCTTATACATGCGCTGTTTTGCGAACACGAGCACGCAGAAGACCGTATATATGGGTGCGAACATACGGAAAGGCCGCATATATTCCGCCGGGATCAGCCTGAACCTGCAGTCAAACCTGATCCAGAGCGAAAACAGATATGAAAGATTGACCGCGAAAACATCGAAAACGATGAGAATCGCGGCAATTGCCTTCCAATGTTCAATATGGAGTTTCCTTAAAATACTGTCAAATTTATCGTTCAACCTTGTTTCTTAATCCTTCTATATAATGACCAAGCCTGCCCACAGCTGTCTTTAGCTTATCAAGCGAGTAGGCATACGATATCCTTATAAAGCCCTCGCCACTGTCACCAAAGGCAGAGCCCGGTACTACCGCAAGCTTCTCGGCATCGAGCAGGGCAAAAGCAAATTCCTCCGAGGTCATGCCGAATTCCTTGATACAGGGGAATACATAGAACGCACCGTACGGTTCAAAACACGGCAGTCCCATTTCCTTAAACGCATTCATAAGGAAACGCCTGCGCTGGTTGTATGATTCCCGCATCATTGCGGCATCCTTATCACCGTTCTTAAGCGCCTCGATGGCCGCATACTGGCTCGTGGTGGGAGCGCACATTATGCAGAACTGGTGGATCTTGGTCATCTGCTCGATTATTTCCTTAGGACCGCAGGCATACCCGAGCCTCCATCCCGTCATGGCAAAGCCTTTGGAAAAACCGTTTATGAGTATAGTCCGCTCCTGCATGCCGGGTAATGATGCGATCGAAACGTGGTCACCCAGATATGTGAGCTCACTGTAGATCTCATCCGATAATACAAAGATATCCTTTTCAACACATACCTTTGCTATGTCCTCAAGATCCTCCCGCGTCATGATCCCGCCCGTAGGGTTATTGGGGAAAGGCATTACGAGGATCTTGGTCTTATCGCTTATCCTGTCAAGGAGCTCCTGCTTTGTAAGTCGGAACTCGTTCTCATTTTTAAGTTCAATGATAACGGGTTTTGCGCCGGCCAGGATCGCACAGGGCTCGTATGATACATAGCTTGGCTGCGGTATCAGGACTTCATCCCCCGGATCTATCATCGCACGCATCGCGATATCAATGGCTTCGCTGCCGCCGACGGTGATTATGACCTGTTTTCTCGCATCATAATCAAGATCACATTTCCTTTTAAGATACCGGCATATCTCCTCACGAAGCTCAAGAAGGCCCGAATTCGAGGTGTAAAACGTCCTTCCCTTTTCAAGGGAATATATACCCTCGTCCCTTATGTGCCAGGGGGTGTCAAAATCGGGCTCACCGACACCGAGCGAGATAACATCCTTCATCTCGCTGGCTATATCAAAGAACTTACGTATGCCGGACGGTTTTATATTAACTATCGTTTCAGATAAGGGATTCCTCATGGCGTCATTATCATCCTTTCATCCGTCGTCTCGCCGTTAAGTATCGTTCCATGGTCCTTGTATTTCTTAAGGACGAAATGAGTGGTTGTTGAGATCACGTTTTCAAGTGTGGAAAGCTTCTGGCTTACGAAGCTGCTCACTTCCTTAAGTGTTTTGCCTTCCAGTGATACAAGCAGGTCATAACCGCCCGATATAAGGTAGGTCGCGTTAACCTCGGGATACTTGTATATCCTTTCCGCGATATCATCAAAACCGTGGCCCCTCTGCGGGGTGACCCTTACCTCTATAAGGGCGTTTACCCTGTCGGTAGTGACCTTATCCCAGTCGATAAGGGTATGATATCCGCATATAATGCCTTCGGATTCCATATCCGCAAGCTCCTTGGTTATCTCGGCCTCAGTCGTGCCAAGCAGCACTGCCAGCTCTGAAAGCTCCACACGGCTGTTTTTTTCAATGTAATTAAGTATCTTTTCTCTCATTTTTCCACCCTTTCTTCCCGCATCAGGTTTAAACAACCTTATATAATTCATCCGGTCCCGGAGGCGTTAAGAACCGCCTCGTATCTCCGTTTATGAGCACCCTGTCGTTGCCCTTTGTAACCTTTCCGATGACAGACGCACTAATACCGGCTTCCTTAAGCTTCCTTACAAGGTCGTGTCCGCCCCCTGTCGTGATGAGCATAGATCCGCTCGATATGAGCTCGTATGGATTTATATCGAACACTTCGCATATCTCGACAGTTTCCTGCCTTATCGGAATGTCCTTTAAATTTATTTCAAGGCCTGTTCCCGAAGCCTCGGCTACTTCCCACAAAGCGCCGTAAATACCGCCTTCGGTGACATCGTGCATAGCACTTACACCGTGGCTTACGGCTATGGCTGCCTCAGGTACCACTGACAGATATCTGTTAAGATCGGCAGCACCCTCAATAAACGAACGGCTGAACCTTTTTACAAGCTCAGCTTCCTTTTCCCTTGCGATGATAGACGTTCCCTCAAGCCCTATCCACTTGGTTACCACGACATCGTCACCGGGCTTTGCACCGCCGGTAGTGACATAAGCGTCCTTTTTTACCTTGCCAATGCCGGTAACGGTGATAACCGGCTGGTTTACCACCCTTGTGACCTCGGTATGTCCGCCTATCGTCTGTATGTTAAGCTCATGGCAGGTGTCCTCAACCTGCTTCATGATCGTTTTAAGCTCATCCTCTTCTGTTCCTTCGGGAAGCAGGACCGAGAGCATCACTCCGATAACCTCGGCACCGGCTGAAGCTATGTCATTTGCCGTTACATGAACTGCGAGCGAACCCACCTCATGGGAAGTACCGGTGATGGGGTCAGTGCTCATCACATAAACCTCATCATCAGCAAGCCCTATTACCGCACAATCCTCGCCTACCGCCGCGCCCTGCAATATCTCGGGACGTTTAGTCTTTATCTGTTTTATTATCGAACGTTTAAGTACCGATTCCGGCACCTTGCCTGTTTTCATATATTACTCCGGAATAATACCTACTGCTGCGGCTGCTCGCCGCCGCCTTCACCGCCACCCTGATCCTGCGGCGGAGCATCTGCTGTGGGCGGCGGTGCGGGCACCTCTGTATCACCGCCTTCTGCCGGCGGCGTATTGACAAGCATCGCCGGATCAACGATCCCTGCAGCCACCTGCGCCGCTGCCGCCTTGCAGGCATCAATACTTCCTGTTGCTATAGCATTGTTAAGCACCTGTTTTACCATCGCATTATCGGTCGCAGTCCCTACCGTAGCTGTCCTCGGCACTGCCTGGTACTTACTCCTGTTAAGCCTTACACGCTCGGTTTCGACACCGTCAACCTTAACTATCTTCCAGTATTCACCCCTGTACCCCGTATGTGCAGACTGAACGGATACCTTGCCTGCCGGAAGCTCGGAATCGGCTACCACCTTTTCACCTTCAGGTTCCGTGCGTTCAAGTTCCACACTTTCAAATGCAAGAGTCCTGTTTGACGGACGTGTTTCCACGCCGTAAATATTGAACACTACCTGTTTGTCATCGGTAGTATATCCTTCGATATAGATCGGGTTTTCCAGATTGTTGGTAAATTTGAAATCCTTTGCAGTGCCGGATATTGCGGCATCTGCGGACATATCCACATAGCTTACTATCATGGAATGATTGGAACGCTCATCCACCTGAAGTTCCGCACGGATCACGGCATTATACAGGGTGGAACTTACCTGGCATATTCCGCCGCCCAGGCTTTCGACCACCATACCGTTTAAGTACGAGCCCGCAAGAAAATAGCCGTTTTCTTCGGTAAACGGACTTACAGTCTCATATACCGACAGCTGGTCGCCCGGATACAGTACCGTTCCGTTAATGAGCTTTGTTCCGTTGCGAACATTGCCCGAACGCTCCTTTCCCGAAGACGAAAAACTTGTATTAAACGAACCGAGCAGGTCATGGATCTTCATAAGATCCTCGGCCTTACCCTTTGGTTGTATCATTCCTGATACAAGTTCTATACTTATATCGTTTTTATCCCAGTCGGACATCGCATCCATGACAGAATCAACCGACTTGTCAACATCGATACCGAAGCCTTCCTGACCCTCGGTAACCTTGAACTGGCCGTTTTCCCTTATCATAGTTGCGTCCTTGGCTTCACTGCCGCTGGCATCGCTTTCGGCCTGAACAACATTTTTGACATAGGACTTGTCGGCGCTTACATCGATATCGTATACCTTATGCTCAACCTCAAGGTCCTTGTTTGCCTTATACCTGGCGATCACATTGCCTGCCTTACCCAGCCCAATGGCCTCAAGCAGCAGGTCGCTGTTTGACCACTTGATCCCAAGATCGCCCGCAGACACGGACGTTGTCCTGTCGTTTATGGATTCAAGTGTTATCTGCTTATCCCTTAAAACTGCAATGTACTCCTCGATCTTTTCCTTTGCTTCCTTATATGTAAGCCCCGACAGATCAATGTCATCCGCATAAATTCCCTTGCCTATCGTAGCATTTGGATCAACATGAAAGGATGCCGGAACTTCAACGTTTATCTCGGTAGTCAGGCTGGTAGCATTTTCAAGTACCTCGTCCTTGGTGATATCCACCGGATCATCCGCCGCGGTAACGTTTATCGTGATCTCGCTTGACGGACCTGTTTCGGATCCGGTTTCATCCGCAACGGCAGCATCCCCTCCAACTGCTTTGACAGGCTCCGTTTCTTCGGGAGCCGGTTCGTCAAAGCTTATTACGTCATTTGTGTTGTTAATTACGTTAGCTGCGCCGGCAGATGCCGCCAATGCAGCATCTGCAGAGGATAAGATAATGCATATCATGCAGAGAGCCGCTACCCGCAGCTTAAATGTTCGTTTCACTGTCATACCTCGATTCATGAAGTGATTTATGATATAATGTATCTGTTTACTGAAGAAGATATACAAGTGTAGGTACAACCATCGCAAGTACAAGGATTATTATGATTATACTCGACATTACCTTCCTTGATTTTCTGTTATAAAAGTTCATTGGGATACCTCCGTATAACAATAACTTTATCAACACTCTTAAAGGACTATTATATATGATATCACCCATTTTTACAACTATCGTGATCTGTTTTCTGAGCGTCATGATATTCATGAAAGTAACCACAAACAGGTTCAATACAGGCGATGAAAAACGCATAGAGAAAGAGCGTGAATCCAATTCCGTACGGCGTAAAAGCCTCGATGAGCTTGAGTTTATAACCATACCCGTAAACTCACTTCCTTTCACGAGTGAGCCTGCTTCGGGAAACGGGACGAATGGCAGCGAAGAAAAGGCAGATGATGTAAACACAGGCGATACATCTGCGACGGCTGATATGGCCGGATCCGGGAACAAAACAGGCGATAAGGCCGATAATACAGCCCCAGGCGATGCATTGAGCAAAGCCGAGCAGGCAGTCCTTTTACTCAAAGATAAAAAAATCGTCAATTTTACGGGAGTCTCAAACACGGATCTTAAGATGACATATGGCGCTCCAAACCTCCCGCTGCTTACGGAATACGACCAGAATTTTACCGCACTCGTCAAGGCTCTCGACACCTGGGGTGCCCTTCTTGTCGGACTTAACAGGAATGATGACGCAAGAAAAGTCCTTGAATTCGCAGTGGAATGCAGGACCGATCTTAAGTCAAGTTATATGATGCTTGCCGATATGTATGCCGAGGGATTCGAATTCGATAAGCTCGATCACCTGGTAAGCGTGGCCGGAAGCCTTAATTCGCTGATGAGCGGACCTATCGTACGGGCGCTTAAAGATAAGAGCGATATTAATAAGTATGTGGAGAAGAAGAAGTAAACCCCTCAGGGGGAAGTCTTTTTAATATAGTTGCAGTATTTAGTGAAGGGGCAGCGGTCGCAGTCGGGACGTATCGCCTTGCAGATATCCCTCCCGAAGGCTATAAACTGGAAGTTTACAAGTATCCAGTGATCCTTCGGGATTTCTTTCATAAGGTCATATTCGATCTTTACGGGATCACTTTCCTTTGTAAGTCCAAGCTTTCCCGATACCCTTTTAACATGTGTATCAACTACGATACTTTCGATGCCGAATATGTTTCCCCGTACCACGTTAGCGGTTTTACGGCCGACTCCCGGTAATGATGTCAGGCTTTCGATATCCGAAGGAACCTCGTCACCGAAGTCCTCGTGGAGCTTGCGGCAGCATGCGATGATGTTCTTTGCCTTATTATGATAGAAGCCGGTCGACTTTATGTCCTGTTCAAGCTCATGAAGATCGGCCTCGGCGAATGCACGGATATCAGGATACTTGACGAACAGGTCCTTCGTGACGATGTTAACGCGCGCATCTGTGCACTGCGCAGACAGGATCGTTGCGATAAGGAGCTGCCAGGCAGAATCATGCGTTAAGTAGCACTTAAGATCCGTGCCGTACTGCCTGTCCATTATGTCTAAAATTTCCCGGGTTCTTTTTTTCATAATCTACTCCGCTCTCGGCTGTTTTTTTCCTGCCTTGTCATACTAATTCTTTACTTTTACCGTTAAAGTACCCTTTTTGCCGGCTTTTTTTCCTGCCTTGTCATACTAATTCTTTACTTTTACCGTTAAAGTACCCTTTTTGCCGGCTTTTTTTCCTGCCTTGTCATACTATTCCTTTACTTTTGCCGTTTTAGTATGATTTTGGGGCCGCACTTTTAGAAAATATTATAAAAAGAAAAATTGTAAAAGAAAAGTTTAAAAAGGAGCCGAGAAACCTCGGCCCCTGGTTTTTGGGTTATTTATTGCTGACCTGATGCCCTGCTTAACTCGATGAGCTTCGTATGCATCTCGGTTTCGATCCTTGACAGCTCCTTCTCGGCTTCGGCACGCTTCGAGCGTCCGTCTGCCTGGATCTGTACAACTTCATTGAGCGTATCGATGAGTGTCTGGTTCGTGTGGGTCAGGGTTTCGATATCAACGATGCCGCGCTCGGATTCCTTGGCCGATGCGATCGTAGCAACCTTTAAGGCTTCCGCATTCTTCTTGAGCATCTCGTTGGTCACGTCGGTAACCTCCTTCTGCGCCTTGGCAGCCTCGGTCGAATGGTTAAGGCCGATAGCGATGACCATCTGACTCTTCCACAGCGGAATGGTATTAACGAGCGTGCTCTGGATCTTTTCCGACATCATAGTGTCGTTATTCTGTATAAGGCGGATCTGAGGAGCCATCTGCATGGAAATGTTCCTTGTAAGCTCGAGGTCATATATCTTCTTTTCGAAACGTTCGATCATCGAAGCGTAATCGGAAGCCGCCTGTGAATCCTCGGGAAGTCCCGATTCTTCAGCCTTCTTAAGGAGCTTCGGTAGTTCTTCCTGCTTGGCGATCGCAAGCTTTTCCTTACCTGCCAAAATGTAGAGCGTGAGATTCTTATAATATGTAAGGTTCGTCTCGTACATCTTATCGAGCATGGCAACGTCCTTAAGCAGCGTAACCTGATGGCCTTCCATCACCTTTACTACCTTATTTACGTTAGCCTCGGCCTTGTCATACCTTGCCAGCAGAGCGTTTGCCCTCTCCTGGCCCTTCTTGAACAGTCCGAAGAGGCCCTTCTTCTCATCGTCATTGTTAAATCCTTTAAGTTCGCCGACAAGTCCCGTGAGCATCTCGCCGATCTCACCCATATCCTTGGTACGTACGCTGTTAAGTGCTCCCTCCGAAAAATCGGCTATCTTCTTCTGAGCGCCTGCTCCGTACTGGATAACAAGCTGGCTGTTGTTAAGATCTATCTGTGAAACATAGCTGTCGACAACCTTCTGCTCCTCGGGTGTCAGCTCACTTTTTGTCTTTATGTCGGCAAGCTCGGTTCCGTAATCGACCGGTGTATGTGCCGGTGCGGGCTTTTCCTCCTCAAGGGGTGCAAACGGTGATTCATATAAGGTTGCCTCGGGCACTGCCTCAGCCGCAACTGCCGCCGTTCCTTCCATAGCTGCTCCGTTTAAGTTCTCGTCCATCTTTTTTCCTCCCAAATATTTTATTTATTTAAGCGCCGATTCCTGCGTTAAACCTTCCTGTGTGAGCATCGTTGTAAGTACCTGTGCATCCGATGTTACATCCCATACCGAATCCTGGAACAGGTTGTTAAGGAGCTGCACAAACGCTTCGTTTATCGTATCCAGGGTCTTCTCGATCTCGGCCTTGGCCTGCACTATCTCCTTGCCCGGTGCGGTGACCTTATCGTATTCACTGTAAGCCTCGACCAGCTTGAGCATTGTCGGGAGATAGTAATCCATGAGCTTGTGCATCCGGTCCATCTGCTCGGGATGCTCGCTTACCCTGTCAAACATCTGCTTAAGCAGTCCCTCAAGGCAGTCAAGCTTCTTTGTTATCACTTCACCCGGTATATCTTCATTGAGCTTATGAAGCCTGCCCACCGCTGCCATTCCGTCGGCGATCATTATTTCAAGCTCGCTTTTTTCCTCGCCCGTGAGCTTGCCATCGGCAGCCTCCTGTGCCTCGACCTTAGCACGGCTTAACATCTGGGTATAATCCTTATATACCTCATTCGACAGCATAAGGGTCGTTTCCTCCGCATCAAGGTAGCCCTCGGGGAAGAATCCCTTGCTTAACATCTTCTTGATATCCTTACGGATCTTCTTTTCCTTAAAGCCGGTCGCGGATGCTATCTGGGAAACCTTTGCATACATCTTTGCGCCGCATATCCTTGCATACCGCCTTGCACGGTCAAGCAGCTTGCGTGATTCTGTCCCAACATAAATCAGTCCGCCGCTTGCAATAGCCATGGTAAGGAAGAATATCACGCCGGATAAATTCGAAGGATCCTCCGATAATGAAACGGCAAGCGCAAGAGACATCGTAAGTCCTATAAATTCACCGATACATCCGAATACTATCTGAAGAACGCTCGAATTATCACCAATTGCCTTAAACTTTATGGGAAGGAGCTTTCCGTTTTCAACTATCGCATCGGGCGAACGAAGCTTCCGCCGCATATCGGCCTGCTGCCGCCTTGCCTCAAGCTGCTCCCGCCGCCTTTCAAAAGCCGCGGTACGCTCCCTGTTAAGCTGCTCCCTGCGCGCCCTGGCCCGTTCCTCACGCTCCTTCTCAAGCTGCTTCTGTCGTTCCCTGGTAGCCGCGCCGCTCGCATATGAAGAATACCTGTGTGAAGAAACATTGACAGGATCAGAGCCCCTGTACCCGGTACTTTTCTCAAGGTGGTCCGTAGCTTCGTCTATGACCATGTTTACCGAGTTGGAGATAGCCTCGTTAAGCCTGGAAAAATCACCCCTGCTAAGGCTTACCTTAAGTGACTCCTTTATCTCATCGCCTATTTGGTTGAGTAATTGATTGTCAGCCATTTCTCACCGCTTACTCGCTGCCGCTGTCACCGTAATAATCACCGTAATACTTGCCATAGTACTTACCGTAATAACGGCCGTAGTATTTCCCGTACTTACCGCCCATCTCGACCTTGTTAAGTATGATGCCTAAGATCGGGCAGCCTGTCTTTCGTATCTGATCTATAACTCGCTCCGCAAACTTCCTGCTTATCGTCCTTGCTTCCATAACAAGTGCCACACCGTCGCAGTTCTGCGCTATGATCGCACTGTCGATAACGCTTCCGAGGGGTGGTGTGTCGATTATGACATAATCATATATATCCCTGAACTTACTGAGTACCAGTTTAAACCTTGCAGTACCCAAGAGTTCGGAAGGATTGGGGGGTACAGGCCCGGTGGGGATTATATGAAGCCCCCTTATATTTGTCGAATATATCACATCCTGTATGTCACGGCGTCCCGCAAGGAAGTGAGACAGACCCGATGATATCTTGGTTATCTGATACCTTCCCAAAATAACCGACTTTCTCATGTCGGCATCTATAAACAACACGTGTTTTCCTGCTTCCGCCATCGAGATCGCCAGGTTAAATGATACCGATGACTTGCCCTCGTTGGGAACGCAGCTCGTGATCGCGATGACCTTAACGTTGTTCCCGCAGAATTCCATGTTACTCCTTAAGGACTTGTATGCCTCGTTTGTTTTGAAATCCAGTTTGGTCTTCCGGTTGATGGTAATTACTTTAGTATCCACCCTTATCTACCTCCGTTCCCGGCCGAAGCACTGCCATATTTACGGGAGTAGTGGCTGTCTTGGAGCTGTACTCCTGCTTCCTGCGCTTTTTCTTCTTACTGCGCTTCCTGTCGGATTCACCCGCCTTCTCATCAACGTACGGGATCGAACCGAGCACGCTTACATGCAGGTAATGCTCAATATCATCGGGATTCTTTATCGTATCGTCCATTATATATATAAGGATTATTATGACAATCGCAAAGAACGCACCGCCGGCGCCGCCGATGACGGTATTCCTTAAAACCTTCGGGGATGAAGGCTCACGCGGAAGATCCGCATACTCAACAACGTTAACGGCTTCGGTGTTCATAACCGCCGCAATATGCTCCGATGCCGAGTTCCTTATCGCATCTGCCATTGCCTTTGCCATCTCGGGGTTTGAATCCTCAACGGTTATAGTGACAATTCGCGTGTCGGTGGGAACGGTTACGCTGATCTTTGCTTTCAGCTCTTTGTTTTCCAGGTCAAGGGACAGATCCCTGCGTACCTGCTCAAGCACCGGCCGGCTGGTGACCAGCTCCTGATAGTCCTTGGTAAGCTGGGTACCCGTCTGCAGGTCAGAGTAGGTCAGCGTTTCATTGCTCTGCCTGTTTATGATGTACATCTTTGTCGTTGATTCGTACTGCGGGGTGATGACATAAACGCACATAAGATAAGTAAAGGCTCCTGCAAGCGCGCCAAAAAGCACGATCATCCAAAGCCTGCTCATCAGGACGCCGATAAGCTCGACGAGATCTATCTCTATTTCTTCAGAATTCATTGTGTTGCCTGTTTCCATCCGATATTACTCTCCAGATCAATCCAAGGGACGATTATTTATTATATTGACAGCATTGGCGAACAAAATCTGTGCCGCATATTCCTTACTGCACTTGCGGCATATATATTCCGCGCACTCAGCCATATACGGCTTCCTGCTCCTCATGCTGTGCGCATCGGTCCCTATAAAATGGATCCACTCCTCCTTTAGGAGCTTCTTCCAAAAATGTTTTATCTTTATCCCGCCTTCACCTGTGATCGTGGCCGAATTCACCTGTATATAGGCTCCCGAATCTATAAGGTCCTCCACATATGAAGGCTCCTTAACGAGGCAGTCGTAGCGCTCCACGTGTGCCAGCACCGGATAATATCCGTTATTGCACAGGTTCTGCACCGCTTCCATGAGCTCACGCTTTTCCGCGCGTATCGAAAATTCCAGCAGAACATAATTAGAGTCCGCAAGCGTGTGGACCCTTCCTTCATCAATCCATTCAGGTACGCTGGGATAATAGTATATCTCATTGCCGATAAACAGCTTAAGATCGGGAAAATACTGTTTGCTGTGAGCCTCCAGCTCCGCAAACGTTTCATCGATCACGGCCCGGTCGGTTTCAACATACCCGCCGTGATAATGCGGAGTAAGGATCATAGCCCTTATTCCCTCATTATAGGCATGCTCCAGCATCTGCATCGACGTTTGAATGTCCTTGGAACCGTCATCCACTCCCGGCAGTATATGACAATGCATATCCAGATAATACAATGCCTTATCCTCCCCCGTCATCTGACGTCTGTTCATTGCAGACAGAATCCATATAGAAGTGTACTACACATAGGCGAAAGACGCAAGGATTATAACCCTGTCTTCGGTATAGTTGATTTGTCGCGCAAATTCAACTATACTTGAACGTGGAATGCGTATTATCCGTCAGTTGGAGGAAGCTTTACCTTATGAAGATAGTGATGATCGGTCCCGTTTACCCGTATACATCGGGATTGTCATATTATGTGTCCCTTTTATACAGGCAGCTTTGCAAAGATCATGAAGTCACACTGCTAAGCTACAGTTTTCAGTATCCCCAGTTCCTGTATAAAAGGCCTCAAAAGGATTTTGAAGATGACTCCTTAAAGATCGACGAAGCACAATATGTGCTGAACACCGCGAATCCGATAAGCTGCATTAAGACAGCGGGGATGATAAATAACATAAGCCCCGATCTTGTCATATTTCAGTGGCTTCATCCGTACTTTGCGCCCTGCTACAGCATGATAGCAAAAAGGATCAAAAAGGCGCGGATCCTTTTTATGTGCCACAATGTTTTTCCGCATGAGCGTTTCCCCTTTGACAGGTTCCTTACGAAGATGACCCTTTCAAAGGGTGATCATTTTACGGTCCACGCAAAAAGCGATGCCGACGATCTTTATTCGATACTCCCTGATGCGGATGTAACGGTGACGGTCCATCCCGCATATAATTTTTTTAAGCAGAAGGACTTAACAAAGGAAGAATCAAGAAAACTGCTCAGTATCGGCGATAATACAAGGGTTCTGCTTTTCTTCGGGCTCGTCAGGCCTTACAAGGGGCTTAAGCATCTGCTTGACGCACTTAAGATAATAAAGGAAAAGGATCCTAAAAACAGTCAGGATCTTCTGCTGCTCATTGCGGGTGATTTTTCCGGTTCCCGCCCGGAATACGACGAGATCATAGCACGGCACGGTATCGCGGATCTTATAAGCATTACCGACGGTCATATTCCGATAAGTGAGGTCGAGAAGTTTTTCGCTGCATGCGACCTTGTAGTCCTTCCTTACGAGGATGCAACACAGAGCGGCGTCATACAGGTAGCATACAGTTTTGACAAACCGGTCCTCGCAACAAGGGTCGGCGGACTCCCCGATGTAGTATTTGACGGCGAGACCGGATATCTTGTAGATCCGAAACGGCCGGACCTTATTGCGGATTCCATAAACGACTTTTTTGAGAATGATAAGGCAGCCGCTCTTGCCTCAGGCATTGAGCGCGAAAAATACAGGTACTCCTGGGATAAAATGGAAAAGATCATTACGGAGTTCAAAAAGGAAAAATGATAATCACGCAAACACCCTTCCGCATGTCATTCTTCGGCGGCGGCACGGACATGGAAAGCTATTTCAGGGAACACGGCGGTGCGGTACTGTCGACATCGATCGACAAGTACTGCTATGTAAATGTACGCCATCTCCCCAGGTTTTTTGATTACTCGACGGAGCTTGCGTATTCAAGGATCGAGCGGGTGACAAATGTTGAGGACATAATGCATCCTGCTATCCGCAATGCCATGCAGATGATGGATATGCACGAGATAAGGCTTGATTATGAGGCGGATCTGCCGGCAAGGTCGGGTCTTGGAACATCAAGTTCCTTTGCAGTAGGTATGATCAACGCATTCTATGCCCTTAAAGGCAAGTATGCCGATAAAAAGAAGCTGGCCGACGATGCGATAAGGCTTGAAAGGGTGCTGTGCAACGAGGCGGGAGGCTGGCAGGATCAGATAGCCGCGGCATACGGCGGGCTTAATAAGATAGTTTTTAATGCAGACGGATATGAAGTGCTTCCGGTGATCATATCACCCGAGCGCAAGGCACAGCTTAACGATAACCTTATCATGTTCTTTACCGGGTTTACAAGGCTGTCATCAGATGTTCAGTCGGTAAATGCAGGTTCCGTAAAAGATAAGGACGAAAAGCTTGCACGCCTGTCAAAAATGCGTGATCTCGTTGACGAAGCGGAGCAGATACTCGTGAACAGATCATCAGATCTTTCCGAATTCGGAAGGCTTCTTGATCAGACTTGGCAGTTAAAACGCCGGACAGGCAGCCTGGTTTCTACCGATACGATAGACGAACTGTATGAAAAGGGCATAAAGGCCGGAGCAACAGGCGGAAAACTCCTGGGCGCAGGCGGCGGCGGATTTTTACTTTTCTATGTCGATAAAGACAGGCAGGAATCCGTGAAAAAGGCTCTGTCCGATCTTTTGTATATCCCATTCAGGTTTGAAACAGGAGGTTCCCGCGTTATACACTTTACGCCCGAATCATATGAACCCGCAGACAAGGCATAAAGCTTACAGGTATTATGAAAACAGTGATCATGGCCGGCGGTGCCGGAACAAGGATATCTTCGATCTTTCCCGATATACCAAAGCCCCTCATACCCATAGAAGGCGTTCCCGTTCTCGAAAGGGAAATATCCTCTCTGGCCGGGCAGGGATTTTGTGATATCATCCTTACCGTATCCCATATGGCCGATAAGCTTATAGGTCATTTCGGCGACGGAAAAAGGCTTGGCGTCAATATCGATTATTTCGTTGAAAAGACGCCCCTCGGAAATGCCGGTGCTCTTTATGAGCTTAAGGAAAAACTGTCGGATGATTTTCTCCTTCTTAATGCCGATACGGTATTTGATGTTGATTTTAACAGATTTGTTGAATATCACAGGTCAAAAGGAGCTCTTGCGACTCTGCTTACTCATCCGAACGATCATCCATATGACAGCGGTCTTATCGTAGCCGATGAAAACATGTCCGTAACGGACTGGTATACAAAAGAGGACGTTCGGCCCAGGTATTACAAGAACAGGGTCAACGCGGGACTTCATGTTTTATCAAAGGAGCTTTTAGGTACACGGCCCGATACGGCAAAAGTAGACCTTGACAGGCAGATCCTGCGTCCCCTCGCAGGTTCGGGCAGGATATTCTGCTATGACAGTCCCGAATATGTAAAGGATATGGGGACTCCGCAGCGTTTTGAATCGGTATGTAAAGATTTTGCAAGCGGCAAGGTTGCGGCACGTAATCTGAAAAATAAACAGAAGGCTATCTTCCTCGATCGCGACGGTACCATTAACAGGGAAGTCGGCTTTCTTCGCTCTGTCGAAGAGCTTGAGCTGTTACCGCGATCTGCACAGGCGGTAAAGCTTATAAACGATTCCGGATACCTTGCGATAGTTGTAACCAACCAGCCCGTGATAGCAAGGGGTGAAGTTACGGAACCCGAGCTAAACGAGATACACAACCGTATGGAAACACTCCTTGGCGAAAACGCTGCATACATAGACAGGCTCTACTACTGCCCGCACCATCCAGACAGCGGATTTGAAGGTGAGGTTCCCTCTCTTAAGATAAAATGCAGCTGCCGAAAGCCCGCTCCCGGAATGCTCCTTAAGGCGGCGGATGAGCTTAACATCGATCTTGCCGGATCATGGATGATAGGAGACCGCAACACGGATATTCTCGCGGGAATAAATGCAGGGACAAAGACGGCACGGATAGTGGATGATACGGCACCCGAGGACAGCGAAAGGCGGCTTATCGATACTCCCGCCGACATCACCGGGTCCGACCTTTATGATGTAATAACACAGATTATGAGGAAATGAACACATTGAAGAACAATAACGACAAGACCATAATTGCACATATAGACGAAACGATCGAAAGATATCCTAAACTTTCAGCATGCAAGGCGGATATGGAAAGCGCATATATGCTGCTTAAGGACACATTTGAAAATGATCACAAGCTGCTTGTTGCCGGAAACGGAGGTTCTGCCGCAGACTCCGAACATATAGCAGGTGAACTTATGAAGAGGTTTAAGCTGCGCCGCCCTGTTTCTAACGATTTTGCAGGGAAGCTTAAAGACATAGACAGCGTTCGCGGAAAAAGGCTTGCAGATAACCTGGAAAGGAGCCTGACCGTCATCCCGCTCGTAGCACACGAAGCTCTCACAACGGCTTTTTTCAATGATGTGGATGCTGAAGGAGTGTTTGCGCAGCAGCTTTACGGATACGGAAGGGCCGGTGACGTATTCCTTGGCATATCAACTTCCGGAAACAGCGAAAATATCATCAATGCTGCGGTATGCGCAAAAGCAATGGGAATAAAAGTGATCGCACTGACAGGTGCGTCAGGCGGGCGTCTTGCCGGATTTGCCGATATAACGATAAACGTACCCGAAACGGAAACATACCTGATACAGGAACTGCACCTTCCGGTTTATCACTGCCTGTGCTTAATGCTCGAGGAAAAGTTCTTCGGCAGCGCAAACTGATTTCTCTTAAGATTGTTAAGACAATATCTTTTATTTTCAAGCATCGGGAACATTTTGGCCATGGCAGTCCTTACCTTCCAGCTTAAAAGAGCCATAAAGTACCTGCCGTCTTTTTCAAGCCGTCCGTCATGCCCGATCATGTAAACTTCATCAAAATGAGCCGTTGACCTTTGGTTTGAAACACCCTCCCTGTTGCATATGCTTACAAACAGGTTCATATGAGTAAAGCTGTTCCCGTCACGGAATATCTTTTGCAGCTGATCATGGTCTGCCGCGATCTTATATTTTGTGTCAAACCTGTATTTTTCAAGAATTTTAGAACTGTATATGCAAGACTGGTGCCCTATGGAAAGTGTATCCCTGTCCCTGTCGGCAAAATGCAGCTGAGGGAAAAAACATAATGGCATCGTATACAGCGTATTTCCGAACAGTATGTCCGCCCCGCCGTCAAAATACAGCCCCGCATCCCTTACAACAAACTCATCATAAAAAACGTCTCCCGCATTCATGAATATGACATGATCACCTGTTGCGAGTTCCGATGCTTTATTCATCGCATCGTATATGCCTTCGTCCGGTTCGCATATGTGTACTGCCTTTATCCTGTCATTGGGAGCATCGCTTAAGACCCTTTCTATGATCTCATTTGTACCGTCATCTGACCCGCCGTCCTTTATGATGTACTCAATGTCGGCGTCTTTCTGTGACAGGACGCTTATCATCGTTTTCTCTATATCGTTTTTACAGTTAAGACATACGGTTATGACCGATAACATATCATCTTTCCTTTATGAGTCCGTAGATCTTACGTACTATCATCTTCCAGTTGTAATTGTTATTTATAAACTCATGATCATCACGATACTTTTTATCCCAATCTATTATAAGCCCGGTTGCATTGCTGATCTCCCTCGCCCAACGCTCAATACTTAAATCTTTTACTATCCTGCCCGCTGTTTCGTTATACAGAAGGTCGTATGCCGCAGGTACGTTTCCCGATACCAAAAGGTAATCTCCGTGCGAAAGTGCCTCGGGCAGCACGAATCCGAAGCTTTCCCATTTGGAGGGAAGGACAAATACCTTCGCTTCTTCATACTCTTCTGCAAGCTTCTTTTTATCGGTTATCTCACCCGTAAGGATTATCCTGTCTGAAAGAGACGGATCCTCCCTGATCATATCAGATACTTTCTGCTTAACCTTGTCTGTATACTTTCCTATCAATACAAGCTGCCAGTCATGATCTTTTGCGGACCTTGCAAATGCATCTATCAGAAAAGGAGTATTCTTGGGTTCCGTTCCCAGATTTCCCACGGTAATGATCCTGTTCTTTTTGTTCCTTAAGTCTGCCTGCCTGTCATCCGGTACATAAATGCCGTTTGTTATAAACTTTATATCATCGCCGGTCTCATCTTTAAGCTCATTAACAAGTTTTGTCGTCTCACCGCTCACTATATCGGCTAACTTTATCGTCCTTCGCTTTATAAGCGACTTAAGATCATGCTTTTTTATCTTCCCTAACTCCGCAGGTCCCAGATCAAGCTTTAGATATATCACCGCATCCTTTTTAAGGTACCGCTTTGCAGCCAGGCAATATAAATATGACGACAGGTTTAAATGATATATGTTAAGTACATCTATCCGCTTTGCATTCTTCCTGATAAAATTTATGCCGTCAATGATCTTACCGAATTTCTTTTTAAGGAATATCGGCTGAACATGACATATCTCCCTGCCTATATACGGATAATCACCGTTCTTATACGTGACGATATATGAAGCAACGTCATCAAACTCAGCTGCCAGAGCCTCCGGTATCATTCCGACATCTTTAAGCAGATGCGTGTTCTCAGTTCTTGTGAATAATGTGTAAAATTCCATTTGCTATATCAAACAGTAACCTTTCAGCATATCCTATCGCAAATGCGACCTCAAAGAGCACCATACCGGCACCCCCGCATCCTGTATATTCCCGAAGATACAGTTTCATTCCCGGCTTGAAATGCTTAAAAGCCCTCACTTTTCCGCCGTATCTCTTTTTTATCGAAACGGAGTGAAAATGATCGTACCTTTCCTTTGTAAGTGCCGCTACCCTGTATCCGCACTTTTCAAGGCGCCTTGCATAGATGTTCTCCTCATAATAGAGGAAGGTCCTCTCATCGAGTCCGCCCGCCTTTTCATATGCCTGCCCTGTTGTCGCAAAAAAAGATCCTTCAACAACTCCTGCCGTTTCAATATCCTTATCAGATGCGGCGAGCTTATTTTTGATGATCTTTTTATCTATGTTAAACCACACGAGAAAAATCGATTCGATAACTCCCAAAAGGCCGGGCAGGTTCCATATATTATACCCCTGGTTGACCAAAGGAGCTATCATACCGATGGACGGATCCGCAGTCAGTGCATCCTGCATCTTGCTTACCGTCTCATCTTTAAACCTGACATCGGGATTTGAAATGAAAAGTATGTCGGCTCCGTGCTCTGCCGCATAGCGGCATCCGAAATTGTTGCCATATGCATATCCACCGTTTTTATCCGTCTGTATTACTGCTGCCCTGTCACTTTCATACTTTTTTAATGTCTCATACGAACCGTCGGTTGAACAGTTGTCGACAACAACGATCCTGTCGATCTTTGAAAGCTTAAGAGCCGCCTCTATAAAAGAACCCGTGGTCCGGGCATCGTTATAATTCAGCACAATAAGTGCGTTATTCATTGTCCCGTTCCTTTTCTTTTTCCCGTTCCTCTTCCTTATAGTCGATCCTTCTGACGCGATACTGTATATCCTCAAGCAGCTTTCGGTTGTTTGCTATACAGTCAGCCTGAAGCCCGACAATAAACGTCATGAATCCCAGCAGCATAAGTGTTGAAGAAAATACGAGCGACTGAATATGCCCGTTGCCGGCACCCTTTATAAAATACACCAGGAACCGGACTGCCAGTATAAAACCGCAGGTAAACGGGATGAGCCCGAGGATTGAGAAAAACGTAAGCGGCCGGTACATCATGAACGCCCTTACGATCGTCAGCATTGAGCGCTTCACATATCCAAACATCGAGTGGAAAAGACGTGACTTTCTAAGCTCACCGTTTGTCCTTATCGGAACCGAAGTTATCGCCATGCTTGTCCTGCCTGCCTGTACTATCGTTTCCAGTGTATATGTGTAGTTGTTCATTACATTAAGATGCATCGCCGCATCACGGGAAAATGCCCTGAAACCGCTGGGTGCATCGGGTATGTCCGTCTTGCTTGCAATCCTTACGACATGGCTCCCGAAATGCTGAAGCTTTTTCTTAAGCGGCGAAAAATGTGCCGTATTGTCTATCGGACGCTCACCTATAACGATATCGGCCTTTTTATCAAGTATGGGACGTACCAGTTTTTCGATGTCCTCACCGCAATACTGATTATCCGCATCTGTATTTACGATGATATCGGCTCCGTTTCGAAGGCAGGCATCGATACCGGCCATGAATCCCTTGGCAAGGCCCTTGTTCTTCGTAAAACTGACAATATAATTAACGCCCCACTCCCTGGCTACTTCGACGGTATTATCAACGCTTCCGTCATTTATTATGAGGACTTCTATCTCATCGATCCCGTCTATGTGTTTGGGCAGGTCGTCAAGCGCAATTTTCAGTGTTTCCGCTTCATTAAGGCACGGTATCTGGATTATCAGCTTCATTTATTCCTTCTCCCTTGCTATATATATGGGCCTGTTCTTGGTCTCAAGGTACATCTTGGCTATGTATTCACCGGCAACTCCCAGGCAGAAGAGCTGAACCCCGCCAAGGAAAACTATAATACATATCATCGAAGGCCAGCCGCTCGTCGGATCTCCGTAGATAAGCGTCCTTACGATGATGAATATGATCATTATAAATGAAACAAACGTAAAGAACAGGCCGATAAGTGCCGCAAACGTAAGAGGTGCCGTCGTAAATCCGACAAAACCCTCGATCGAATAAAGCAGGAGCTTGCTGAAACTCCATTTTGTCTCGCCTGCCGCCCTTTCCCTGTTTTCATAATCGATCCATTTTGTTTTAAAGCCGACCCAGCTGTAAATGCCCTTTGTGAAGCGGTTGTACTCCTTCATTTCAAGCACGGCATTTACCATGGTCCGCGTCATTATCCTGTAATCGCGCGCACCGTCCATTATCTCAAGGTCGGTCACCTTATTCATTATCTTATAGAACTTCCTTGCAAAGAATGACCTCACCGGCGGCTCGCCCTTCCTTGTGACACGTCTTGTCGCGGCAGAATCATACCCTTCAAGTTCAACCGCCTTATACATTTCAGGCAGGAGCGAGGGCGGATCCTGAAGGTCGGCATCCATTATAACGACGTAATCGCCGTGTGAATTTTCAAGGCCCGCATAGATCCCGGCTTCCTTGCCAAAATTTCGCGAAAACGAAACATAATGCACCCGCTCATCTTTTTCACGCAGCTGCTTTATCACATCAAGCGTTTTATCCTTTGAGCCGTCGTCTATGAACAGCAGCTCAAATTCAACTTCGCTGTCCGTATCCTTAAAATCATCCATTGCCCTGCTTATCTCGTCGTAGAACAGCGGCAGTACCGGTTCTTCGTTGTAGCAGGGGACTACTATTGTGAGTAACTTCATAGATTACACCTCAATATATCGAAAACTTCGGCAACCGGGGGCGTGAGCTTTACGGTAAGCTTCTGTTTTGAGTGCGGGGCCGAATCCATCGCGTTTCCTTCCTCGTCGTAAATGCCCGTTACCTTTACCGGGATATCCCTTCCGTCCGGCTTCATGACCTCTATATCATCACCGACGCAGAACTTGTTCTTCTGTGTGATGACGATACCTTCACCGGTGAGTGATTCTGCCATACCGAGATACACCGCTTCCCTAACATAGGTGCTGTTGTCGTATATCTGGGTAGTCTCATCAGGCTTTCCGAAATAGAACCCCGTAGTAAACTGCCTGTAAGTGCACTTGCCTATCTCGTTTAAATACCAGTCCATGTTGGCGCGGTATTTTTCCTCCGATTCAAGATAATCGTCAATCGCCCTGCGGTATGTACGCGCGACCGTAGCAACATACAGCGCCGTTTTCATCCTGCCTTCGATCTTGAAGCTGTCGATCCCCGCGTCGATCATCTCCGGGATGTGCCCGATCATGCACAGGTCCTTTGAATTGAAAATATAGGTCCCGCGGTCGTTCTCAAACACCGGCATGTACTCGCCGGGCCTTGTTTCCTCGACAAGTGCATACTTCCAGCGGCAGGGATGGGTGCATTCGCCGCGGTTTGCATCCCTTCCGGTAAGGAAGGTGCTGAGTAAGCATCGTCCCGAATACGAAATGCACATCGCTCCGTGAATGAAGCTTTCTATTTCCATATCTCCGGGGATGTGATCGCGTATCTCCCTTATCTCTTTAAGGGATAACTCACGGGCGGATACCACACGTTTTGCGCCCTGTTTATACCAGAAATCGTAGGTAAGGTAATTCGTATTGTTGGCCTGCGTGCTTATGTGGATATCGATATCCGGACATATTTCCCGTGCAAGGGTAAATATCCCCGGATCGGCGATTATAAGCGCATCGGGCTTAAGCTCCTTTAACTCCCCCAGATACTGCTTAACGCCTTCCAGATCGTAGTTATGCGCGAGGATGTTCACCGTCACATGGACCTTTACGCCGTGTTCATGCGCAAAAGCGATCCCGCGCGCCATCGCTTCATTGTCAAAATTCGTCGCCTTCGCGCGCAGACCATATGCCTCGCCGCCTATATATACCGCATCGGCCCCGAAGATGACCGCCGTCCGCAGCACTTCTTCGCTGCTTGCGGGTACGAGTAACTCCGGGCGTTTTATCTTATTCTCCATACTTCACACTTACACTGACTCCGTCATCAACCGGCAGAATAACCGTTTCAAGCCGCTCATCATGTGTCAGCACATACAGGTATTCACGCATCCTTGAATGTATAGTCCTGTCCCGGCGGCACACGGCATACCGTGACTCAAGTATGTCGCCCTCCTGCAGTACATTATCCGAGATGAGCACCCCGCCTTCTTCAAGCAGAGACATAACATCATCAAAAAAATTAAGATACTGACCCTTGGCCGCATCCATGAATATCAGTCCGTACTTATTTCCCTTAAGATCCTTAAGTATATCGGCGGCATCACCCTCAAGCAGGGTTATCCTGTCATCATATCCGGCCTTTTTGAAATTCTCCTTAGCCACCGGTATACGCTTTTCATACTTTTCTATCGTGGTGATCGTACAATCATCAGGCATACACTGTGCCATCAGTATCGCCGAAAAACCTGTCGCAGTCCCGACTTCGAGTATGGCCTTCGGATTTATGGCTTTGATCATAACCTTAAGGAGGTTCCTTACAGTCGGCCTGATTATCGGGATATCCTCAGCCTTTGCGGTATGCTCAAGCTCATCAAGGAAGGCTCCGTTGCCGCGGCTTAATGATCCCAGATAAGAATCAATCCTTAGATCTTTATCCGACATCACTGGTCTCCACCGTCCTCGGGGATATCGTCGCCCTCGCCGCCCCAGGCTTCCTCTTCCTCGCCGGTACCTGTATCTTCCTCGTATTCCACCGATTCGTCCTCGCCCTCGTAAGGGGTCTCGCCTTCCTGCATATCTCCCTCGATAAGTTCGGAACCTGATTCTACCGGAGCATTTATATCGTAAGTAACATCGGGAGCGCTGTCGAGTCCTTCCGGCTTATACTCCTCATCGTCCTCCTCATTCTCATCGGCCTTTACGAGGATCGCCATCATCTCATCCGTTGTCATTGAGTTGTTAAGAGTGTATGTTCCGGGATCTATCTCACCCTTGTGCTCGGACAGCTTCGCCTGTACGAAAAACAGAGCCCAGTCGGACGTGATGCCCTTTTCCTCAAGCTTCTTTGCTATGTCCCTTAAGCCTTCGCCCTTATCTACCGAAACCACGATATCACGTCCCGGAGCCTCGGCCACCGGACCCTCGGTAAATACCCTGAATCCGAAGTCATATGCCTTCTTGCCTATGGTCGATACGAGTATGATACACCCTATAAGGACCACCGCCCTTATTATCGTCCCTATGAAACTGACCGTTACATCCAGAATTCTTATCTTCATGATTCTCCCTGCCGCTCATCTGCGGCATCATTCATCCAATAAATCCACTATCTTATCCGTTATATACTGGTACATCCTCGAAAAATCAACCTCAGCCAGTATGAACTCGCTCACCCTTGAATCGCTGCAGAGTTCCTCCATCCTCGCCGACAGGTTTTCGGATTCCCTCTCGTATTCTTCCTCACTCATCCGGCTGACACTTAAGTTAAGCTCGCGTATCCTGCCGATACAATCCATTGCCCCGTCGTCGCTGCGTACCGCATCAAACTTCTCGCGGTAATTCCTGCACTCCTCGGACTCCCTTATCTCCTCTATAAGGTTGTCAAGGGCTGCTTCAAGCCGTTCGTTAAACATGTTGATCCCCTCTTATTTATCACCTGAACACCCGATCTGTTCGGTGATCATTCAACCTCCATAATGATAGGCATTATCATCGGGCGGCGTTTCATCTTCTTCCAGACGTAGCTTGAAAGGGCATCCTTTATTATGCTCTTCATCTTGCCCCAGTCGGTGATATTTTTATCCTGTATCTTCTCAAGGGCCTTTATCGCTACCTCGCGAGCCTCCTCCATTATCTCATCGGATTCCTTGACGTAGATGAATCCCCTGGTTACTATGTCGGGACCCGCAAGCACCGTATTGCTTCCCTTCTCAAGGGTAAGCACCACCATGAGCATTCCGTCCTCTGCAAGCGTCTGACGGTCCCTGATGACCACGTTTCCGACATCACCGACGCCGAGTCCGTCAACAAACACGGCTCCTGTCTGAACTTCATCCGTGACCCTTGCGCCGTTGCGGTTTATCGATAAAACCTGGCCCATCATAAGGATGAAGATGTTTTCCTTCGGGATACCAAGTTCCCTTGCAATGCCGGCCTGTGCCTTTAAGTGCTTGAACTCGCCGTGCACCGGTATCGCATACTTCGGCTTTACCAGTGTATATATGAGCTTTATCTCTTCCTGGCAGGCATGGCCCGATACATGGGCATCCTGGAAAACGACATCCGCTCCCTTTATGCTTAATTCGTTTATAAGCTTTGCCACTGCCTTCTCGTTGCCCGGTATAGGGTTTGATGAGAAGATTACGGTATCTCCGGGCTTTATCTGCAGCAGCTTGTGGGTGCTCGTTGCGATCCTGTTAAGCGCCGCCATCGTTTCGCCCTGCGAACCTGTCGTTATTATGACTATCTTCCTGTCCGGGAAGTTCTTTATATCCTCGATATCGATAAGCGTATTCTCATGAACATCGATATACCCGAGCTCCGTCGCGGCCTGGATGACGTTTACCATGCTGCGGCCCTCGACCACAACCCTGCGGCCGTGCCTGTATGCCGCATCTATGATCTGCTGCACCCTGTCGACGTTGCTCGCAAATGTGGATACGATTATCCTTGAATCCTCGTGCTCGGTGAACATTGCGTCTATCGTTTTGCCGACCGTCTTTTCGGAATTGGTAAAGCCCGGCCGTTCCGCATTGGTAGAATCACACATAAGTGCAAGCACGCCCTTTTTGCCAAGCTCGGCAAACCTCTGAAGGTCTATGGGATCGCCGAACACCGGCGTATAATCAACCTTAAAATCACCCGTATGCACGATCGTGCCGACGGGCGAAGTGATCGCGAGCGCACAGGCATCGGCGATACTGTGATTGGTCCTTATGAATTCAACCTTGAACGCGCCCAGGGTGAGCACATCTCCTGCCTTGACCACCCTCCTGTCGACCATATCCGCAATGCCGTGCTCCTTAAGCTTGCCCTCGATAAGCGCCTGTGTAAGCCTTGTGGCATATACAGGGACGTTAAGCTGCTTTAAGACATAGGGCAGCGAACCTATATGATCCTCATGTCCGTGCGTTATAACAAATGCTTCAACCTTATCCGCGTTATCCAAAAGATAAGTGATATCCGGTATAACCAGATCGATCCCGAGCATATCGTCCTCGGGAAAGGCCAGTCCGCAGTCAACGACCACGATACTGTTCCCGTATTCAAATGCGGTAATGTTCATGCCTATCTGCTCAAGACCACCCAAAGGGATTATCTTAAGCGCCTTACCGCCGTTTCTTTTCCTTGCCAAAACTACTCCTCCAAAACTATCCTACTATATCCGTGTCCCCTAATGACTCCTCAAACATTCCCGCAACGATGTCAAGTTCGTCGTCGTCAAGAACCTCCTCATAAATGCTCTCCTTAGAGTCCGGCGGCGCAACATCCTTAAGTATAAGACATTCCGCATCCCCCTTTGGCGCATCGGCCACAAGGATATAGTTACAGCCGTTTATGCGCGTTTCGTCTATAACGTACATACTGACGGCTCCGTCCTGCGTTTCAAATGTTATCTTCTGATCCTGATCCTTCTCTTCCATGTCCGTTCTTTAAAAAGTCAAGATAGCCCTGCAGGATAAGCATTGCAGCTATCTCGTCAACATATTCCTTACGTTCCTCGCGCCTTATGCCGCTTTCGATCATGGCATTATCGGCTGCCACGGTCGTAAGCCGCTCGTCCCACAAAACTACCGGAAGTCCTGTCCTGCGCTCAAGAGCCTCCTTGAATTCGGTCGACTTTTCGCAGCGCTCCCCTTCCGTATTGTTCATGTTCTTGGGGTATCCGAGCACTATCTTTTCGACGCCGTATTCGGCGCAGAGTTCCTCAATGCGCGCATAAGTCCTTCGAAGTTTATTCTCGTGTTCGCGCCTTATGATCTCAATCCCCTGGGCAGTGACAAGCAGGGGATCGCTTATGGCTACCCCTACCGTTTTGCTTCCCAGGTCAAGACCCATTATCCTCATACTAAGCCCAGCCGTTATTCTTAATATACTGTGTCAGCAGCTCCTCGACCAGTTCGTCACGCTCCACCTTCATGATAAGGCTCCTTGCATTGTTGTGGCTGGTGATATAAGTCGGATCGCCAGACATTATATATCCGACTATCTGGTTTACCGGATTGTAACCCTTTTCGGTAAGTGCTTCATATACCGATGAAAGTACTACCTTAACGCCTGTCTCCGGCTCCACCTGAACGCTGAAATGCTGTGTGCTTCCAAGATCCTGCATAATGATTCTCCTGTTCCTTTATATTCCCGTATTGCGCAATGCGCATAGATATTGATATTTTAACTCAATTGATGAAAAAAAACAACAGGGGCCACGGGGACGGTTCTTTTGAAAAAACCGCCCATTTTCTGTATCTTTTAGACTTTGACTTCTTCTTTGTTTTTAATAGTTCAATTATCTGATAATTATGCTATTATATGACTCTATTGAGCAATAAGAGAAAGTCGCCACGGCCAGACAAATTTTTTTGCCTGGATCTTAAAGGTCTGTGTCTTCATCCCTCCATAGTTACCGCGACCCTGTATGACAATACTTGCAACTCCCTTATTCGTATTATTTGAATAGCTTATTATCTCAAAATCACCCTTGCCAGTGTTTGAATCATACGGAATTAGTTTCACTCCCTTAATTTTTACATCAAGCTTTTCGGGAGCAATCGTTATAGGCTTACCGGAATATACCTGCGTCGGTACCTTTACAGTTGCTTTTGCCAGACTCATTTTAGTGATCTTAAAGGTTCCGCTCGTGGTTCCCGTATAGTTTTCGCCCTTGGCTGTTGCTGTAACCTTTATAATAGTATTCTCGGGTATTATATCTTTACTTCCTACCTCATCATTTGCAGCTCTTGTGACAGCTGATCCGTTTACCATAACTTCTGTGTTATTTACATAGGAGTATATTAGTCTCTTTTCATAATCTTTACCGGAATCGAGTTTCTTACCGTTTGTATCTACAAGGCCTACCGTAGTTAAATAACTACCGACTTTATTTTTGTATACCTTGTCGGATGCATGAAGAGTCACTCGTGACAAATCCTTTGTTGTTATTTCAAACACAGCATTTTTCTTACCTTTAAAGTTGCCTTTACCGTTCACATAAACGGCAGGTGTATTCTTTTCATTTACCGAATTATTGTTTTCATATGACAGTGTATAATCTATACCTTCCGTCAGTTTATACATAATTCCTTTAGGATCTATGAATGATACCGATACTTTAGGAACAGCACCTCCCTTTGAGTACTCAGCAGTAGCATCGCAGGTCATATTTACCCTTCCTGTTGTATCTGATCCCAAGCTCATATCAAACGGGCTAATCTTAAATTTGCCGCTGACCGCGCCTGTATATTCTCCCTTACCAGTTAACGTAAACTCAGCTATTCCGGCATTTAAGTTATTTTTATAACTTATACTATAATCCGTTCCTAAGGTAAGTTCCTCACCTGCAGTAACACTGATCTTATCATCTATTGTTATTTCATTTCCCGTATATACAACCGACTGCGGTATTCCCGTGATCTTTGCCTTTTTGATTGGGCAGCCTATTATTTTAAACGAAACTCTCTTGATTCCGGCATACCCATTCTCCGGTTTACCCATAATGATCACATAACCCGTTCCGACTTTTGTATTATTTTGATACATCAGAGTATAGTGGATATCCTTCTCCAACTTCTTTTTACCGTCCTTTACTACCGGTTCAGGGGTTATCGGACCTCCTGTATACTTATATCCCGGAAGTTTTGCTGTTGAAAGGCTTCCTACAGCCTTATAGTCTGATGTTACTATAAGATTTACGTTTCTGTTTCCCTTATAATTTCCCTTGCCCGTCATCCTGACTATGTAGTTTCCGGCATCATTTATGGTCGTTCCAAGCGGATTGTTATATCCAACATCATCAGCCTTATATATTACAAAACCAAAATCTCTGCCGCTCTTTAACGTATTTACGTCCACACGAAGCACCGGATTGACATTCTGCTTCTTACCAGTTGTCGCAATTGTAATGTCATCTGCATCAAATTCCTCACCTTCTATATCCAGCGGCAATATCTTAAAGTATATGGTATCTTTACTTGAATAATTACCTTTACCGGTTATGATTATGCACGGTGCCTTCTTAGGATCAAAACCCGCATCATCTTCGGTAAGTGTGTACGCCTTGGTGTTATTCTTATAAACTAACGTATAGTCTGTTTTTTCTTTAAGCAGATTAATTCCATCATATATCTTTACATCAGGCTTAACCTGCTTACCTGAATACTTATATCCCGATTCATCAATACCATCAACTCTCAAATCTTCAGCAAATGTGATCTCCACTCTATCATCATCATCCAATTCCCTTTCATCTACATCATTATCAACGAATGTCTTGATTTTTATATTTGTTATATCCTTATCAGATGTTACTATAACTTCATTTGCTTTATATCCTATCTTTACATCATCTGTTGCCTTGCCTGAAATAGATGCCAACTTATAATCATTTTCATATGAATTAATATACCCTTCGAACGAATAATCATTCCCCTTAATAGTCAAACCATCTTCTAAATCAATCTCTGCAGCCTCAATATTATTTCCATCAAATGCCAAATACTTATCGCCACTCAAGACTCTGAAATCTGCGTTGTTACTTTCAAGTTCTATTTGATACCTACTACTAAAACCTGTTTTTAAACATTTATAGGATGAATCATTTCCAGAATATATCGTTTTTAAACTATTTATATCAAAATTATTATTAACAATTTCTCCCTTATCATATTGAAATAACCTCCCATTTGCATCACTTAGCTTAAATGAAGTATTACTCTCAAATATTATTGCATTATTGTATTTGGTATTAGATTTACTATTATATTGAGATTGATTCAAATTTCCTGTTAAAGTTATATAGGGCTTCAAAACAAAACTATCGGGATAGAAATCCGATTTTCTCCAATCAAACAAGTTAAGAGAGTGCACATTGCTTTTATTATATTTATGTCCATTAAGTTCAATCTCAAAGTCATCACAATCCCTTTTAATAGTCATGTATACAAAATTATTATCCTCTGGATCGTTTACTTTGTATGTATTAATATCACATATCCTGATTATGTATTTCTCTTCATCAAGATTATATTCACAGCCCGTTATCAATACAGCATGTTCCAATTTATTACCAATGCCCAAAAGACTATATCCCGCATTGATACCTAACATACAAAGCTTGTTTTCATATGTACACTTTATCAAATCCTCTAGATATAGTTTCAAATTTATGGAATTATCTGTAAATAACGATGATTGTTTATTGTATTCACTTATCAAAATCCCATCATCAACCAGCTGAGATAAGTGATAGAACACCATAGTTTGATATAGCTTACCATTTCTTATTGGATCCTCTAGATTGTAATAATTTTCAGGTGTTTTTTTAAAGCCATCAGAAATATCAGTAACTCTAACAACTCTATCATTAACTAACCCCATACTTAATGTAGCACCATAGCAAACACCTCCACTTGGACCTTCATTCCTAGTTCGCAATATTTCACTCTTTTCACCTCCGTTTTTCAACTTTTGGGCAAACATTGTATTAAAGTATTTATCATCAAGATCATATTTACCAGGAAAAGAAGACTCACTATGCTCATATGAATTACTATCTTCACCCATCACAAAATCGGCTTTGACCCATCCCACTGGTATTGTTGAAATAATAATCCTATAAGGCTTTTTAACACAAGAGTAACGGCCAGAGCCATCATCTATTCCAAAATAGTATTTTCCAGGCACAAGGAGCTCGCTAAATGCACATTCTCCCTCCCTTACAGTTTTACATGGATTCATAGTTTCAGTAGGATAGAAATACACATGATCCTTTGTATATGATTCAATTAAAGAAAATTCATAATTGATACTTCTTTTAATAGAATGCTTATTATTCTCATCAATCTTATATGGATACTCATCATCCTGAAACTCAACATAAATATATATACGTCCTGTTCTCTCATTTTCGTTACATCTGAATTTGAAAAACGAACACGTTTTTTGAGGATCTATATAATATACCTTATCCTCTTCCAATTCCTTGGGCTTTGGATAAATGTTCCATTCACAGATAAAATTTGTAACATCATTAAATCTATTTGGAAAATCGCTCCATTGGCGAAGATAAAGGGCAAGACAATTCTCTTTTCCGTCGCCATTACTTGGTTCATTATAATTCCAGCAAGTATAATCAAATTCTTCATCCGTCACCCATTTCCATTCATCTCCATCATAATAACCGCCAAGCCATGCGCCTAATGCAGTCATGCTACCAACAAATTCCTGTTCATCAGAAGATGTTATTGTGCATAAGTGTCCCCCATAGGATTCACACCTTTCACGCGCTTCATCCCACCCTAATTGCTCATTGTATATTTTATAATAGCTTCCTTCAAAATAGACGGCATCATCGGGTATAGATGGAACAAGTTCTGTTGTAGAAATGGTAAGTTTATAATTATTTTTAACGCATGAATAACTATGGGAACCATCATCTATAGTAAAATAATAAGTCCCTTCTTCAAGCTCTTGACCACCGAATACAAGTTTCTTCTTTTTTACCTGCTGACATGAGTTGATTTTTAATTCATCTGAAATCCGGCCATTATTATAAAGTGAAAAATCATAATTGACCGTATCATTTTTGTCATATTCATCATCTGAAAACTCAGCATATATGAATAACCTTTCTTTTTGGCTTATATGAAACTTAAAAAACGAAGGAGTCGTGGAATCAATCAATAATTTCTTGTTCAATACCACTTCCTGCGGATGCGGCTTCCCCTCCCACTCACAGATATATCCATTATTTTCTTCTTTGTTATTAGGATGAAAATCATACCACCAATGGAAGTATATACCTAAACATGATTCTGGCTTTCGACCGAAAAGATCCGAATCGTTAGGCTCGCTCGGCAACCAGTGAGTATAGTTAAATTCCTCTCCCGTCACCCAACTCCATTTGTCATTTTCTATTCTTGCACCAAGCCAAAGACAATAACTATCTCCGGGATTATTATAATTCAACAGATAATCAATGAAACTCTCTTCCTCCTGCGAAGTAATTGTACATAAATGTCCGCCTTTTTTTTCACACGCCTCTTCTGCTTTAACCCAGTAATTAATTGTTGGATCATTTCGTTCATGAGAAATAGTCGGTGTTGTATAGATCTTATAATAGTTCCCCTCAAAATACACGGCATCATCGGGAATATCCGCACTAGTATTAAGAACTGCACTACATATCCCATCTTCATTATTGCAAGAAATTTCTATATCCTTAGATGCATAAACTTCATCCGATAAATGCCCAGTTTCCTCTGTATCACTTTGTTTCAGTATATCTACTTCCGATTCGTCAAATATATCATTTTCCAAAATATCTTCTTCTGAAATTATTACTTCTTCAATCTCTGATGCCAAAGAAAATACTGCCTGACTATCAGTTACCATAGCCATACAAATCATCAAGGTAACAATTCTCTTAACCAACATCAATCTATTTTTCATATTGTACAACCCTCCTGCCAAATCATTCACAAAACAAAAACAACCATTGTATATAAACTTCTCATACACAATGGTTATCTGCATTACAATAATCTATTCTTGTAAATTCTCTTATAAAATGACCTCTTATTCCGCCTTACGTATGAGTAATTCTTCTGTATTTCTGCCGACTCATAATCATACGAAATACCAGATTTTCATAAATATCTTTTGCAAAAAGCAATCTTGATTCAGATGAAGTATATCATTTATATATTATCATTTTTACCGTTACATCGCAATCCTTTTGTGACATAATTTATTATATTGCTTTCCTTTTTCCGTATGACTAAAGAATGCCATTAGAACCATCTCCGTGGCCCACTGCCAACTTCACGCGAATGGTCCTGCCGTAATCCTGCCCTCACGCTTTACACCGTTAAAGTCTGTGTCGAATACTATTGCGCTACCGTCGGGATTCTCGAAACGCTCCTCAGGCTCAAAGGCCATCCCGAGAGTTTCCGTGCTTATAAGGCAGGCGTCGGGCAGATATTCGTCAAAATCACTGTCAAGCTTGTATTCACCGTTTTCCTCTATAAGCTCAACCTTTATCTCATGCTCGCTGTCGACCGTGCCGTCTGATTCTATATCACAGGGCTTTGCTCCGTTAAAGAACACGTTTCCGCCCGTCCATACCGGGAGCGGCATATAATAGCGGTCCCTGGATATGGGCGAGCCTTCACCGCAGTAACCCTTAAACATGCCCTTCCACTCATCCTCGGTCATATATCCGGTAAACGGTATCGTGCCCGCGGTAAGGTTTAAGTCATCCCATTCTCCGTCACCTTTTACGTTCACTACGGGCTTATCCGAAAGCTGCATCGATCCTTTCAGCGAACCGCCGCAGACATCGATCATCCCCTGCCTTACCTTTGGCTGGATGAATACATTGTTGTAGAACCTGACATCCCCGTGCAGTACGGTCATGACACCCGTGACTGCGGTGCTGTGCGGCCTGTGTATCGGCGTGTATCTCGGTGAAGCAAACTCGGTGCATCCGTTAAGGACTCCCCTTCCGACGCCGGCCACCGAACCGTAGAATAAGTTATGAACGAACGCAACGCCCTGAGTCGGTATGCGCACGCAGCGTTCCGACAGCATTATGTTGTTATCAACCAGCGTCGGGCCGTGTGCTATCTCGATCCACAGATCCTCACCCATGCCGAGTCCGTCCATGAACTCGGGCTTTAAGAGATGATCCCTCGACATGCAGTTGTCATGGAACAGGTTCGACGACACCCTGGTCCCCTGACACTGCCAGTCAAGCCATATCCCCCTTGTACAGTCGTGAAAATGATTCTTCCTGATGATCACATCTATCGCCGCGTGGAACTTGATGCCGCCTATCTCGGCACCCGCAAGATTGCGCTTGTTGTTTATGTGGTGTATATGATTGTTCTCGATTATCGAGAATACGCAGCCAAGGTTCCCTACGATGCCTGTCTGGCCGCAGTCATGTATATCGCAGTTTCTTACGATATGCGAGCCCACCGTCTCCTTGCTCCAGCCGTCGAGCTGTGCGATGAACGTGCAGTCCCTCTGGGTCTGGGCTCCGTCCTTAAATTTGTATTTAAGCCATTTGTTGTCATTGCCCTGCTGCCTGTATTTGCCGAGCGATATGCCCGAACACTTGGATTCATAGATCTCGCAGTCCTCAATGATCCAGCCCCTGCTCCAATGCGGTCCGATCATGCCTTCCTGAAGGGCCGTCGGCGGAGCCCACTGAGTCGCCGCCTTGCATACGGTAAAGCCTTCGAGGGTTATATAGTCAACATGCTCGGCTTCCGGCCAGAAGCAATGCGGGCGGACGCTTATCTCAACGCACTCCTTATTGGGATCGGCGCCCTGAAAGTTGGCATAGATCACCGTTTCATCCGCATCATCCGCCTGGCAGGTAAACCATGTATGCTTCGTAAATTCACGGTCCCATGAAGCATCGAAAAACTCAGGCTCAAGCACCTTGTCAAGGCTGTCCTTTTCGTACATGGATTTACCGTTTAGATACACATCACCCGTATGCATCGGGACCCGAGCATCAAGCCAGTCACCCGAAACAAGAGTCACAAAAGGATTACGGTATGTAAAATATGTATTAGCAACGGTCAGCTTCCATACATCGCCCTTATAATGCTCCCATGTATCGAATTCATCCGCTCCCGTTATCACAGCTTCCTGCGGCCTGACCGAACGATATACTATCCTTTTGTCTTCGGTTCCCGCATTTACGGGATTTACATCCTCGCGGTATATTCCGGGCATTACAAGCACTTCATCGCCCGGCATCGCAACCGCAGCCGCCTGGTTTATCCTTTTAAAAGGCTTCTCAATACTGCCGTCACCCAAGTTTTTCGCATTGCAGTCCACATAGTATTTCATGTTCATCCTCCTTTTCAGTTGCGGTTACGCTTACTATACTGCCTGTTAAGTCATCATCGGAATCTATCGCGAAGCGCACATATTCCCTGTTGTACCCGACCTGATATTTTTTCCTGTCTATGATTTCGGACTCTTCGATGAGCACATCCGTCTCTTTGTTTAAGTAGTACTCCCTGAATCTTTCCGCCCTTTTGTCAGAATCGGCTATGAGCACCTTTGAGCGCTCGGCCTTTACTTTCTGAGTGATCTGTCCCGGCAGCTTATCCGCGACCGTTCCGCGGCGCCTTGAATAGGCAAATACATGGACCCTGTAAAAATCAACCTTATCAAGGAATTCCCTTGTTTCTTTGAATTCCTCCTCCGTTTCACCCGGAAAGCCGGTTATCACGTCAGTGGTTATCGCAGGGTGTTCAAAGTGCTGCCTTATAAGCTTAACTTTTTCTAGGTACTCCTCCGTGTCATACCTTCGGTTCATGCGCTTAAGCACCGTATCCGATCCGCTTTGTAAGGATAAATGAAAATGAGGGCAGAAGCTTTTTATCCTTGACACCTCGTCAAGAAATTCCTCAGTTATTATCCTCGGTTCCAATGAACTTAAGCGTATCCTTTCAACACCTTCTATCTGTGAGATACGCTTTATGATATCTATGAGCGGACGGTTGGTAAAGCTTCCGTCTTTTGCGCTTAGATTATATGCCTTATCAAGCCCGTATGAGCTTAAATGAATACCGTTTAATACAAATTCCCTGCATCCCTTCTTTGCAAGCGCCGTAACTTCCCTTACCGTTTCTTCCTCATCACGGCTGGTTACATGCCCCCTTGCAAATGGGATTATGCAGTATGAGCAGTACTGATCGCACCCGTCCTGGATCTTTATGTTCGCCCGGGTGTGCTCGGTGAGGGTGGTGAGAAAACCAGGACACGGGGACGGTTCTTCCGTCTGGTCTTCGCAAAAACCAGACGGAAGAACCGTCCCCGTGTCTGAAAGTGCTCGCTCTACTATATCAACAATATCCGCCTTATCCTTATTCCCCACAACAATATCAACGGCGTCATCAGCCGCCGCACCTTCCCTGTCCGTTTCCACATAACAGCCCGCCGCAACAATGATGGCATCGGGATTTAAAGCCTTTGCGCGGTGAAGCATCTGGCGCGACTTCCTGTCCGCGATATTGGTCACTGTGCAGGTATTGATGATATAAATGTCCGCTTTTTCAGTAAAAGGCACAATTTCGAACCCGTTTTTTATGAAATTTTGTTGCATTAGTTCCATCTCATAGGCGTTTACCTTGCATCCGAGATTGTGAAATGCGACTTTTTTCATGATTTTTCCCATGTTTTTCGGAACTTTTTCCGATTGACTTTTATAATTTACGGTTTTATTATATGGGTGTGGTCGGGAGACTGCAAATAAAAATATGAGAGGAGGCTTACATATGAAGACAGTACAGATTTCACTCAACTCGATCGATAAGGTTAAGTCATTCGTTAATGACATCACCAAGTTTGATTATGATTTTGATCTTGTATCGGGCAGGTATGTAATCGATGCTAAGTCGATCATGGGTATCTTCAGTTTGGATCTTTCAAAGCCCATCGACCTTAACATCCATGCCGAGGACAATGTAGAGGACGTTTTGGCTGTTATCAAGCCATATATGATCTAATCACATTGTGGTGAGCAACCAAAGGACGTTTGTCAACGACAGAGGTCCTTTTTTATTGCCAAAAAGGCACGGCAGAATCACTTAACCCCCGCCATATGATTCTTATCAAGCTCATACCACTTCATATCCCCGATATCGGAACTTAAGCTATCATGATCCTCCGTCTTTATTATATACACCACGTCATCCCTTACCGTACCGCTCCTTAGCTCACCCAGCCATCCTGCGATATTTGCGTTAACCTCGTCATCTATGTTCCTTGCATAATAGAAATTATTAAGCTTCGCTCCGTTAAGGTAGGCATAAAACGCCGTATCCATTAAGATCCCGTTTTCATTGTAAAGGAATACAAACTCATCATATCCTTTACCGGCCGCATCAAACCCTGCCCTGTCCCACAGATTCACATACTCCTGTTCTTTAGCAAAATACGCCTGTTTCTCGCGGATCACGGGTGTAAAGTCAAGCACCTCAAGCAGCACGGCAACGATCATTATCTTAAGGATTATATCCCTGCCCTTTAAGCGCTTGTCGAACAGGTCCTTAAGCAGCCTTATAACAGACACGGCAGCCCACGTGAATATGAGATATTCGCACACCCATATGAACCTTCCGTTTGACCGAAACACTCCCAGCATCCTTGAAAGGGCCGGCCCCAGCGGTACGCCTATTATACGAAAGTCTGAAACGGCGGCCGTCGGGAACACCGCAAGGAACAGATCCACAATAAAAAGAATCAGTCCCACGGCCTGTCTTAAATGAACCTTAAAGTATGACTCTTTCCCATTTTCCCTTAATGCCCATACAAGATACACAAAAGCCGCAATGATCAGCATAAAGACGCCAAGGCCTAAATAAGCATAGCCCTCATACTGGAAACCGTAAAGTATCCTCATCGGCTTTAAGATTATGCTCCCGTACAGCGGGTTTATAAATGTATTAAGGTTTGCGGTAAAGCTTCCGATCCCTTCCCCGAAACCCGATGACGAGCCGTAAAAACCGCCGAAGGCAAACAGAGTCAAAAGGCCCGCAATGCAGAATCCAATAAGATTCCCGGCCTCATCCCTGATGGCCGCGCCGCTGTTTTCCCCACTCTTTTTTCTTATGACAGTTTCAACGGATGAAGCAAGGAGAATGCTCCCGACCATGGGAACAAAATATGTATGGATACCTACGCACAAAAGTCCCAGAACGGCATAGCGGATAAGTATGCCCCATTTTGTATAATCATCACGGCTTACCCACAGATACATCGCCGCGATCACCAGCCACTGTGCGGCAAGCGAGGTATGATAGAACATCCTCTGAAGCATCGTGGAACTTAAGATATAAATGAGAGAGCATACCGCACTCAGTATATACGCAAGATTTCTGTCAACAAAGGTAAAACGGCTCCTTACGATACCGTTGTCCGCTCCATCGCCGTTATCTGCCCCCTCACCCGCGGCGAAGCTTCCGCTTATAAGACGGTAAATGAGAAGCGATGAATACCCGCCCATCAGCATAAAGCACAGTATCCCGAACAGCCCAAAATACTGGAAATGCTGCGGCAGCACGGGACTTAATATCTTAAAAAGAAGTGCAAAAAGCGGAATGGAATCGGTATATATGACGGACATGCTCGTAGGATAACTTAGTGTATCGATTAGTCCTATCGGAAAATGCCAGGCGCTCATCCTGTAATGACAGAACCCGATATAGTGCTGCGATAGGTCTATGTCAGCATTAAACAGCCATGAATCATAAAACGGATTTAAGACACGGGCGCCGTACACCCATAAAAAGCAGACCGCGCCAAGTGCGCAGCCTGTTAAGAACAGAATCCTTTTTCCCTTATGAAACGACGATGACTTCATCTGTTTCTATCGCCCTCTTAAACAGCTCGTCAATGGTGTCCGCAAGCTTAAGTTCGGAACGTTTTATGATATTTACGTTAGGCTTCGTTACGGGATGTTTTGCCACGAATATCGTGCAGCAATCCTCGTAAGGAAGAATGGATGTTTCGTAGGTATCTATCTTTTCGGATATCTTTATTATCTCGTTTTTGTCAAAGCCTATGAGCGGACGGTACACGGGCATCGTGCACACTTCATTTGTTGCCGCAAGCGACTGCATGGTCTGTGATGCGACCTGTCCTAAGCTCTCGCCGGTTATAAGCCCTAAGCACTCGCTTTCCTTTGCAAGGTGTTCCGCTATCCTCATCATGTATCGGCGCATGATTATCGTAAGCTCGTCATGCGGGCACTTTTCGTATATCTCAAGCTGTATGTCAGTGAAATTTATCACATGTAAGTTTATGGGACCTGCATACCTTGAGATATATTTTGCAAGATCGACGACCTTCTGCTTTGCGCGCTCGGAAGTATAGGGCGGTGCATGGAAATAAACCGCATCGAGCTTTACACCGCGCTTTGCGATCATGTACCCCGCAACGGGAGAATCAATTCCGCCGGATAACAGCAGCATGCCCTTTCCGCCCGTACCGACGGGCATCCCGCCCGGGCCCTCTATTATCTTTGAATATATGTATATCCTGTCATCTCTTATCTCTATCGTTAAAAGGATATCGGGGTTATGGACATCCACCTTCATTTCGGGGTAGGCATCAAGTATACGTCCGCCCATCTCCATGTTAACTTCCTGCGAATCCATGGGATAGTTCTTGCGCGCGCGTCGGCAGTTGACCTTGAACGTGTGATCCTTATCGGGGTACTCATCATCTATGTATTTGATGACGTCCTCGGACAGTTTGTCAAATCCCTCGTCCTCCACGTGCACGACAGGGCATATGCCGGTGATGCCGAACACGCACGATAATGCCTTCGTGACCTCGTCGTAATCGTAATCGCTTAAGCATTCGATGTTTACCCTGCCCTGGGTCTTGCCGACTTTAAAATCACCCTCGACCTTTTTAAGCGCCTGGTTTATCCGGCTTACGAGCGCATCCTCGAACAGGTACCTGTTTTTGCCCTTTATCGCTATCTCCGCATATTTTATAAGGAATGATGTATAGTGCATTTAAACCTCCGTTGTCCCCACATCAAGCACGATCGTAACCGGTCCGTCGTTTACCGACTCTACCTTCATGTCGGCTCCGAATTCGCCGGTTCCCGTTTCAAAGCCCCTTTCGCGGCACTGCGATACCACAAGCTCATAAAGCGGTTTTGACAGGTCCGGCCTTGCCGCATCGCTAAAGCCCGGCCGCCTTGAGCTGCAGTCTGCATACAGCGTGAACTGGCTTACTATAAGGAGCTGCGCGCCCGCGTCTTTGGGGGATATGTTCATCTTGCCGTTTTCGTCCTCAAATATCCTTAATCCGCATATCTTGTCGGCCATCTTTTTTGCATTCTCTTCGGTATCATTTTTATGCACGCCGAGCAGGACCAAAAATCCCTTTCCGATCTTTGATACCTCATTTCCGTCTATGCTTACCGATGCCGAAAGCACCCTTGTTATGACTGCCCGCATTATTTACCCCACTATTTTCGTTTATACTTTCTCAGTGTCGGCAGGAGCTCCTTTAACGCACTAAGCGCCAGATCAACTTCATCCTTTGTCGTTTCAACGCTCATAGAAAACCTTATTGTAGAATCAAGCAGCTCGCGTTTTACCCCTATCGCTTTAAGAGTCGCGCTCACCGCAGGCTTGTTGCTTGCACACGCAGACCCCGACGAAACGTAAACGTCCTTTTCCTCAAGCGCATGCAGTAATACCTCGGCCCTTATTCCATCGACAGATGCGCTTATTATATGCGGCGCCGTTTTCCTTATATCTTCTTCGGCAACACCTTCGCTTCCGGGATCGTTTATAAGACCGTTTATCGTTATGCCTTCAAGCTTAAGGAGTTCATTTATAAAATATGTCTTTAGCTCATACAGTTTATCCATCTTACTGTCAAAGTCAGTATATATAAGCTCGGCCGCCCTTGCAATACCCGCGATGCCCGGGACGTTTTCGGTACCCGAGCGCAGGCCCTTCTGCTGCCCTCCTCCGAATATTATGGGGTTTATCTTTACCTTGTCCCCTACATACAGAACACCGACGCCCTTCGGGCCGTGTATCTTATGTCCGCTTATCGATAAAAGATCGATCTTTTCACGCTTCGGATTTATCCTTGCCTTGCCGAATCCCTGCACCGCATCCACATGAAAAAGCGTGGCGGGGTTATGCTCCTTTATCATCCTTCCGAGCTCTTCTATGGGCTGAACGGAACCTATCTCATTGTTCACATACATGACGGATACAAGTATCGTATCATCCCTTAATGCATTTTTTAAATCATCCGGATTTACACGGCCTGTCTTATCAACGTCAAGGTATGTAACCTCAAAGCCTTCCTTCTCAAGATATGCGCAGGGTTCAAGTACGGCAGGATGCTCGACTTTTGTCGTTATTATATGCTTACCCGCCCTGTGGTTTGCGCGTGCGCATCCAATAAGAGCAAGGTTATCGGACTCGGTGCCGCCCGAAGTAAATACGATCTCTTTCGCACTTACCTTTAAGTTTTTTGCAAACACTTCCGTTGCATACCTTATATGTTTTTCAGCCTCCACTCCGACCATATGCATGCTGGACGGGTTGCCGTAATATATGTCCATTATCTCGGACATATATTCCCGTACCTCGTCAAAGCACCTGGTTGTTGCGGAGTTATCCAAATATGCCGTCATGTTATTCCTTTCGGAGAGACATTGTCGGACACGGGGACGGTTCTTCCGTCTGGTTTTTGCGAAAACAAGACGGAAGAACCGTCCCCGTGTCCGACTTTCATCATTCTAGTAAGTACACAAGCCAGGATAAAACTGCAAGTCCCGCCGTTTCCGTACGCAGGATGCGGTGTCCCAGCGTGATCGTGTCAAATCCGCTTTCCTTTGCAAGCGAAACCTCAGCTTCGTCAAAGCCGCCTTCGGGGCCTATGAACAGAGCGACTGACCGTCCCTTCTTAATGCCCGACAACAACTCCCTCGTATGCTCCATAGCATCCATATCCGCAAGCTCATACGGGAGCAGCTTAACATCTATGTCCTTACAGTATCCAACCGCATCTATAAAGGACATTACCCCGGTTACCTTCGGTATTATCCTTCGCATGCTCTGTTTGGCAGCTGCTTCGGATATGCCGTTAAAACGCGCGATCTTTGATTCTTCCTTCTTTTTATCGTACTTTACAACGGAGCGTTTCATGCAGACGGGGATGATCTCATACACCCCAAGCTCGACCGCTTTTTGTATGATAAGCTCCATCTTATCACCTTTGGGCAGCCCCTGGAAGAGGTATATCCTGTTTGGCAGCTCGACATCCTCCTCTTTTATGAAACGCAGCTTAAGGCGGACCAGCTTATCTTCGTATCCGGCGATCTCGCAGCGGTATTCCTTATCTCCGCCTTCCGTTACCACCGATACTTCTTCACCGATCCGCATCCTTAATACATTTTTTATATGGTTTACATCCTGCCCTTCGATATATATGTCATTTCCGCATATATTTTCGGGACTTACAAAAAACCTGTACATCTTATCTGTCCAATATTATATATTTAACGAACCCGGGCAGCAAAGTTTAGGACTTCCTCCGAACGTTCAGCATATATCCCAATATCGCGCCGACAACACCGCCCATGATATGAGCCATATTGGATACATCGTCTTTTACGGTGATGCCCTCGATCACCTGCTGTCCTATGTATATAACGGCAACAAGTATAAATGTGAGCGGGATCTCACCGTCCTTAAATCCCGTGAATGATGCAAGTATAATGAACGCAAATACTATGCCGCTGGCGCCGCACAACGCAACCGAAGGGAAAAAGATATAATTTAATATCGCGGTCGCAAATGCGGTTATGGCGATTATCTGAATGAGCATCCTTGCTCCGTATTTTTCCTCAAGCATGGGGCCAAGCAGCAGAAGATAACATGCATTCCCGACAAAATGACTCCACCCGCTGTGTCCCAGGACATATGTAAAGAATCGCAGGTATGTAAGCGGATTCATAAGTGATGAACGGTATGTCATAAACAGTGCACGAGTGATCCTGCCGCCCGATATGATACCTGTAAGAGTCACTGCAAAGCATGCTATCACAAATCCCAGTACGACCGGGGAATTGAAGGTTATTATCGGTCTTTTTTTATTTCCTGCCATATCATTCCTTTCTTACAGTCATACCGGTTTATCCAAAGTCACTGTAACGGATTTCTTTCAGCTCATCTGCGCGCCGTAACGCTGACCCATTCACCCTGGCGGTTTACTTCAAGTACCTTAAGGCCTGCTGCCTTAACCGCATCGACAACGACCTGTTCCTTATCCTCGATGATGCCTGAGGTTATGTATATGCCGCCGGGTTTTAAGTGATTTATGATGACGGGAGTAAGCGGCAGGAGTACCTCCGCGAGGATATTGGCAACTACGATATCATAGTCATAACCCGCCTCATCCTGTATCTCTTTACTGTCGATAATATTTCCTATGATAAGCTTAAAGCCGGCCTCGGAAAGCCCGTTCTTTTCCATGTTATCCTGGACCGCTTCTATAGCGCACGGATCAAGGTCGGTTCCGGTGGCCGATGCCGCCCCGAATTTATATGCCATTATCGAAAGGATACCGCTGCCGGTACCGACATCAAGGAGCTTTGTATCCTTATTCACATACTTACGCAGCGCACGTATGCAAAGCTGCGTTGTCTCATGCATGCCCGTACCGAAAGCAGTTCCGGGATCGATGTGTATTATCATCTTTCCGTCATCTTCGGGCTTTACTTCCTCCCACGAAGGAACTATAAGTATGTCTTCCTCGCCGGGATTGTCTGCATTTATATAAAACTGATGGAAATACTGTTTCCAGTTATTCAGATAATCGGTATCCTGAAGCTGTGTTGCGATCATGGTACAGTCGCCCGCATCCATGAACGATTTTATATCCTCAAGCTCTGCGCGCACACTTTCAAGCACCGGTTCATTATCCACATCCGCATCAAGATAAAAGCTTAAATACGCTGTCCCGTCATCAGCCTTTAACTGCGGCAGGATATCAACGAACATCGCTGCCTTCTCCTTATCGGTTAATGGGATGTTATCCTCGATCTCAACGCCTTCTATACCTAAGTCCATAAGGGTACTGCTTATTATGTCCTCGGCCTCGGTCGTGGTTTTTATTGTGTATTTATTGAATTTCAAGGGGAAGCCTCCTACAAGTATTCGGTGCGATCGTTGTTTCTTAAATTCTCAAGGACTTTTTTGATATCGGCGGTGGCGGATTTATCGCAGATAAGCGTTGCATCATCGGTATCGACCACAACGATATCCTTAAGACCTACCGCGGCAATGAGCTTGTCCTTCGCCTGTATAATGCAGTCCTTTGTACCAACAGAGATAACATTGCCGTCGATCACATTGTTGTCATCATCCGTGTTTTTAATACGCTCAACGGCAAGCCACGAACCCACGTCGTCCCATCCGAAATCACCCGGGATCGTATATATGCTGCCCGCCTTTTCCATTATACCATAGTCTATGGAGATTGATTCAAGAGTCGGGAAAACCTCCTTAAGCACCTTATCTTCATCAGGTGTCCCTACAGCATCCTTTATCGTTACGAGACCCTTTAACATATCGGGCAGGAAGCTTTCAAACTGCTTTACAACGGTCGAAACCTTCCATACGAACATCCCCGCGTTCCACAGGTACTGCCCTGTCGCAAGGTACTCCTTCGCCAGTTCAAGCGAAGGTTTTTCGACGAACTTATCCACCCTGAAAGAGCGTCCGTGTGATCGTTCCTTTATATATTTTATATATCCATACCCCGTCTCGGGATAGTTAGGCCTGATGCCCATTGTCACCAGGTTTTCGCCTTCGGATGCCACATCGCATGCTTCCTCTATAAGCTCCCTGTAGCGGTCACCGTCCTTAATGAGCGAATCGGAAGGCAGCACCATCATCACGGAATCCTCGTACTTATTAAGGATATGCATCGCCCCGAGTCCTATACACGGTGCCGTGTTCCTGCCCATGGGTTCGCACAGGATATTCTTATCGGGTATGCCCGGAAGCTGCTCCTTTACAAGCCCTTTGTAATCCTTATTCGTTGCGATATAGATATCCTCCATATCCACAAGCGGCAGGATACGGTCGACCGTTAACTGTATCATAGTCCTGCCATCGTCCGTAAGTGATAAAAACTGCTTGGGCCTATCCTTCCTGCTGCGGGGCCAGAATCGCTCACCGCGGCCTCCCGCCATTATCAGTGCTGTTTTTTTCATATGATCTATCCTCCGGATAATATTTTTACATAATAAACCGCTGCCGGTCAACCGACAGCGGTAATTGATCAATCCATATCATTCCCTTATGGTCACGTTTTCGATGTCCGTATCCTGGATAACGCAGATAAACGTCTTTCCGTTGTTTATCTCAAGTTCGTTTCCTTCAAGGTCATAATAGCGTATAGGACACAGATCATAATTTCCGTCATGAGCATGCTGGCCGTCCCTTAACCATATGCCGGGCACCATGCGTCCGTGCGTAAAGTACTGTATTACTCCGCCCGAGTGGCAGTCAAACGCGAGATAATCCTTCTCATCAAGCTGCGCCCATTTATTATACTGGAATATAACGTTATCGAAGTATATCTGCTCACCCGTAAGCTCATCTATCTGCGGGCCGTCATACTGAAAACGGCCGTACTGCTTGCGGGATTCATCATACTCAAACCACGGTTTGTTTATCTTATAATTGGGAGCCATGTATGTTATCTTCATACCCGACTCGTTCGTTACTTCCTTATCGAGATCACAGAACTTGAACTTACCGTTGTAATCCTCGTAATGATCCCTGCGGTATCCCATCATATCGATGCCCGCATCGATACCTGCCGCACTTGCATATGCGTTATGAGGTGCCTTCCTGTCGGTAGTCCTGTAGTATACCGTATCGCCTTCCTTGCCAAGCCCGTTTAAGTTATCGACGTAATCCCTTTCAAGCAGTTCAACCGCATAAGTGGCCTGGCCGTAATGGCAATAGATGGCATCGAACTCAAGCATCGTATACACAAAGTACTCACGGCAGCTCCTGACGGAACCTATCTTATCAAGATCCTTGTAATCCTCAAACAATGCCATGAGCCTGGTGATGGCACCTTCGACAACATACTCATAAACGACATCGGCACGGCTTATGCTGCACATGGGCTGAGCCGGTTTTAAGTTGTTGAGCATCACCGCTATCGGGCGCCTGTTCCCGATCTCCTTAGAGACCGGCAGTCCCGAAAGATAACTGCGCATCTGACCCTCTTCAAGGCCATCTTCGTCTGTTTCATTTTGTGATACGGTATCAACCTGTTCTGGTGCCTTTGTAGGTTCGGCCACCGGTACAGGTGTGGGATCAGCCTGTGCTTCCTGCCCCGGCTGTTCGGTAACTCCCGTACCCGCAAATGCCCAGGCTATTATGACGAGCGCCGCGACAAAGAACAGTCCTATCACGGAGTACGTCCATATCCTCGTTTTCTTTAAAGAATCCATTTATCCAAACTCGCTTTATTTATTCCAGAATCCCTTTTTCTTCTTATCCTTGCTGTCGGACTGCTCCTTAACGGCATGCAGCGTATCGCCCGTTGCCATATCAAATTCCTTAAGCAGATCCCTGGCTTCGGAGCTCAAATGATCCGGTACCTGGACAACAAGAGTCACATAATGGTCGCCCCTTACCTGCTTGTTGCGCAGCGAAGGCATTCCCTTTCCTTTAAGGCGTACACGCGTATCCGTCTGTGTCCCCGCCTTAACCTCATAGATGACCTTACCGTCCACAGTATCAATATATATCTCTCCGCCCAATGTTGCAACCGCAAATGAAACCGGTGCGGTAGAATAGACATCCATATCGTTGCGCTGGAATATCGGATGGCGCTGAATGACAACCTCGACAAGAAGGTCGCCCCTTGGGCCTCCGTTTATGCCCGGCTCGCCTTTTTCACGTATGCGCACGCTCTGGCCGCTGTCGATTCCCGCAGGGATCGATACCTGGATCTTTTTCTTGCTCGAAATATAACCCGTGCCGTGGCAGTCGGGACATTTTTCCTTTACAACCTTGCCGCTTCCGTGACAATCGGGACAGGTTGATACATTACGTACCATTCCGAAAAGCGACTGCTGGGTATATACGACCTGGCCCTTGCCGCCGCACTTTGAGCATGTTTCGGGAGACGTTCCCGGCTTTGCCCCGCTTCCCTTACAGGTTTCGCACGGATCCTTAAGAGTCAGCTCAAGCTCCTTGTCAACACCCGTAAACGCTTCCTCAAACGTGATCCTTACGCTTGTACGTATATTCGCACCCTTCATGGGGCCGTTGCTCGAACTGCTCCTTGTCCTGCCCGCTCCGAACAGATCGCCGAAGATATCACCGAAAATATCCGAGAAATCAGCTCCCGTAAAGTCAAAGCCGCTGCCAAATCCGCCCGAACCGCCTTCAAATGCCGCATGTCCGAACTGATCGTACTGGCGCCTCTTATCCGCATCACTTAATACCGCATAGGCTTCACTGGCTTCCTTGAATTTCTTCTCGGCATCCTTGTCGCCCGGGTTCATATCGGGATGATACTTCTTGGCAAGCACCCTGTATGCTTTTTTTATCTCGGCCTCGTCAGCATTCTTATTGACGCCGAGGACCTCATAGTAATCCCTTTTTGATTCTGCCATTTGCTGTTACCTCTAACTGATATGCTGCCCCATTGTCATAAGGAATCCCCCGCAAGCGGGCCGTCCTTATGACGACGGTTGCCCATCCCGCGATATGAGATGGGCACACAGTCATATTCACACTCGTTTGATTTTATACTTCTTTGTAGTCTCCGTCAACCACATCGCCGTCATAGCTGTCACCGCCTGAAGAAGCGCCCATATCCGGACCTGCCTGGCCGCCCATGTTGCTCATATCGGGGCCTGCGCCACCCTGTGCTGCCTGTGCCTGCTCATACATCTTCTCGAACAGCTTCTGTGCCGCGGTCATAGTCTTTTCCTGAGCTGCCTTAAGTTCTACAACCTGATCCTCGGTCATGTTCTCGGGATCGCACTTGTTTACAAGCTCCTTAAGGTTATTAAGCTCGGTTTCAACAGCGGCCTTGTCATTCGGATCAAGCTTGTCGCCGACTTCCTCTATTGCCTTCTCGGTCTGGAATACGAAGGAATCGGCATCATTCTTGGCATCGATCGCTTCCTTACGCTTCTTATCCTGAGCCTCGTACTCAGCTGCTTCCTTAACGGCCCTGTCGATCTCATCATCTGACATATTGGAGCCCGATGTGATCGTTATATGCTGCTCTTTTCCGGTTCCAAGGTCCTTTGCCGATACGTTAACGATACCGTTTGCATCGATATCAAACGTAACTTCGATCTGAGGAACGCCCCTCCTTGCCGGAGGAATACCGTCAAGACGGAACTGGCCGAGCGATTTATTATCCCTTGCGAACTGCCTTTCACCCTGTACAACGTTTATATCAACCGCGGTCTGGTTATCGGCTGCCGTTGAGAATATCTGACTCTTCTTTGTAGGGATCGTTGTATTCCTTTCAATAAGCCTTGTTGCAACACCGCCCATCGTTTCGATAGAAAGTGAAAGCGGAGTAACATCAAGAAGAAGGATCTCACCCGCACCGGCATCACCTGCGAGCTTGCCGCCCTGGATAGATGCACCGAGTGCAACACACTCGTCGGGATTAAGTGACTTTGAAGGTTCCTTACCGGTAAGCTGTTTAACCTTATCCTGTACGGCGGGGATACGTGTCGAACCGCCGACTAAAAGTACCTGTCCGAGCTCGGAAGCCGTGATGCCCGCATCCTTAAGAGCATTCTGTACTGGAACCGTTGTAGCCTCAACAAGGTCATGCGTAAGCTCATCAAACTTAGCCCTTGTAAGGTTCATGTCAAAGTGCTTCGGGCCTTCGTTCGTTGCCGTGATGAACGGAAGGTTGATGTTTGTTGTCGTTGCGCTTGAAAGCTCCTTTTTAGCCTTCTCGGCTGCTTCCTTAAGCCTCTGCAGTGCCATCTTATCGTTTGAAAGATCAACGCCTTCGTTTTTCTTAAACTCGGCAAGCATGTAATCGGTGATCTTCTGGTCAAAGTCATCACCGCCAAGCCTGTTGTTACCGTTTGTTGCAAGAACCTCGATAACACCTTCACCGATCTCGATTATGGAAACATCAAAGGTACCGCCTCCAAGGTCGTATACCATGATCTTCTGTTCCTTTTCGTTATCAAGACCGTATGCAAGTGCTGCTGCCGTAGGCTCGTTGATGATACGCTTAACATCAAGGCCCGCGATCTTACCTGCATCCTTGGTTGCCTGACGCTGAGCGTCATTGAAGTAAGCGGGAACCGTGATGACAGCTTCGGTAACCTTTTCACCGAGGTAGCTCTCGGCATCAGCCTTAAGCTTCTGAAGGATCATCGCGGAGATCTCCTGCGGTGAATACTTCTTGTCATCGATCGTCCTCTTATAATCAGTACCCATCTCCCTCTTGATGGATGAGATGGTCTTCTCGGCATTTGTAACCGCCTGACGCTTGGCCGGCTCGCCGACAAGCCTCTCACCCGTCTTCGTGAAGGCTACGACCGAAGGAGTTGTCCTCGATCCTTCGGTATTTGCTATAACGGTGGGCTTACCACCTTCCATAACTGCTACACAGCTGTTTGTTGTTCCTAAATCAATACCTATTATTTTTCCCATGATTATATCCTCCTGAATTTGATTATTTTTTATTTATATCAAAGGCTGCGTCAAGCCTGCTGATTGTTATATCATCTATTGCACTACCGCTACCATCGAATGCCTTACAACACTGTCGCGGTACATATAACCCTTCTGAAGCTCCTGTGCAACATGGCCGCTTTCATACTCCTCGCTTTCGACCTGCATCACCGCGTTGTGGAATTCCGGATCAAATTCGGCTCCGAGTGCTTCGATCGGTTTAACACCTATACCTTCAAGCTCGGTCATCAGCTGTTTGTATATCATCCGCATGCCCTCGGTAAACGGTGAATCCTTTTCATCCTCGGGTACCGTATCGAGTCCCCTCTCAAAGTTATCGATGACCGGAAGCATCTTCTCTATAACCGACCGAGCGCCCATTTCATACATGGATGATTTTTCCTTTTCGGTACGTTTACGGAAGTTTTCAAACTCCGCCATCTGCCGTTTTACGCGATCTGTAAGCTGCTCGATCTGTTCATCCTTTTTATCTTTTTTATTCTTCTTAAAGAGTTTTTTCTTATCCTTATCCCCGTCCGGACCGGCTTTGTTTTCCTTATCGCTACCGTCAGCCTCTTCACCTTCCGATGCTTCATCATCCCCGGAAGCTTCCGCTTCATCCCCCGCTTCATTTGCGGTTTCTTCAGCTGTTACTTCCTCTTCTGCCCCGGCTGTTTCCTCCGATCCTTCAAGCTCTTCTTCAAGAACCTCTTCGTTTAAATCCTTATCAGCCAATTTAACTCAAACTCCTTTCACATCTATTCTTCAAGAACTTCTTTATTTCTGTTTTTTCGTTTTCCGTCTTTTTTCTTATATATAGAATCAAGCTGATTGGTCAGCGACTTAAGTGTTTTAACCACTTTATCGTAATCCATACGCTTCGGTCCGATGATACCTATCGTTCCCTGCATTCCTTCTTCGAGTTCGTATGTTGCGGTGACAACGCTGCAGTCCTTCATATTCTGTACGGGTGATTCTTCCCCTATATATACCTGTATGTTTCCGCCGCCGTCCTGGTTTGAAAGAGTTTCATAAACGATGTCGGATAACTGTTTCTTTTCCTCGAATGCGGTGATCAGTTCGCTCGCCCTTTCGTTATCGGAAAGCTCGGGATACTTGAATATATTGTTGGCACCGCTTGTGTATATCTCAAGATCCTCGTCCGCTTTGATCGCCTCGCCGACCGCATCGATCACATCGCTTATGACTTCCGAATGTATGCCTGCCTGTTCCTTCATCTTCTGGATCGTGCCCAAGCTTATCTCTTCTATTGATAATCCGTTAAGATGAGTGTTTAACAGTATGTTGAGCTTTAAAAGTGTCTCATCGTCAAGGTGCTGTTCCACATCGATTATCTCATTTTTAATGATGTTTCCTTCAACGACTATAACGGCAACTATCTGGTCATCACCCATGCGTGATAACTGGATGAACTTTAGCTTGTTCTGATGGTACCTGGGTGCGGAGATCATCGCCGCATAATTCGTGTTAACGGAAAGCGACTTCGCGATCTGCTTTAACACCTGCTCCATCTTGTCGGCCTTCTCGATGAGGATCTCCTTCATCTCGTCGACTTCGCGCTCCTTATCCGCCATAAGATGATCTACGTAGAAGCGGTAGCCCTTATCGGAAGGAATACGGCCGGCCGATGTGTGCGGCTGCATGATATATCCCATTTCCTCAAGGTCGGCCATCTCGTTACGGATCGTTGCGGAGCTTAGGTTAAGATCCGTGTACTTGGATATCGTCCTTGAGCCTACCGGCTCGCCGGTATCAAGGTAAGTCTTGATGATCGTAAGCAATATCGTTTCCTGCCTGCTGCTTAGTTCCACTACGCGGACCTCCTTCCTTTTTGCTATTAGCACTCATTAACAGGGAGTGCTAATATCTATAGATAAGATAGCACCCCTTTTCATATATGTCAATATATAAATTGAAAAACACCGGTCAAAAATGACCGGTGTCTTTAACCTCAGATTTTCAATTAAGATTAGATATCAAAGCTTCCGTTGAATTCATCAACTACATAGTAAACTTTCTTTTCATTAACGTTTACATATATATCCATCTTCTTGGCATCAGACTTCGTTGCCTTCTTGTAATCCTTAACGGCACGAGCCTTAAGTGCATCTGCTGCGAAAAGATCAGCTCCGTCAAACTGAACAACGATGTTAGCCTTGGTGTCAACCTTCTTGGTTGCCTTCTTGGCTGTTGTCTTCTTAGCTGTTGCGGGCTTCTTAGCTGCTGCTGCAGGCTTAGCTGCTGCCTTCTTAACTGCGGGCTTCTTAGCTGCTGCTACAGGAGCTGCCTTAACTGCTGCTGCAGGCTCAGCCTTCTTATCAGCTGATGCAGGTGCTACTGCTACGGGTTTCTTAACTTCTGCCATGTTGATCTCCTTTCCTCTCTCTCAACAAAAAAACTTCTTATATAAATTTAAAAATTAACTGTACACGACAACAAGTATTATAAATACTTTTTCGGAAATGTCAAATTTTTTTTATAATTTTTTTTTATTATTTTTTTTCGTATTTTTTTATATCATTTTTTCCGATTTTTTTCTGTCGTTTTTTAACCTGTTTTTTGTTGAAAAATTTTCAGAAGATCTTCAATAAAAAATCAGTTCCCGAGAATTGAAAATCCCAAACTTTTTCCGTCGTTCACAAACATCTGAACCGTCTCTAAAGACAGCTGCGTAAGATCCTTTCCGAGGTTGGGAAGCTTGGCTAAAATATTGTTTGTAACAGTGATGATATCGGTGCCGCACTGATCCGCCTGGATGATGTTATAAAGTTCACGACAGCTTGCCCACAAAGATAAAGTTCCGGGTTTGCTTTTACAGATTTTAGTTACCTCTTTCATGATCGGCATTGCATCAACACCGGTATCCAAAATCCTTCCCGCAAAAACGGAAACTATATTTTTCGTTCCGGGTTCAAATGCATCGACAACGCTGCGTACCTGATCAAGAGTGAGTATCGCAGTCGCATTTATCTTAATACCTTTTGCCGACAGTTTTTTGATGAGCGGAATGCTTGATTCTCCCTTTGAATTTGTAATGGGTATTTTAACGTACACATTATCTCCGAGAGCCGCGATCACGTCGGCCTCTTTTTCCATTGTTTCAAAATCATCCGCAAACACTTCGAGTGATAACGGAAGGTCGGGTATCTCTTTTATCGCTTCCTTTGCAAAGCTGACGTAATCCTTAACGCCCGCTTTTTTCATAAGCGTGGGATTCGTGGTAAAGCCCTTAACGTACCCCTTCTTATACTCCTCCTTCATTCCCTCGATGTCTGCACCGTCTGCATAAACTGTTACCTTAAGATCTTCAAACTTCATAACTGACTCCTTTCCTTTTCTCATGATATGAAGAATTAATAGTTACCTTTTTTATATTCTAATTGTTTATGGCATTGACCATTAAGTGCCATACAACTCCCTGCCATCCTTCCGCATGAGGTGTGATCCTCTCATCGGATACAACAGGGATAAGTACGCACGCGTCGCTTACCTGCTTTGAATAACCTCCTGTCCTTGATACGATCGAGATGACCTTTGCTCCCTTTTCCTTTGAAAGCTTTAAGGCATTTACGATGTTAAGGCTCGTCGTTTCGGAACCGCCTCCTACCGAGAACACCATGATGCAGTCCTTACCGTTTACCTTTGATGTCTTAAGCCATTCGGAAAATGTTGTCTCCCATCCTTCGTCATTCGTGCGCGCCGTAAGCTCCGATACGTTATCGGTCGGCGCATAGGTTTCGATCTTTCCTATCTTACGGAAATCGTTAACGGCGTGCGATGCATTTGCCGCGCTTCCTCCGACTCCGAGGATGAAAAGACGTCCGCCGTCATCCCTTAACTTTTTCAGGATCTCGACGCCCTTTGCGATCTCGTTCCTGTCGATCGTGTTTACGATCTTTAATGTCTCGTCCAAGTAGTTGTCGATGTAGGTTGTACTCATTTTTTTGACCTCCTTATATATTTATACTTGGTATTATTTCTGCTGCTTCAGTTACGTTCCGTACTATGTGCGTGGGTTCGATGTCGCACAGTTTTTTGCAGGCATCGCATTTTAGATCGCCTATGAATATCGTTTTGACTCCCGCTGCCTGACCCGCAACGATATCGGTGAAAGAATCACCCACCATGTACGACTCATCATAATCTATGTTGTATATATCTTTCGGCTTTAATAAAAGTCCCGGCTTCGGTTTCCTGCAGTCGCACTTCTTTATAAGAAACTCCTCTTTTGTGTTTTCACACATCGAAGGATAGTGCGCGCACATGAAAACACCGTCTATATCTGTCCCCTGCTCAGCCAGCTGTTCCAAAAAGATCGTATTTATATCATACAGTGTTTTTAACTTACATTTCCCCTTCGCCGCTCCGGGCTGATTTGTAGCAAGGAAAACGTAATACCCTTTTTCCTTAAATTTCTTTATCGCTCCCGCCGCTTCAGGGAAAGGCTTAAACTGTTCAACCTTCTGCGGAGAATCCATCTGCTCGGCGTCTTCGTTATAAACTATCTCGTTAAGCACTCCGTCCCTGTCAAGGAATACGGCCGGGTGTGATTCGTTAAACCTGTGCTTTACATACTCCCTGAATTCATTGAGCGCCGACGGACTTCCTATTTCATAGAAGCGTTTTGTTACTATATGCGCCTCGATCTTTTTATCGATGCTTAACTTATTCTGAATGACCGCTATATCAAACTTAACGCCCGTTTCCATCGCGGTACTGTTTTCATCATTAAGGAATCCATTAAGTCCTTCATCCGAAAACAATGCCTTCTCATAAACACAGACACCGTAATCAATGTAATCCATTTCAGGCGTCATGTTCATCTTGTCATACAGCTTTATCCCGGTGCCGTCCATGATGACATTGCTCCTGTCGAAACGGTTGCCGTTTTTTAATATGGTCATCAGCGCACGCATGCCGCGTGACTTTCCTTCGAAATATCTGTACAGCGTTTCTTCGTAATCTATATCCATGAAAGAATCACCGTACATAAGAAGGAAATCATCCTCCAGGTGATCGTATGCCCGCTTTACCGCACCTCCGGTACCGAGAAGTTCCTTGCCGTCATAACAATAGGTAATGTATATCCCGAGCGCGCTTCCGTCACCGTAATACTCCTCGATCATCTCGGCACGGTAACCGATCAGGAATAAAAACTTTTTAAACCCGTGGTGCATAAGGAGTTTAAGCGAATAATCAAAGAACGGCCTTCCCTCAACCTCAACAAGAGGCTTCGGGCATTCCTTCGTATATTCCTTTAACCTGGTCCCCAGTCCTCCCATAAGGACTACGACCTGCATATCTTTTGCTTCCCTGTATTCCATATGCCGTTACCACATCCCGTTAAACTACAGAACCCTTGATCCTTCCATCTCGAAACGGAACCTTACTTCTTCCATTCCTGTATTCTTCATTGCCTCACGGAGCTTCCTCTTGTCATCACAGTAGAACATTAAGAATCCTCCGCCGCCGGCACCGATCATCTTACCGCCCTTTGCTCCGTTCTTAAGCGCCATGTCATACCACTCATCTATCTGCGGATTGCTCATGCCGCCCGAGCGTTTTTTCTTATACTCCCAATGCACGTTCATGATATCTGCAAATGCATTAAGGTCACCCTTCTCAAACGCAGCCTTGCTCTGGTATCCCAAATCCTTTACAAAATCAAGGTTCTTCATCATGTCCGTATTCTTGCTCTTACTCTTATCGTCCTGCTCCTTCAAGATGCTGCCTGCAGAACGCGAAAATCCTGTAAAGTAAAGGATCAGGTTATCCTCAAGATCGAATAACGTTTCCCTCGATATATTTAAGGGATCCACCCACACATATCCGTCTTTATGGAAGTTCATGCAGGTGATGCCGCCGTATGCCGCAATGTACTGGTCCTGTTTGCCGATGGGCTCCTTTAAGCGGTTCATTTCAATCTCACATGCTTCCTCGGCCAGAGTACGCGTGCTGACTATGTTTCCCTGCATCGTATGCAGTGCGCGAAGGAGCGCCGTTGTAAAGCTGCTCGATGAACCGAGTCCGGTTCCCGCAGGTATATCCGCCATTGAACAGATCTCGATATGATTCTCCTTCCATTCGAGCATCTTAAGTGCTTCTCTTATTATCGGATGCTGGATCTCATCGATCTCCTGCACATGCTCAAACTTTGAATACTTAAGTATATATCCCTTTTCAAATGTCTCATGCAGGGTAATGTAAACATATTTATCAATGGCTGCCGAGATAAGGAAGCCCTCCCTCTGCTGATAATATGAAGGAAGGTCTGTTCCTCCTCCTCCGAGTGAGATCCTTAAGGGACTGCGTGCTACGATCATGTTCTTCCTCCTTTTCTCATATAAAAAACCCTCATCTGACTATGCGAAATCAAATGAGGGTGATATCCCGAATAAACCGTTTATTTGCACTCCTTTTCCATTCCGCAAATAGTCCTGTATTCAACTGTTATGCCGACTCCTTTAAAGATTACACCATCCAATCCTTTTCCCACCAAGATGATGTGAACAACCTTTTCAATTTATCAACATATTGATGTTACCACATAAAAACCGATAAGGCAACCCGTTTACATAAAATTTATTGACTTTTTAATCCCTTGCTTCAAAAACCCACGGATTTGAAGTCAGGTACTCAACGGTTTTGATAACGCCTTCCTCGATCGTTGCTTTCGGCGCCCATCCCAATGAGCGTACCTTCTTTGTATCAAGGTAAATGAACGGGTTGTCCCCTATCCAGCCCCTTTCGCCGCCCGCATAGGTAAACTCGGGCTTAACGCCTAACTTGCCGCAGATAAAGCGTACAGAATCATTCACCTCAACATACTCATCCGTACCGAGGTTATAAATATTCACCTTTTCATTAGTATTGCGGACAACCGTAAGGATCGCTTCCATGCAGTCCTTTACATACAGGTATGACTTCTTCTGATGTCCGTCACCCAATATGTGAAGGTGAGACGGGTCATCCTTTAACCTCTTGCAGAAATCAAATACATGACCGTGCGTGTACCTTTCACCAAGAATCGAAACAAAACGGAAAATATATGCCGTGTATCCGAAGCCTTCGGCATATGCCGCAAGCAGTCCCTCGCAGGCAAGCTTGCTTGCACCGTATAATGAAGTCTGTACGGGGAACGGTGCATTCTCGGGCGTGGGGATCACTTCCGCTTCGCCGTATACGGAGCCTGTCGAAGAAAATCCTATCCTCTTTATATCATTTGCCCTCATGGCCTCGAGCACGTTGAACGTCGCTATGGTGTTCTGCTCAAGATCCTTTTTGGGGTGCTCGCATCCCATCCTTACATCGGCATTTGCCGCAAAATGGAATACGAACTCACAGCCCTTCATTGCCTGTGTCATCTTATCAAGGTCAAGCGTATCTCCTTCAACAAGGGTAAAACGCGGATTCTTAAGAGCATCCTCAAGAAACTCCCTCCGGCCCGTTGAAAAATTATCATAAGCAACTACTTCGTTTTCGGGCTCCGATAAAAGCCTGTCCACCATATTTGAACCTATAAATCCGGCACCGCCGGTCACGAAATATCTCATATTCCCATCCTTCCTTATTCTCAACCGTTACTCATCTTTATATCTTTAAGCTCCGCCTCGGCGATCTCCTTAAGCTTTATGGCATCCCTGCGGAGAGCCTCATTATACTGAACACATCCGAGCCTCATCTCAATACGGATATCGTTATTCGGCACCACGCCCGCGTACAGGCTCTTATCACCGAACTTCTCCGTAAGCCTGTTCTCAACAAGCTTCGAACCCGCAAGGTCACAGGTTAAGATCACGCCGAAACCGCCTTCGGAATCTATAGAATACACCCTGTCTTCAAGACGCACGGTATCGCACACAACCTTGCTCAGCCTTACGACGACCTCATTGAATTCGGACTTCTTAAGCACCGTCTTCATTTCATCGACATACTTGGGCTTTAATATCATAAGGCATATCTGCTTATTGTTCCTTTCCGCATAGGATATCTGGGTCTGTATATCCATGTACATGCTTCGAAGGTTGTATAAGCCCGTTACGGGATCCGTCATGATAAGCTCATCAATCTGCTCATCCTTGACTTCGTTGGTCCTCTCCTGCTGTGCCTTCGCCCTGTTTATAAGCGAATAACCGCTGACCACGAGTCCGGGAGCGAATACCCAGCAAAGCATTGCCTGATTCTCAAATCCCGTTGTTGCCATCGCGGCCACCCTGACACCCAGAAACAGTATGGTCTGGATAGCTGCCATGATAGTCGCCGCATTTACGACACGAAAGGCTGCCAGTACCGCTACCGTAAAGATCACCGCGACCATGGTAAGGTTTTCCTTGTATAACTCCTCCCCGCTGTATGCAAGCGCTATCGCGGCAAGCACGAATCCGGAAAAGACAAGCACGGAACCCATGTCATATGCGACCTTGCCTTCATACTTCGGCTTCTTTACCTCTTTTTCCTTTTTGACCTTCTTTTTTACTTCTTTTTCTTTCTTTTCTTTAGCCATTTCGGCAATACCGTCCTATATTATTAAGGATCATTGCTCTCCGCTTAAGTAGTCCTCTATACCCTTTATTGCCTCATCCTCATCCCTGCCGTCCGCAGAAACCGTTATGGTATCACCTGCGGAAAGGATTAAAGTCATCATTCCCATGATGCTCTTGGCATTGACCTTCTTATCGCCCGTCTCGATATAGATCGAGCTCTCATACCTGCTGGCAACCTGTACCAGCATTGCGATAGGCCTTGCCTCCAGCCCATTCTCAAGCTGAATGGTGATTCCTTTTTTCTTCATAATGTTCTCCTCCTGAAAATTTTTACATTACATTTTATTTGCAATGTAAGACAGCTTGCGCAGCCTGTGATTAACGCCCGATTTGCCTACAGGCGGATCGCACATCTCTCCCAGCTCCTTAAGCGACGCATCCGGATAATCAAGCCGCAGCTGTGCTATCTGCCTTATCCCGTAAGGGAGCGACTTAAACTCCGGCATTCCCATGACTGTCCTTATATCCTCTGTCTGTTTGACGGATGCCGTTACCGTCTTGCCAATGTTCGCGGTCTCGCAGTTAACGCGTCTGTTAAGTGAATTCCGCATCTCCTTTAATATCCTGGAATTCTCAAAATCCATCAGCGCAACGTGGGCTTCCATTACATTTAATGCCTCAACGATGAGAGCTCCGTCCTTTAAGTAGACCACGTTATGATCCTTGCGTATTATATCCTTGGCATTTATATCAAAATGTTTAAATATTTCCTTAAGGACTTCCGCATGCTCCTTATTCCTGCAAACGACCTCAAAATGATAGGATTTTTCCGGATCGGAAACCGACCCCGCTGCCAGGAATGCGCCCCGCAGGTATGCCCTCATACAGCATGATTTCTGTAAAAGCACATCACTTAAAAGCGCCTGGCGCAGCATCCTTATGCCTTCAGGATCGCTCACGGTAAGTGTCGAACCGCTCAAACACCGCTCAGCGTCCATATTCTTAAATATATTAAATGTTTTTACAAGTAATGTAAAGCACTTTCCCGCAACCGACCTGTTATCAAGTTCAAGGATAAGCCCCTTATCTGACGGCTCCCTGTTTATATCGGCCCCGCTGTATGTGATAAGGGCCGCAAGCTCCGCCAGCTGGCAATGCCTCGACGTACCCGTATGCTTAAACAGCTCATCCTTTACATCCTTAGCAAATGACATTCATTACCCCTTGTTCATTTTGACGGCCTGTCCCTGCCGATATCCCTGTGATCTATCTTAAAACCGTATTCATCATGATGATCCATACGCTCAAACAGTGCATTGGCAAGAGTCACGCTCCTGTGTTTTCCTCCCGTGCAGCCGATAGCCACGACCAGCTGATTCTTCCCCTCCGCAATATAATTGGGAAGCAGGAACAGAAGCATATCCTCAAGCCTGTCAAGGAATCCGTCAGCCTCGCCGGATGACATGACAAAGTCACGCACGTCGGGACTTTCACCGTCTTTATATTTTAATTCTTCATGATAATACGGATTGGGCAGGAACCTGACATCGAAGACAAGATCGGCATCCCTCGGTATGCCGTACTTGAATCCGAAGGACATTATGGTGACGAACAGGTTCTTATATGATCGATCGTTTATGAATATCTTATCAAGCGAAGCCTTAAGCTCCCTTGTCAGCATCTGACTTGTGTCAAATATGTAGTCCGCCTGCTTTTTTAAAACCTTAAGGGCTTCCCGCTCCCTCTTGATACCGGTTTCTATACGGTCGCCGCCCGCAAGCGGGTGTGCACGCCTTGTTTCCTTATAACGCTTTATGAGTACCTCATCACCGGCTTCGAGGAACAGCACCTCATAACTGATCCCGGATTTTTTTAGGCCTTCAAGAACCTCGGCCAGTTCGTTAAAGCCGTGGCCCGTGCGGACATCCACGCCCAGGGCTGCCTTTTCTATCTCACTGTCCGGCAGTGACATAAGCTCAACAAACTTGGTTATAAGGGGGACCGGAAGATTGTCGGCACAGTAATAACCGCAGTCCTCAAGGAACTTAAGCGCTGTACTCTTGCCTGCACCGGACATTCCGGTTACGATAACAAATCTCATGACTTATTTCCATCCCAAGAAACAGATCTCCGGTTCAAGCTTAACATGGAATCGTTCAAGCACCACCTTCTGGGTCTCGATCATAAGCTTTAAGATATCGGTCGATGTTGCATTACCGGTGTTTATTATAAAGCCCGCGTGCTTCTCGGATATCATGGCTCCTCCGATCGAATGGCCCTTGAGTCCGGCATCCTCGATGAGCTTGCCCGCGTAATGACCCTCCGGCCTCTTAAAGGTCGAACCCGCGCTGGGATAATCAAGCGGCTGCTTGGCCGCACGCTCGCTCTTTATGGTGTCGATCCTGCGCTGTATGGTATCGGGGTCACCGCTCTGAAGCTCCATCTCAACTTCCAGTACGATGAGGGGCTCCTCCTTTATAAGGCTGTGCCTGTACGAGAACTTCATCTCGGATGAAGCATACTCGCATTTCATCATATATTTAAGGTCAAATACCCTGACTATCCTCACTACCTTGACCATTTCGGAACCGTAGGCGCCGGCGTTCATCGTTACCGCCCCTCCGACCGTTCCGGGAATCCCGCAGGCAAATTCAAATCCGGCAAGGGCATGCTTATTCGCTTCACCGCAAACCTTTACAAGCGGTGCTCCGGCCTTGGCGGTTATGCTTGTCCCGAACACGGACACATCACCGTAATTCTTATAAAGCTGTATGACGCAGCCCCTGTATCCGGCATCCGATACCAAAAGATTTGTACCGTTGCCCATTATGAAGTATTTCTCCTTTTCAGCCCTCAACACCTTAAGGCACTCGATTATCTGCTCATCCGAGCGCGGTGTTATGAACGCATCCGCAGGGCCTCCCGTCTTGAAAGACGTGTGGACCTTCATGGGCTCGTCCACCTTAAGATCGTCCTGATACAATATGCCCTTAAGTGCCGAAATAGTACTCTGTTTCATGATACACTCAACTCCTCATCAATGCTTACTGATACAATAACCTGGCAGCTCCGCATATGCCTGCATCATTTCCCAGCGTGGCAAGCTTGAACCTGGCATCGCGGCTTGCGTGGAACACGAACTTTTTATAATACTTTTCAACATAATCTATGATGACCGGTCCTGCCTTGCTCACACCTCCGCCGATAACGAATACCTCGGGATTCGTTACACATGCGATGTTTGCAAGTCCCTTGCCGAGATACTCACCGAATTCCTCGGCTATCTCCATTGCAAGCGGATCGGAAGCCTTAACGGCATCAAACACCGTTTTGGCATTTACCTCCTGCGTACGCAGAACACTGTCCTTATCACTTGTCTTTAACTTCTTTTCGGCAAGCCTTACTATACCGGTTGCCGATGCATACTGCTCAAGGCAGCCCTTATTGCCGCAGCCGCAGCTTTCATCTTCATCATCCTCAACATGGATGTGGCCTATCTCACCGCCTGCGCCCATGCATCCCGTGACTATCTTACCGTCGATTATGACGCCGCCGCCGACACCGGTGCCCAGAGTCACTACCACCAGATCGTTAAAGCCTTCGCCGCCGCCCTTCCACATCTCACCGAGCGCCGCAACGTTGGCATCGTTTCCCGCCTTTACCGTCATACCCGTAAGTGCGCTTAACTCCTCGCTTATATTGAGCACACCCCAGCCAAGGTTAACTGCCTTATGTATCACACCGTCCTTATCAACGGGACCCGGTGCGCCTACACCTATCCCGAGGACATCATCCTTCGAAAGCTTCCTTGCTTCCATTTCCTTTTTAACGGCATCGGCTATATCTTTAAGTATATGGCTTCCGTTATCTTCCCTGTTCGTGGGAATCTCCCATTTGTTGACAATGTCTCCCTCAGGTGAGAAAAGACCCATCTTTATAGTGGTGCCTCCTATATCGGCAGCAAAACAGTACTTATCCATTTAATACCTCCATGATCGACCTGTGATTATTCATCCTCTGTTTTCTTAAACGAATTCTGAAGCCTTGCATACAGTTCCTGTGCGGCATTGTAACCCATCTTCTTCTGACGGTAATTAACCGCCGCGGATTCACATATGATCGCAAGGTTACGTCCCGGACGGATGGGGATGTTATGGCATACCACCTTGTTTCCGAGGTATTCGATATAATTCTCCTCAAGTCCTATCCTGTCGTAATCCTTATCCTTATCCCATTCCTCAAGCCTTATCACCAGGTCTATAGACTGGGTATCCTTAACACACGATACACCGAAGAGCATCTTTACATCCACTATGCCGATACCCCTCAGCTCGATAAGGTGCTTGGTTATATCCGGTGCAGATCCGATCAGTGTTTCCTCGGACACCTTGCGTATCTCAACAACATCATCGGTAACGAGACGATGTCCCCTCTTTATAAGCTCAAGCGCCGCCTCGGACTTACCTATGCCGCTTTCACCCGTTATGAGCACGCCTTCGCCGTATACATCAACAAGTACTCCGTGTACCGAAATGCAGGGGGCAAGCTCGACGTTGAGCCACCTTATTATCTCGGCCATGAAATCGGAAGTTGCGCGTTTCGTAACAAGGATCGGAACTCCCTTTTCCCTTGCGACATCAACAAAGGTAGGATCCGGCTGTATCTCCCTGCAGAATACAAAACAGGGTGTGCTGTGCGAAAGCACATGTTCATACCTTTCCTTTTTATCGGCAGGGTCAAGCCCTTCCATATAAGTTGCCTCAACAAACCCGATTATCTGGACACGGCTTGCTTCGTAATGCTGCAGATATCCCGCAAGCTGAAGCGCAGGCCTGTTGATATCGGGGATCGTTATCTTCCTTCCCTCGATATCGATATCCGGAGTAAGGTTTTCAAGCTCCATCTTTTCAATAAGTCTGCTTACCGCTACCGTTGACATACCCGGTACCTCCTCATGAAATATGTGATGATCATTCCATACTTCATTTTAGTATATCATATATTATAAATGCATTCTACTTATAGTTTAATTATGAACGCCTTTACATAGTCCTTAAGAAGCGGGTAACGCTTAAGGGCGCTGCCCTGCTTAAGCTCAAGGCTGTAGCCGTGCATATCGGTTATCTTCTTTGCAACAGACAGTCCGAGGCCCGAACCGCCCTTTGAATTGCGGGATTCATCGCCCATGAAGAACGGTTCAAACAGATGCCCCGCCTTATCATCCGGTATAGCCTCGCCTTTATCGGCAATCGCGATCCTTGTCCTGTTATTATCGGTGAACACAAACACACCCACCGTATTACCCTTTTTGTTGTGCCTTACGGCATTTACCATAAGGTTGTTTATCACCCGTGTGAACTGGGGCCTGTCAATATCTTCATTTATCGCTTCTTCGGGAATATTTACCTCCATCTCCATTCCGGCCGCCTCCGCGTCCGTATACAGTGATGCCGCACACTCGCGTACCATCTCGCATATATCCACCGTGCTCCTGTTAAGAACAAAGCCCTTGCTGTCAAGCCTGGTATAATCAAACAAAAGCTGGATAAGATCGTTCATTCCGGCTGATTTATCCCTGATGGCTTCAAGATATGACTGTTTATCCTCCTCCTTTACAAGCCCGTCTGTTAAGGCCTGCGCATAGCCCGATATGGTCGTTATCGGAGTACGTAAGTCGTGTGCGATATCCGATATCATAAGGTTGCGCTTTTTCTCGGCTTCAATCGCGCGATTCTTCCTTACTTCGGCTATCTTATTAAATTCACGGACAGTCATCAGGGAAAAATACACGGCACCGGCAACATACGGAAGAGCAAGGATCACAAGTACAATGATGATGAACAGGGTAATAAGGAGCTTGTCCCTAAGCGGCATGCCTGCTATGATCCCCGCTTCCTGCGTGGCAAAGAAGCTGTTTTCCTTATTCATAAGATAACTGCTTAAGGCCGCGGTAAACGGCAGCCTTGCAACGATGGGTATATAACTTCCTATAAATCCGACGATCCCGTTTATGAGAGTGCTGAAAAAATAAGTACCTATCGCAAGGGAACTGAATGATCCCGTTATCTCATAGTCCGGAAAAAACACATCTGCCATAAAGGGCATAACAAACTTATCGGACATCGTAAGAAGTAAGTATTCTACGATGCCCACTATCATAAGTACGCCTATAAACCTCCTTATGAGGCTGTCCCGAAGCTTCTTTTCCTCTTTCATTTCTTTCTTTAAGCTTTATCATCCTGCAGCCTGTATCCCAAACCCCGCAGTGTTCTTATATATTCCTGCGGATCATCCGAGAGCTTGGCCCTTAACTTGCTTATGCAGACCATGATGTTGTTATCCGCTATGAAATAATCGTCACCCCAGCCGTATTCATATATCTGCTGCTTGGTAAATACCTTATTGGGGTGGGACATAAACATCTCCATCAGTTTGTACTCAACCGATGTAAGCTCTATCATGGCATCGCCTTTTTTTAGCGTGCAGCTTTCGGGATCAAGCTCTAAGTCCCTGACCTTGATTGTATCGTTTTTGATACTGTCGGCGCCGAGGCTGTAAAACCTTCTTATGTTTGACTTTACCCGTGCCACCGCTTCAAGCGGATTAAATGGTTTTGCAAGATAATCATCGGCCCCAAGGTCAAGCCCCAGTATCTTATCGGCATCGGTGTCCCTTGCGGATATTATGATCACGGGGATGTTATTATCCTGCCTCAGCTTTTGCAATACATGGAAGCCGTCCATACCGGGGAGCATGATATCAAGCAGGCAAAGGCTTATATCCTCACTGCCGATCATTTTAAGAGCATCGGTCCCGCTGCCTGCTTCCGCTATCTCAAATCCTTCGTTTTCAAGATAGAGCCGGAGAAGGTTGCGTATCTCCGGCTCATCATCAACTATCAATATCTTATAATTCATATTATCGTAAGACCTTTATGATCAGACTGCCGCATTAACATCGGTATAACTGCCTTCAATGTAATCCTGACCTGATTTATTATAACCGTACCTTAATGTGTCGTAAAGGGCGGCGATCGTCGATTCCATATAAGGAGTCACATACAGGACGGAAAGAATGCCAAAGGTGATGATTGAGAGCAGTATCCAGCCTATAAATGATAACTTAAGAACAAAGGCATTCCACTTCTGGCCGTCCATCATGCTCCTGCTCTCAGCAAACGCTTCGTCCCTGTCCATATCCGGATCTTCCGCGAGCAGGTAAGGTATCATCATATATTCATATTTCTTTACGATCGATATGATCGGTCCGGCAATGGGGATCAGGCACCAGAGGAACAGATACAGATCCCTGAAAAACAATACCTTTACCACATTTTTGTAATTTCCTTCGAAACCGGCGCTTAAGCTGTTAAGTCCCGCGGGCTCGTCAAGGTTTTTAAGAAAGAAATTGGTACATCCCAGTTTTATCGGATTTAACAGTAAAGCATTGATGGTAAATCCTATTATGATGGCTATGACAACGGCTACAAGAACCGCTCCTATGACGAGCAATATCGCAAACATCATATCCGAGGAAGAACCGGAACCGTTATTAAATCCTTTTTGCAGATCATTCATAAATTCTTCGAACGCATTGCCGTTCATGATGTTTTCCGCGATTTCTTCCGCATCCTCGTTGTTTTGGCTGATTCCCTGGTTGAATCCCTGCCGGAAACCGTTACCGAACGAACCGTTTCCCATCTTTCTGCCCGAAGAGCTGCATCCTCCGGCGATTATCGTAAGTATGAGCGCCACCAGTACGCATTTCCAATAATTGGCCTTAAATGCCGCAAGGCCTCTTTCTTTTAATTCTCCTCTTTCCCACATGATCTTTTTCCTCACTTTCTTTATGTGCTGCGGACAGACCGCTTTGCTGTCTTACAAGTGAGATTATAGACACATGACCTTACCTTACAATTCGGGAAACCTTAACATAACCTTAAAGTCATTTAATGACCGTTATACTCATTTTCCTCTTTATGGAAGAATTCATATACCTTTTCGGCGCTGCGCTTATCCATCGACGGAACCTTTGCAAGGGTTTCAATATCCGCATTCTTTATGTCTTCGATCGAATCAAAACTCTTCATAAGCGCCCTGCGCCTTGTCTTTCCGATACCTTCTATATCATCAAGGATCGAATGCACCTGGCCCTTGCTCCGAAGCGAACGGTGGAACTCTATAGCAAAACGGTGCGCCTCATCCTGCACCCTTGTTATAAGCTTAAATGCCTCCGAATTCTTTGATATCGGGATCTCGACATTATTATAGTAAAGCCCCCTGGTGCGATGGTTATCGTCCTTTACCATGCCGCACACGGGTATGTCAAGTCCAAGGTCATCAAGCACCTCCTTAGCTATATTGACCTGTCCGCGGCCTCCGTCCATAAGGATAAGGTCGGGGAACTTCGCAAACTTATCGGCCTTAATGCTCCCCTCAGGCGATCCGCCTTCTTTAGTGCGCTCAAAAAGGCCGTGCACGAACCTCCTTGTCAGCACTTCATTCATGCTCGCATAATCATTCGGTCCTTCAACGGACTTTATCCTGAACTTGCGGTAATCATTCTTCTTGGGCCGCCCGTCTTCGTATACGACCATCGAGCCCACGGGATCATAGCCGCTTATGTTCGAGATATCGTAAGCCTCCATCCTGTTTATTCCATCCAGGTCAAGAAGCTCCATAAGCTCATTCATCGCACCTTCCGTACGCGCCTTGTTTCTCTTTACCTTTTCTATATCCTGCCTGAGTATGATCTGCGCGTTCTTCTCGGCAAGCTCAACCAGTTTTTCCTTCATGCCTTTTACGGGAACGGTTATCTTAACCCTGCTGCCCTTCTTTTCGCTCAGCCACTGTGCGGTAAGCTCCATGTCTTCCGTATTAACGGGGATTATCAGCTCCTTCGGGATATAAGGGGTTCCCGCATAGAACTGCATCACGAAATTGTGGATGATCTCATCGTCCTCGGTCTGCTCCGTATGCTTCATATAATAGTGCTCACGCCCGATGATCTTTCCGTCTCTTATAAAAAATACCTGGATGATGACAGAATCACCCTCCCTGGCCATCGCGACTATATCCTTATCCTCGCCGCCCGTATCGGTTATCTTCTGCTTCTGCGCCACAGCCCGCACGCTCTCAAGAAGATCCCTTGTTTTTGCGGCTTCCTCAAATTCAAGAGCCTCGGACTGTTCGTTCATCTTCTCGGTAAGCTCATTTATGAGCGGCCTGTAATTACCGTTTAAAAAGTCAAGCGCTCCCCGGATCGACTTTCTGTATTCTTCACTGCTTACCACACCTAAGCACGGAGCCGTGCACTGATGCAGGTGATAATATAGGCATGCCTCTCCAAGCTTATCTTCGGCGGTCTTTCCTCCGTCATAGATATCCGCATCGTATCTGCGGCTGCAGGTCCTTATTTTGTATACCTTACACAAAAGCTCTATCGTATCCCTTACGGCACCTGCCGAAGTATAGGGACCGTAGTATTTGGCATTATCTTTTCTTATCTTCCTTGTAAGGAAAATGCGGGGGTAATCCTCGCCTGTCGTTACTTTTATATAGGGATAGGTCTTGTCATCTTTAAGAAGAGTGTTGTATTTCGGCTGATTCTCCTTTATAAGATTATTTTCAAGAACCAGCGCCTCAAGCTCCGAATCGGTCACCACATACTCAAACCATGCGATCTTTGAGACCATGGTCCTTATCTTCATCGTCTTGTTCGTGCTCTCCCTGAAATATGAGCGCACACGATTTTTAAGGATGACTGCTTTACCTACGTAGATAATGCTGTCATCCTTATCATGCATGATGTATACACCCGGCTTTGCGGGTATCTTTTTAAGTTCCTCTTCGATGTCAAAAAGAGCTTTATCCATTCCTGCTCTTCCCAAGATATGCTTCCTTTACGCGGTCATCGTTAAGCAGTTTGTCTCCCTCGCCCTGCATCGTGATGTTTCCCGTTTCGATGACATATCCGTAGTCACATGTTTTAAGCGCCATGTTTGCATTCTGCTCGATCAGCAATACCGTGATTCCGTTTTCGTTTATCGTTCGGATTATGCTGAATATATCGCGCACAACGAGCGGTGCAAGCCCCAAAGACGGCTCATCCATCATGATAAGCTTAGGACTGCTCATAAGCGCCCTTCCCACCGCCAGCATCTGCTGTTCGCCGCCCGATAAGGTTCCGGCACTCTGCCAGCTGCGTTCCTCAAGGCGTGGGAACAGGCGGTATACATAGCTTAAGTCCTTTTCATAATCATCCTTACGCAGGTATGCCCCCATCTTAAGGTTCTCAAGGACCGTAAGGTTTGGGAACACGCGCCTGCCCTCGGGCACAAGGGTGATCCCCTTTTTAACTATCTGCTCGGGAGTAAGCCCCATTATGTTTTCGCCTTCAAACAGTATCTCGCCGTGTACCGGCTTTACTATACCGGATACAGACCGAAGGATAGTTGACTTACCTGCGCCGTTTGCCCCGATAAGAGTCACTATCTTTCCGCGTCTGACGTCTAAGGATATATCGTTTACCGCAAGGATTCCGCCGAAACGGACATTCAGGGTTTTGATCTCAAGAATATTATCACTCATCTTCACTCACCCCCAGATACGCATCTATGACACGCTTATTTGCCTGGATCTCGGCCGGTACGCCTTCCGCGATCTCCTCACCGAAATCGATAACGTATATCCTGTCAGAGATATCCATTACAAGGTTCATATGATGCTCGATGAGCAGGATGGTCAGGCTGAACTTCTCACGTATATAGTGGATGAATTTCGTAAGCTCCTCCGTCTCCTGCGGGTTCATGCCTGCCGCGGGCTCATCAAGCAGCAGGAGCGAAGGTTCCGTTGCCAGCGCCCTTGCTATCTCAAGCTTTCTCTGTTTTCCGTAGGGAAGTCCCGTTGCGATCTCATCCTTTACATCATAAAGCTCGACGAGCTTAAGGAGCTCAGCGGTCTCCTCCCGCATCCTCTGCTCTTCCTCGCGGTTTAGCTTAAAGGTTGCGGTAAATATGTTTGATGTCCTGCGAAGATGCTTGGCCGTAAGGACATTGTCAAACACCGTCATCGACTTAAACAGGCGGATGTTCTGGAAGGTCCTTGCCATGCCGAGCTTAGTGAGCTCATCGGGAGTTTTTACGATCGCCTGCTTATACATATCGGAGTTCTTGCCCGCATAAAGCTTTTTCATCTTTCCCTGCGGGTGATTCTCAATAATGAGCTGATCATTGAAATATACGGCACCGTTCGTGGGCTCGTATACACCGGTTATCGCATTGAAGGCCGTCGTCTTGCCGGCTCCGTTAGGGCCTATGAGCGCGACTATCTCGCCTTCGTTTATTTCCATTGTCAGGTTGTTTACGGCAACGACACCGCCAAACTGCATCGTCAGGTTTTCGACTCGAAGGACATTCTTACTCATGTGACTCACCGCCCTTCGCTTTATCTTTGACAAATACGGACCTTATCTTCATTATGCCGTCATATACGGATATTTCCCTCGTTCCCATGATGCCCTGCCTGAAGAACAGAACGATGATCATGATAAGGACCGAGAATACTACCATACGAAAGCCGGGACCAAGAAGCGGAACCTTGCTGCCTGCCTTTGTGTATGTCTCAAGGTCAAGGAACTTAAGCCACCACTCAGAGCTTGCATAGAAGATAAAGGCCGCGATGATCGAACCCGAAATGGATCCGATACCGCCTATAACTACAACAAGCAGGATCTGGTATGTCATGCTGGTCGTGAAAGAAACGCTTGAAACGCTCGTATTGCACATCGCCATCATCGCACCCGCAATACCGCAGAAGAACGACGAAATGACAAATGACAGCCGTTTGTGATGCGCAAGGTTTATGCCCATGGCTTCGGCCGCTATCTCATCATCGCGGATGGCCTTGAAAGCCCTGCCGTAGGTCGAATTTATCATCAGCACGATGATAAGGATCGATATCCCCGATATAGCCGCGTAAACCATGATGCTCTTGGGTGCAGTGAACATGTTGATGGGATCGGGTCCGTTTGTTACGGGTCCGAAGCTCTGGAGCTGTACGAGTCCCCTTACTATCTCGGCAAAACCGAGTGTTGCTATAGCAAGATAATCGCTTTTAAGCCTAAGAACCGGAAGTCCTATAAGGAATGCAAAGAATGCCGCCACGATCCCCGCAAGGATCAGCGCAAGTACAAGCGGCATCTGAAAACGTATGACAGAATCACCGTAATTGCGGAATACGTTTGACCGCATGTTTACGGGGATCGTAAATATCGCATATGTGTAGGCCCCAAGCAGCATAAATCCCGCCTGGCCAAGCGAAAACAGTCCGGTAAACCCGTTTAGAAGGTTCATGGACACTGCCGCAAGAGCAAACGTGCATACCTTCCTGAGTACCGAAAACCACATTGATGTGGCGGGTGCGAAGGTATCGATGCAGATGAGCAGCACGATGATAAGGCCTACCAGTATGAGGTTGCATATGGTTCGTTTATTTTTCTCCCACACGGCGCACCTCCTATACCTTCTCCGTTGTCTTTTCGCCGAAGATACCGGTGGGTTTGACAACGAGAATTATGATAAGCAGGCCGAATGAGATGACATCCGAAAAGTCAGCCAGCCCGAATGCCTTGGCAAGGCTTTCCGCAACACCTATGATGAGCGCTCCCACGACTGCCCCGGGTATAGAGCCTATACCGCCGACAACCGCCGCGATGAAGGCCTTAAGTCCGGGATTTGCACCCGATAAATGATTGATGCCCGTGTTCTTTGCAAAATACAGTACCGAACCCGTAGCCGCAAGAAAAGCACCGATAGCAAACGTTATTGAAATAACCCTGTTTATCTTGATGCCCATGAGCTGCGAAGTTTCGAAATCCTTGGAGACCGCACGCATAGCCATGCCGAACTTGGTGTGGTTAATGATCTGTACAAGGATGACCGTTAATACGATCGCTATAACGGGAGATAAAAATACGGTAAGTTTATCCTTTATACCTAAAAACCTTACGCTTTCACCTATTACCGGAATGTCCGGAAACTGCTTTGAAAGTCCGCCGGTTATATAGCTTACCAGGTTCTGCAGAAGATACGAGACACCGATCGCGGATATCATTACCGACATACGCGGTGCGCTCCTAAGCGGCGAATAAGCAAACTTTTCTATTAAAAACCCGATAAACACCGTAAGGGCTGCCATCAGACAGATGGCAAGCCCTATAGGCAGTGTCGGCAGATCCGCCACAATATAGATCATAAGAATACCGGAGACCATGAACAGCTCCCCGTGTGCGAAGTTGATCAGCTTAAGGATGCCGTATACCATCGTGTAACCGATCGCAACCAGTGCGAACTGTCCGCCGGTGGCAAGGCCCCTTATAAGATAAGACGTTATATTCATATTTGTATCCTTACTTTGACTACTTTGAAACCGTCTCCCATGCAAACTGTGCCATTACCGAACCCTGGAAAGGATCGAGGAAGCATGTACGGAAGTAGTAGTTGTGACCCTCGGTAACGGAAGCATTTGTACATGATACGCCGATCGCAGGGATGCCCGCATCCTCAAAGGTCTGAGCCGCAGCGATCGAAACGCCAGAGCCGTATGAACCGAGTGATACAAGTGCGCCCTGTCCAACGATATTTGAAGCTGCCGTTACTGCATTTTCCTCAAGTGAACCATTATCGGAAACATAAAGCTCAACCTTGTAATCCGTACCGTCTATCTTAACCGTGTCATCAAGTGAATTTGCATAATAGATACCGAGAACTTCCTGCTTGCCGCCGGCAGCATTGTTTCCCGAAGTAGGCTCGTAAACGCCGATTACGATCTTCTTGTTTGCCGTATCAAGCTTAACACCCGTTGCATTGCCGTAATCAGCAGGTGTTCCCTGAGCCGCATTGTTGGGAGATGTCTGAACCTTCATGAATTCAAACGCTCCGTCGCCTGCCTTCTTTATATATGCGCTGTCCTTAATCGCATCACCGTTCTGATCGAACTGGATCTTTCCGGTTACGGCATTGTCAATGCTTAAGCCCCAAAGTGCGTTCGCTATATCTATGGAAGTAAGATCCGAGCCCTTCTCGTTTGCAGCTTCGCGGATCGCCGCAAGTGCAACGTTATATGCATCAAAGCCGAGGGCCGATACAGCAGCTACGATATCGTTGCCGCCGTTCATATCCTTGTATTCGCTGTTGTTGTTGAGCCAGTCCTTAAAGCCTGCTACGAAATCCTTGGCAGCCGGTGATGAAGAATCAGACTCATCAAAGAATGTTGAGCAGTATACTTCAAGATCGGTTCCTTTAACCGCATCCAGGATAACCGAAGACTCCCATGTATCACCTGCCATTATGGGGCACTCGATACCGAGGTCATTTGCGTTTGCCAGAAGGTTGGCAGCTACGGTTGTTGAGTTGGGTGCAAAAATAACATCCGCTTTGTTATCAAGAGACTTCTGAAGATAATCAGAGAAGTTGGTGGTATTTGTAGGGAATGTCTCCATTATGACCTTGCCGCCGTTAGCCTCAAATGCGGTCTTGAAGTTATTTGCAAGGCCGAGTGAATATGTATCACCTTTCTCAGCCAAAACATAAGCGGTAAGTGTTCCGCCGGCCGAACCCGAGCCGCCTGCAGCTGCTCCGCCGCATCCTGTAAGTAAAGTCATCATCATTACAACAGACAACAATAAAGCCATCATCTTTTTCATGATCTGTTCCTCCGTTAATCGTTTAATATGCGTCTTTCGACTTAAATATCATACTTTTATGACTGCAAATTGTCAAATCCGTCCGGCTCACCTCGGGCCGTACTCATCACTCATCTTTTTCCAGAAAAATGCAAACACCATAAAACCGGCAAGGCCGAAGAGATTTGAAACAAGCGTATTGACAAATGACAATCCGACCATGATAAGGCAGGCACCCGCAAGGCACAGAAGAAGGATCCCTCCCTTTTTCGCATACTTTTCCTTATCCTTATAATCATCCGAAGCCTTAAAGCCCCTCACGATCCCGGGATTTTTTGTGATCACCATATAAAGCCCGAATGCAAGGCAGGCGGCAGCAGCTACGATACCTATCCAAAAAAGATCGGAAAAACCCAATATATTTACGTCCATTTCATATCCTCCGTAAAAGACCCTTTTTCTGTCAATACTTCGATTATAATACCACAAACGTGCAGGGACGGCTACCGGTCATATGACCGAATAGCCGTCCCCATATATTTGGCAAATATAATACCCCTATAATAAATGCCTTTTCTTTATGCTTTCTTTTTATCCCTGTTGTTAAAGATCTCAAATACAACCGCTGCCAGCAGTACAAGACCTTTAACGACCTTCTGCCAGTTACTGTCAACGTTCATAAGGCTCATACCTAAGTTGATGACACCAATGAGCGTTGCACCTACGATCATTCCGAATACCGAACCCGATCCGCCGTATGCGGAAACACCGCCGACGATACATGCCGAGATCGCATCCAGCTCGTAGTTAAGACCCGCATTGGGGTTAGCGGCTGAAAGCCTTGCCATCGAGATCCAGCTTGTGATGACTGTAAGGAACTGCATATTTAAGTATGCAAGGAAGAGGATCTTCTTTGTGTCGATACCCGAAAGCCTTGTAGCCTCGATATTACCGCCCATCGTATAGAAATACCTTCCTATAACGGTCTTACTGGTGATGAAGTTATAAACGAGGGTGATCACAGCTACCCATACAAGCGAGAAGGGAATACCCTTATCCTGACCAAGCTTAACCGTAAAGAACAGGATAACAGCGCACAGGATAACGCACCTTACTATAACCGTTGCAAGTGAGTCAGCCTCATAACCCTTCTTAATCTTGGTCGCCCTGTCCTTCATCTGGGTTATAACGATGATGGCACATGCGGCGATCCCGATAAGCACACACATTCCGTTTAATGCGCCTATATTGAAGATTGCCGGTATATTGCCGTTAAACAGCTTAAGATAAGATTCGCACTGGCCGATACCTATCGTCTGGCCGTTTACGATCGCCGTGCCGAGACCCCTGAATGACAGGAAACCTGCCAGTGTAGCGATCCATGGCGGGATGTTAAGGTAAGCGATGACCCAGCCCATGAAACATCCTATTACAAGACCTACAACAAGCATTGCAAGCATTACAACGGGAACCGGAAGTCCCTTCTTAACCATAAGGATCGCTCCAACCGTATCTACGAAACAAACAACCGAACCTACGGAAAGATCGATGTTACCCTTTATGAGCATACACATCAGCATACCTGTTGCAAGAACATATACGTATGCGTTCTGATTGATAAGAGCCGTGATATTGGCCGGCATCAGGATACTGCTGCCGCCCCTGGTCTTCCATGCGAAGAAAAGAACTACGAGGACCAGGACAATTTTCATTGTATGAGCTTTTAATACTTTTCCTACGTTATTCATATTATCATCCCTCCTCCTTATTTCTTCTCGTTCTTCGATACTACGTCGAAGATAACGGCACCAAGGAGAACCACGCCTTTAACAACCTTCTGCCAGTTAGCCTCAATTCCCATCAGTGACATACCCTGGTTGATAACACCGGTGAGAAGAGCACCGATGATAACCCCGGGAACAGTACCTATTCCACCGTAAGCAGAAGCTCCACCGATGAAGCAGGCGCCGATAGCGTCCATCTCGTAACCTTCACCCATCTTAGGAGTTGCCTTCGTAAGCCTTGCCGCAACGAGCGCGCCTGCAAGTCCCGTAAGGAGACCCATGTTGATGTATGCGAAGAAGTAAACGAACTTTGTATTGATACCCGAAAGGCCTGCTGCCTTAACATTACCGCCGACAGCATATAAGTGACGGCCTATCCTTGTCCTTGTTGTGATATAACCGTATACAAGCACTACCAGCAATACCCAGATGAATGATGTGGGGATTCCCTTGTAGCTTGCGAGCTTCCATGTAATGAAAAGAACTGCAATGCTTATAAGTGAATCCTTGATTATCTCGGATGCGATGGGAGTTGTCTCGTATCCGCGCTTAATGGCATTCATACGTCCCTTTGCGACCATAGCGATAAAGATGATCACAACCAAAACGCCGGCTGCCATACATGTGTAATTGATATGACCCGCACGTCCCATGTCAAGGATCTCGCCGGGAGCTGCGCCGCCAAGGAAGTCCCTGATGTAACAGTCGGCACCGCCGCCGAAAAGATTGATGAAGCCCGTATAACCCTTAAGGTTTACGTCCATACCTTCAAGAACAACGTTTGCAAGTCCCCTGAAGGCGTACATGCCCGACAGCGTTGCGATGAAGGGCGGAACCTTGATATATGCGATCCAGAAGCCCTGCCATATACCAACCAGCAGACCAACCAGGATCATTACGAGAACACCTACAACCGGGCTTGCACCCTTATTCATCAGTGTTGAACCTGCAGCTGCAGCAAAACACAAAACCGAACCTACGGCAAGGTCGATGTTACCACCGGTCAATATACATAAAAGCATACCTACACCGAGTACGAATACGTATGTATTCTGTGATAACAGGTTTGTTATATTCTGCGGGAACAAGATCTTTCCGCCTGTCATAACAGCAAACAGGATAAATACCACTACGAGGGCGATGACCATGGTGTATTTTTTAAGCGTTAACAATACGTTTGATTTTTCCATAATTATTCACCCCTTCCTGACTTAAGGATACTGCTCATGATAGCCTCCTGAGTAGCTTCCTCGCTGTTAAGCTCGCCTACCATGCGGCTTGCGTTCATGATGTATATCCTGTCGCTCATTCCGAGTACCTCGGGAAGCTCGGATGATATCATGATCACCGACTTGCCTGCAGCTACGAGGTCGTTGATGATGCAGTAGATCTCATACTTTGCGCCTACGTCGATACCCCTTGTAGGCTCGTCAAGTATAAGAATATCGGGATTTGCGAACATCCACTTTGCAAGCAGCACCTTCTGCTGGTTACCACCGGAAAGGTTGCCGACGTTCTGCTCAACCGAAGGAGTTTTGGTCTTAAGTTTATCCTTGTACTCAACGGCTACCTGATATTCCTTATCCTTATCTATGATACCCTTGCTTGAAACCTCTTTAAGGTTTGCAAGAGTAGTATTTATCTTGATAGGGTTCGTAAGAACGAGTCCGTTACCCTTACGGTCTTCGGTAACGTATGCTATCTTATGATCGATCGCATCCTTGATCGTATTTATATGGACTTCCTTACCGTCGATAGTCATGGTACCTGTGATATTGGATCCGTATGACTTGCCGAAGATACTCATCGCAAGCTCGGTACGGCCCGCACCCATAAGTCCGTAGATACCTACAACCTCACCCTTGCGTACGTTCATTGAAACATCGTTAACGACCTTCCTCTCAACATACTTGGGATGATGTACGGTCCAGTTCTTAACCTCGAGACTGACATCGCCTATCTTAACGTCATGCCTCTTCGGGAAACGGTCTGTCAGCTCACGGCCAACCATTCCCTTTATTATCCTATCTTCTGAAATCTCTTCTGTTTTGGCATTTAAGGTTTCGATCGTAGCACCGTCACGGATGACCGTGATCTTGTCAGCCACGTATGCAACCTCATTCAGCTTATGAGATATGATTATCGAAGTCATTCCCTGCTTCTTAAATTCAAGAAGCAGATCAAGAAGTGCCCTTGAATCCTGCTCATTAAGAGATGATGTGGGCTCATCAAGTATAAGAAGCTTTGCATGTTTTGCAAGCGCCTTGGCTATCTCGACCATCTGCTGCTTACCGGTACCGATATCCTTTACAAGTGTCCTTGAACTATCCTCAAGTCCTACCATCTTAAGATACTTGTCGGCTTCACCGTAAGTCTCGTTCCAGTCGATCGATGCGCTCTTTCCGCGCTCGTTTCCAAGGTACATGTTCTCACCGATCGTCATGTAGGGGATAAGCGCCAGCTCCTGATGGATGATAACGATTCCCCTGGATTCGGAATCCTTGATCTTGTTGAACTTACATACCTCTCCTTTGTACACTATGTCGCCTTCATATGTTCCGTAAGGATAAATACCGGAAAGAACATTCATAAGCGTGGATTTACCTGCGCCGTTCTCTCCGACCAGAGCGTGGATCTCGCCCTCTTCTACCTGAAGGTTAACATTGTCAAGTGCCTTAACGCCAGGAAAGGTTTTGGTAATGTTCTTCATTTCGAGTATTAGATTTGCCAAATTCGTTCCCTCCCAATGTTTTATTTACTTAAACCTACAGGCGGGTAAAGTGCCCGCCTGTATGGTAAAAGTCGTGATTCTGTTAAGTTATGAATTACTTAAGCTGATCCTCTGTGTAGTAACCAGAGTCGATAAGGAGCTCCTTGTAGTTGTTGATATCAGCAAATACGGGCTCGCAAAGGTATGAAGGGATAACGCCTGTACCATTGTCATAAGTCGTAGTATCGTTAACATCAACAGTCTCACCTGAAAGGATCTGACCAACCATCTTAACAACCTGTGATGCAAGAGTACGTGTATCCTTGAAGATTGACATTGACTGCTTACCAGCGATCATGTTCTGTACAGATACGATATCACAGTCCTGACCGGTGATGATAGGCCACTCGCCATTGTAGTTTGCATCAAGAGCTGCAACAACACCCTGTGCTGTAGAGTCGTTTGAGCAAAGCCAAGCATCGATGTTTGTGCCATCAGCATAGTTTGAAGAAACGATGTTCTCTGCACGGCTCTGTGCGTTCTCTGATGACCATGAAGCTGTAGCAACCTGATCGAAGTCAAGCTGACCGGACTTGATCACGAGCTTGCCCTCATCAAGATAAGGCTGAAGAACGTCGATAGCGCCCTGGTAGAAGTACCTTGCGTTGTTGTCGCCGGGATCACCGGTGGTAACCTCAAGGTTGAAAGGACCTGCCTCAGAGTCAAGCTTTAACTGATCCCTGATGTACTCACCCTGCTTAGTACCAACCATGTAGTTATCGAATGTAGCATAGTAAGAAACTGCATCCGTGTTCATGATAAGACGGTCATAAGCGATAACGGGGATGTTCTTTTCCTTAGCGGTTGCAAGAACTGTACCAAGTGAATCACCTTCGATTGAAGCGATAACAAGAACGCTACATCCGTTGTTGATCATGTTCTCGATCTGTGAAACCTGAGTCTGAACATCGTTTGATGCATACTGAAGGTCTACTTCGTAGCCGGCTGCCTTAAGCTCTGACTCCATGTTGGAACCATCCTGATTCCACCTCTGAAGATCCTTTGTAGGCATTGCAACACCAACCTTGTTTCCGTTAGCCTCAGCTGCGGGAGCTGCTTCCTCTGCAGGAGCTGCTTCCTCTGCAGGAGCTGCTTCCTCTGCAGGAGCTTCAGCTGCAGGAGCTGCAGGAGCTTCAGCAGGAGCTGCTGCCTGTCCGCCACAGCCTGCAAGTAATGTAGCAACCATAGCTACGCTAAGAACTGCACCAAGTAATTTCTTCTTCATTTCTTGATTTCCTCCCTTTGAAATTTACATACGGCATGGCATGAGCCAAACCGTTACCTGTTACAGTTGAAACTATATCACGGAACAAATAGTACAAAATTGTTAACTGCTTTATTTTTTTGTTCATATTTCGTTCATTTTTTAACAGGATAGCATTTTTTTGTTTTTGGGATAGCACAGCGCAAGTTTGTGCTACATTTCAGTCACCGAGTGACATTTATATATACATCCTCTTTCAGGTGATATCCGCCCGCAATGACCGTTTCATCCATGTTTTCCTTGGTTACGGCGATGGGCTCGAGCTTAACGAACGGCACTCCGTAGGAACCGTCATTGTACAGTGTTGCCGTTTTTATCTCCTCGCCCTTTGCCAGGCTGACGGCATATTCGGCCGCCGCTTTTGCAAGATTCTCCACCGGTTTGTACACCGTCATCTCCTGCGTGCCCTCGACTATCCTCTGGCAGGCTTCAAGGTCGGCATCCTGACCGACTACAGGTACCGTCCCCGCAAGCCTCATTTCCGAAAGGGCCTTTATGGCTACTCCGGCGAGCGCATCGTTTCCGCACATGATACCGTCGGCATTCTTTACAAGTTCCTCATTTTCATTGATATAATCGTATGCTATCTCCGATTTCCAGCCTCCGCAGTGGCATACACCAATTATCTGCGCCGCATTCTTCCTTGACTGGTAATCGAAGCCCTTTGCCACCTGCTCGACATTGTTATCCGACTCCGGTCCGCATATCTCGATTATCCTCTTATTCTTACCGAGCTTTTCATACAGGGCACGCCCCATAAGATCCCCTACTTTTTCATTATCAAAGGATATGTAAAGATCGGCGTTTGCATTTTTTACGATCCTGTCATAACAGATCACGGGAATGCCGGCCTTCTTGGCCTTTAAGATAACGTTTGTCAGGGCATCAGCATCGATCGCGACCACAACAATGGCATCAACGCCCTTGTTTATAAAGTAGTTGATCTGGGTGATCTGTTCTTCGATCTCGCCGTTTGCGGACTGCACGTTTACCTCGGCCCCGAGCTCCCTGGCCGTCGCAACAAATACATCCCTGTCGCGCTGCCACCGCTCTATTACGAAAGAATCAAAGCTCATGCCGATCTGTATCTTGCCGTCATCTTCCTTTGTGGCCACATTCTGTTTGTCATTATCCCCTTTACATCCCGAAAGTGATACCGCAAGCAGGATCACACAGGTAAGGAGACATATGTATTTTTTGATCTTTTTCATATTATTCATAACGTTTCCTTATATTCTGTAGGCGTAACCCCCACATTCTTCTTAAATATCCTTGAAAAATAGTTGGGATCCGAATATCCCACCTCGGTACAGATCTCCTTCATCGACATATCCGAGCCACCTAAGAGCTGCTTAGCCTTGTTTATCCTTAAGGAGGTAAGATATTCGATAAAGTTGGAGCCTGTTTCTTCCTTAAACAGTTTACTGAAATAATACGGGCTTATATCAACCTCTCGCGATACCTCGTCAAGCGAGATATCCTTATTATAACGCTGAGCTATGTATGCCTTGGCACGCTCGACACTCGATGACGACTGTTTTTCCTTGCTCTGTACGACGTCCCGGCTCGCGGCTCCTATCTTGCTCACAAACCACTGCTGTATCTCATCCAGAGTATTTAAGGCAAGTATCTGCGGAAGATAGTCCTGCCTTGAGAGGAAATGATACTCCATTCCGCCTTCCTCTATCGCAAGATGCTCGGCCCAAAGCACAAATTCAAGTACCTTAAGCTTGATATCATAGATATGGTCCCCGTAGTTTTCGACCATCCAGCCGAAAAACCGGTTTGCCGCGATAAGGGCTTCATTCTCGTTTCCCTTCTCCGTCATCTCGAACAGGCGGCGTTCTTCTTCAATAGGATAATTGTCCTCGTAGCTTACCATTATCGGAAGGTCGGCAACATGGGCCACGGAACCCTCGCTCTTTCTGAGTGCCCGCTGGCCTTCCTCATATGAACGCGCACATTCCGAAAGCTTTACAACGGACCCTATCCCTGCCCGGAACTTGACATCCACATACTGCTTTAATTTCCGGATCATGGTCCTCGTTTTTTCTATTATCTCGATCCTTTCGTTATACTCAAGGCTGCTTTTGCCGTAAGGAACGTAGATTATGATACGGTTGGCCATCATGGAACCCACGATGCACTCAAAGAATCCTTTAACGACTTCCCTTATCTCCTTATAATACGACTGCATCTTTATACCGGTGCCGACGGCATTTGTCAGGTGATGCTCCGACTGATTATCTCCCCACTCGAGTACGATGACAAAGCCGTAATCCTTATCTATGGAAAGGAGGCTGCGGAAATTGTCTATCTCATCATCGTAGTCATCCTGGAAAAGAGCTGTGTAGATCATGTTGTTCTCGATTATCGGGACCACGGTCTCAAGCTTTTCCTTAATAAGGAGGTCCTGGCTCCTGCGCTCCTTCTCCTCATCGATCTGCTTCATCGCTCTTTTCAGGACATCGACTATCCTTGCCTGGTCAACGGGCTTATTTAAGTATTCAAGTACACCTAAGTTTATGGCTTCCTTGGCATAATCGAATTTATCATAGGCCGACATTACGATAAAGATGGTCGACCGGTTCATCTCCCTTATCTCCTTCATGGCTTCGATGCCGTTTATACCGGGCATCTGTATATCCATTACGGCGATATCCGGCCTGAAGGTTTCGGCAAGCTCTATGACCTTCCTGCCCGTCTTTGCCGACTCCACCTGGCATTTGTCCGGGAAATTCTTTTCTATTATGAATTTGAGCGAATCGATGACTATACCTTCATCATCCGCAAGCATTATTTTATACATAACATCTAACCTTTCTGTTTAAACCGGTATCCGTATGATGATCTCGGTTCCTTTATCTTCACCTTCCGAATAGATATTGAAGATATTATCAACATTAAAGTGCAGGTCGAGCCTTGCAATAACATTATGTAGTCCGATGCCGTTTGAATCATCCGGCTGCTCGGACGAAGTAAGCTCATCCGACAGTATCCTGTCTATCTTCTCCTGCGGCATTCCTATGCCGTTATCCTTAACGGATATGCAGGCCCTGTCGCCTTCCCTGTAAAGGGACAGCGTAATCAGCCCTTCCCTGTCAATGTTCCTTATACCGTAATTTACCGCATTTTCTATTATCGGCTGGAGAGTCATGCTCGGGATTTCTATTCCCGTAAGCTCCTCATCTATGTGCTTTTCAAAATGTATATCCCCGGAAAACCGCACGTTCAGGATATATACATAATTGTCGACAAGCTCTATCTCATCGGCGATCGTCACGAGCTCGTGATCCTTCTTTATATTATACCTGAAAAAATCGGCCATTTTCTGTATATAGGTATTTGTCCTGTCCGCGCCCTCAAGCATCGCAAGCTGAGCGCCCGCATTAAGGGTATTGAACAGAAAATGCGGATTTATCTGCGCCTGTAAGTACTTAAGCTGCGCGTCCTTAAGGGCTGCGTTCATCCTAAGCTCTTTTTCCTTCATCGCGCTTTCCTTTTCAACGTTGTCCTTAACCTGCTCGATATAATCCTTAAGGCTTGTGATCATCTGGTTAAATGCGCCGGTAACGACACCGACCTCGTCGCGTGATTCTACCTTAAGGGGCTCCCCGTCAAGCGTACCCTGCGATACTTCGTTTGCACGTTTTGCAAGTGAACTTAACGGTCCCGTTATCGACCTTGTCGCCACGATGATAAGAAGGATGTTACAGATGGCAACAAGTATGAGGATGGTTAAACAGAAAACTTCCGAATACTTAAGTGATTTAAGCATTGTGGCGTAATTACCCGAGCTTTCCTTGAACTGCTCGTTGTTAAGGCTATAAATACAGGTATTTAAATAGTCATATATCTTCGAGCTTTCATTATACAGATCCGCGTACTTTAATATCTTGCGCCCGCGCTTTGCGTTTACCGCCTGCTCGGTGGTATTAAGGTAAGTGTAGGACATATCGACTATGCACTTTTCCATATATTTAAGCTCGCTGCTCGTAGCGCTTATCGAAAACGAATCGATCCTTTCCTTATACTCCTGCTCATATTTGTAGTAATCCTCAAGGGACTCGGTGTTCTTTGTCTTAAGGTACTGCGTCATGTTATCATGCACGTCCTTAAGTCTGTCCGACAGCTCATTAAGGCTTACATTGTCCGCATACAGTGCCTCGATACGGCCTATCATCTGGTTTAAATTGATATAGACGTAAACATTGACCACAAATATGAGCGCGGTGGTGATAAGGAACAGGATGATGAGACGGGTCTGTATGGACATATTGGCAAAATGACGGGGCCTATTCATCTTCCGCACCGCCTTTCAGATAATCACCCACGTTATCCCTGTTGATTATCTTATAGTCCACACCGTAGTATTCGCTGACCCTTTTGTATTTGATGTATTCATTAAGGGCATCCACGCAGTCATGTCCGAGCTGCTGCATGTCTATGGTAATGGTCGCATATATGATCTGCTTTTCGACCGCCCGCAGTATCGTTTCCGAATCATAGTATCCTATGACTATCGACTTACCGACCTTGTTCTGCTCAACGATCGTCTGGTATACGCTTACCGTATTGACCTCGTTTAAGCACACGATCACATCGGGAAGCCCGGGATCCTGGAACACGCTCCTTATGGATTCCTCGGCGGTAAATTCGCCGCTGTTGTCGATCTTTGTGGTTGAAACGTTTATTTCGGGGTAAGAATCATTCTTTTTCTGTATCGTTTCCTTTATGGCGGTAACGATAACGTTCTGCGATGTGTCCTGCATATCGGCATCGGTAAGCACAAGTACGTTTACGCTCTTATCATCGCCCGTATGCTTTGCAGATGCTTCCCTGCTGACACTTAAGATGAGCCTTCCGTATTCCATGCCGAGGTTATAAAGGCTGACGCCGACGTAACTCTTTCGCTGGCTGCCTGCCGCATCGGCCCTTACAGTAACGACCGGGATGCCTTCCGAGTTGGCCTTGTTTATAAGGACTATCGAATCGGTACTGTTGTCGGCTTCGTATATAATGCCGTCAACCCCTGAGGCAATGGCCATTTCCATAAGGTCATACTTATCGTATTCAGCCGCCAGGTTGGAACCTGCCCTGTCTATATATACGTCGGAAAGCTCGCCCTCCTGACGCATGCCGTCGTAAGCCGTCGTCCAGAAGCTGTCCTCATTATCACCGGTAACAAGGGCATAATACCTGTCATATTCCCGGTATCCCTCATCAGACTTAAGGATGTCGGCCTTTACGCGTATCCTGAAATAGATCATACTTCCTGCCGTGATGAGTCCCGAGATGATGACCATCACGATAAGAAGTATGGTTGCGATCGTATATTTCTTTTCCCTGTCCTTTTTGACTTCGCTCACTGCCCGGTTGATTCTTCTCCTGTATTTTCAGCTGCTTCCTTTATTTCTTCTTCAGATTCCGGTACTTCGTCTGTTTCCTGCTCTGTTTCCGTTTCTTCCGGCTTAGGTACTTTCGTTTCCGCTTCCTCGGTTACTGATCCTTCGGCTGCTGCTTCCTCCGCCTTAGATCCTTCTTCCCCGGATCCTTCTGCGTCCTGCTTTACTTCGTCCGTCTCATCAGTGTCTTCTTCCTCGGGGATTCCCTTGTAACGGTTGAATATCTTCATGAATTCCTTGCCGGTGATGCTTTCCTTGTCAAGGAGGTAAGCTGCAAGCTCATCCATAAGCTCGCGGTTCTCGTTAAGCATTTCCTTGGCCTTTTCGTAGGATTCGGAAATGATGCGCATTACCTCGGTATCAACATCGGCCGCCGTCTTGTCGGAGCACTCGAGCACCTTGCCGCCGTTTAAGTAACGGTCCTCGACCCTTTCAAGCTGAATGAGTCCGAACTTGTCGGACATTCCGTACTGGGTCACCATATCCCTTGCGATGCCGGTTGCCTGTTCTATATCGTTGGCCGCGCCGGTTGTCACCGAATTAAATACCAGTTCCTCGGCTGCGCGTCCCGCAAGCGCAGTGATTATTCGCTCCTGAAGCTCAACCTTGGAGCGTAAGTGCTTCTCCTCATCGGGTACATACCAGGCATATCCCAAAGCCCCCATGGTACGCGGGACTATCGTTATCTTCTGGATCGGATCGGTGTTTTTCTGGAGCGCGCTCGCAAGCGCATGTCCGATCTCGTGGAAGGACACTATCTTCTTCTCCTCGGCGCTCATCACACGGTCCTTCTTCTCCTTACCCATCATTACGACCTCGATGGCTTCAAGGAGATCCTTCTGGTTTACGGCTTCCCTTCCCTGTTTAACCGCATTTATCGCTGCCTCGTTTACCATGTTGGCAAGGTCCGAACCCACGGCGCCCGCCGTTGCGAGTCCGATCTCCTGCATATCTACGGTTTCGTCAAGCAGCACGTCCTTGCTGTGTACCTTAAGGGTGTCCACACGTCCCTTAAGATCGGGCTTGTCAACAATGATACGCCTGTCGAAACGTCCCGGGCGAAGCAGGGCCTTATCAAGTATCTCGGGCCTGTTGGTCGCCGCAAGGATGAGAACACCCTTGCTGGTATCGAAACCGTCCATCTCGGCAAGCAGCTGGTTAAGAGTCTGCTCGCGTTCATCATTGCCGCCGCCGTACCTTGAATCACGGCTTTTACCTATCGCATCGATCTCATCTATGAAAATGATGCACGGTGCATTCTTGGTCGCTTCCTTAAACAGATCCCTTACCCTTGAAGCGCCGACACCGACATACATCTCAACAAAATCCGAACCTGCCAGTGAGAAGAACGGAACATGGGCTTCACCGGCGACCGCCTTTGCAAGCAGTGTCTTACCTGTTCCGGGAGGTCCCACGAGCAATGCTCCCTTTGGAAGCTTGGCACCGATCTTTACGTACTTGCCCGGATTATGCAGGAAATCAACCACCTCCTGCAGGGATTCCTTGGCTTCGTCCTGACCCGCAACATCCCTGAACGTGATGCCGGTCTCCTTTTGAACATAAACCTTGGCATTGCTCCTGCCGACTCCCATCACACCGCCGCCGCGTCCCATACGCCGCATAAGGAAGCTTAACAGGATCCACACCGCAACAAGCGGAAGTATATAAGTCAGGATGATCGCGATGATGTAATCGGCCGACGACGTTTCCTTCTGCTCAAACTTAACGCCTGCCTTAAGCAGCCTGTCGGTAAGTCCTTCATCTTCAACCCTTGTCGTAATGAACGTATTCCTGATGCGCTTGTCTTCCTGGCCCTTTGGCGTTATCTCGATCTCATCGGAATCGATCACAACTTTCTCGACTTCGCCGTTTTCTACTTTTTGCACAAATTCATCGTAGCTTATCTTCTTATTGGTCCCCGCATTAATTGCGTTATGCATATATGAGATCATAAGAAGAGTCACAAGCGTCGCAATAGCAAGCACAAGCAGTGTCTGCCTGTTCCTTGGCTGCTTGCCTCCTCCGTTGTTTCCCTGATTGTTATCGTTTTCTCCCATTTTTATCTCCGATTTCCTTAAATTCCTTTATTTATCCCTTAAATCACATCTATGATTATAAAATCTCAGCAACGATAAATCAACGTAAAAATAAATGGCATAATGGCAGGAAATACCTTATAATTGATTTGTCCGCAGGTCTTAATGCGGTCATTGGCAGTAAGGGGATAACTGAGGGTCGTAGTATGGTTTTTAATTCTTATATATTTGTTTTTGTATTTCTTCCCGCCGTTGTGATCATATATCATCTGATCAATAAAACGGGGCATTATATGCCGGGCAGGATTTTCCTGCTCGCCGCTTCCCTGTTCTTCTACTACTGCGGGGACGCCTCATCCGTACTTATCCTTATTGCAAGCATTCTTATAAATTACGGTATACATTTACTCCTTACGGGTAAGGACCGCGGCATTATAACAAGGCGCATTATCCTTGTTACCGGACTTATCATTAACATCGGGGGGCTTATCGTATTTAAATACTTAGGATTCTTTACAGGTATCGTAAACCTGCTCTCGGGCAGGGCTTTCACGGTGTGGGAGCTTATGCTGCCGATGGGGATAAGCTATTACACCTTTTCACAGATCATGGTATTGTCGGACAGCTATAAGGATCCGGGAACAAGGTATGACTTTATCGATTACGCCCTTTTTGTTACGTTCTTCCCGAAGATCCTTATGGGCCCCATAGCCACAGCAAAGGAAATGATCCCCCAGTTTAACGATACTCTTCGTAAAAAAGCGGATCCCGAAAAGATCGCAGGCGGCATGGTCATATTTGCGGTCGGCCTTTCAAAAAAGGTCCTGCTTGCGGATAACCTCGCGCCATACGTTTCCTGGGGCTATTCAAATATCGATAAGCTCGGGAGCACAAATGCACTGCTTGTGATGCTTTCATATACACTGCAGATATATTTTGATTTCAGCGGCTTCTGCGATATGGCTTCCGCGATATGCTTAATGCTTAACATATCCCTGCCCGATAATTTCCTGTCACCATACAGGGCATGCTCGGTTGCGGAATTCTGGAAGCGGTGGCATATAACGCTTACGGGATTCTTCACAAAATATGTGTATATCCCGCTCGGAGGAAACCGTAAGGGAAAGGTACGTACCTATGTCAATATGTTCATCATCTTCCTGTTAAGCGGACTGTGGCACGGTGCCGCGTTTACCTTCATCGTATGGGGCCTTATCCACGGAGTGGGCATAGCGGTATGCCGCATGTTAAGGGATGCAAAGCACAAACTTCCGAAGCCGGCCGCCCATATCGGGACCTTTGTTTTCGTTAATATCGCATGGGTTTTCTTCAGGGCTTCGTCGCTTACCGAGGCTTCCAGGTTCCTCGGGCAGCTTTTCTCGTTTAAGTTCATCCCCGTAAACATAGAAATTATCGCAGCGGCAACACCGGATGAATTCCAGTTCCTCCAATGGTTTTTGCTTAACGTAAGCCATAAGCCGCCGTACGTAAACGGACTTTTGATAGTCATAGGCTTCCTTGTCCTGTGCACCGTTATCTCAATATACTGCAAAAATGCATCCGAACGGCTTGCGACTCTTAAGCTTAATACCCGCGCTGTTTTAACCACCGTTGTCCTTATGGTACTGTCGATACTGTCCCTTTCGGGAGTGACGGAATACATTTATACAAACTTCTAAAGGCTTCCCCTTGAGTGGAAGCTGTCACCAAAGGTGACTGATGAGGTGTTAATTGAGCACAACCGTATTTATCAAAAAAACCATACTATCCACCCTCCTTACTCTCATCGCGATCGCCCTTATCGTCATCGCGGTCGATCCCTTCACGCGCTATCATGCCCCGTGGTTTGGGCTGACAACCGTCGAGACGGATGAGCGCTGCGCTGCGATAGGCATAGCCCGAAACCTTGACTACGATACCGCACTTGTGGGCTCGTCGATGAGTGAAAATTTCAACTATAAATGGTTTGAAGACGGGGTTTTCGGGACAAGGTGCGTAAAGATCCCCTTACAGGGCGCACATTACTGTGATTATGAACCGGTCATAAAGGAGGTGCTTGACCATAAGGGAACAAAGAACGTCGTGTTCAGCCTTGACAATTACCTTCTTACCGATGATTTTTACGCAAATACCTGCTCGATAGAGGATTATTATATTAAAAGACCGGGATTAAGCGATGTGCACTATCTTTTCAATAAGTCGGTGTTCTTTGATTACCTGCCCAAGTTCATCGCGACCAATATACACGAACACTTCAACAACGAAAATGCCTATGTATGGAGCGATGATTATGAGTACTCAAAATATGCGGCAAGGCTGGCCTATATGTCATCAAGGGTACTTGTAAAACAGGACGAGAAGATATTCAGCGAGTATTTTGAAAATGCCGATGCCGCGATCGATCCTTTGACCGGGCTCATAAAAGCTCATCCCGATGTGACCTTCCACATATACATCCCACCCTACAGCATACTGTTCTGGGATGATACGGTACTTCGGGGCAATGCAACTGCGATCATATGCGTTCAGGAACGGGAATTTCGAAAGCTCCTTGAATGCGATAACGTACGTCTTTATTATTTCCAGGATGATACGGACATAGTAACCGACCTGTCAAATTACAGGGACTATTCGCATTACAAACAGGATATAAACTACTATATGTACGAAGCGATGAGGGATAAGACCCATGAGATGACCCTGGAAAACTATTTTGATAAGCTGCTTAAAATGTATGATTTCATAAATGCATACGATTACGAACAATGTTTCCACTAAATTCGGACACGGGGACGGTTCTTCCGTCTGGTTTTCCGGAAAAAACCAGACGGAAGAACCGTCCCCGTGTCTGAATTACCACAAATTTACCGGATACTCGCCCTTCTCCTTCAGCTTCCTTATCGACTCCTCAACAAACGGTTTGTCCTCTTTATAGGTAACGCCGAACCAGCGGTCCGATGAGCGAAGGACCTTGACCTTCGCACGGCCTGCCTTTAACAGCTCATCGACAACACCGGGAAGATAATGCTCCGCCTTAAGCGGGTTACCCGGAACCGTTTCCTTAAAGAATCGCTCAAAGCTTAAGTTTATCTCATCAATGAAACCCTTTGAAAATCCCCAGAGGTTCATGGATACGATACTTTCAGGAGATATATCGGTATAGTGCTCTCCGTCTTCCGTAAATGCCGCGCCGCCATTTCTCTTTTCGATGTGGGTGCGCTCCACTATATCCTTAAGATATCCGTTATCATCCGTGCTGCAGATACCTCGCGAAACATACCCGTTTTCGGTTAAAGTATTTTCAAGCTTATAACCGACCATCGCGTATTCGCCCTCCGACCCCGGATTAAGGCCGCTTAAGAAATCACATATTAGCTTAAACGCTTCCCGACCGTAAAAATCATCCGCGTTGATAACGGCAAACGGCCCGTCTATAATACCCCTGCAGCTTAACACCGCATGCGCCGTACCCCAGGGCTTAACACGACCTTCGGGAACACAGGATCCTTTCGGAATATCCGTTAATTCCTGAAATACATATTCAACCTCTATGCGGTCCTTTACCCTGTCACCGATGAGGGTTTTAAAATCATGTTCATTTTCCTTCTTTATGATGAAGACGACCTTTTTAAAGCCTGCCCTTATCGCATCATATATCGAAAAATCGATTATCTTGTTTCCCTGTTCATCCACGGGATCTATCTGTTTAAGTCCGCCGTAACGGGAACCCATCCCGGCCGCCATGATGACCAAAGTGGTTTTGCTCATTTTACCCTCCTTATCGGTTCGCTCGTAAGATCAACTCCCAACCTCTTGAAAGTTTTTATATCAACCGATGAGAGCATGACGGAAGTATGCACCTGACAGCCCTTAAGCATGTGCAGCTGTTCCATAGCCGCCCTGGCATTTTTATCGTTTACGGCCGACATCGCAAGGGCTATGAGCACTTCATCCGTATGAAGCCTCGGATTTGTACCGCCGAGGTACTCGGTCTTTAATGTCTGTATGGGCTCGATGGCCTCCCTTGAAATAACATGAATTGCATGATCTATGCCCGCAAGTTCCTTAAGTGCATTAAGAAGCAGTGCCGCGGAAGCTCCGAGCAGATCCGAAGTCTTTGATGTTATGATACGGCCGTCCGGTAACTCGATGGCCGCACACGGAACGCCGAGTGATTCTGCCCTTTTATTGGCAGCAACGGTAACCTTACGGTCATCCGTCGTAATGTTTGCCTGCTTCATTATAAGCTCGATCTTTAAGACCTCGCTCTCCTGCGCCTTTTCGTTTACCACGGCATTTATCGTGGTGTAATAACGCCTTATTATCTCCATAAGGGATGCCTCGCGGCACACCTCATCATCAACGATACAGTTTCCGGCCATGTTTACGCCCATGTCCGTTGGCGACTTGTACGGATTGTTACCGTAAATTCCCTCAAAAATGGCGTTTAGTACCGGGAATATCTCGATATCCCTGTTGTAATTGACTGTCGTTTCTCCGTATGCCTCAAGGTGGAACGGATCGATCATGTTCACATCGTTTAAGTCGGCTGTTGCCGCTTCATATGCAAGGTTTACCGGATGCTTAAGCGGTATGTTCCAGATGGGGAAGGTCTCGTACTTGGCGTATCCAGCCTTTATGCCCCTTTTATTTTCATGATAAAGCTGGGATAAGCAGGTTGCCATCTTGCCGCTGCCTGGACCCGGTGCGGTAACGACCACGAGCGGCCTTGAAGTTTCGATATACTCATTGCGTCCGAAACCCTCATCGCTTGCGATCACGGGAACGTTTGAAGGATAGCCCTCGATCCGGTAATGACGGTATACCCTGTAACCCTTCTTCTCCATACGTGATTTGAAAGCCTCGGCGGCGCCCTGTCCGGTAAACTGCGTGAGCACGACACTTCCCACATACAGTCCGCGGCTTTCAAATTCCCTTATAAGCCTTATAACATCTTCATCATAAGTTATGCCAAGGTCGCCCCTGACCTTATTCTTCTCGATATCCCCGGAATTAATGACCACGACTATCTCAACCCTGTCGGACAGCTTCATGAGCATGCGCAGCTTACTGTCGGGCTCAAACCCCGGCAGCACACGCGACGCATGGTAATCGTCAAACAGCTTGCCTCCGAACTCAAGATACAGCTTGTCACCGAACTTACCTATCCTTTCCATGATATGCTCGGACTGCATCTTTAAATACTTTTCGTTGTCAAATCCTATCTTCATCCTGCCTCTCCTTGCAAAAAACCGCGTTCCGTTACTTACAGCTCCTTAACCCAAAGTCCATGCAGATTGCAGTATTCATATACCGCAACTGCCTTCTCACCATCGGTCAGTATGAATTCCGCAACCGGTTTTTCATCGGGTGAGAGCTTTTTAATATAGCTTCCTTTTGACGTTTCTATTGCGATAAACTGTATGAAATGAGCTTCGACCATGGGATGCTCAACTTCACCGATCTGTACCTTTACTACCGATCCGTCTACCGTAACATACGGGATGTGCTTCTCATATGCTCCCTCTACCGCTCCCGGTATAAGCTCCTCCATCTTCTCGCCGCAGCATACGACGGGAACCCCCGAATCGTTGATCTTTGTGATAATGTTTCCGCAATGATTGCATTTGTAAAACTTCATAAGCTCATCCTCCGTTCTTTGATCGTTTGTTAGAATCATTATATTTGCACTCAGTCCTCTGAGCTCAGTATCTCTATCATCTCACGTATCATCTCTTCGTCTTTTAAACGGAACAGGAATTCAACACGCCTTGATGCCTCCATGTCGACATTACCCTCTTCGTCATAGACGGGATTGCTGTATGAACGCCCGGTGGCCGATATCACCGAACGCAGGTCTTCAAGCTGATCCTTTGTAAGAACATTGCTGTTATCGCCAAGACAGTACTCGGCGACCGACAGCGCCCTCTTCTGGGAAAGCTCCATATTGAACAGATAATTTCCCTCGGTGTCGGTATGCCCTTCTATCAGTATCTCGGAAATATAGTCCCTGTATTTCGGGCTCAACAGTACATCCACGTAACGCGGAAGGAATTCCGAAAGAAAATCCTTTCCCGATGCGGTAAGGGTCGCCTTGTTGTAATCAAACAGGATATTTGCATCAAAGGTTATCGCACCCGTCTTTTCATCGACCGCGACGTGCAGGTCGGAGTTGCCAAATTCGTTCCTGAGTTCCTCAATAAGCTCCGTCCTTACTCCGATGATATTGTCAAGCTTCTGCTGCTGTTCGCTCATAAGGGCTTCGAGCTTGTTAAGGAGCTCGTGCTGTTCACGCAGAGTCTTTTCCTGGATCGCTATCTTCTCACCCTGTTCTGCGAGCGCTTCCTCCTGGGCATTTAACATCTTCGCCTGTTCGTCGAGCCTTGACTTCTGCTCGGCGACGACAGCCCTTTCATCCTCAAGCTCATCGGAGCGGATCATAAGCTCGTTTTCCTTTGCGTCAAACTGCATCTTTGCATGCAGCATGGTAAAGGAAATGATGAGAACAAAGGTGAGCAGGAGGCCCGCCATCATATCCGAATAGGACAGCCAGTATGTGGTTTCCTCATCCATATGCCTTAATCGTTTCATATCTGCCTGTTACCCGTATAATATTCTTCCAGACGCTGCATGAAATTTGCAAGTTCGTCTATTGATTTCGCGGTCCTTAAAAAGCCCTGTTCGATCCCGTTGTAGGAATACTCGATCTGGCCGTTCATCCGTGTCAGTACCTGATGCATCTGTTCGATGGTCTCTTTGAAATGATTCTCCACCTTCTGAAGGTTCGCATTTATGACTTCGAAGGTATCACGCACATCTTCGGGCAGGTTATCCGTCATCTCCTTAAGCTCCGTGACCATCCTAAGCTGCGACTGCATGCTCGTGTCGGCAACATGAACCGAATTGTTTAAAGCCTTGCGGTAATCCTCGAGTTCCGTTATATAACCCGTGATGCCGTCAAGCACCTGTCTGTCATCTTCCCTGTGCTGCCTAAGCATATCTGCCGTGGCACTCATCCTGCCCTGGAGTTCCTGCAATGTATCGGCATACATCTTCAGGGCATCGGCCATTTCCTTTGTCCTTGTAAGTATAAGGTTTATATTATCCGAGGTATTTGCATTCTTCTCAAACATCCTCGTCATCTGTTTTTCGTTTTCACTCTGGATGGCAAGGGTAGAATCAACCGTTTCCGAGAGCTTTGAGAACATTCCGCCAAGGGATGCGTTCATCTGGGAGATAAAGGAATTGACTACCAGTGTAAGCTGATCCATCTGATTCTTGGTCGCCATATTCGCAAAACCGACGATCGTATCGTTAAACCGGTCAAACTGCGGATCAAGGACCTCCCTTAAACCATTAGAAAGCAGGTGGGTGACCTTGCCTGACATATCCGATATGATCTCTGTCTGCTTCTGCTCAAGTTCGATAAGACGGTTTATGCCCTCTGCGGCGGTGTCGGGAAGCACATATTTTTTGAATGAACCGAGGAAATCCTTAACGGCCTGCTCGGCGTCATCCAATATCCTTTTATATACAAAATTAAAGACCAGGGAGAATACCATGCCGTATATCGATGTATGGAACGCCACCTTGATGCCGGCCATAAGCGGCTCGATACTGTTCGTTATCTCGGCAGTCGATCCGGTATTAAAGCTCTGGAGTCCCAAAGACAGACCGATAAAAGTACCCAGAATGCCAAGCCCGGTCATTACTCCGGCCACCTGGTTCATCCTGTTCCTGTGAATGACAGAATCAATAAGATCGTAGTTTATATAGTCCTCGATATCGCATTTATAGTATGCATTATCGATGCTCAATACCCTTTCCTGCGCATACCGGTAATCCTTATACTGTTCCCTAAGCACCGGTATCCTGAACAGTTCATCTTTTTCCTGCTTATACTTTTCCCACAGAAAACCGTGAGTGTGCCTGGCATCATCCTCCATCCTTATGGTAAGGCGGTTGAGTTCCTTTATGATGCCCGCAACGGGAAGAAAACATCCGATATAACAGTCAAGCAGGATGATCGCCACTATAACGAACATGACGGCATTTACTATGATATTTGCGAGGCTTCCGCCCTGTCCTTTTGAAAAAAGATTAAGATATACACAAACGGCAAGCATTGCCAGATATGTGACCAATAACCATATTTCATACGGTTTCCTTGTTTTCCTCATTATATGAAGCTCCTTTGCGCAAAATCGATAAAAACCGTCCTAATTGACTCTATACTTTTATATACTTCTTGTCAAATTACTGTTGCATCTTACAACGCATTGTTTTAGGATATTACATATGAATAACGGGATCGTAGCTCAGTTGGGAGAGCGCTACGTTCGCAACGTAGAAGTCGAGGGTTCGAGTCCCTTCGGTTCCATCAGCAAATGACCGGACTTAAGTCCTGTCATTTGTGATATATAAGGCTTTTCAGATCGGGGACAGATAAGTGAACTCACACGATATTTTACTCATAATACAGTATATAACCGTAAGCGCTCTGTTTATTGAGATATTGATCGTTTTCCTGAAATGGAAGAATTCAATACATTCATATCTGCTTTTAGCGTGTATCTCAACATTAATAAGCAATCTCGGATATCTATTCGAACTGAAAGCCGGATCCGAAGAGGCATATCTTTCCGCCCTGAAGCTCTCCTATGCGGGAAGGGTATGGATCGTTTTAGCGTTTTTTCTGTTTTCGGCCAAGATGTGCAGGATAAGGATCCCTAAGGGCCTTATAGTATTTTTGCTGCTTTTTCATATCGGGATATATATATCGATACTTAACATCGGAACAAACGGGCTCTATTATCCCGATTTCAGTTTTGTGCCGGACCCTGTATTCCCCAGGTTCTACCACACAAACGGTGCACTGCACGATCTGCTGATGATGTCAAACGTCATCCTGTCCTTATTGTCTTTCGGATGGATCATACGGGAGTATTCAAGGGAAAAAAGCAGGTCTTCCAGGCAAAGGCTTATCATGCTTATATTGTCATTCGGCGTTCAGATACTTGCATTCATGCTTCAGATCACAGGTATCTTCAGTTTTTCGAAGTATTACGATATCACCATGACCGGTTCATTGCTCGGAAACATATTCATGTTTATCGGGATCATAGGATTTGATCTGATGGGCACCAGGGAAATAGCAAGGTTTTTTGCGATAGACAGGATATCCGAAGGTATCATAGCCGTGGATAATAACGGCCGGATACAGTATTATAACGAACCGGCCGCAAAGCTTTATCCCCAGTTTGATAATTTCTTTTCGCCGGATGCGGGTCTCGGCGAAACGATCTTACATAATAAAGGCTTAAAGCATAAACAGACGCCTGACAATCAATCGAAGATATATACTCCGTATGACATAGTTTCCTTCATCATTGATGCCGTCCGGAAAAACGAGACTCTGACAATAGACGGACGTATATATACGCCCGAGGAAAACGATCTTATCTTTAAGGGGGAAAGCTACGGCAAACTTTATGTTCTGGTTGATGATACGGAACACTATCATTATATGGAAGAACTGCAGAAACAAAGGGATATTGCGGACAACGCAAACGAGGCCAAGAGCAGGTTCCTTGCCAATATGTCCCATGAGATAAGGACTCCCATCAATGCAATACTGGGAATGGATGAAATGATCCTTCGCGAATCCACGGAAAAACTCATCCGTTCCTACGCTTTTGATATCATGTCTGCGGGCCGGACGCTTTTATCCCTTATAAATGACATCCTCGATCTGTCAAAGGTCGAAGAGGGTAAGATGGAGATAATCCCGGTACAGTATGATCTGTCTTCCCTTATAAATGATCTTATAAACATGACTCATGACAGGGCTTCAAAAAAAGGCCTTAAATTCACTGTAGATGCGGACGAACACATTCCCCACATCCTTATAGGCGACGAGATCCGGTTAAGACAGTGTGTCATGAACCTGCTGACCAATGCCGTAAAATACACCGAAGAAGGCGAAGTAACCCTTTTAGTTTCCTACAGCAAAACGGAAAACGATCATATCCTTTTAAGCTTTACCGTTAAAGACACCGGTATAGGCATAAAGGAGGAGGATATGGAGAGTCTGTTTTCTCCGTACAAGCGTATCGAAGAAAAGCGTAACCGGGCCATCGAGGGAACGGGCCTTGGCATGAGCATAACAAGACAGCTTTTGGAGCTTATGGGGAGCAGCCTTTCCGTACACAGTAAGTACGGTAAGGGCTCGGAATTCTCGTTTGCCGTAGACCAGGAGGTTGTAAAATGGGAGGAGCTTGGAGATTATTCTGTCAGGTTTAACGATATCTCCGGACGTTCTCATGAGTATCACGAACTGTTCCATGCACCCGATGCACGGATCCTTGTTGTTGACGATACCGAGGTTAACCTTACGGTAATACAGAACCTCCTTAAGATGACCGAGCTAAAGATCGACACGGCAATGTCCGGAAAGGATGCATTAAAACTTGCCGGAGAGAATCAATACGATGTTATCTTTATCGATCATATGATGCCTGATATGGACGGCATCGAGACATTATCCAATATCCGAAAAGAGGGCATGAGTAAGGATGCTCCCGCTGTAGCACTGACGGCAAATGCGGTTTCGGGAGCAAGGGAGATGTACCTTGAAGCCGGATTTAACGACTATCTGTCAAAGCCCGTTGACGGTGAAAAACTCGAACGGATGCTGTATAACTTACTTCCCGCCGGCAAGCTTAAGGAGGCTGATTCTTACGAAAATAAAACATCAAAAGAGCTTAAGGGATCGGACGACGTTATGCTTTGGCTTAACGACATACCTGAAATAGACGGACAGGCAGGACTTAAAAACTGCGGTACCGAAGAAGGATATGTTTCTGTCCTGTCGGTATTCCATCAGACTGCTGCCGCAAAAGCGGATGAGATAGAAAACTGTTACAAAACCGGTGATATTGAAAACTTTACCATAAAGGTACATGCACTTAAGAGTTCCGCCCGTATCATAGGCGCTGCTTTACTGTCAGGGCTTGCGGCCGATCTTGAGGCTGCCGGCAAGAAGGGGGACACCGCATACATACAGGAAAACACGGACAGGCTTCTTAATATGTACCGTGAACTTGACTCAAAACTCTCAAAGCTTGATAAAAAGGATAAAGAGCTGCTTCCCATTGATAAAAAGGCCTTAAAGGAAGCATATCAGACCATTACAGAGATCGCAGGAAGCATGGATTACGGCCTTATGGAAGCTATCCTTAAAGACTTAAAAAAATACCGCCTTCCCGGGCCCGACGCAGAAAGGATCTCTTCGATGGAAGGAATGCTTACGGAGCTTGACTGGGACGGCATTGTAAAAACAGCTAAAGAAGGTATCCGATAATGAAGAAGAATATAACAAAAAATGTATCGGTTATAACCCGTACCATCAAAGCCAGCCTTGCCATGGTGATCCCGATCCTGTTTATCGGCAGCATGACAGTACTGTTAAACGGCTTTCCGGTACAGGTTTATCAGGATTTTCTGGATTCTTTTATGGGAGGGGCACTCAGAAATATCTTTTTATTCATCCAGATGACTACAGTGGGGATACTGGCTGTCTATCTGACCATCGCTATCAGTTTATGCTATATGAACCTTATGGAAGGAGGAGAGAGGCTTGTATTTCGATTCGGATGTCTTCTCGGATGTCTGACAGGATTCTTTATACTTGTGGGATTCTTTACGGGCGATAAGGATTTTTCACTGCTCAGCGGACAGGGTGTTTTCAGTGCTCTGCTGGCAGGTATTATCGGTTCTGCTCTGTACAGGAGGTTTGTTGCCCTGTTTGATACGAAGAAAAAGGTTTTTGTAGATGGAGCAGATTCCGTATTTAATGCATCGCTCCATATTATCCTGCCTTTTTTGTGCGTGATCCTGTGTTTCGCGGTGGCCAACTATCTTATCACCTTATGCTTTGGTGTAGAGAGTGTACAGCATCTGTTCATGAAAGCAATGGATTCGATCTTTATGAAAATGCAAAGATCCTATTTAAGCGGACTGCTGTTCACGATCCTTATAAGCACAATGTGGTGGTTTGGGATACATGGGAATAATGTATTAAATCAGGTTTCGATCGATATGTTTACGGATATCATTCCCGGTGAGATAGTATCAAAGAGTTTTATCGATACCTTTGTCATCATGGGCGGTACAGGCTGCCTTATAGGACTGCTCCTGGCAATGATGATCTTCGGTAAGCGAAGTTCCACAAAGAAACTTTCCAAAATTGCTTTTATCCCATGTATCTTCAATATATCGGAACTGCTTGTATTTGGATTTCCGGTGATCTACAACCCTCTTATGATAATACCCTTTATCATGGCTCCGGCACTGTGTTTTACCACATCCTTCCTGCTTACGAAGGCCGGTTTTCTTCCGTATGTAACCAATACGGTCGTCTGGACTACGCCTCCTCTTATGAGCGGATTCATAGCAACCGGCTCCGTGAGAGGCATATTTGCCCAGCTTATAAATATCGTGATCTCAGCGGCATGTTATGCTCCGTTTTTGATCATGTATGAGAAAAGATCGCTTGATGAGTACTCCGGAGCAATGGACGAGCTTGTGGGAATACTTAAGAAAAGCGAAGAGACTACGGAAGAAGTCATCCTTACCGAATGTGAAGGTAATGTGGGAAGGCTTGCCAAGCTCCTTGCAACGGATCTTGAGTCTTCCCTGTCATCATCTGCACCGGATGCAGTCAGGGAAACTGCTGAGAGTCCGCTTATCATGAAATATCAGCCGCAATTTGACAATACCGGAAAATGCATCGGTGCGGAGGCGCTTCTTCGATGGAACCACAAGCGTTTCGGCATAATTTATCCGCCGCTTGCAGTCCGTCTTGCAAAGGAAAGCGGCGAACTGTACAGGCTCGAAACATATATCATCGAAAAATCGATCCGCGATTCCGAGAGCTTCAGACAATGCTTCGGTGACAGTTTCAAGCTAAGTGTGAACATAACGGTATCCACACTGTACGATAAGAGGATCATTTCCTTCCTGCAGACGATGGCAGACCGCTATAAACTGAAAACGGGAAATATCTGTATAGAGATCACGGAAGAGACCGAACTTGTGACAACCGAAGAAACCGGCGAGCTTATGAAAAAGATCCGCATGTTCGGCTATACCTTCGCACTGGATGATTTCAGCATGGGGCATACCTCCCTCCAGTATCTGCAGCACAATCAGTTCGATATTGTGAAGCTGGACGGTAACCTTGTGAGGGGTATCCTTGATAATGACCGGACAAAGGAGATCATAAATTCGATCGTATATCTTTCAAAATCGCTTGATTTTAAAGTACTTGCCGAATTTGTTGAAAATACCGAGCAAAGGGATGCTCTTGAACAGATCGGGTGTCTCCTTTATCAGGGGTATCTCTTTAGCCCCGCAGTCGACAGGGATTCACTCATTCAGATGGGGCAGCCTGAGGAAAACTGATCCCGGCAGTGCTCATGTACGCATTGGAATACCTTCTGTCGCCGGTCACATCTTCCGCAAACCAGGCTGCCGGTTTATAGTTTTTCGCGGCATCCTCATCCGGGAACTCGACTTCGGCAAGTATCCTGCCTTCAAAGGGTTCCATGAAAACATCCAGTTCTATCTTTATATCGCCGTTATCGACCTGTCCGGCCAAGTCAGGGCATTTTTCAAGATATGCTTTGTCATATGCATCCTCATTAAGCGGAATGAGGTATCGTTTCTTGCGTATGATGATCCCGTCCGCCTTCCTTACCATGTGGGCGTATGATTCTTCATCAAGGGACAGGTTGTACTCCGCCTTGCCGATATCTCCCTCTGTTTCAGGCTGTGCTGCCTTATATGTCATATAGTACCGGTCATCCTCACGCCTCACACGTATCGCCGGACTTACGTTAAGGTATCCCTGCTCGATCACATGATAAGGATATTTATCGATATCCTTCGGTATTTCCTTTACAAGATATTTCTTTTCTATCTCGATTCCCATTTTGTCCTTCCTGATGTTCAATACAATGTAAGAAGAAACAGGGTGCCGCAAACGCCGCACCCTGTCTGATTTAATAAATTACCTTATGATCTTATGCAAAAGGATTCTCCGCCGGGTAAGGAAGTGAAGCGGGCTGGTTGTAGCCGATCTCACATGTGCATACGCCGATGTACTTGAATACCTCGTAAAGAGCCTTTCCGTAATGACCGAAAGCAACTGCTCCGTGATGAGGGAAGTTCTTGCCGATGAGAACATGACGGTAGAAACGTCCCATCTCGGGAATAGCGAATACGCCGATGCCGCCGAATGACCTTGTGGCAACCGGAAGAACCTCGCCCTGTGCAACATATGCACGGAGGATGTTGTCAGCCGTTGACTGCAGACGGTAGAAGGTGATAGGTCCGGGAACGATGTCGCCTTCGAGTGTTCCGTTCGTAACCTCGATAGGAAGCGCACGTGCCATGATGGCCTGATACTTCATCTCGCCCTTTGTAAGCTTCTTTGAGCAGGTATTTCCGCAGTGGAAGCCCATGAACGTATCTGTCTGCTTGTAATCGAACTTACCTTTGATGCTGTCTTCATACATGCACTTCGGAACTGAGTTGTTGATGTCAAGCAGAGTCACGATATCATCGCTTACGCAGGTACCGATGTACTCGCTTAAGCAGCCGTAGATATCAACCTCACAGGATACGGGGATGCCGCGTCCGGTAAGACGTGAATTAACGTAGCAGGGAACGAATCCGAACTGGGTCTGGAATGCCGGCCAGCACTTACCTGCTATCGCAACGAATTCCTTGGAACCCTTGTGTGCATCGATCCAGTCAAGGAGAGTCAGCTCGTACTGAGCAAGCTTCTCAAGAACCTCGGGCTTCTTGTTGCCTTCGCCGAGCTCCTCGGTCATATCCTTAACAACATCTGCGATCCTTGCATCGCCTGCATGCTTGTTGAATGATTCGAACAGATCAAGTTCTGAATTCTCCTCGATCTCAACGCCTAAGTTGTAAAGCTGCTTTATGGGAGCATTACAAGCCAGGAAGTTAAGCGGCCTGGGACCGAAGCCTATGATCTTAAGGTTCTGGAGTGCATATACGGCGCGTGCGATCGGAACGAACTCGTTGATCATGTCAGCGCAGTCCTCGGCATCACCAACGGGATACTCGGGGATATAAGCCTTAACATTGCGGAGTGCAAGGTTGTAGCTTGCATTCAACATTCCGCAGTAAGCATCGCCGCGGCCTGCTGTTGTAACAGATTCATAATCCTCCTCAGCTGCGGCACAAAACATCTTGGGGCCGTTAAACTGCTGAGCCAGCATTGTCTCTGATATCTCGGGACCGAAGTTGCCGAGGTATACGCACAGTGCGTTACATCCTGCCTTCTTGATGTCTTCAAGAGCCTGCTGCATGTGGATCTCGCTTTCGATGATCGTAACGGGGCACTCATAAATGTCGTCTGCACCATACTTTTTCGTATATGCATCAACGAGAGCCTTTCTTCTCCTGATTGTAAGGTCAGCAGGGAAACAGTCACGGCTGACACCCACGATACCGATCTTCACTTTGGGTACATTATTCATTTTCCTTCTCCTTTTCTTATGAAAGTTTATTTGATAATCCGGCAATGTATCCGGATCACTCATCAACGTTTAAATTCTTTCCGATAAGCCCGTTAAAGGCTCCGTCTATCTTTGCTTCGGGATGACCTATAAGCCATTTGTTCCTTGCAAACAACAGCTTGTCCTCGGGTGTTGAATCAGCCTTGAAATCAAGGTCCGTGTTCGTTCCTTTGGGCAGTACAACTACTACCTTGAACTTATTTCCCTTGTAATTGCAGGGCGCATAATGAAGCGTAGTCGCAAAACACTCGACTGCCGTACCTGCGGGCAGGTAGAAGGCAACCATCTTAGAGGTATCATAGGTATAATCCTCCGTTACATCCGCTTCGCTTCCCCAGATCATTACCGCGTCGGTGACCGCTACATTGATCTCGGAGTCCCTGTGATACTCAACCGCATTGAGCAGCACGTTGTTACCGTTGCAATAGCCTATCTGGATAGGCATCCCTCCGTACAGGCTCTCAGCTATCTGCTTGTACTCGGGACATGCTTCCAATTCTGCTACGGAAGGCACATATACAACATCACCCGGGCAGGGCGTGTCAGCCATTGCTTTGATGATATTTGAAAAATCAATACCTTTGATGACCCTTCCGTACTTCCTGAATTCAGGATCGTTGACGCTTAAAATCTTCACTTGAAAATCTCCTTTCCTATACTTTGTGATACCCCTTACGAAGTTGATGCTATCACTATTTATGTAGGTTAGTCAACGCTAATCGAGCAATTAGTTTACTTATTAAACGAATTGATTTATACTATTGTCAACTTAAACCTGACTCTTCGGTTTTTATCTTAAGAAAGGATATCCTATGATAACCGGCAGCAAGGCAATGATAAGGGATATAAACTCGCATCTTGTACTGGAAACGGTGCTTAACGAAGGACCGATATCCCGTGCTGCCATTTCGGTCAAATTAGGCCTTACAAAGGCAACGATATCCGCCATAGTCGCCGACCTTATCGACAGGCAGTTCATACGTGAGATAGGCTCTGACGATACATCTCTGGGCCGTAAGCCGATACTGCTTGAATTCTGCAAAGAAAACGGCCACATAATATCGATCGACCTTGGCGTAAACACGATTACCGCCTTCACCTCAGATTTAAAGGGCAACGACTGCGGCCTTAAGATGTTCCCGAACAACTACACAAGGGACAACATAATAAGCGGCCTTATATATATCATAAACTTAAGCCTTGCGGAGCTCCCTGAAACGCCGTTCGGTCTGGCAGGCATCGCTATCGGCGTTCACGGAGTCACGAACGGAAATGAAATACTGTTTGCTCCCTATTACGATTACTCGGGACTTCCGTTTGCGGACAGGTTAAGCGAGCATTTTGAGGTTCCCGTCTTTCTGGAAAACGAAGCCAACCTGTCGGTCATAGGCGAAAAATGCTTCTGCTACAACGTTCCCAATATGATAGGGTTAAGCGTTCATTCAGGTGTCGGTGCGGGCATAATCATAGACGGAAAGCTGTATACGGGAATAAACGGCAATGCCGGTGAGATAGGTCATACGATAATAAACGTTGACGGGCGCAAGTGCCCCTGCGGCAACCACGGATGCCTTGAGCAGTACGCCTCCGAGCGTGCGATTCTTACTGATTATGCTGAAATACGAGAACTTGAAAAGGTTACGATCGAGGAATTCGTAGCTGCCTATAATTCAGGCGACAAGACAGCATCCGACCTGGTCGACCAGTTTGTGCGCTATACGGCCGTTGCCGTAAACAATCTTTTAAACACTTTCAATCCCGACGTTATAGTCATAAACTCCGGTTTCACGATAAATATACCGGAACTTCACGAACGCATCCGCGACCAGCTGAAAAACCGGATGAACAAGTATTGTACTCTTGTTCCATCCGGTCTTCAGGATATTTCCATATTACTTGGCGGGGTATGCCTTATAATCAAGGATTACTTAGGTGTTGATTACTCAGCTCCGAACAGTGATTTTATGATGGGTTAGCATTAAGTACTGCAGAAAGGTTTATCAAGGGTGAAAGATAAAAGACTCAATATCGCATTGATGGTTGGAGCATTTAACAACTATTTTACCCGCCGGCTCTGTAAAGGCGCCATGGCTGCAGCTGCGGAGACAGACAGTAATCTTGTGATCTTCCCCGGCAGATATTTCAATCCGCCCTTTTTTGATAAGAGCATAAATGATTATGACTATCAGTTCAATGACATATTTAATTACGCACAGAAATCCGGATTTGATGCTTTTCTTATAGATATCAGCACGATCGGTATGCATATGAGTCCCGAACAGAAGGAAGATATCCTGCGTTTGTTTATTGATGCACCGGTCATTCTGCTCACTTCGCACAGAGAAGGTTATCCCAGCGTATGTTTTGACAACAGGGTAGGTCTTGCTGAGGGCATACGTCATCTTATTATAGACCATCACTGCAAAAAGATCGGCTTTATGAAAGGTCCGGCGGGCACTCCCGATGCTATCGAACGTCATCTGGTTTACCGTCAGGTCCTGAAAGAATGCGGAATGGATGTCGATCCGTCGCTTGAGGGTCAGGGCGATTTTTCCCCTTTCTGTGAAGATGAAGTCGAAAAGCTGCTTGATGCACATCCCGATATGGACGGAATGGTCTTTGCAAATGATTATATGGCAACAGGCGGTTATCGGGTCTTTGAAAGGCGCGGCCTTAAGATCGGCAAAGACATACACGTGATGGGCTTTGATGATGCGGACTGTGCATCCATAGTCGAGCCTAATATCACTACGGTACGCGCGGATGCTGCCAGTCTCGGATACAAGGCAGTCAAATCCGTTAAAAGCATTCTGTCGGGGAAAGTATCTGATGTTACGATCAATTCAACTTTGATAAAAAGGCAGTCCTGCGGATGCCTTAACGAGGATCATTCTGTCCTGCCGCTTACTCTTGCGGACATTCAGGACCGGTCTCGTCACGGCAAAACAATGGAAACGATTCTAGCCTATATTTTCAACGGAAATGATTATGAAGAAGGCGCTGCAAAAATAGAAGGGCTTCTTAAGCTGTTTATTGAATATGTATCAGACAGTTTAAGTGACGATCCGGCACAGTATGAGGATGCAATGCAGAAACTGATACTTGTCGGAACCGAGCTCTGCCGGACAAAGCTTGAACCGTTTACCAATATAGACAAAGTCTATTATCTTCTGGATCGCTTTTACCGGCTTATGGCGCAGTATAACGGCGATGAACACTGGCATCGTATCTTTTTTGAGGCATATCAGCTGATGTACAACAATGAAGCCGTCAATTCACGAAAAAGCGTCGATAAGATGCAGGGAGATGTGGAATTGTTAAACTATGTCACGACCACATTCCTGCGGGACATATTAAACTATGCCGTTTCAGATGATGTCATGTTTTCATCCATGATCGAAACACTGGCAAGCTACGGGTTTTACAGCACATATCTGTTCCGGTTTGTATTCAGGCGTACGGTCAGAAAAAACGAGCATGCGGAGATTCCCGAAAACATGCTGCTTAAGGCATATCAGAACGACGGAGAAGTATTTACTCCGGAAGGCGAGAAGCAGGTGATTCTTCTTGATGACCTGTTTATCAATATGTTTGCAGATCGCAAAAAGCAGACCTGTGCCGTTGCTTCCATGCTGTTTTCCGGGGAAGAACAGTACGGATTCATGGTTTTCGAGGTAAATGAGACAAATATCAACTATGTCATGACCAGTGTATATCAGACAAGTGCAGCCATAAAGACCGTTGAGCTTCTTAAAAACCGTGAGGATAATGAAAAGAAGCTGAAAAGAAGCCTTAAAAAGATAAGAGAAGCAAACGAGATCCTCGATGAGTTATCCAAATCCGACGAACTGACCCAGCTTCTTAACAGAAGAGGATTCCTTACCATGGTCCGCGATGAGATAGAAAAGCCGGAAAACGAAGGAAAGACCGGTGTGCTGATCTTTGCCGATATGAACAATTTAAAAGTAATAAATGACAGGTTCGGACATGACGACGGTGATTTTTCCCTACGTATGGTCGCGGATATACTTAAGAAAAGCTTTGGTGAAAATGATCCTGTCGTAGCACGTTTCGGAGGAGACGAATTCTGCGTCTTCTATATCGAAGATCGGGAAATCACATCATATGAGCAGATACGTACGAGGGTAAAAGAAGAGACCGAAAGGCAGAATGCAGCTACCGATAAGGTTTATTATGTTTCCGTAAGTATGGGATTTTGCAGGTTTGAATGCAACCTGAATGTCGAACTATCCGATATGCTTGATAAAGCCGACGCCGATCTGTACGAAGATAAAAAGAATAAAAGAGAAAGCATATTCAAAACATGATGAAATGATCTTAAGTAAGAACAGGGGGGGACGGAATAACCGTCCCCCCTGTCTTAAGCATTTATCATTTCAGCGTTGATCATTCAGCCCCGAACAGTGATTTCATAGTAGGATAAAGCTTCTTAAAATACTGGTAACGCTTCTCATACTTTGCCGTAAGCTCAGGATCGGGCTTAACCACATCAATAACCTTTACAAGCTTGTCAGCCGCTTCCTCAACAGATGCATATTCACCGCAGCCTACCGCGGCAAGGATCGCTCCGCCGTAGCCCGGACCTTCCTCCGATTCGATGACTTCAACCGGGATACCCAGAACATTGGCCATCATCTTCTTCCAAAGGGGAGATTTTGCGCCGCCGCCGCATATCTTGGTGCTTTCTATCTTAATGCCCTGTGACCTTGCAACCTCGAAAGAATCACGGATGCCGAAGCATACGCCCTCGAGCACGGCCTGGGTCATGTCGGCCCTTGTTGAATCCATTGTCATGCCGATGAATACCGCCCTTGCATCGGGGTTGTTGTGAGGTGAGCGCTCGCCCATAAGATAAGGCATGTAGTACACGTGATTCTCACCGAGCTTGTCATCTGTTATAGGCGCCTGTTCCTTTGCAAAATCGGTCGTTCCGATGATATCTTCCATCCACCACTTGTTACATGATGCTGCGGAAAGCATGCAGCCCATCAGATGGTAATGTCCGTCCGAATGTGCAAATGCGTGGAGTGCGTTCTTATCATCAACTGTGAATTCCTTACTTGAAATGAATATCGTTCCGCTGGTGCCGAGTGAGATGTTGCAGCGTCCGTCGCCCACGGTTCCCGTACCGATAGCTGCGGCCGCATTGTCGCCTGCGCCCGCGATGATCTTTACTTCCTTTGAGAAACCGAGTTCATCGGCGATCTCGGGTTTGATGTTTCCGACTACCTCATAGCTTTCGAAAATCTTCGCAAGCTGTGATTCCTTAACGGAGCAGATCTCCATCATTTCCTTTGACCAGCATTTATTCTTAACATCGAAAAGCAGCATGCCCGAAGCATCCGATACATCGGTACAGTGAACGCCTGAAAGCTTGTATGCGAGATAATCTTTCGGGAGCATTATCTTTTCGATCTTTGCAAAATTATCCGGCTCGTTTTCCTTCATCCACAGGATCTTTGGAGCGGTGAAGCCCGCAAATGCGATATTGGCCGTGTACTGCGACAGCTTGTCCTTGCCGATCACGTTATTAAGGTAATCCGTTTCCTTGCCGGTACGTCCGTCGTTCCACAGGATCGCTGGACGGATAACATTATCGTCCTTGTCAAGCACTACAAGTCCGTGCATCTGACCGCCGAAGCTGATGCCTGCGATCTTTGACTTATCACACTCGCTTGTCAGTTCCTTAAGTCCTGCCATTGACTGCTCCCACCAGTCCTCGGGTTTCTGCTCCGACCAGCCCGGATGCGGGAAACTTAACGGATACTCTTTGGATACGATCTTCTCGATCTTTCCGTTTCCGTCCATAAGCAGCATCTTAACAGCACTTGTTCCTAAATCCACACCAATATATAACATACCTGTCCTCCTTTAATTTTGGACCATGGGGACGGGGTTAGGGGGCCATTTTTTTGGAACCCCAAAAATGGCCCCCTAACCCCGTCCCCATGGTCCATTTTTTATATTGTAACTTCCACTTTAAGGGGTTCAACGCCGCCGAGTGAAACACTGACCTCATCCGGCTGGCTTACGCCCGCAAACAGGGTAAAGCTCTTTGAATCAAGCACCCGCTTACCCTCTTCGTTGTATTCCATAAATGCTTTTCCGGATATGGGAAGAGTCACCTTCTTCTCCTCTCCCGCATTAAGCGCAACCCTCTTAAATGCGCACAGGCTGTGGTTCCTTACCGCAAGCTTTGACTCGTTGTCCTTTATGTATATCTGGATCACTTCCTCCAGTTCACGGTTGCTTTCATTCTTAATATCAACTGTAATATCGATATTTACCGCTTCAAGTACATCATCCTTAACCGCCGTCTTTAAGGCATCCGTATCAAGCTCGGCCGACTTAATGCTTACCTTTCCGTAAGTAAGGCCGAAACCGAACGGATACTGGGCTTCATGTTCCATGTATCTGTAGGTCCTGCCCTTCATCGAATAATCGGTAAATTCGGGAAGTTCATCAAGCGAATTGTAAAGTGTGACCGGCAGCTTGCCCGACGGCGACTTTTTGCCGAACAGTATGTTTGCAAAAGCCTTTCCGCCGAAAGCTCCGGGATACCACGCCTGGATTATCGCCTTAACGTTGCTGGCTTCCTTTGCAAACTTAAGATCCATTGCGGAACCTGTCATTACCGCTATGACTATGGGCTTGCCCGTTGCTATGATCGCCTTTGCAAGCTCTGTCTGAGATTCGGGGAAGTTAAGGTCGACCTTGTCACCCGATGCATAGCTGTTTCCCGTATCACCCTCTTCACCTTCAAGGGTTTCGTCAAGACCCAGGACAAGTACCACGACATCCGAATGATTTGCAACAACCTTTGCTTCGGCAAGCCTGTCGTTCTTTACCGCAAGCGGTTCCACCCTGTCAAGGTACAGATGGCAGCCCTGAGAGTACAATACGTTTGTATTGGAACCCACTTCATCCTGGATCCCTTCAAGGAGCGTAACATACCTTGAAGATGTTCCGTGGTAGTTGCCTATAAGCGCTACCCTGCTGTCGGCATCGGGTCCGATTACACCTATCGTATTAAGCTCTCCCTTGTTTATCGGAAGAAAATCATCGTTTTTAAGGAGTACCATCGCCTTTTCCGCAACCTCAAGCGCAAGCTCCCTGTGTTCCCGGCACTCAACCTTCTCGTAAGGGATGTCGTCATATTCGCCGGAATCAAACAGGCCGAGCATGAACCTTGTCGTATACAGACGTACACATGCCTTTGTAATGTCCTCCTCCGTCACAAGACCGTCATTATAGGCCTTCATCATATGTATGTAAGTATTTCCACAGTTGACATCGCAGCCCTTCTTAAGCGCAAGGGCAGCTGATTCTTCAACAGTCTTCGTAACCATATGGTGTTCATGGAAATCCCTTATCGCCCAGCAGTCGGAAACAAAATGGCCTTCAAAGCCCCATTCGCCGCGTAAGATGTTTTCCATAAGCTCCGTGTGCGCACAGCAGGGCTCACCGTTCGTGCGGTTATAAGCACCCATAACTGCCTCAACCTTTGCTTCCTTAACGCATTCCTCAAAGGCGGGAAGGTATGTTTCCCTCATATCCTTTTTACTTGCTTTTGCATCAAACTCATGCCTTATCGCCTCGGGTCCCGAATGAACCGCAAAGTGCTTTGCGCAGGCCGCAGTCCGCAGGCATTCGCCATTGCCCTGAAGGCCCCTTACATACGCAGCTCCCAGCTTTGATGTAAGGTAAGGATCTTCTCCAAGGGTCTCATGTCCGCGGCCCCACCTTGGATCACGGAATATATTGATGTTTGGCGACCACATCGTAAGCCCCTTGTAAATGTCCCTGTCGCCTTCCTCTGAAACTGCATTGTACTTGGCCCTGGCCTCGGTGGATACAACCTCTCCGACCTTTTCACTCATCTCCTCATCAAACACCGCAGCCATTGCTATCGCCTGCGGGAACACGGTTGCCTGGCCGGCCCTGGCCACTCCGTGGAGCGCTTCATTCCACCAGTTATAGGCCGGTATGCTCAGCCTTTCTATAGCGGGAGAATCATACCTTAACTGACTGGCCTTTTCCTCAACCGTCATCATACCCACGAGCTTTTCGGCCTTTTTCCTTGCCTCTTCTCTTGTCATTCCCTTCCTCTCTTCTTTCCCGGAATCCTCAATGCAACTTACAACTGCTTTTATTATTCGGCGTCCTCCTCGGGTGCCGTTTCGTCTTCCTTATCGTCCTTCTCAAGGAATTTGTATGCAAATGCTGCCAATGCCGCACCGGCCAAAGGTCCCACTATGAATACCCATAAACATGAAAGTGCCGACTTGCCTGCAAAGATCGCAGGGCCTAAGCTCCTTGCCGGATTAACGCTGGTACCTGTAAGGCCTATGCCAAGGATATGTACCAGTGTAAGGGTGAGACCTATTATAAGGCCTCCGAACGATCCGTGACCCGCTTTCTTTGAAGTAACTCCAAGGATAGTGAGCACGAAGATAAATGTAAGTATTATCTCAACTATAAGGCCTGCTGCCGCACTGCCGTTAACGCCTGCCAGTCCGTTTGATCCGTATCCGCCGGTAAGGTCATACACACCGCCGAGTCCGAATATCGCGGCAAGTAATGCGGAACCCACGATCGAGCCCAGGCACTGCGCCACTACATAGCAGCCGAAATCCGCGCCGCTTATGCCGCCACTCATATATACTCCGAGCGATACTGCGGGATTGATATGACAACCGGAAATATTTCCGATGCAGTAAGCCATACCTACTATAACAAGACCGAATGCAAGAGCGGTAAGCAGATAACCGCACCCGTAAGTGCTGTCACAGCCCACGAGCATAGCCGTTCCGCATCCCATAAAAACAAGAACCAGAGTACCGATAAATTCAGCAACGTATTTCTTCATCCCAGTAATCTCCCTTCTCCATAAAGAAATGTGCAGCTATATCTGCCATTACAGAAAATATACCACAGTAACACTTTGATATGCAAGCATGCCCTATGCTCAGGGTACGATCCAATGTGTCATTTAGTCTTGCGAAGCGGCATTTATATATGTATAATTGATTCTGCGGGATTTATACCGCACAAAATTAGCAGATACAGGGCTTTTAAAGGAAGAAGGTATAATTATGGAAAGGTTGATAGGAACCGTGTCCCGCGGTATAAGGGGACCGATCATAAGGCAGGGCGACGATCTGGTTGATATTGCGGTAAGCAGTGTTATGGACGCCTGCAACAGCGAAAATATTCAGATAAGGGACCGTGACATAATCGCCCTCACCGAATCGATTGTGGCAAGGGCCCAGGGTAATTATGCAACGGTTGCCGACATCGCGGACGACGTCCGTTCAAAGACAGGCGGCGGTACCGTCGGTGTGATCTTCCCCATTCTGTCAAGGAACCGTTTTGCCATCTGTCTTAAAGGTATCGCGATGGGCTGCCGCAAGGTTGTGCTTATGTTAAGCTACCCCAGCGACGAGGTCGGAAACGCACTCCTTACCTATGATCAGCTTGATGATGCGGGTATCAATCCTTACAGCGATGTGCTTACTCTTGAAAAATACAGGAAACTGTTCGGCGATAACAAGCATGAATTCACCGGTGTCGATTATGTTGATTACTATTCAAACATCGTTCAGGATGCAGGCGCCGATATCGAGATCATATTTGCCAACCAGCCTAAAACCATAGTTGAATATACGGATTGCGTGATCACCTGCGATATACATTCCAGGGTACGCACAAAGAGGATACTTAAAGCCGCCGGCGCCAAAACGGTGCTCGGTCTTGACGATATACTGAACGCTCCGGTGGGCGACAGCGGATACAACGAGAAGTTCGGCCTGCTCGGATCGAATAAATCGACCGAGGATAAGGTCAAGCTGTTCCCCAGGGACTGCCAGAGCCTGGTTGAGGACATCCAGAAGCAGATGCTTTCTTTAACCGGAAAGCATGTTGAGGTAATGGTATACGGTGACGGAGCTTTCAAGGATCCCAAGGGTAAGATCTGGGAGCTTGCGGATCCCGTGGTATCACCGGCATTTACCGACGGACTGGTGGGAACCCCCAACGAATTAAAGCTTAAATATCTTGCCGATAATGACTTTAAGCACTTAAGCGGACAGGAGCTTAAGGATGCGATAACAAAGAGCATTAAGGAAAAGAGCAAAAATCTTGTCGGCAACATGGCTTCTCAGGGAACAACTCCTAGGCAGCTTACCGACCTTATAGGTTCGCTCTGTGACTTAACCAGCGGTTCAGGAGATAAGGGTACACCGTTTATCCTGATACAGGGTTATTTCGACAACTTCACGGATTAAGAAAGGAAACCATCATGATACTATTTGTAGGCATCCTCTTTGTAGTGATCGTCGCGGCCGTTGTCGTATCCGCGGTAACATCCGTGATTTCGGCGGTTGCAAATGAGGAAGAAGAATCAGAAGAATAAAAATAAGGCCGGCGGCAGTCGGCCTTATTTATTAAACACTTATGAACAGGGAATACATAATAAACTGTAAAAAAGACGAAACCGTACTTGATGCCCTGCGAAGGCAGAACATTACCATCAAGGCTTTCTGCAACGGGCATCACAAATGCGGAAAATGCAGGATACTGCTCGACGAAACCGGTATCTGTGAGGCTTCGTATGCCGAAATGCGCCTTTTAAGCGAGGACGAGAATGCCGACGGAGTACGTCTGGCCTGTTTTTCTCAACCTGCCGGTCAAGATATCGATGAAATTAAGGTCACGATCCTTGACGAACTTGAAAACGATGCTCCCATACTTACAGCTACCGGTGAACCGGATACCTCTCATACGGGAGCTTTAAATACCTTTGCCGCTTTTGACCTTGGAACGACCACGATTGCGGTAAAGCTTATAAGATCCGGCGAAGAAATATACACCGACAGCCGCAGGAATTCACAGTGCAGCTACGGTGCCGATGTCATATCACGCAGCGAAGCCCAGATAGGCGGCGCCGGTACCGGACTTATGGAATGCTTAAGGGATGATATCGACACACTTATTGACGGATTCCCTGTAACTCCCGAGTTCCTTGTATTCTCAGGCAATACAACAATAATCCACCTGCTCATGGGCTATCCGCTTGACAATATGGTCAATTATCCGTTCAAGCCCTATCGCACAGGCTGGATAAAGGATGACTACATAACCAGAGATGGCGAGGAATTTCCCTTAAGGATCATCCCGGCACAGTCGGCATATATCGGCGGAGATATTGTTGCGGGACTGTATGACTGCGGCTTTGCCTCATCCGAAAAGGTCAGCCTTTTTGTCGACCTTGGTACCAACGGTGAAATGGCTATAGGAAATCGCGGGCGCATACTGACGGCATCCGCTGCGGCAGGTCCCGCATTTGAAGGAACCCACATAAATGTTGCCACCGATGTCGTAAAATGCATGGCTTCCCTCCGTAACAGCGGCATAATTGATGAGAACGGGCTTTTAAAGGATCCCTATTTTGACTCGGGTTATCCGTATGATACGGGAAATTCTGCCCCTGTCATAATAAGCCAGCGGGATATAAGGGATATCCAGATGGCCAAATCCGCGATTCGTTCAGGACTTGAGATCCTATTAAGCAGGTACGGTGCGGCTCCCCATGATATCGACAGGCTGTACCTTGCCGGCGGTATGGGTTATTCGCTTGACATAGACAGTGCATTGTCAATAGGCCTGTTTCCGGAATCGCTTAAACATAAAGCTGTCCCGGCCGGCAATACATCCCTTGCGGGCTGTATAAAATACGGTTTATCAGGCTGCGACGATAAAGATATCGACTCAATTCTTGAGGTGTCACAGGAGATCGTCCTTTCAAACGATCCCGACTTTTCGGCAAAGTATTTTGAATACATGTTATTTTAGGATCAAGGATCACACTATTTAAGGAGATGCCATTATGAGCGGACTTACATATCACAATATTAAGGATATACGGAATATTAAACTTCACGGCCGTATGGATACAGGCCTTGACGTGGTGCCCCTTCTTTCAAACGGCCACGGTATCGAAGTCAATGTATCGGGCTCGCAGCTGTGGGCCGATGTCGAAGCGGATTATACCGATTTTGAACCGTGGGCTGCCATTGAGATAAACGGCGAACTCATAAGCCGTTTCATGATCGATAAGGGAAGTCACCGTATCTGCCTCTTCCGCGGGATAGACAGCTCAAGAATCACCCGCATCAAGTTCTATCGTGAGCTCCAGGCGATGAGCGATGACAAGACAACAAACATCATCATTAAAGGCCTGGAAACGGACGGTGAATTCATGGCACCGCCGTCTTATGACTACAGGCTTGAGTTCATAGGCGACAGCATCAACTCAGGTGAAGGAAGCTACGGTGCCGTTACAGACGAGGACTGGACAGCGTATTGTATGAGCTATAGTCGTACTTATGTAAACCTCGTAGGGCGGATGCTAAATGCCGAGTGCCGTGTGATCTCGCAGGGCGGATGGGGAGTGTTCTCGGGATGGGATAATGACCGAAGGCACTATATACCAAGATTTTACGACAGGATATGCGGACTTGCATCGGGAGGTGCAAACGATAAATACGGTGCCGGAAGATCATATGATTTCAGCTCATGGATCCCGGATGCGATTCTTATAAACTTAGGTACCAACGATTGTTCGGGATTCGGCCAGCCGCCGTTTACCGATCCCGAAACAGGCGCTGTTTACAGGCTTAATACAAATGAAGACGGCACTTTTGCAAGCGGGGATGTTAAGCTTATAACCGACGCTGCGGTCGCATTTCTTAAAACAGTAAGAAAAAATAACCCTACATCCCATATCGTATGGCTTTACGGGATGCTGGGTTATAAACTGAGCCTTCCGCTGTCGGAAGCGGTAAACAGATATATTACCGAAACAGGTGATAAAAATGTTACTTATATTCAGCTTCCGATGGTAAATGAAACAACTGTCGGTGCAAGACTTCATCCGGGGCTTAAGTGTCATAAGCTTGCCGCGGAAATAATAACCGACTATCTTAAGGAGCATTTCAGTAATCAACCTTTATCATAGTAAGACCCTGTGCCGGGGCAGTCGCTCCGGCCATCTTTCTGTCCTTTGCAAGAAGCAGCTCCTTCATACTCTCGGGAGTACGCCTGCCAAATCCGACTTCAAGAAGGGTTCCCGTAAGTATCCTTACCATATATTGAAGAAAGCCGGTTCCGTGATAAGTGAAATATATATATGCTCCCTTTCTGCTTATATCTATCCTGTCGACATTCCTAACCGTTGATTTTTTCATCCGCGGATTGGAACAGAAGCTTTTAAAATCATGTTCTCCTTTAAGATATCCCGCTGCCTGCCGCATCCTGTCTAAATCGGGATCTTCCTCAAGATAATATACATATTTTCTGTCAAACACCGGTTTGACGGGTCCCGTATAACAGGTATAACGGTAGGTTTTTCCGACCGCATTGTAACGGGAATGAAACCTCGCCGAAGCTGCCTTAACTTCCCTTACGCATATATCATCGGGAAGATAACGGTTCATATAATCCCTGATCTCCTCAGGTGATAACTCCGTATCCATCATGGCATTGGCGATCATTGCCTTTGCATGTACTCCGGCATCCGTACGTCCGGCACCGATGACTTCGACTTCCGTGTCTGTCATTCTTGACAGTACGGCTTCAAGCTTGCCCTGGATAGTCATATCGGTAGAAGGCTGGCGTTCCCAACCCTGATAACGGGTTCCGTCGTAACTGATGGTAAATTTATAATTTGTCACCTTATGGTACCCCTTATCATCATCAGAATGAGTGGCCGCCCGATGAGTGGCCGCCGCCACCTCCGCCGCCACCGCCGGATCCCGAACTCCTTGGCGAATAGGTCTTTGTCTGATTTAAGAATGTAACTTTCGGGTTCCTGAACTCGAAGGTTGAATATATGGACTTTAATATCTCGTTGTTTGAAGGCTTGACTGCCTTTGATACTCCCCTTGCGATAAAGTAATTAATGATAAGTGCAAGCAGTATGGCAAGGCAGGCATTGGATACGAACTTCATCGGAGCAGCGATCTTTTTGCCTTCAAGCACATCGGCAACTTCTACAAATGCCTCCCTGGCACATGCGTGATAATCCCCGTTATGCGCCATCTTATAAATATTATCACTGATGATGTTCATCACATCGGCCGTCAGCTGCCTGTGGTAACTGCCCTCACTGTAGAATCGCAGTTCCCTTGTATCCATGTCGATAAGGAACATTATTCCGCTCTCTTCCGGGATCATCGAACGGTAATAGCTATGACAGAAGTCGTATGCATCATTGTATTTGTTATCGGCTATTGTAACAAGCATCACAAAACCGCCGTCGGAACAGTTGATCATATACGGTATCAGATCGTTTTCCTCCGACTCGGTAAACAGATCGGCGCTGTCATCAATGAGGATCTCATACCCGCTGTCTCTGTTCTTGCACAGAACGTAATCGTCCTCCTCCTGCTCAACGGTGTAAGAATCATCCGCCCAAACCGGTACTGCGGTAAGTCCTCCCATAAGGAGCATGACCATGCCTGCTGCCATGATAAAAGACATCGCCTTTACAAATATGTGATTCTTAATGAAATCAACCTTACGCACGGTCATCACCTCCCTTCCTGTCAAACTGGGGAAGCCTTCTGGTGGCCATTATATTATAGTTCTTAAGTGTGAACCGGAAGCTTAACGCAAACAGTATGGCATCCAGTATACACATCACGTAATAAGGCATATCGTGAACAACATGTAAAAAGAAGATCATCAGGGCGGCTATGGCAACAGATCCGATCCCGCAGAACAGTGTGATCTTTTCAAGTGAGTTCATTTTTGCTTCGGGGATATCGGGCTCCGGCGCCTTTTTCTTACCACCTGCCGCGTTTTGAGGAGTACCCTTAACGCTCTGGATGCCTTTATCATCCTCACCCGTGACCGCCTTCTTTATCGTGCTCCTTTGTACGGCATTTATAACAAACACCGCGATCGTAAGTATGCTGGCTGCGATAAGCACCGCTTTGGGAGTCAGTACAAGGAACGTATTAAGAATCGCAAATATTATAAGCGCCAGTACTCCCGAAAACAGAAGATATTTCTTTATATCGATCGGAAGATCGGCGGCAACCTTTCCGGTCTGGCCGTTAACGGTAGCATAGGTGATCCTGTCTCCGTTCCTGTAAGACATGAACCACACGGGGAACATCGAGGAATGACCCTTCATTGTGCGTGATGAGAATGCCGTGCCGGGTCCCTTGTCTGCCGGCCTGCTCTCATCCTCGATCGTATACTTCCTGAACTCGGGCGTTTCGCTTTTTATACGCTCGACCGACCTGTCATATGCAAAGCCCGAAGCCTCCTTTGAATAAATCGACTTGTCAACATCAGCTATATCGGCATAAAAACCGCTCATGAACGAAGGCTCAAAAGGCACACGCTGTTTAACATCATAAGGCGCGAGAGCTTCGCTTATGCTGTCAGAAAATGATGATGACGCGTCATAGCTTAGTCCCTCATACGTAGCATCGATCTCGCCCGAAAGCCTGTAATGCTTAGTGATTATATAATCCCCCGACCTGCTCTCCGTCTTTCCCTTAAGACCTACCGGGCCTGATTGCTTAACATCATAAGACCAGTAGGGCATATAAATACCCCTGAAGCCGTCGATACATTCCTTGCTCTTGTATTCCCTCGGAATAAAAAGCGCCCGCCTTACTATCTTAAGATAAGCCTCCTTGCAATCCTCCTTTGTCTTGCTGAAAGGAATGATAAACTCGGGACGCTTGCCTTTTGAAATACGAGAATTCAGTATCGTCGAAGCCCCGCAGAAGCTGCAGAACGCTGCAGCGGTATTGTTATCTACGCTCATCAGCTCACCGCCGCACTGCGGGCAGGTAAATACCGTTACATCGTATGTGTCAAGCTCTTCCGTTTGCTCGGTTATCTGCTGCTCCTGTGCGTCAGCTTTTACGTCAAATTCCTTGGGGTCAAAATCGGATCCGCAGAATTCACACAGCATACGCTGTTTTTGGGGATCGAATTTTAGGTTGGCCCCACAGCTGGGACATACTATCATTGTATTATATCCTCCTTATTCGGTCATCGTAACAAGATTCACAGGCAGGTACTTGATCAATACATGCTCAAGCTCCTTGGCCTGCACCGGCTTGGTAAGATAATCGACAAAGCCGACAGCCATATACTCCTTGTCGGCTCCCTGTATCGCATTTGCGGTAAGCACTACTATCGGAGTATGTTCTTTAACATACCTGTCCGTCCTCTTTATCTCGATGAACGTTTCGATACCGTCCATTTCCGGCATCATATGATCCAGGAATACAAGATCGTAGTGATTATCCTTATATAGCTCGATCGCTTTTTTCCCGCTTTCCGCAGTATCAATATTTATAAGTGTCTGCTTAAGCAGAAGCTGTATTATCTGAAGGTTCACCATGACATCGTCGACAACAAGTATCCTCGCGTTCGGTGCGATAAGGCTCTCCTTGTAATTCTGCCCCGTTGTGCCGCGGGCATTGAACTTATCCCTGATATTTCCGATCGGTTCCTTTGACACAACGATCTGAGGAATGACTGTCGTAAATTCGGAACCTACGCCCGGCTGACTCTTAACACTTATGGAACCGTCCATTAAATCGATAAGCTGTTTTGTGATCGCAAGCCCCAGTCCCGTTCCTTCGATATTCCTGTTGCGGCGTTCATCCGCCCTCGAGAACGATTCAAAGATATTGCCTATATCTTCCTGCGATATACCTCGTCCCGTATCGGTAACGCGTATTACAAGATCTATCCTTTGATCTTCCTTCTTGATATAATCGACCTCAAAAGTTATCGTTCCGATATCGGTATATTTGACGGCATTTGTAAGAAGATTTGTGATGATCTGCCTGATCCTTACTCCGTCGCCGAGCAGTATGGTAGGAAGCTTCTCGTTGTATTCAAGCTTAAGCTTAAGCCCCTTGCCCTTGGCCCGCATATCAAGCAGGCTGTAACAGTCGTTGATCAGGGAATTCACTTCATACTCCTCGGGTATGACCTTCATTAGTCCCGATTCTATCTTGGAAAAATCAAGAATATCATTGATCAGTGAAAGCAGTGTGTTAGATGCGGTTTCGATACTTCCCGCGTAGTTAAGGATATTGGATTCCGAACTTTCACGGAGTGTCATCTCGTTCATGCCGATTATCGCATTTATGGGAGTCCTTATCTCATGGGACATCCTGGCAAGGAAGATGCTTTTTGCCTCGTTTGCCTTTTCAAGGTCAAGATTCATCTCCGTCAGCTCCCGCTCCTTATTCTCAAGCTGCATCCTGCGCTTTTCGTATATACGGCTCTGTACCTTGAATATGATGCCGAAGATAAGAATAACGGTCGATATACCGAATATATAATCCGTAAATTCCGCCTTACGGTCTGCCATTTTATTTACAAGCTCCGGATGATTGTATTCGGCAGTGAACAGGATGACACACATAACGATATCTCCCGCATATATGAGAAATATCGGCCACCCCTCAACTACCAGCCATGTGAACAGACCTGCGAGCACAAGCCATATCGGCATTCCGGATTCCTTGCCGCCTTCCGCAAAAAACAGGATCGGCATAAGGACAAAATTTGAAGATACTGCAAGTATAATGCCTGCGATACCCGGTTTATTTTTTACATTTGCGATATACAGCGAAAAAACAAAGCACAGGATCAAAAGCCCCATGATCCAGAATGTCCTTGCGCCCGTTCCGATAAAAAAATCAAATATGGTACAGAAGAAAAGCGAAGCTATACCCACCACCAGTATTGCATTGACAAGCCGGTGCTGTGCGGTCAGTTCGTCACGGATCAGATATTTAAGCAGTTTCTTTATCCTGTTCAATGTTACCCCGCCGTTTCTTGTGTTTGATGACCAAGCAGTTTATAATTACCGTAAAGCTATATACAACTATACCACGTTAACGGATTTATGTCATCCGGCTATAATCTTAAAACCCATTATATGAGCGATAATAAGTATTTCAAAGCGGCCCTTTCCGATTTTGCATTTGATGCCGCTTTCGGTGATTCTATAAGACATCTTCATAACAGCGGATACACTCCCGAGGAGATATATAAATACCTTGATTCGGGATCATTGAGTGTCGATCGCATCCGTGATGTGATACGCAGATATGAAGATACAAGAAACGACAATGACGGCAGTTACGAATATGTCAAAGAATATGACTCATACGGAAGGGCTTCGTTTATAAAAAGAAAAGCCGATAAGGGCAGCGGCCCCGATCTAACCTAATGTATTGACTCCCAGTACCAGAAGGTCATCCCTCTCAAAGGTAAGCTCGGGCCCCGGCAAAAGCTTCTCATCACCCCGTATTATCATGATGGGGATCATATCGGGCATGTATTCAACCTCCCCGACTTTTTTTCCTATAAAACCGCTTCCTTCACTTATCCTTGAAGTAATGTATTTAAGTCCGGCATCCTTTACGGATCCGCCCATCATCTTAAACTCGGTATACTGCTCCACAAATCCGGCAGATATTATACCTGTCGGAATTGCGACCATCCCCACTCCCAGGAACGAAATGATAATGGCCATTACACGGCCCGCCACTGTAACCGGATAGATATCACCGTATCCGACGGTAAGGAGAGTCGATACAGACCACCATATCCCGGAAAATGCATTCTTAAACTGTTCCGGCTGCGCCTCGTGCTCAAGGCTGTACATACACAGGGATGAGGCCACCATAAGAATAAGGATCATGCATATCGAAGAGATAAGCTGATTCTTCTTCTCCTTTATAACGCTGGCTATCACATTAAATGCATCGTATTGCGCATTTATCTTAAACAGCCTGAATATCCTTATGACCCTTAAGATCCTGAATGCGACCGCTCCGTTCGGAAAGATGAAAGGAAGGAAATAAGGAACTATTGTGAAAAGATCAATAAGTCCGTAAACCGATATGATGAATTTAAGGCGTGCCTTCCATTTAACCTTCTCGTCAGGATAAAGATAATCTGCCGTCCATACCCTAAGTATGTATTCGACGGTAAAGATCACTATCGTTATAAGCTCAATGATACCCAATACTCCGGCATACGGCTCAAGCTGATCGAAGGTCTGCGCAAGCGTGACGGACAGGTTTAAAAGTATGACTATGACTATGAAGCCGTCAAATACGGCACTCGGTACATCTTCCTTGTTGCCTATCTCAATTATATTGAATATCCGTTTCCTTCCGTCCTGCATCGTATCCGTCCTTATCACATGTGTATGAATTACCTGTTTATTTTATCATGCAGGGGTTGATCATACAATCGCAACGTGGCTTTTTTGATCATTTCATGCTACAATCAACTGTATCGTTTTGACCTGTCACCCATCGAAAGGAATACCTGGTGCAATGAAAAGAATAGTACTTACGGGAGGCGGAACTGCCGGCCACGTAACACCGAATATCGCACTCATACCATCTCTTAAGGAGCTTGGTTTTGATATTCAATACATAGGTTCTTATACAGGGATCGAGAAAACCCTTATGGAGGATATCGGTATACCCTATCACGGTATCTCATCCGGCAAGTTAAGAAGGTATTTCTCCCTTAAGAATTTTACCGATCCTTTCAGGGTGATAAGGGGCTTTTTCGAAGCACGTAAGCTCATTAAGGAACTTAAGCCGGATGTAGTGTTTTCCAAGGGCGGTTTTGTATCGGTACCTGTCGTGCTGGCTGCCGGCCGGGCAAAGGTTCCGGCCGTCATACATGAATCCGATATGACGCCCGGGCTTGCAAACAGGCTCTGTTTTAGATCAGCCCGCAGGATATGCTGTAACTTCCCCGAAACCATGTCATTGCTGCCAAAAGATAAGGCTGTTCTCTCCGGCTCGCCCATCCGAAGGGAACTCCTTGAGGGCGATATCGATAAAGGACGTGCATTTACCGGATTTACGGATGACAAGCCCGTTATAATGGTGATCGGAGGATCGCTGGGTGCCGCAAACGTAAACAAAGCAGTACGCAATGTACTGCCTGAACTTACCAAAAAGTATAATGTCATACATCTTACCGGAAAGGGTAAATCGGATGATACGTTTAACGATACGCCGGGTTACCGCCAGTATGAATACATAAGCGACGAGCTAAAGGACCTGTTTGCCTTAAGCGATATCGTTATCTCACGTGCCGGAGCAAATGCGATATGCGAACTGCTCGCACTCAAAAAGCCAAACCTCCTTATACCGCTGCCGTCTGCAAGCAGCCGCGGTGACCAGCTGCTCAATGCCCGGTCTTTTAAAAAACAGGGATATTCCCTGCTCCTTACCGAAGACGAACTTACAGACCGTCTCCTCCTTGATATGGTAGATGAGCTGTACAGGGACCGCGATAAATACATAGCCGCCATGTCATCAAGTGGTCAGAATAATGCGATAGACACGATAATATCCCTTATAAAGGAATTATCTTAGATCACATGGACAGCAGTTCACACAGCTTCTTTTGATCTTCCGGCTTTGGTTCGGTAGGCTTCCATTGGAGCAATGCGCCGTCATTTTTATACCTGGGTATAAGGTGCATATGGAAATGGAATACTGTCTGTCCTGCCGATTCGCCGTTATTCTGAACTACATTGAAGCCGTCACAGCCTAACTTATCAGTCATTTTAGACGCAAGTTTCTTCGCAAGCTTAAATGCTTTGCCCGCGATCTCCTCATCAAGTTCATATATATTTGCATAGTGTTCCTTCGGGAGGATGAGCGAATGACCCCTTGTAGCCGGAGCCGCGTCCAGTATTACCGTAAAATCATCATCCTCATATATAACGTTTGTATCGAAGATCCCGTTTGCAAGCTTACAGAAAATACAATCATCCTTCATATCATATACCTCCAAAATACCGACTGTCTGTTTATTCGCTTTCGTTGCTGAATGTGAAAATCTGATCGAGCATCCTCAGTTTTTTGAAATCACCCTTAACCTTCATTTCGCCCGACATAAATGCCCTCTGGAAACTCATCTGACCGGCAACTATATGGTTCATCACCTCTGTCGATACCTTGCAGACAACCTGAGGATCGTCGTGATTACCGTAGTAGCAGTCAAGCTCCGAATCGGAAATATCAAGGATGAGCGGCTTCTTCCTGTCTTTTATCATGAATTTATAAACCGCTTTAACACTCTGTGTGGGATGGAAGTTGTCCTTAAAATCATTGACATACAGCATGTTTTCATCAACGCCCAGATGCTCCATCTTACCCCTGAACAATTCCGCCAGCTGTTCGATATCCTCCTTCTGCTGCTGTACATAGGTCTCATCCGCCGCATATTTTGACAGCTGTTCCGACTCCTGCGGAGTAAGAGGTATATTCCTCGGAGTGCTTCCTGCCTTTACCACTGCCTTGTTGCTTGACGGTAATGCCTTTGTCTTCTGTGATATCGTCCTGTAGAGTGCTTCGGTTTTCTTTTCTATGACACTTAGATATCCCTGATTAAGCTCAAAAGATACCATGTCATCTATATAACCGCACAATCCCGTACAAAGCAGTCCTCCGAGCATTTCCCATGCAAGCTCAAGGCTCGTCATGGCCTCCCTCTCGCCCGGAGCAGTGGACATTACAACGGGACACATATATGTATTTTCGATCTTTTCCTTGTTCCCGTACAGCCAGCATGCATCAAGGAACTGCTGCATATATCCTCCTATACCGAACCACTCCACCGTTGTTGCCAGGATCACTCCGTCGGCATCGTTTATGGATGCCGGAAGTGTTGTTATCGAATTTTTCAATTCATAAAGATTGAACTTTTCAACCTTGACATTCAGTTCATCAAGGACCTGCTGCATCTTCCCTATCACAAACAGGGTGGGATCGTCAATTATCCCGCGGCCGCCGTAATATATGTTGATCTTCATAGAAAATGCCCCTCCCGTTGATTCCGCCCGGGATATCCGTTTTGGGGATGATGCCCGAACAGTTAACAGTATAGCATATTTCTAACCGAAATAAAATAACTCCGAACTCCTGTCATTATCGTAAGCATCCACCCGTTCCCTATACATCTTTGATTCATTGAACCACTTAAGAAAGATAAATATCGGAAGAAGTACGGACATAGCCGAGGAAGTACATACAAGGAGCTTCATTTCCTTAAATGCCATAAGCCACGCTGCCGTACCGCCCGCATTAAGCTCTGAGGTCAGTACAAATCCGGAAATGATCATAAGTATCCCTATGCACACTGCCATTATCATCTTTCCCGCAGCCGGGATTACCGGAGCATCCTCCGTGGCGGGCGGATACAGTTCATCATCTTCTATCACCATATTCTCAAGACATTCCTCTTTTGCAATGTCATCCCCGATCATGGCTTCCGTTCTGTTAAGCAGCATGCGTACTGTATAATCACCGTTTGAAACCTGTTTGTAAAAATCATAAGCCAGCATTGTGGCAGGATCATCCGTATGATCAGCCTTCTGAAGGATGAATTCCGCAATTTCGGTCATCGATTCGCTCAAAGCCGAATAGGTACCCGGATAATAGCAGAACGCATTTCTTTTATCAGCCTGCCCCGTATATATATGATGCGGATCCATCATAAGATGCTCTGTCGGAAGCAGGTATTCTTCCGTTGATTCCAATGCGGTTGCAAGCGAATTCAGGATATCACACAAAGCGGCATATCCTATCTCCTCGTGTTCATACATTTCAGCAAGGCTTTTCTTTCCCGTAACATCATAAACATATCCTATGCATCCGTCCGCATAAACCACGCTGCAAGCAAGATACCCGGGAATGCGGTTTTCCGTTATCATCCTTGTAATGTAGCCCTTATCCGCTTTATCATCACCTTCAAGTATCAGGCATCTTCCGTTTATCCCGCTCTCATACCTTTCACTGAACATTTCCTTCACCCCGCTTATCGATCATTGTTTGTTTTTCCGTAAATGGTCCGCCCTGTTAAGACGGCCGGCATTACATTCATAATCATGAACCGTATTTTTATTTTCAAGCAGCCTGCCTGCCAGTCCTCCCGTGACTCCGGTGGTACCTTTAAACGATACCCTGACTTCATCCTCTCCCACATCAACGGACGTATCATACGTCCATTTACAAAGGAGACGCCCGGGAATAACCTCACTTATCGCCCTGCCTGCCATATCCATGGCCTTTGCATCATCGGTTTCCTGACTTCCGCGCAGTGCCGCACTCAGACAGGCTTTATTTACAATGCATTTATCATGCAGTATAAATCCCGTGAATATCATTACGACAAACAAACCCAGTATAACCGGCATGATCAGTGAAAGCTCGATCGTAAGGCTGCCTTTTTTCATCATTTAAGCCGCTCCTTTCATATGCAAAAAACTCATGATACAGATATATGCAGCCAGCATGAACGGTGCATAAGGAAGGCTGTCCTTACGTCCACCCCTGCCGGATATCATATAAAACATGCCAAACAACGCAGTTATCGCTGTCGACACAAATATAAGTGCAGTTATCTTTTCAAAACCGATCATAAATCCAAGTATGAAGATAAGATATACATCGCCCATACCCACAGCTCCGCCGGATATCCTGCTCACGGCAAACAGAACTATGCCGGGGACAAGTGCGGACACAATGCTTAACACACCGGGCTCATATAACAACATGCCCTTAAGCATTACATATTTATCTCCGAGTATTGAAACACCGATCATCAGCAGTATTGAAGATGTGAGGAACGCGGCAAGCAGCATAACGCTTATGCCGCGTTCCCGTAGATCTGTATAACTGCACATGATAAGTAATAATAAGCTTAATAGTATCATCTGTTCCCTTTATATTATCTGGAACACCTTGAACACGGACCCCTTCCTCCCACCTTTGAAAGCGGTATGCAGTGTATAGTCCTTTTAAGTCCCGAACAGTCAAGACTTCCGTGATAACAGGTTCCGTCCTTGGTTATATATACCGTGCTTCCGGCCCGTTTTCCGCACTTTTCGCAGGGATAGTATTTATGACCGTTGCTGTTCCTTAAATCCTTGACCGAATCCCTGCTTACCTTCTTTATGGACAACCTGAGATAAGTGCATTCCCTGTCCCTGTGGTATACTGTTCCGGTTTCGGTAACATATACGTATTCCTCGTCTTTTAACCTGTCAGAAACATCCGCAAGCCCCTTTTCATAACCGATATAAGTATGCATAAGGCACCTTGCGGTAAACCTTTTGTTAAAAATACCTGAAAGATCATACGGAAGCTGTGCATCATACGAGGCATTTATCTCGATGATCTCTCTGTCGTCAAGCCTGCTCAGACATAGATCTATAGCATCAGCTCCACCCTTTACGGGAGCCTTGTCCTTAACAGAATCATCCATCCTGCCAAGTATTGCCGACTTTACTGACCCTTCACTTACTTCCCATTTATCATAGGCATAAAGCGACAGCCTTGAAGCTTCCTGATGTACTGCCTCCTGAAGGTTTAAATGAAACCTCATAAGGTTTATGACCGACATCACCATAAATACGGCAAACATAAATACCGGTATGGCCAGCGATGCCTCGATGGTAAGGCTTCCCTTTTCCCTTCTTAATATCATTATTCATAATACCTCTCCCGGGTTATTGTATGAGAATACCCGTATCCGCTTTCAAGCCCGGCCGCAGCCTTCAGGTAATCAACACATCCGTCCACCCTTAATCCGTCATTGTAAAATATCCGGCAGTTGCCTTCTATCACATCCATACACTTAAGCCTCCTTATTCCGTCATCGGTGTCTTCAAGAAATACGCCAAGATATTCCTTATAGCTTATCCCCCGGCCTCCTGGGCGATTGAGAAATGATACAAAATCGGTCAGGTCATCAATTCCCAGCACTATATCCGATGAGCCTTTATTTACCGGACATTTACCGCCGCTTAAGAGCCTGCCGACATCCACTGCGGATTCGGCATATGCCCAGGCATATACTATAGACTCCTTAACAAGCTCCGTAAGTGTATCATCCGGCATCCCTTCCGGATCCGAGAGGCATAAGGCGGTCACCTCTTCAGCCTTTATCCCTGCTGCCTCCATCCTGCCTCCGTCTGCCCTTAAACAGCTTAAGTTATCGGATTCCCTTATTTTAAGCAGCCGGTTTATCACATATGACATATTGTCCCTGTCTGAACCCTGGCCATTTATGATATATTCAATTTCGGCCCTTAGCATCTGTTCGTCCGTATACTCGGTATAACAGCCTGCTTTCTGCATGATATATTCAACAAATGCTTCGTCGTTTCCCTTTCTGTTTCCGTCGGGAGCACCGTTCCCGCTTAAAAGGCTCCTTTTCGAAGGAAGATCGCTTATGCTTACGGCCGACAAATGTGCGCTGTTTAAATAATCATCCTCATTAAGCACCATCTCCCTTACTATCTTTCCCGGATTGATGATCGGCATTCCATATCCGTCAATCGCGGCAAGTACAGCATCCCATTCCCCGATAAGATCGATCTCACTTATACTGTCGACGGCAGCTTTATTTGTACGGATCGCATCGGAATATTTGATCTCTCCGTATTCATCGATATATCTTGATGCCTGGTACTTAAGCACTTCTCCACTACCGTCACTTAAAAGCTCCCACTTATCGGATCCGGCCTCAATAATGCTTTCCGCGTACCAGTCACCCAGGCAGTCGGTTTCGGAATAATCACTGTTTGCCGACATATACTGCTTAAGATGGTCGATCACACCTTCAATACCCGGTTCACCCTGTCCCCTGTAACTGCTGTCTATGAAAAGAAGGTCATACCTGTCAAACAGTTTCCTGTCATACTCACCAAAGCATGAGGTCAGCCCGGTATCCATAAGAGCCTCCACATTCATCCTTATCAGCTGCAGCCTTGCACTTTCGATCAAAACTATGATAAGTCCCGTCAGGACCGATGTTATAAGGGCAAGGAAAACGGTTATCTCACCGTTTATCTTACGACCTCTATACCGCCTGAGAATCATTTACTATTCTTTCAAATATCCCGTTTATAAGTGATGTCAGCTGATCCCTGAATATAACAACAAGACCTATCAGAACGACCAGGATAAGGATAAGTTCAACAACTCCTATCCCACTGTCATCTACCTTAAAACGTTTTGTCAGCCTTTTAAGTTCCCTTATAATGTTTCCTGTCATGTATCCTCCTTTTGTATCACCTGAATGAAATAAATGCCGGTATCATTACTATCATCAATACGACTATCAGCATCATGATCATCGGAAAAAGCAGCTTTGTTCCTGCTTCTTCGCCAAGTTCCCTTGCATGATTCTTCCTTTCCGTAAATGCTTCGCAGGCCTCGCCTTCAAGCTTCAGGATCATATCCTCCCTTCCCCTGCCGACAGCCTGGCAAACAAGGCTTATGAACTGTCTGTACTTAAGCAGCCCGCATGCTGATGCAAATGCTTCATATGCCGCAAGTTCACCCATTCCTTCATTCATCCTTCCCTCACATAAAAGCATTTCCTCATACAGGTATCTTTTCTTTCCTCCCTGTTTAAGCGATTCCCTGTAATCCCTGCACAGCTTGTGCCATATCCCCCTTGAGGTAAGGCCTGCGGAATAAAAAAGCGCAAATCTGTTTACAAGTCCCGGATAGTCCCTAATAAGCTCGGCATTACGCTTCTTAACCCTGTCGCTTAATTCGCGATCCTCCCTGTAATACATAAGCGCTGCCGCCGCAACCGTAAAAAGCAGGATTAAAACACTCCTTAAATCCGATGATTCCTCATATTCAACCCTCCTGCCTTCAACCATTTGAGGCAGTTTAAGTTCCGGATCCTCCCTGGTTTCTTTATCCTCCTTAAGGATCAGTTCATTTATGTATTCGCCCAGGGTCAGTTCTCTTAACCTTACCGGAAATATCCTTGCCGCAAGGTCGATCCCATATACGTAATCCTCATATTTCAGCTCACAGTGAATGCCGGTAAGTATACCTTCATTTACTGCCTCCGTATCATTTTCATCGTATCTGTCACGGTTTATCACACCCTTCCTGCTCATCAGCAGCGGATCATCTATCCTCCACGTAATACTGAACGGATAATCCGGCAGTGATCCCGGCAGCGACATATCGTACCGGATGTTGTCAAGAGAGTCATTGTCCCCGAGCATTTCGCGCATCAGCACTTCTTCAGCCTGTATTGCCATATCTTCAAGCTGTTCCGTATCGTATTTTCGCCTGCTCACCGACACGTTAATGGATTCCTCATCCATGCCGGAACCGTCGCTTACCTTAAGCCGTACTTTCTTACTCCCGCCGGTATAATCCTCCCTGGTTATCCTGTTTCCTTCTATAAGTTCATGTGTGATCCCAACCTTGTATTCATACATGCAGGCAAGCAGCGAGCCTGCAGTCATTACGAGTACAGTTATCTTTATTTTCTTTTTATAATGGTCAATGCTTCCCTTAAGGGCATTTCCGGAAGGGTCCGCCTTCCTTAGATCCGACCTTACCCTGTCGTTGCTTATATGCCTTATAAGTTTAAGCTGCTTTTCCTGCGGCAGCCTGAAATAAACAATACAGAACACCGTTCCGGCCAATGCCAGTGACCCGTATAAGATCAACATCCGTCCCTCCGATATCGCTTCATCAAACCTTTATATTTATGTACCTGCGCGAAAGATAATATGCCGCGGCCATAACAGCTAAGCATACCGTCATTACAGTAACTCCCACGGCGTTATGATAAAGGCCTGCGATAAAGCTTCCGCCTGACATCTTAAGATACAGGATTATCCCGAAAGGAATGATACACATTATCTTCTGCTCAAATTTCCTGCCCGATAAGATCACCTGTATCTCCTTTTCCGTCTCCTCCTTCTCCTTCATTATCCTTACCGTGTTTTTTATGATATCGCTCATATCTCCGCCGTTACGCTTGGCTATCGTGAATATCTCCGCAAAATCGGTAATATCCTCCATCCCCGCCCGCATGGCAAAATCCTTAAGTATGAGTTCAAGCGCCACTCCCGTATCAAGCTTTGCAAAAAACGATTCAAGCTCCGATACTATAAGGCTTTCATTTCCATACAGCTTCAGCATATCCCTGTATGATTCGCGGAAGGCATTCTCGGCTGAATATCCCGCCTGCATCGCGGTGGATACTCCGTCTATCATATCCTTAAACTGCCGTATAAGCCGTTCCCACCTTGCCCTCTTAAGTTCCTCCTTAACATGTTTAAAATACAGGATGGCTGCAGGGATAAATACCGCTGATGCATACAGCGAATCATAAAAGGCATATGATATTAACAGTGCGGCACCAATATATATTGCCGTGTACTTTAACACTTCTGTTTTACTCATCCTGTATTTATCGTAATCCACTAATACTTTATACCTGCCCTTTTCAGCTTATCCGTATTTTCAATATCACCGGCCTTTACAAGGCCGCCCTGCACCTTACCCTTAACCTCACCCGTTTCCTCAAACCGGTATATGTTATGTGAGTGTATCTCATTATCGGAACATCCCGTTATCTCCCTTATTTCGATAACCTTCCTGCTCCCGTCCCTTAACCTTGACAGATGAACCAGGAAGTCAATACCCGATGCCATCTGCCTCCTCAATGCGTATATGGGGATATCGGTATTAAGAAGCATCATCGTTTCAAGCCTTGACAGTGCATCTTTTGCGCTGTTTGCGTGGATGGTGGACATCGAACCGTCCTGCCCCACGTTCATAGCCTGAAGCATATCTATGGACTCGGCACCCCTTACCTCCCCGACAATGATCCTGTCAGGCCGCATCCTGAGCGCTGTTTTTATAAGGTCCCGGATACTTATGGGATCGCATCCCTTTATATTTGCATTCCTCGCTTCAAGGGAAACCAGATTATCGATACCCTGTATCGTAAGCTCGGCACTGTCCTCTATCGTTATTATCCTTTCGTTTGCCGGTATTGCACCGCTAAGTACTCCCAACATGGTAGTTTTTCCGGCGCCCGTGCCCCCGCTTATCAGTATGTTGTATTTTGCCCTTACGAGCATTTCAAGGAATTCAAGCGCTTCCCTGCTTACGGAGCCCGTATCCACCAGCCGCTTACCGCTCATCGGTACCTTGGGAAATCGCCTTATTGTAAGTATCGGGCCGTTAAGTGCGACCGGGCTTAACACCACATTAACCCTGGAGCCGTCGTCAAGCCTTGCATCAACTATCGGTGATGCCGCATTGACGGTCCTGTTCGCGCCTGCCACTATCTGCTGTATGATATCCATGAGCCTGTCGGCAGAATCAAACGCCCTGCCCGTATCCCTGAGGCTGCCGTCCTTTTCGATAAAAATGGAATGCATCCCGTTTACCATGATCTCGGTGATCCCGGGATCGTCTATGAGTTCCTGCAGGACATCCAGCCTGCGTATGGAATTGAACACTTCCTTTCTTATCGCAAGCTTTTCGGAAAGCTGCATGGCATGCTGTCTGGTCTTAAGCCTTATCCTTTCATCTATGATCGTAAGGACTTCGTTATCTGTTACATCAAACCTTCCTTCCAGGTCATATCGCACTTCATCCCTTATTTCCCTGCTCGCATCAAGTATGTTCCGATCACTGTTCATTTATCGTTCCGGTATCCTTTAGTATCTCCTGCCTTATATATTTCCCGAGCATACCGTTCCCGTGACTGCTTAGCGGAATATCCGTATCCTCAAAATATGGGAACTTAAGCCTGACTATCCTGTTCATGATGCTTTCGCCTCCGGGATATCTTAACAATGCCTCATCAAAATCCTTAAGCTTGGCAACCGCTGTCTCATCCCTCCTTACGGGCATATAGATGACGCTGCAGACATTTAAAAGTTCCATCGTGCCGCGTATCTCATCCGAAATATCCAGTATGATGTTCCCGTATTTCCCGCATACCGCCGGATCACTCAATAAAGAAAGCCATACCGATGATTCGATCTCCTGCAGTTCATAAGGACAGCGCGCCGGTAAAAGGATGTTAAGTCCGTCAACCGATGCAATATACTTTGTAAGGAGTCCGCCAAGCATATCAGGCCTTAAGGAGTATTCGTATATCATATCCTGCAGGCTGTATTCACTGCTTATATCAAGCATCCTTTTAAGCCCGTTATACCCTTCCATGTTTATGTACAAAACGTCCTGTGCACCGGCAAGTATCCTGCCGAGAGTCATGGCAAATGTAGTTTTCAATACATGGCTGACCGGTGAATATACACCTATTATCCCGGTGCCTTCGCTTTTGCGGTTTTCGTTTATTATCCTGTGAGAAGCATTCAGTTCGCCGCCTATACCGGCTATGATATCTGCCGCAGACTGATACTTGTATATAACACCCTCACATCCGGCCTTATCACGGTCATCCGTAAGGATGCAGCACACATCTGCCGATATGTTTTCATCCTCACTGTCAACGCCGAATGTAGTAATATCCTGTGTAAGGAATCCCTCCTCCATAAGCAGCAGGGATATATTTCGCTGCACCCATTCGGCACGGAACCTGTCGGGATCCGTGTACAGCATCACATCATAGCCGCATTCGCTGCGCCTTATATAATCCGAAAGCCTGCTGCCGTAATCTCCGTCACGGACGCAGATGACCATACTCCTAATACTCAAACCAACCTCCGATTAATTCGCTTTCCGGGTGAATGATCCGACCGGAACCATATATACGGTTCCGAATGAACAATATAACATCGTATCAAATGAGATATAAAACAGATACGATATGAAATGCTCCAAGCTGTGATCTAAAACGTGACTGCATTATATGAAACAGGTTTTGATTTGTAAAGGCATTTTGAAAAGAAAAATCATCTTTGTGCAAGTTCGACAAGGCTTATCAAAAAAATCACCCTGCCATTCAGGGTGATTTTTGTATATATTTAACAAACTTAATTTTTTGCCTCATTTACACCGTGAAGCCTCTGTTCTGTGAACCGCCGACATTTTCATTAAGGCTTCCGCGTCCGTATGTGAGTCCCGCATATACATCCTGGGTGTTTTCCATAAGCGGTTCGGAATCATCCTGGGCGGCAATGTCCTCAAATGACTTACGCAGTTTTTTAAGCTGCCTGAGTGCTATCTCCAGCGTTCCCTTATCCTTCTTTATGGGGGCTAAGGATATCTGTTTACTGATGAAAACATATATCCTCATTAACGGGTATGCCGGTTCATAGTTAAAATCAAGTGCCTCCAGCAGGTCTCCGACACACTTGTTGGCATATCTGCTGTTTGCGCTGAAAGCTTCCATATCATGGCTGTCGTAAGCCTTTATTGCTGATTCTATATAACCGATAGCAAGGTCATAGACTATAACGATAAGCTCGCTCCTGTTTGCGCGTGTGATCTTTAATGTATATTCCTGTATCTGTTCTTTGGTCATTATCCTGTCCTCTTATGATCTTTACTGTAATAACTGAAGAGCCTGCTGCGGCTGTTCATTAGCCTGTGAGAGCATCGATGTTCCGGCCTGCACGAGTACCTGAAGAGTCGTGTATTCGACCATCTCATCAGCCATATCGACATCCTTTATAGTTGAATATGACTTGGTGAGGTTTTCCTCCGCTACATCAAGGTTTGAGATGGTGTTTTCAAACCTGTTCTCATACGCGCCGAGCCTTGACCTTACGGATGATACAAATGACAAAGCCGCTTTGGTCTGATCGAGTGCCTTCTTTGCCCCTTCCTCCGTCCTTACGTCAATACCCTTAAGGCTGAGATTATCAAGTGATATTTCGGGAATTACGATATTGATCTCCTGTCCCTCAGATGCTCCGACCTGGATCTTCATTCCGCCGATACCGTTTATTTCAAGGCCTACTTTCGATACACTGTCGGGAAGTGTCGCATCCGCCCTGAGCATGAGCTTTGAACCGTCTGCATTTGTGATCGTGATCTTATCGCCGTTAACCTCAACCTTTCCGGTCGTAGGTGCTCCGTCTACGTTAAATACCACGCTGTTCTTATCAACGACTGTATTTCCATCTGCATCCGTTGTTTTGCTGAATGAGATATCATAATTCTTACCTACCGGGAAATCGGGATCGTAATCCACTACATTAAGTCCCAGTGCATTGGGATCCGTAACATACCCTTTAAGTGCCTGCTCACCGCCAAGAAGGTTCTGTCCGTTGTACTCGGTATCCTTTGCTATCCTTTGTATTTCCTTTGTAAGCTGATCGATCTCCGACTGGATAGCTACACGGTCCTCAGTAGTATTGGTTCCGTTTGCTGCCTTTATCGACAGCTCGCTCATCCTCTGGATCATATCCTGGATCTCTCCAAGAGCACCTTCTGCCGTCTCGATAACGTTTACTGCATTGGACGCATTCTGATTTGCCCTGTTAAGGCTCTGTATCTGAGCGCGCATCCTGTTCGAGATCGCCATGCCTGCCGGATTATCCTTGGCTTTGTTGATCTTATAGCCGCTTGACAGTTTTCTTGTAGAATCCGACTGCCTTGTCTCGTTGTTCTTAAGTACGTTCCCCGCTATCATTGCCTGAATGTTTGAATTAACCTTCATAACCCGTTCCTCCTACCTGTTTATTATACTCAAAAATGCCTTTGCCGTTTCGTAAAGGTCCGCAGAATCAACATTTGCGGCACCCTCTCCTTCTTCCCTTGCAAAATCATTAAGGTCAAGTTTATCGCTCCTGACAAAATCAAGTTCCTTAACACTGCGGCCGTCTTTTGAAATAAGTCCGGCAAGCTCATCTTTAAGGCTCTTTAAAGAATCAATCCCATCCTGTCTGTCGCTGGTTATATAACCCCTGCATTCCTTTCCGGTCATAAGGAATTTTGCCGCTACCCTGCCGTACTTTCCGGTATCCATCGTTGCGATCACACTTCCTTCTTCATCGGAATTGCTGACAAGCCTTAAGTTTATCGATGTCCATTCACCGTCTATGTTTACGGGAACCTCATAGTTCTGCTGCCTTGACAGGCTTCCCGCGATGCTTAATTCCTTATGAAGGAGCTTAAGTGCCCTTACGTCTATATCTGTGACCGAATCATCAACGGCTTCCGTAACAGCCTTAAGCGCTTCTTCAGTAAATTCGGAATAACTCTCATCCGCGCTTTCCCTGTTTACAAACTCATCCGTAAGCCTGCGTGCCGCTTTCTTTAAGCTGCTTCCGTCTTCGTCTGTTTTGCCGGCCTCTTTCATAAGCGTCTTATAGGCAGAGCCCCTGTTCATCATAAGGGCATTGGCGGCAAGGAGATTATTGACCGTTACGGGCTGGTTAAAGTCCTTAAGCATTTCGATGACTTTATCATCGACTGCCCTTGCCTCGTTCACGGCCTTCATATCTTCTTTTAACTGCTCGTTTATTGATTCTTCCTTATCATATACATCTATTATCTGTGATGCGAAAGCTTCAAGCGGTTTATCAAGGTCAAGTCCCGCATTAAGTATCGTATCGGGATCAAGCTTTTGAAGCACTTCATTCGCAAGGCTTGAAAGGAAATCCGCTCTTCCCGCAAAGCCCGAATCTATCTGGCCTGAGATCGACGTTCCCTTTACGTTTAGTGATTCAAGTCCGCCGAATCCATCATTAACGGATACATCCATACCCTTAGCCCTGTTGCTCCTTGAAGCGCTGAGTAGGTTCCTGAGTGTCGGCTCCGCACCGCTTGACAATACATTGCCGATGAGTTTTCCGTCACTCTTTTCAATCTGGCGGAACAGCCTGTAAACACCGATGAAGGCTGACTTTTCACGTTCATTTATCTCGTTTTTATCTTCAAGCTTCCTTAAGAATCGGCTGTATCTCTCCGCCTTCCCGGCATCGGGCGTTTCCTCAAGCTGCTTCATAAGATCGTAGATATTTGTATCTATCGGGTTGTCGCCGCTGCGTATAAGCTCAAGTGTCTTTGCGGGGGTCATAAGCTCCATGACACGCTCAACCGCCCTGTCGGCTTCCCTTACCCTGCTTATCGTTTCGGGATTTATCTCGGTTTCCGAATAACCCAGTATCCGAACCGCTTTTCTGTTTATATCGTTAAGTTCGAAGCCGTTGTCCTTAAGTATGTCATCCACGTTGCCAAACGCCTTGCGGATGCTGTCGCCCATATCGGCCCTCGGTGCCGTCATAAGTGTCTCATATGATTTATCGGCCCTTGCATATGCCGCCTTAAGCGCATCTCCCTGCTCGGTTAAATTCCTTGCGGTAAAGTCATCCGATCCCGTATTTACCCTTCCGAGTATCTCGGCCGGCACCGTACGCAGTTTCGTGAATACATCCGTTGTCTGCTTAAACAGGTCTATTTTATCGTCAAGTATCTTAACCGATCCGTCCGAAGCCCTCTCATCCGTGCTTAAAAGGAACGGTTCGTAATATGCCCTTTCCGCTTCCTTAAGTTCATCAACCAGCCTGCTTAAAGGTTCAAGGTCTATAGCTATTCCCTGCTTTATAAGCTTAAGGTTTGCTTCCACGCTCATCATAAGCCTGGTTTCCTCGAGCATTCGCATGGCCGATATGTTTTCAGCGGAATTCCTGTCTGTAAACTCAGGCTGCCTGCCGGACTTCTGTCCTGACTCAGGCTTTGCTGATTCTTCATACAGGTTCTTTATGTTTAATTCCCTGCCGGATGTTACTACCCTGTTGACCGCATCTTCGGTTATAGCATTAACCTCATCCTGTATCCTTGCCGCGGTAATATGATCCGGCTCCGCTTTATCGATGCTGCCGTTTATCGGTGCCTTGCCGTCATTTATTGCGACTGCGGAGATATTTATTATATCTTCTCCGGAAAGCGGAAGTTCAAGGTTATTTAACCTGTCAAGAAAACTTATTGCCTTTTCTGTTATAGGAAGCCCGCTCTTTATTATCCATTCGGCTTCCGCCATCGTATCATCGTTAACGGTAAGCCCTGCGCGGTCTATTATGCCTTCGACCTGACCGCGGATCTGCTCCATATCAAAGACATCGGCCTTCTTCGCATAATAACCTTCAGTCGAGTCCATGTAGTAGCCTTTGGCCTGCCTGCCGTTTCCGGTCCCGGCACTGTACTCTGCCTTGTACAGGTTGGCTATGGTCGGCTCAAGCCCGTTTATCACCATATATTTCTTGACATCATCCGATAAGGATGTGATGCCTGCTGCCTTTGCCATGGCATCCGAAATGCCTTTTACGTTTTCCTCATTTACGGGAAGATCGTTTTTATTGAATATCTCCCTTAGCTGCTCGGCTGCTATGTCACCGCCCGCTATGGCAGATATCTGATCATTTGTAAGGTCGTCGTTATATCCCGCGATTATGGTTCCCGACTGTGCGAGCTTCGCCTTCATCTTATCAAGCGACGTAACATGCGTCTCTATGTCGGAATCCGTTGCGGATATCCCTTCTTCCTGTAATTTGGCATAATCTTCTGCTGACATAGAATTAGACATTACTGCCATGTAGTTTCTCTGTAAGGCGATATCCTTATGCCCCGCATCCTGCATTACGTCCTCGGCAGATTTGAGTTCTCCCATTCCGTAAGCAGCGTTATCCGTAACTGTGCCAGAAATGTCTAATGTAAATCCTCCCATCCGGTCAGCTATCCTTGCCGGCCCCTTCTGCTGGGAGGTACCGTATGAAATTTTTTCCATGTCAACATTCCGATCGTGGTGTAAACTGTTTTCTATCTTCATAGTCATCTCCACGTGAATGTTTTCTTAGCTGATATTTATTTCGGACAGATAAGCGTTTTACTTAACCCTTAATGATCAAATGGGATTCAGACACGGGGACGGTTCTTCCGTCTGGTTTTGCCGGCAAAACCAGACGGAAGAACCGTCCCCATGTCTGAATCCCAATGACTCGCCGCCCCCATGTCTGAAAAAATCAGAATAAAAAGATCGCTGCGCCGTAAGGTGCCAGAGGATAAGATACCGAATAAGGCTGTCCGTCCCACGGAACTTCCTCGGCCTGATAGGTTGTCTCCCTTACCATTCCGTTGCCGCCGAACCTCTCCTCGTTACTGTCAAGAAGCAACTTATACTTCTTCTTTTCGGGAACGCCTACACGGTAATCATCCCTTGATATGGGAGTGAAGTTCATTACGAACAGCAGCCTGTTCTTTTTATCGTTCTTGCCCTTTCTGTAGAAACTGTAGATACTCTTATATGTATCGTTTGCGTTGATCCATTCAAATCCCGCAAAACCCCTGTCCTGTTCATACATCGCCGGATACTTGGTATATATCTTCAAAAGCTCACGGACATATGCCTGCATACCCGCATGCAGCGGATCGGAAAGCAGGTTCCAGTCAAGCTCCTTATCCTCGTTCCATTCGGAATCCTGCGCAAATTCCTGTCCCATGAACAGAAGCTTCTTTCCCGCATGTCCTAACATAAATGTGTAACCGACACGAAGGTTTGCGAACTTATCTATATAGTAGCCCGGCATCTTGTTAAGCATCGAACACTTAAGATGTACTACCTCGTCATGCGACAGCACAAGGATGTAATTCTCGGCATCGTTGTAACTCATCGCAAAAGTCATCTTATGATGGTTGTCCCTTCTGAATATCGGATCGAGCTTCATATAATCGCAGAAATCATGCATCCAGCCCATGTTCCACTTGAAGGTGAAGCCGAGTCCGTCATCCTCGGGCCTTGCCGTGATCTTCGGCCATGCGGTTGATTCTTCCGCTATCATCATGACACCCGGATAACGGCCGCTTATGAGTGAATTGAGATGCTTGAAGAATTCGATCGCCTCAAGGTTCTCGTTGCTTCCGTATTTATTCGCTATCCACTGGCCGTCCTTCTTGCCGTAATCAAGGTAGAGCATGGATGCCACCGCATCGACCCTTAATCCGTCAACGTGGAATTCATTTATCCAGAACAGCGCATTGGCGATGAGGAAATTCTTGACCTCATTCCTGCCGTAATCGAATATCTTCGTTCCCCAGTCGGGATGCTCGCCCTTCTTGGGATCCGCATACTCATAAAGGCAGCTTCCGTCAAAATTGGCCAGCCCGTGCGCATCCTTGGGAAAATGCGCCGGAACCCAGTCAAGAATGACACCGATATTGTTCTTATGAAGCTTGTTGATCATGTACATGAAATCATCGGGAGTTCCGTACCTTGATGTAGGGGCATAATACCCTGTTACCTGATAACCCCACGATCCGTCAAACGGATGCTCCGCGATACCGATAAGCTCAATATGCGTGTAATGCATATCCACGAGATAATCGACAATGCGGTCGGCAAACTGCCTGTATGTATAGAAACCTTCGTCATCACGGCCCGGATGCCTCATCCATGAACCGATATGGCATTCATATATCGCCATCGGGATCTCCTGAACATTCCTCTCGTCCCTCTTTTTAAGCCATGAAGAATCAGACCATTTGAAGTTTTGTATATCCGTTACTATGGATGCCGTGCCCGGACGCAGCTCCGCATAATTGGCATAAGGATCGGCCTTATAAAGCTTATCGCCTGCTGCCGTCGTGATAAGATATTTATACAGCGTGCCTGTTTTCAGTCCCGGAATAAACAGCTCATAGATCCCTATATCCCCGATCTTTTCCATGCGGGAAGCATCTTCGTTCCAGTCATTGAAATCACCGACAACGGATACCCCGCCCGCTTCAGGCGCCCACACGGCAAAATACACGCCTTCTTTTCCGTCCTTCTCGGCAACATGTGCACCTAACTTCTTATAAATGTCATAATGCGTTCCCGAGCCGAACAGGTACTTATCCATATCGGAAATAAACGGTGAAAACTCCTGATCTGTTGCCATAACATAACCCTCCCGGTTGATCAATTTATCAAACTATGAAATCCTTCTCACGTAATATGATGTAGTCATCGTCATCGTATCTCTTGGACAGCAGCACATCCACGAAATGGGACATGTTTTTCTTGTCAACATGCTTTATCGCGTTATCGACGATTTCCCTGACCTCTTCAAGAGTCACTATATGGTCAAGCGTCTGCATATCTCCGATACGCCTGTACAGTGCAAGCACTCCCATCTCATCGATCGCGTATTCCTTCTCACGTGCATAGCCCTTTCCGTAGGCAACAAGATCGTCCGTAGTGAAATCCTGGAGCTCAATGCGCGAATTGAATACCCTGTCAAAAATATCCTTTGATGCATTGATAAGTTTGGTAACCCCTGCGGTGTCGCCTTCCATCACAACAAGTACCGGCTCCGTTTCAAGTTCCAGAGCTTCGGCAACTATACGTGCGGATGAAGGTGTAAGGCCTTCCGAATTTTCTATGATAAGAGCTCCGTGCCTTAACTTTTTGATGGTAAGAGGTATATCCTTTTTATTCAGCGCTTCACCGGATATTTTGGCTACCTTACCCTTGAATCCGTCTTCAAGAGACTGCATGACCTTAACGACGTCTATTGCTATCGAACGCCTTCCGGATGCTTCCGTACCCATGACGAGTACGTTGCCCTTGGAAGGATCCATGTCTATATTGTCAATTGAATTGACTATCTGTGCTTTCAGCCATTCGATACCTTCGAACCTTCCGAAGACAAGCTGTTCCTCCTTATCAAAATCACGCTTGCTGACAGGAGCCTTTTCGAGCTTCATATAGCTGGGATGTTTCTTCTTTGATCTATCCCTCGGTTCATCGTTCTCTTCGTCTTCGGTTTCGATCCCCGCTTCGTAATTTGCCCTTGCTATATCATCAAGCGGAAGATCGTTGGTCTTCATTATCCCGTCAAGGCCTTCCGGCTGTTCGATGACTTCTATCTCCTCGACCTCGCCGTAATCCTCCAGGCTCTCATAAGGGTATTCCGGAAGCTCGGAAGTCACCTCAAACGCAGCCTTCCTTGCAGCTTCCTCATCCTCTGAATAAGTAAGCTCTTCCTCCGGGGCATCGCTTTTAAGTCCGGCTTTTTCATCTCCGAATACTTCTTCCTCGGAATCCTCTATGTTCATTATCTCCTGGAAATAAATATCATTGCCCGAACCAGGATCCGTATTGTTTAAATAGTCGAATTCACCCTTCGTTACCGCAACGGATACATCTATTTTTGCAGGATCGAAATCCATATCGGCATGCGGATCATAGCTTATTTCCATGGTGCTGTAATCAACTTCCGCTTCTTCTGATCCTTCTTCCCCGGATTCTTCTTCAGGTACTTCCTTCCAGGGTGTTTTAACCTTTGTTTTATTTTCGGCCGGCTCCTCCTGCTGTTCCTCTTCGGGTTCTTCTACGGGCTCCGATTCAGATACGTTTTCTTCTTCCTCAGGTTCTTCTTCTGCCGGTTCCCCTTCGGGTATACTTTCTTCTTCAGGCTCCTCTTCTGCCGGCTCCTCTTCGGGTATACTCTCTTCTTCAGGCTCCTCTTCTACAGGTTCTTCCTCCGGTTCTTCGTCAGGAATATCCTCGTCTTCGGGTTCTTCGTCTACGGGTTCCTCTTCGGATATGTTTTCTTCTTCAGGTTCTTCTTCTGCAGGCTCCTCCTCGGGAATACTCTCTTCCTTAAGTTCCTCTTCTGTGGATTCCTCTTCGGGTTCCTCCTCTGCCGATCCTTCTATGGAAGTTTCTTCCTCCTCAGGCTCTTCTTCGGGCTCCGATTCGGGTTCAATTTCTTCTTCGGATTCTTCTTCTGCAGGCTCCAATATCTCTTCCTCTGTTATTTCCTCTTCGGCCGCCTCTTCATTAATTACCTCATCCTCAACTGTCTCGTTTTCAATTACTTCCTCTTCGGCCGCTTCTTCTTCAATTACTTCCTCTTCGACAGCCTCTTCCCTGACTTCCTCCTCCTCGGGCTTCTTCGCAAAATCCGGCCCGTCATAAGCCTGTTCTATCTCATCGACGGGAAGCGGAATGGATATCGATGCAGGCTTTACTTCACTGCCCGCGGGTGATGAACGGTACGGCTTGAACACCGGCTCTATCTCCGGCATGTCTCCCATATCTGCGCCTGTCACAACCCTCGGAGGCGTAGGCCTTGCTATATCGTCGATCTCAGGCAGCACACCCTTAAGCTGCGCCATTATGTCACTGGTCCAGATAAGCGATTTTTCCTTTGCCTCCTGGATCCTCTTTTCTTCGCTCTCCCTCTTTTTGTCTTCCCAGCCTTTATATATGCTGTCAAGGTCGTCCCTGTATATCTCGTCGTCTTCCGCAAGATCCCCTTCATCCTCAGCGTCCGTATCTGCAGGCGCCGCTTCCGTTCCAGGGCTTTCATATTCTGCGGCAGGAACCTCAGGTGTCTCGGGAGTTTCCTGTATTTCATGCTCATCATGACCCATAATGGCTTCCATTACCGCCGCATCTTCTTCGGAAGGGGTCAATTCTTCCGATGCGCTGTATTCACCCGTATGGCCTGCAGATTCCGTATGATCATCTGCTCCGCCCGCAGGTGCCGCATTATACGTTCCGGCCTTAACAAATTCATTACCTGCCGGCATAAACGTGGTTATCTGTACATCCTCTTCCTTGCCCGGAACATCATCAAGCTCATTTTCCGACGGATTTATCTCGCTTACCATTATGACGGGACCGTTTCCGTCATTTACTCCCATATCACCTGTTACTCCCACATCACCTGTGGAACCCGGGATATCCATTGTACTGTTCTCATATAAGCGGTCATACGATTCGGGATCTGCGCTTAACATCACATTATCATCAAGAACCTGTGCATCCTCGCGCTCGAAGAACTTCTTTATATTTTCCGACAGACCGTTCTGAAGGTCCATGGTATTATACATGCCGACATTGACCGGCTGAACCTGTATGGAATCAATCTCTGACGTGGTAAGCATCTGTGCCGTACGCTGCGACGATGACGAAACCGGCTCGGCAGTTATCTGCATATCCTGACCCTGCTGCATTGATACAGGTTCCTGCGGCCGTTCCTGCATATACATCTGGCCCGGTTCCTGCATCGGCTGGGCGCCCATATATGAACCGCCGTATCCTGCACCATATGACGGCTGCATTGACTGCTGTATAGGCGGCTGCATCGGAATCTGCTGCGGATTGCCTGCCTGCGGATCCGTATCGTATATCTGCTGTACGGGCGTCTGCCCCATATTCATGAACTTGTCATTTATAGGCTCCTGACGACCTTCATACTTAAGCTGCTGCTCCTTTGAAAGCCTGGTATGCTGCATCTTAAGATCCATTGCCTGCTTAACATACCTGCCGTCGCCAAACCATAAAATAAGCTCGTCACATTCCTGAACGCAACGAGTCTCCTGACCTGTTTTATGATACAGGTATGCAAGCTCATAGGCCCACCTTTCCCTGTAATCCCTTTTTTTGAACTCCTCCAATACCTCTATGCGCTCCTCAAGCGAAACATCAAGGGCCTCATAAAGCTTATAAAGCAGTATATACTTACCGGTATCCTCGGGTGCAAGCCTTACATACTCCTCATATAATTCCTTAGCCTGCAGAACATCATTAAGCTTGATCGCAAGTTCACACAATGCATATACTATCGTCCTGCCGCCCGGATACCTGTCATAAGCAAGGAACAGAATATCCCTTGCTTCCTCATACTTTTTGTTTATCTTATATACTTCACTGACGGTGCAGAGCATGGACACGCTCCTCACCTTACGCCAGTCAATGGTGTCGGCTATGTTCATAGCCTCGGCGTATCTCCGCTCACTTATCAGCGTTTTTATCTGATCGGCACATACCTGGTATTCATACTTATCCAACGTTTTCACCTCATATAAATCAACTGTTCACGGCAGGTTTAAAATGTATTTTCAGGCAGCTGAACAGTTGAGCACATTCGGTCTTAAGTTTATCATAGACATGGTGCATTGTCAAAAAGTCAGAAGGTCCGACAGAGCCGCAAATTCCTCAAGGCTCAGCGCCTCTCCCCTTATTGTCTCAGGCAGGTTCATGCTGCTTAAAGCATCCGTTATATCCTGCTTTGAAAAGGTAAGTCCACCCGAGTTTGCGATACTGTTAACAAGTGTTTTCCTTCGCTGATTAAATGCTGCCCTTATAAGCTTAAACATCAACTCCCCGTCCTTTACTTTTACGACGGGAGAATCATACACATCAAGGCATATGACTGCCGATCCCACTTTGGGCCGCGGGATAAAACAGTTTGGCGGTACATTCGCAACGATACGCGGATCGGAATAATACTTAACCGCCAGGCTCAAAGCTCCGTAATCCTTGCTCCCCGGCTCCGCCTGCATACGCTGTGCCACTTCCTTCTGGACCATTACGGTTATGCCTTTAAGGGGCAGGTGATTCTCAAGCAGAGTCATGACTATCGGCGTCGTTATATAATACGGCAGATTTGCGACAACCTTGGCAGGTTTTCCGCCGTTTTCCTTATTGATAAGTCCTGCCAGATCGACCTTAAGGATATCTTCGTTTATTACCGTTACGTTATCATAATCCTTAAGCGTTTCGTTAAGGATCGGGATAAGATCCCTGTCTATCTCAACGGCCGTTACCTTTCCTGCCCTCTCACACAGGCACTGTGTCATGGAGCCTATTCCCGGACCTATCTCTATTACATAATCATCCTTTTTAATATCTGCGGCATCCACTATCTTATCAAGCACATGCGCATCAATTAAAAAATTCTGTCCGAACCGCTTGCGGAACGAAAAATCATGTTTTTTTATGATATCTATGGTATTTCCCGCACTTGCAACCCTATCCATCCGCCCTCACCCCGTAAAGCAGCGCCGCGTTCTCATAAGTCGCCTGCCTGACTTCTTCATATGATGATCCTTTAATGGAAGCTATTCTTTCTATTATATATGGAAGATATGCGGATGAATTGCGCCGCCCCCTGTACGGTTCCGGGGCAAGATACGGACAGTCGGTTTCGACCACTATGTTTTCAAGCGGGGTCTGCCTTACGACTTCATGAAGCTTACGGCCGTTCTTGAAAGTCACAACTCCGCCCACACCTATAAGGTATCCCATCTTAACATACTTCTCGGCAAACTCGGCAGAATATGAAAAGCAGTGGATGATCCCCTTTAAACCCCTGAATTCATCCCTGCTTAAGATTTTATATGTATCCGCAGCGGCATCACGACTGTGGACCACTATCGGAAGTCCTGTTTCCACTGCCAGCTCAAGCTGTCTTACAAACCATTTCTTCTGGACTTCCCTATCCGGTTCGTCATAGTGATAATCAAGACCGATCTCACCTATGGCAACAACCTTTGGGTCATCACACAGTCCCTTAAGCCAGTCAATATCCTTATCCGTAAGATCACCGCTGTCGCTTGGATGCACCCCTGCCGCGGCATATACTTGAGCATATTTATGTGCCAGCGAAACGGCGGCTTTTGTGCTCGCAACGGAAGCTCCGATATCAACTATCGGGGCTATTCCTTTTTCGTTAAGAAGCCTTAATATTTCATCCCTGTCATTATCAAACGCATCATCGTCATAATGCGCGTGAGTCTCGAAAATCATCGGTATCAAGCTCCGCCAAAAAAATGCAAAAAAAGTATTGCAAAAGTCAATTTCCTGTAATATAATCCGTATTGTGCCGCAACGGCATGCGCGATTAGCTCAGTTGGTAGAGCACCTGACTCTTAATCAGGGTGTCCAGGGTTCGAGCCCCTGATCGCGCATTTTTTTTATGCCTTTTTTGCATTAACAAATACCATATTATAATAGCATACCTGTCAGGTTTTCTGAATAGTAAAATGTGTGATATAATGTGGGATATTATTAAGGAGTATGATCGATCAATAAGGAGGTTTGACATGAAAAACAGGATATTAACCGCGTCGGTAATGACCATGGCTCTTATGCTCACGGGCTGCACCGGGGCAGGTAAAGCAGCCGATGTTCCGGTGATCGGACAGGAAACCGAAGATCAGGCCATCGAGATAGCGGAGCCGGAAGATGACGGTAATAACATGACTATCGGCAATCCCTGGCGTGACATAACCGAAGAGGAAGCACGCAGTAATTCGGTAAGGTTATTCAAGGTACCGGAGGGTGCCACAAATGTATGCTGGAGGATAATGGACTCGGCGGCCGATGAAAGCAGCAACAAAGGGCCCCTTATCGAGCTTGACTTTGATATCCCCGATGAATACGGCACTTTGTCATTTTCAGCACGGTACCAGTACGGGGCTGATGAGAATGAAGATATATCGGGCATGTATTATAATTGGACCGTAACTGACGATATCACCCTTGCCAACTGGGGTGAGGGAAACATGAAGGGCAAGGCTTACCGCAGCGTAAACGACGATGAAACAGCCGACCTTTGCACATGGTATGATATCGAGATCGGAATCTCTTATTCCTTAAGCACAGTCGCTGAGGACCTTGACGGTTTCGACATACAGGCTGTTGCCGAGGCTATGTATAACCCCGACAATGAACCCAAAACCGAATGATAAAAACGGGAGGGGATATCCCCCTCCCGTTTTTTAATCTATTCAGTCTTCCTTCATCAGGCTGTCATGATATTCGTTTAACTTAAGCTTTTCACCTTCCGGCAGCTCCGGGAACTGCGGATCTATATCGGTAAGCGCCTTAAGTACTATGCTCGAAACAAGATACCGTGTATACCACTTATCATCTGCGGGAAGTACGTACCACGGACACTGCTTTGTGGCAGTCTCATTTATAGCTTTCTCATATACATCCTGATATTCCTTCCACAGCTTGCGCTCGGAAAGATCGGAGGATGAGAACTTCCAGTTCTTATCGGGATTCTCAAGACGCTCAAGGAAACGCTTCTTCTGTTCTCCCTTGGAAACATTTAAGAATATCTTGACTATGCGGTAGCTCTGATCATATAAGTACTCCTCATAGTTCTTTATATGTTTATAGCGCTTTTTGAAAAATTCATCCGTGTCCTGGCCTATAACCCTTTCGGCCATCTTATAATTCCTGTTAAGCTCATGGACCCTGACAACCAGAACGTCTTCATAATATGAGCGGTTAAAAAGTCCTATCTTTCCACGCTCCGGAAGCCTTTTGTTTATCCTCCATAAGAAATCATGCATAAGCTCCTCGGAATTTGGCTGCTTGAAGCTGATAACATCGATACCCTGAGGATTTATTCCGCTCATAACATGCTTGACCGCGCCGTCCTTGCCTGCCGCATCCATGGCCTGGAGTACGATTATAAGGCCCTCCCTGCCTTCCGCATAAAGCTTCTCCTGTAAAAGAGCGATCTTTTCTATGTTTTCGGCCTGCTTAAGCTTTATCTCGCTTTTCTTTACATCATCTTTCTTACTGTCCGTGTTGAAATCCTTAAGCTTGACCTTCTTGCTTCCGTCAACCATGTACTGCTTAAAACCCATACCCTGTACCTCCTCCATGTTTAAAACTGTTTTATACCTTTAACCCCTTAAGGTACTGCTTTGTTTCGGGCGTGATACGGTTGCTTTCAACAGCCTTCTGTATAGCCTTATTGTGCGTCCAGTCATCAAGCTTCTTATCCCGGATGAACGGAAGTACCGCATCATACTGCTTGGCAAGCGCCGTAGCAAAATACCACGCCGTCATCATATTAATATAGTACTCCGAAGACCGCACAGCCGCAACCGTTTCGGGATATGATATGTCAAAATCATCATCAAGGAAGTGTTCCATCAGCATTCCTATCGCAAACCTTACGGTATATGTTTTATCGGAAACGATCCATTCCCTGATCTTAATAAGGAGCTCCTGCTTATGCTTTTTAAAAACCTTCGGCGACATCTGGTCGCAGGTCGCCCAGTTATCCACATAAGGCAGAAAAGCGCACAGTTTTTCCATGCACGCTCCGTAGTCCTTCATGGTTGAAAGTATGAACGCATGCAACTGATCCTCATCGAAATACTCATGCGGAAGATCCGACAGGAATTCATCTATATCATCCCTTTTGACAAGCTGCTTTGCAAGCGCTCGAAGCTCAGGCGTACGTGTCCCTATTATCCTCTCCGGTTTTACCGTCGGTATGAGCTTTGCCTGAAAATCACGGTATTTTACATCCTGCAGTTTAAACAGTTCTTCCCTTATCTCGTCTTTGATCATGTCACTTACCTAAAACCTTAACAGCATAGGAACATATGGGGTTCACTTCTTTTTTCCGGCGCTCCGCCGCCTCGGTCACTTTATACACAAGCCGTTTTGCGATGCCTTTGCCGCCAAATTCAGGGTCGACCTCAGTATGTACGATCGACCACCTTTCTCCGCTTTCAAGGTAATCGCACTCACCTATCTGCTCCCCGTTAAGGAATGCCCTGCTGCAATGTCCTTCTTCGTCAAATTCAATACTTACGTCATGATTATATGTAACACTCAGCGCTCCCGATGGGCAGGTTTCTATCGTCTGCCAGATATCCGCGGTGTTTCCTTTGCCAAGATCGATCCAGGGCCTGCGCTCAAAATCAAACACGCCGGGGCATCCCGTCACACAGCGCCTTGCATGAAAGCATTTGTCAGAATCCCAGAAAACCGTTATATCTTTATCCTCGTATGATCTATGCATTCTTCTTCCTCGTATATGTTACGTATGTAAAAGGTATCTCCCCGTCATCGTGATTCTCAACGATCTCTTTATCAAATTTATCAGAATCAAAATCGGGGAAATAGGTATCCCCCTCAATTTCCTTATCGATCTCGGTCACATACATTTTTTCAACGATGGGTAAAGCTTCTTCATACAGCCTCGCTCCCCCGGAAATATATATGTCCTTATCCCCCGCGAGCTTTATCGCTTCCTCAAGGGATCGCGCAGTCATAAGGTTCTCGTCTTCAAATTTTTTTGTGTTGGAAACTATTATGTTCAGCCTGTTTGGGAGCGGATGTCCGATCTCCTCATACGAGCGGCGCCCCATGATCACCACATTGCCGGTCGTCAGTTCCTTAAACCGCTTCTGTTCGCCCTTTATCCTCCATGGGATACTGCCCTTGTTCCCGATAACGTGATTCTTTGCATATGCGACTATCAATGATATCATCCTTTTCCCCCTGCCCGATGTGCTTTCTTATGATCAATGAATGATGCAAATGATAACCCGATTCCCCCGTTTTGTCAATATTTTGGCCTGTTTTGCTTGCATTACCCATTCACCCTGCGGTAATATGGGTAAATAAGGAGGCATGTTATGATCTCAACAAAAGGACGCTACGCCATCCGCGTTATGCTGGACCTGGCAGAAAACGGAAACGGGAATTATATCCCCCTTAAGGATATCGCGGAGAGGCAGGATATATCAAAAAAATATCTGGAGATAATAGTAAAGGATATGGTGACCGGCGGGCTTATAACCGGCGCAAGCGGCAAAGGCGGCGGATATATGCTGTGCCGTAAGCCGCAGGAATACACTGTAGGTGAGATACTTGAGCTTATGGAGGGCTCGATGTCTTCCGTTGCTTGCCTTGCCGATAAAAACTATAACTGCGAAAGAAAGGATTCCTGCAAAACACTGCCCATGTGGATCGAGTATGACAATATGATCCATGATTTTTTCCATGGCAAAAAGCTGAGCGACCTTATGTAGCGGCAGGAATACGGTTTCATCCCTCTTTCAGTTAATAAGTGTATTGACATTCCTGTAGGCATCTGACGATCCGGAATCATAAAAACCGACATTTTCTGTTACATCCGCAAGCTTTCTTAACCTGTGATCACCCAATCCTGCCTGCATGATCGCCCTTTCTGTCAGATCAACACCGTATATGCTTGCAAGCGGCTGGATGGCCGACTTATCCGTTCTTGCAAAAAGGATATCCTGCCCTGTGTACCGGTTACATATATTTTCTATCTCGGATCGGGTGTAACATATCATATCACAGGCAAGGAGCAGCACGGCATCGCATCCGTCACCTGCTGCCTTTTTCAGCACGGATATAAGACCCCCCATAGGCCCTATATCATCATATTCATCCTCGACAAGGGTATATCCTTCTCTTGTTTTCTTCTGGCCCTTCCTTACCGACAGATATCTTTTACACAGATATTCACCGAAACAGCTGTCAACTTCATCACATATCCTGTCAAGGAAGGTCCGCCCATCACCCGGGATAACCACATCTTCCTTGGGACTGCCCATACGGGTGGACCGGCCGCCTATAAGAACCGCGGCTGCTATTTTGTATTCCGGCGCCATCTATTCTTCTCTCCTGTAATCACCGTGTACTCCGCCCGATTTACTTATAAGCCGTATATCAGATATAACGATATCCCTCTGGACCGACTTGCACATATCATATACGGTCATGGCTGCCACGGAACATGCGCATATCGCTTCCATTTCAACACCCGTACGTCCCTTACATTTAACTTCCGCTTCGATATCAATGCAGCATTCATCACTGTTTAACTTAAGCCTTACATCCGTTCCGTCGGTTATTATCGGATGACACATGGGGATAAGGTCAGGCGTCCTCTTGGCTCCCATGATCCCTGCGATCTGCGCTACCGTAAGGACATCACCCTTTTTGATCCCGCTGTTTTTTATCAGGTCAAATGTAGTGTTATTTACCATAACCCTCCCCGCGGCAACGGCAGTCCTTACCGTTATATCCTTATCCGAAACATCAACCATCCTTGCGTTTCCTTCATCATCAAAATGACTCAGTCTTTTTCTTTCGTCCATAAGCATATCCTTTATAAAATCCGCGATCACTGCGGCATCATCCACGTCAAATACAGGCAGATCGCAGATATTGCCCGCTTTTTCCAAATCATCTGCCGCTATCGCAACGCAATTCTTTAGATCATCCGGAATGCTGTATCCGCATCTGTTCGTCAATACAAGGAGCTTGGGGATATCTGCGTTTTTATAACCCTCGACCAGCACTATATCCGCTCCTCTTACGTACGCATCCATGATCATATCATCAAGATCTTCCGGACTGTTTGATAAAACGGCTGACCCTGTCTGCGACGATATCATGACCGTATCTGCGCCTGCTGCCGTGAAACGGTACGTATCCTTCCCTTCCCTGTCCATGTCAAAATCATGTGCATCATGTTTTATGGCAGCAACCGAAAAACCGTCATTTTTAAGTATCGGAATAAGCTTCTCTATAAGAGTTGTCTTTCCGCTGCCCGAGAACCCGGCAATCCCGAATACCATTCCTTTCATATCAATATCTCCCAAACGTACAATTCGGATAATGACAATCCTTACACATCTGACACAGACCGCCCTCGCCGAGCCTTATAATATCCTGTTTTGTGAATCTTGATCCTGTATATATCTGAGGCAGCAGAACATCCAGCATTGTGGTCGGCATGCTTATGGCTGCTCCGGGAACTCCCAGTACAGGTATATCCTTAAGATAAGCAAGCAGAGTCATATTTCCCGGCTGTGCCGGCAGACCATAGCTTATTATATCCGCACCAAGTCTTTTGATCGCACCGGGCGTAAGGTCATCCGGATCGACGGACATCCCGCCCGTAAATATGAGAAAATCCGATCCTGCCTTAAGCAGTTCATTTGCGGCACCGATCATCATCTCCATATCATCGTCACATATCTTAACGCCCGATATCTCTCCGGGATAATACGAAAGCTTCTTTCTTATGACCGGCTCAAACCTGTCTTTTATACGTCCGTTATAAACTTCGGAACCCGTTATGATCATCCCTGCTTTAAGCGGCTTGTAAGGAAGCAGCTCAAAAAGCCATGAATTCCTGCACAGATCTTCCGCTTTCAAAATATTCCTCTCATCAGTAAACAGGGGGACTATCCTCATTGAGGCAAGCCTTGCACCCTCTTCAACCCTGAAATGATCCGGTAATGTCGATATGGTTATATCACCGATAGAATTGATATGGCTTAACAGTTCCGTGTTAACCCTGAACATGCCCTGCCTGTCGGCGATCAGCATCATCTTGCCCTCTGACGGTCCCTCATAATGTGCGCCTTTGATCCCTGCCATATCCGCAAGCCGCAGGGCGCAGTCCTCCTCATGGATCATCCCTTCATCCGGTTCTCCCGCATATATCGTCCTCTTCCCGATATCAAGCAGTACGGGAATATCCTTTTCCTCTATTACATGCCCTCTTTTAAACAGAGCTCCCTTAAATCCCGGATACATTGCCGTAAGATCATGACAAAGAGTCATTCCCACAGCATCCTCAACCCTAACTTTTTTCATATCACAAATCCCTCGATCAATGTCCCCCCTGCAACAGGTCCCCCGGTATCTTCCAGGATCCCGTAAGCATTGCATCCTATGGTACTGCTTATAACGATATTACCCTGCTCGTTTGATGCATCAAGCACGGCCTCACCGTTCTCTATGATAAGACGCCCGCGAATGAACCTTATACCCTTGCTTCCTTTGGTATGATCATTCTTAAGCCGCATTTTTATGATCTTATGATCATACTCCAAACATCCGCATAATTTCCTCAGTGCCGGCATGCATACACACTGCAGGTTTGTTAATGATGATGCCGGATTCCCCGACAGTGCCAGCATTAGCTTTCCGGCCTTAACCCCGTAAGCGCATGCCATACCGGGTTTGATCTTAACCCCGTGTACAAGTATCTTAAATCCTGCATCCTCCATGGCCTCGGGAACAATATCGTAATCCCCGGCCGATACACCGCCCGTTGAGATTATAAGATCACACTCCTTATCTCCCTTAAGGATAAGGTCCTTCATCTCATCCCTTGTATCCCCCGAGTGACCAAGGTATACACTGTCTATTCCCATCCCGGCAAGTGCCGCCGCTACCGTGTATCGGTTTGAATTCCTGATCTTCCCTGTCGGAACATCCCTTTCTGTATCTACAACCTCATCACCCGTCGAAATAATACCGGCAAGAGGTCTTTTATAAACAGACGCCTTTGTCATGCCGAGAGACGCCATGGTACCGATAAGGCCTGTATCGATCACAGTACCCTTTAACGCAAGAAGCGTCCCTTCCTTTATATCCTCGCCCGCACGGATCACGTTTTCACCTTTATGATATTCTCTTTTTATGATGACAGCTTCATGCCTGCCGTTATTTATTATCTCTTCGGTATCCTCATATTTACATATGGCGTCTGCGCCTTCAGGCAGCGGTGCCCCGGTCATAAGACGTACGGCTGTACCTTTTGTGATCCTGCATGAAGAAACCTGTCCTGCCCTGATATCATCCATAACCTTAAGGCTTATCCCCTGTTCCTTATCTGCGCCCTCGGTATCAGCGGCAATAAATGCATACCCGTCATATGGCGAACGGTCAAAAGCCGGTACACTTTCGGCAGCCTTTATATCCTCAGCCAGTATCCTGCCCTTAAGCACATCTATACCTGCAATTTCCGTATCCGGATTTTGTATAAGACCGGTCAGTTTTTCTTTTGCTTTTTTATAATCCATTATGATCACTACACCGTCCGTATCCTGCTGCGGCGTCCTTCCACAAGATTTATAATGAGCAATACAAATGCAGAGATTGCGATATTCACAAGCACCCATTTCATTGCCAGTCCGTCATTGTTTGTTCTCCACAGCTGATATACCGTGGTAGATATGGTTGCCGTTTTACCGGGTGTATATCCGGCTATCATTGTAGTGGCACCATACTCACCAAGTGCCCTGGCAAATGCAAGTACCGTTCCGGCTGTTATCCCCGTTTTACAGTAGGGCATCGTTATCCTGAAAAAAATATAAGGTCCGCTGAGCCCCAGGGTTTCCCCTGCCTGTTTAAGAGTTATGTCGTAAGACTCAAACGCTCCTCTTGCCGTGCGGTACATAAGCGGAAAGATCACCACCGATGTTGAAAATATGGCTGACCACCATGTCATTGTAAGCTTTAAACCAAATACGGTCATAAACCATGCACCAAACGGCCGCCTCGGTCCCATCAGTCTTAGAAGCAGATAACCTACGACCGTCGGCGGCAATACAAGCGGCAGGGTAAATATGCAATCCAGTATACCCTTTATGACTCTTGGCAGCTTTACAACATTGTATGCGGCCGCGATCCCTGTGATAAATACGATTACAGTACTTATTCCCGCTATACGAAGGGAATTGTACAGAGGAAACATATCCATTTTTCCGTTACCTTTGTTAATTAAGTTCCTGTTTTATGATCAGATCACTTAAGGCATGTAAAGCCGACACTTTCAAATATCTTTCCCGCTTCGTCGGTCCTTAAATGATCAAGGAACGCTTTTGCTTCATCAGGATGTTTTGACCCCTTAAGTACAGCGGCCGGATATATGACCTGTCCGCACATTTCCTTACTCGCGGTATCAACAACCGTAAGCCCTGCCGAATATGCATCCGTAGAATAGATGATCCCGCAGTCAACGGCCGCTTCACTCACCTGTGTGGTCACTTCCTTAACATTGCTTCCATATGTAAGTACTCCGTCAGCTGCCAGTTTTTCTTCATCAAGTTCAAAATAACTGAATATCTTCTGTGTATACTGACCTACCGGAACGTCTTCATTTCCCATGGCAAGCAGTATGCTCTTATCCTTAAGGCCTGCCACCATATCTTCATATGAATTTATATTCTTTGGATTTCCCTGCGGAACCGCAAGCGCGACTTTATTTTCAAGAAGATCTATCCTGGTACCGGCATCCACAAAATCCAGACCGTCGGTATTTACTTCCTTATCAGCGGTTATATCAAGCTGATCCATCTGCTTCTTTGCAGCCGAAATAAAAATATCGCAGTCTGCGCCTTCTTCGATCTGGGTTTTAAGGGTGCCCGATGAATCAAAATTGAAAGTTAAGGTCACATTTGGATTTGCCTCCATATATGACTTTCCGATCTCCTCAAGTGTCTCGGTCATAGAAGCCGCCGCAAAACATATGATCTCGACCGGTTCGTTTGTCTGCGCTGCTGTCCCTGCACATCCCCCTAAAAGACATGCACAAACAAACAGCACACACAGTAATGCTGCTACTCTTTTCATTATTTTTCTCCTTTTCACAATGGAAGGCTGATCGCTTTCGCTCACAACCCCGGGTCAAATTTGACCGGCCTTAAAAACATAGCTTTTGCATTAGCTCTTAAGGCTCGAAGATTTGTCGGTTACAAAGCATATTATACTATATGCCTTATCTATATTTCCACAATAAAAGAGACAGAAATCTGTCCCCTTTACTGCATAAGGATTATCTTTTCAGGTGGAATGCTAACGTACTGCGGCAACACATTTAATGCCTTAGAATCATCAAGGTCACGGCCTGTCTTCCACCACAACCCGTTTTCAAGTGTTACATACCACTCAAAAGGGAGCCGGCTTATCATGACCCGGCCGCAGGGTATCACATTAACACCTTCCTCACCCGGGATAAGATCATGTGCCCTTATCCCCGCATAAGTTATTTTTTCCGTTACCTTTTCATCCGTTATAAGCTCAATGCCGTTCCAGTCAAGGGCTTTTATCCTGTGATCATTAATGCGTTCAATACGGCTTATGTTCTTACAGCCCGTAAGCCTGGCCGCGGTGGGAGTCAGCGGGTGTTCGAAAATCTCATCCGTATCACCCTGTGCTATTACCTTTCCGTTTTCCATAAGGATGATGTGATCACACATCTGATATATCTCATCCCGGTCATGGCTCACCATTACGACCGGTTTATCGTACTCATCAAGCAGCCGGACAAGTTCAAGCCTCATCCCTTCCCTCAAAAACATATCCATTGCCGAGAAGGGCTCATCAAGCAGGATAAGCTTCGGTTCGCACGCCATTATCCTTGCAAGCGCTGTCCTCTGCTGCTGGCCTCCCGACAGTTCATCTGGCCGGTGATCTTTTATATCCCATAATTCAAAACGCTTTAATATATCCCGGGCTGCCTTATCCCTGTCCTTATCGATCCCCGCCCCATGCAAAGCCGCCGCTATGTTTTCCTTAACTGTCATGTTTGGAAAAAGGGCATAATTCTGAAACAGATATCCCACATTACGCCCGGCAGTCTTTACGTTTATTTTCTTTGCTTTGTCAAACCACACGGTATTGCCAAAGCTTATCAGGCCTTCATCGGGTTTTACCATACCGGCAACGGATTTAAGCGTAAGTGTTTTGCCGCAGCCGGAGGCTCCCAGGATGCCTATGCGTTTGGACGACGCCGCGAAAGATACATCGAGGGTAAAACCGGGGTATGATTTTTTAATGTTTACCGATAGTGTCATTTGATACCTCAGGGAGAAGGCTTTGCGCATTCGGTGACAGAACCGCGCAGTATCCTGATCCCGTGTTCAAGGGGCTTTAGTATGAAGCCCAGGCATTCCTCAACTGCCCCTGGACTTCCCGGAAGGTTGACTATTATCGTTTGTCCCCTGATGACGCTTGCCGCCCTTGACAGCATTGCCCTGTCAGTTATCTCAAACGACTTAAGCCTCATGTATTCCGCTATCCCCGGTGCATTCCTGTCAGCAACTTCAAGCGTAACTTCAGGAGTGATATCACGCAATGAAAATCCCGTCCCTCCGCTCGTTATTATAAGATCCGCACATCTTCCGTCACTGAGCCTTATAAGTTCGCTTTTTAGCTTTTCCTTATCATCCGGGATCAATACAGTCTCTGTTATTTCGTATCCGTGTCCTTTAAGTATCTCCACTGCCTTCGGACCGGCACTGTCTTCCCTTTCGCCTTTTGATGCTTTGTCCGAAAGGGTTATGACCGCCGCCTGAAAAGGCCTGTTTATATCGGGATACTCCGCTTCAACAGTATATCCCTTTTTTATTTCCCCGCCTTCAATAACTTCGGCGAATACGCCCTCTGTCGGCATTATGCATTCACCCATCCTTTTATATATCTGACAATGGCTGTGGCATTCCTTGCCCCGCTGCGTAAGCCTGAGTACGGCATTGCCGATCTTTATCACACTGCCTACGGGTAGTTCCCTTACATCAATATCATCAATGATCAGGTTCTCACCGAAATCACCGTTTGATACGCCTGCACCCTTCTCGTTGAACGCATCAACCTTACTTCCGGACAGAAGGCTTACCTGCCTGTGCCATTTTCCGGCGTGGGAATCGCCTTCTATCCCGTGATCCTTAACAAGTATGGCCGAAGGTACCTCATGTTTTACGGTCCCTCTTTTTTCACTTATGCATATTGCCCTGATTCTTCCCGTAATATCACTCATGATTCTTTCCGATACTTATCCCTGTATCTGATCCTATCCGCCTATGCGTGACATCGGATCCTTTTCTGATATGTTATCTTCCGATATAAAACAATGCGACTTTGGTTTACATAATATCGCTTCTTTTATACCGGAACACAGCTTTTCTTTTCTCGCATCTTCCGGCAATCCGTTCCTTAATATCCCCTTAAGGTCAACTCCGGTATCATAACAAAGGCAGCTTTTTAAGTACCCCTTTGTGGTAAGCCTGATCCTGTTGCAATTATCACAAAACGGCCGGCTGAGCGCACTGATAAACCCTATCCTGCCTTTATACCCGGGTATCCTGTAATATACTGCAGGGCCGTTGCCGTACCCTGTATCATCACTTTCGGCACCATCATATCTGTCCATAATGGAAGTTATCAGGATGCTGTGCGGTATTCCCCGATGATCCCTGCCGTAACCTATGGGCATAAGCTCGATAAACCTTAGATCAAGTGCTTTATCCTTAACAAACTCAACAAGAGAAAATGCATCTTCAAGATCCAGCGAAACCGCATTCAGCTTGATCGGTATATCAGTTTTAAGAGCCGTTTTTATCCCGCCTAACACCCTGTCAAGTTCATCAGATCCCGTAAGTTCTTTATATTTTTCCTTATCAAGGGTATCGAGGCTTATGTTTATACCGTCTATCCCTGCTTCCTTAAGCTTATCGATATATTCCGGTAACAGAACTCCGTTTGTGGTAAGAGTCACCTGCTCTATACCCTCTACAGCCTTGAGCATCTTAATAAGGCCGTTTACGTTCCTGCGGACAAGGGGTTCGCCTCCAGTGATCCTGACCTTTTTTATCCCTAACGATGCGGCCGCTCTTACCGTCTCCGCAACTTCCTCAAAGGTCAGTATTTCAGACATGGGGACTGTTTCTATATCCACAGGCATGCAGTATCTGCATCGCAGATTGCACTTATCCGTAACCGATATTCTTAAATAGTCTGCTTCTCTGCCGTATCCGTCAAGCATCTGTCCTCTCCGGAAAAAATCTTTATCTCATCCGGCCACGCCCTGCATATAAGCGTAAGACCCTTTTCTTTTGAAAGCTCAACCGCCTGCATCGTAGGGACCGACTTGCTTACAAGCACGTTTATCCCGGCATTTATAACCTTTGATACCACATCTTTCTGTACCCGTCCCGATGTGAACATGATACATTCCCCGGGATCGATACCGTTTATCAGCATATACCCTATGGCCTTATCTATCGCATTATGCCTGCTTATATCCTCAGTCGTAAATATTACATCATTTCCTATGGCAAGCAGGCAGCTGTGTGTACCGGCGGTAACCGAATGGATCCCCCTGCGTTTTCCGAAGGCATTTATTATTTCAAATATCCATTCCGCCTTAAAATAAGCCGGCTTTGCATGCGTGGTATGTTTAGCGGCCGTCCGGTCATTAAGTACCGCAAAAACCTCATCTCTTTCTTTTGAGATTTCAAAGGCTTTAACATCATCGGCAGATGATATAAACCCATCTGAAAACATGATACCGTAGCACAGTTCCTTAATGTCCGTATCCGTACATACGACTGTGCGTATGACTTTTCCGTCTACACACAGTCGTATATTAAGTTCATTTAAAACACATTCTTCACTATCGGATACCGATAACTGTGAAGTGATATTGCTAACACTCACCGTACCCGTCACTGTTCTGTTCATAATACCTTCTCAAGCCTTACTGCGCATACCTTGTATTCCGGTATCCTTGCAAACTCATCAAGCGCCGCATTGGTTATGACATTTACGGGTGAATCGGGAAAATGGAAGGGCATCCATGTTTCGCCTTCGGAAACCTTGCGTCCTACCCTTGCAACGGCCGTTATCTCACCACGGCGGCTTATGACCCTGATCCTCTCACCGTTTTCTATTTTAAGCCTGTCTGCATCCTTACAGTTAACCTCGATAAAACCCTCACCCGCTATATCCACAAGACCGGGTGCGCGGCTTGTCATGGCTGCCGCATTATAGTGATACAGTATACGGCCGGTCATAAGGATAAACGGATATTCCTCATCCGGAAGTTCCTGCGATTCTTTATAATCAACGGCATATAAAAGAGCCCTTCCCCTTGCGGGATGCCCCACGTGCATGATCGGGGTTCCGGGCTGATCCTTCTCCCGGCACGGCCACTGCAGGCTCTCACCCGCATCAAGCCTTGCATGTGAAATACCGTGGAAGCTTGGTGTGACCGATGCAACCTCATCCATTATCTGCGCGCTTGTAAGCTTCTCCTGAGGATATCCCATCGCATTCATAAGATCTGTAAGTATATCGGTATCAAGCCTTGCTTCGCCCTTCGGTTCAACCGCCTTTCGTATCCTCTGGACACGTCTTTCGGTATTGGTGAATGTTCCTTCCTTTTCGGCGTAGCTTACTCCCGGCAGGATAACATCCGCGTACTGAGCGGTCTTAGTCATGAACAGTTCCTGGATAACGAAGAAATCCAGGCTTTCAAGAGCCTTGATTATATGATGCGTATCCGGATCGGATACAACGGGATCCTCGCCGCAGATATACAGTCCCTTGATCCTGCCTTCTATTGCAGCCGGAAATACCTCCGTTGCCTTAAGACCCGGTTTGGGATTAAGCTTAACACCCCACGCCTTTTCAAACTTTTCCCTGACCTCATCATTGTCGACCTTCTGATATCCCGGATAATCGGTGGGCATCGCACCCATGTCACAGGCTCCCTGCACGTTGTTCTGACCACGGAGCGGATTCACTCCGCATCCGCTCTTACCGATCTTTCCGCACAGAACGGCCATATCAGACATGCACATAACACCTTCTGTTCCGGTCGAATGCTCGGTAACGCCGAGACAGTAGATTATCGGGGCCTTCTTTGCGGTTGCGTACATCCTTGCCGCTTCGACAAGCCTGTCCGGATCGATATGGCATATCTCACCGACCTTTTCCGGAGTGTACTTTTCAACGATCGATCTTAACTCATCAAAGTTCTCGGCATTTTCATTTATATAATCGTGATCGATAAGATCTTCCTTTATCATCACATGCATCATACCGTTTGCAAACGCGACATTCGTTCCGGGCCTTATCTTAAGGTGAATATCGGCATGTTTTGCAAGACCGATATCCCTCGGATCCACCACAATAAGCCTTGTCCCGTTTTTAACGGCCTTACGTATCTGCATTCCAACTACCGGATGCGCTTCTTCGGGATTTGATCCGACAAGAAGGATACAATCAACATCATGAGTGATATCATGGATCGGATTTGTCATGGCTCCCGAACCGAGTGTTTTTGCAAGTCCGGCAACGGTCGCAGAATGACAGACGCGTGCACAGTTGTCCGTGTTGTTTGTTCCGAAGCATGTACGCACCATCTTCTGCACCATATAGATATCTTCGTTTGCGGAACGCGAACAGGCAAATCCCGCAAGTGCTTCACTGCCGTATTTATCCTTAAGTTCCATGAACTTATCGGCAGTATACTTAATGGCTTCCTCCCAGGTAACCTCACGGAACTCTCCTGTACTTCTGTCCTTAATGAGAGGCTTAGTTAACCTGTCCCCGGATCCCACAAAATCAAAACTGCCGGAACGTCCCTTTACGCACAGACGCTTATGGTTTGAGGGTCCGTCTGCCGGTTCCACATTTACTATCTCATTATCCTTAACCACAAGGTAATACTGGCATCCCGTCGCACAATGCGGACAGGTGGTAAGTACCTTCTTAACTTCCCATTCACGGTATTTTGACTCTCTCTTAAGTGTAAGGGCTCCTGTCGGACATACACTCGCGCAGTTACCGCAGGTCTCACAGCCCGTTTCCTTATAATCTTCGCCAAAAGGCGCATCCACTATATGGAAGGTTCCTGTCCGGGAGTTGTTAAGCGCACCGTTGCAGGCTATGTTATGACATACACTGATACACCGCAGACAATGGATGCATTTCCCCGGATCATAGCTTATATACGGGTTAGAATCACGCCGCGGCTGTTTTTCCTCTATATGGGCCCGGTTCCCCGGATGTTCCGCATGCTCGATATCATATCTGTTGCACATGCTCTGCAGCTCGCATGTTCCGTTCGCGGGACAGCTCATGCAGTCCTGATTATGATTCGACAGTATGAGCTTTAACATATTCTTTCTGTAAGTAAGAATCTCTTCAGAATCAGTGGTGATCACCATACCGTCCCTGGCTTTCGTCCGGCAGGCCGGAAGGAGCCTTTCATACCCTTCCACCGCCACAACGCACAGACGGCACGATCCGACATCACTTACACCTTCAAGATAGCAGAGTGTTGGGATAAAAATATCATTGGCCTTTGCTATATCGAGTATGGTTGTGTTTTCTTCGGCAGAGTACGATCTGCCATTGATCGTAACGTTTATCATTCTCCCCTGCCTCCTTTCATGGCTCCGCAGCCGTAATGATCACAGCGAAGACATCTGCCCGCTTCGCGCATTGCCTCTTCATACGTCATCGACAGTTCTACATGATCGAAATCATCTTTCCTATCAAAAGGATCTCTCTGCTCTATCTCTGCCCTTCCGGTGGGAACACATGGGTTGGGATATGCGGGCGGGATCTCCGGTTTTCCGCCTGTTTTGTGATGATATCCAAGGTATTCATCGATATTGAATGCCGCAACCTGTCCTGCCGCAATGGCATTTATCGCCGTTGACGGCCCTGTAACACAGTCACCGCCCGAGAACACACCGTCAAGACCGGTCACCATGCATGTCTCATCGGCCAATATCCTCCCTCGGTTAGTGGGAACTCCCTCTTTTTCAAAGTCGGCAACATCGCTTCTCTGTCCGACCCCGAGTATAAGATAGTCACACTTGAAACGATATGGATAATTGCTCGAGTCTTCGGTTGTCATCATTCCGTACTCGTCGTATCCGGCAACTATCTCAGGCTGCAGCCACACCGATACGACTTCGTTCGTTTCCTTATCCACCTCGATATTAAGGAATGACAGCAGCGTACGAAATCTTACACCTTCCTGCATCGCTCCTATTATTTCCTCTTCAAGAGCCGTATAGTCATCTCTTTTTCGCGTAAAAACATGAATTGACTCGGCATTCAGGCGTACCGCCGTTCGTGCGGCATCCATTGCAACATTTCCGCCTCCGATGAGTGCGACTTTCTTACCGCTTAAGTCAGGTGCATTTCCGTTTGCGACAAGCTGCAGGAAATCAGCTGCCGGGATAACATTCTTCGCATCAGCGTTCTCCATCGGCATACGGTTGCCAAGCTGGGCACCGAGTCCAAGGAATATTGCATCATATCCTTCCTTTAGTTCTTTGAAGGATATATCTCTCCCTATCTTGGTATTATAATGCATCAATATATCGCCCGAGTTAATGATAGCGGTTATGTCCTGATCAAGCCTCGCCTTGGGAAGCCTGTACTCGGGTATCCCGTAACGGAGCATTCCTCCTGCCTTATCATGCTCTTCGTATACTTCAACTTTATGTCCCATGAGAGCCAGATAATAAGCAGCCGTCATTCCGGAAGGCCCCGCTCCGATGACAGCGATCTTCTTCCCTGTCTTCACATTCGGATCGGGACTTGCGACCGTATCTGCAGGGGCATTGTCAACCGCATACTTCTTAAGTCCCCTTATATTTATCGGATCATCAACAAGCGTACGACGGCACTTCCTTTCACACGGATGCTCACATACAAAAGCACATGCCGTGGGGAACGGATTCCTGTCACGTATCACCTGCACGGCTTCGGCATAGCGTTCATTCCTGATCATAGCTATATAACCGGGCACATCGACATGCGCCGGACAAAGCGTTATACACGGCGTGGTCTGGATGACGTTTTCAACGCACTTCCTGTTCTTTATATGACTCTCATATTCATCAGCAAACTCGGTCAGGGAATCAAGTATCAGGTTGGCTCCGACAACGCCGACGGCACAGTCGGCTGTCTGCGCGATCATCCTGCACTTTTCCTCCATAAGCTTAAGTGTTTCTTCCGTTGCATCTCCGTAAAGGATGGATTTTAAATAAAAATCCACTTCTCCCAAACCTTCACGGCATGGCACGCATTTTCCGCATGACTGATTCATCGATATATGAAGCAGCGACCTGTACAATGCCAAAGGACACATTCCGGGTGGGTACGATGTCATCCGTGAACGGAACTTGCGCAGAACAACATCGATCCGTTCATTCATATTTCCGCGTTTTACAAGTTTTCGCATTTTTTCTCCTTCCTGTACCGGGATATGATCCCTATGCTTTCAGGATCATGATAAAACCGATCATCAGATAAATTATAGCATAAACTGCATTACCTGTTCTCTCATTGATCATATTGTATCACCGATCAGTTCTTTCTTTTTTCAGCGACATATATGTCAGTTCAAGAAACCCAAGGTTAAGCACTGCAAAGATCAACAGATAGAAGGGCATGATACCGATGCCTGTGTGTTCCTGTATATTGCCAAATACCATTGGCATGAAGGCACTGCCGACATATGCGGAAGCCATTTGGAGTCCGATCACCGCTGCACTGTATCGCTTATCAAAGTTAATGGGCGCCATATGCTGTATACTGGGAAACACGGGACCCATTCCCGTACCGATAAGTACAAAACCGGCAACCGTAACCTGATAGGGCGCACCTTCAAGAAACACAAGCACGATACCGAATATCTCCAATGCAATGCCATATCTGATCATCTTTCGGTCACCGAACCGGTTTGTAATAAACCCAGATATCAGCCTGCCTATCATGAGTCCTAAAAATACCAGCATGCCAAAAGAAGCGATCAGGCTGTCGCTTAATCCGGATCTGGTGCCTGCAAAATAACTCGACGTCCACAAAAAGCATGTCGCTTCACCGGAACAGTATGCAAAAAATGCGATGAGCGTAAATATTACACCCGGAACCTTAAGCGTTTCTCCTATTCCGGCGGCATCTTTTGATCCCTGACTTTCATTTTCTTTGTTTTTGTTCCACAGCGGCAGCGAAAAGATACATACGAGCATGATCCCCATCTGAATATAGGATGTCCACCTGTAACCTTCATGCCATGTCGCATGTTTAAGCGCAAGTGCCATTATATTCGGACTGATTATGGCTCCCACACCGTAAAAGCAGTGCAGGAAGTTCATTACTGCCCCCGAATAGTTATTGGCAATATAATGATTGACTGCCGCATCAATGGCTCCCGCACCGAGTCCGTATGGTACAGACAGGATGATAAGCGTAAGGTAATGACCGGAAAAAGAAAAGCCAAGGATCCCGATGATCGTCATAAAAATGGATACTATTATTATCCATTTCGTATGAAACCTTTTTATAAGCACCGGACTTAAAAGCGCGGAAATGATGGTCATGAAGGCTATCGTCATAAACACATATCCCGCATAAGAAGAGGGAACTCCTAAGTCCTCCTTCATCACGGGCCATCCCGAACCCAGCAGTGAGTCGGGAAGTCCAAGACTTATATATATTAAATACATTACTGCTATAAGCATCGGTTATTGTTAAACCCCTTTTTCATTAAATACAACCTCCTATTGCGCACTTTTTTTGATTATGACGCTTTTGAAAGCGGCGTAAAGTCAAACCTTACATACTCAAACCTTGACTTATACTCCTCAAAATCCTCCTCGCTTATACTCTCCCATTCATCTTCCGAACCGTAGTTTACAAACCAGGGATTGTCATTATCTTCGTAACCGTCAATCTTAACCCCAAGCTGGGGAAGAAGGTTGGTGGTATTTGGCTCTATATCATATGAGAGCCATTCGCTGTCATCTGCTCCGTCCGACCTTTCATTGACGATCATACCATATTTAAGGGCATAATACCTGTCCCGGCCGGAACCGCTTAAAACATGGACAGGCTTTCTGTCAACCATTGTATAAATATCGTAAACGGTGCCTTTCAGATCACCCTGTGCTATCTCGCCTATGAGCAGCTCATCAACACCGTCGTTGTTGATATCAAAATAAGCATATCCGATGTTGTCAAGTGCATCCCCGCCTGTTGCGATATTTACGGCATTGTATTCGGGGCTCATATCCTCTTTCTCAAGCTTGTTGGAATCCCATTTTTCCTTAACAGCCGTAACGTACTTATCGATAACTTCCGAATACATATCCTCTCCGTCACAACCTGCTCCCCATACAAACTCGCCTTCAACCTTGGGGGCAAGGGTCTTAACTATATCCTCGGCGCCCTTGTACAAAGCTTCATATGATTCCGGCATTTTATCTGCATATGTAACATAATCATACTGGACATCGGATGGATAACCTATCACGATATCATACAGGGTATCTTCGCCCTTTTTGATCTCACCGACTTTCATATCCATTCCGCCGGCATAATCCTCAGGCTTATCATATGCAAACACCGAAAATGCGAACCCGCCGAAATCGGCATCCATTGCCTCCTTATCATACACATAGTATCCGTTCCTTCTGCTCCCGATCACATATTTTCCATCCAGCTCATCAGGCATTGTTATATCAAATATCTCGTTTTCCTTTTCCCGGTTAAGGGTAACATCTTCTCCGTAAATAGTGGCAAAATCATCACACATGGAAATGGTCTCAAAACCGTGTTCATCACAAAACTCGGCAAGGGGTTCCCATTTTTCATAATTGCCGTATTCCCTTTCGTAATCATCACACAGGACCATATAAGCCCTGCCCTCATATTTGTCATTATTGACGGTATACTGGCCCATCGACAGGTCACCCGAACTGTTTCCGAATGCAAGCACCGGAACCTTGCCTATTTCAAGGGCTATCTCACTTACCTTGTTCATCTTGATCGTCTTGATGATAAGATCACCGCCAAGTATGACCTCATCATCCTTCGTATACAGATAATCAAGCCCATCCGTATCTCCCTGACCTTCCGCGACCATCGTATAACTCATACCGATAACACGGTTCTCGGGAATGGGAAGCTTATCCTCAATAAGTGCCCTTACAACAGTCCTGTCGGATCCGCTGACTATATAACAGGTAAAATCATTCGCATCAAGATATTTAACAAGAGATACCATGGGCAGGTAAAAAGCTTCGCCCCTTGTAAGATTATTAAAGCCTTCCGCCTCGGAATTCATAAACTCACGGGTATAAGCCTTAAGTTCATCTATTGTCATGCCCGCATAAGCCCTGCCTGCATATTCGGCATGTATGCGCTCCGATCCTTTTGGAATGTCGCCGGTGCTTATCCCATCCTCAAGCTCCTGTGCGAACTTCCTCATATCTTCGGGAACATCATAATCCTCATCATACAGCGCCCTGTGAATAAACATCATGTACTCGAAATATGACGGATACAGCTCACCTATTATGGTTCCGTCAAGATCGAATACCGCAATACGGTCTTCAACAGGTATAAACTTATCTGATCTCTCATCGGTTGCCGATTCAACATACTCCTTTATGGAAGCGGCCGCCGCGGAGTCCTCGGACCAGTATTCCAGCTGAACCTTTTCGCCCGTTTCCACGGGTGATTCGATCAGTTTATTGCCGTTAACGCTGACATTACATGCACTGATCGACATTGCCGCTACCGTCATAAAAACAATAATTGAAAACGTTTTGAGCTTACTCATGATTACCTCCTTCTATCTTATACGGATATTCGACAAAGCTACCTGATCACCTGTAAGTGAAATATATATTTTTTTTGTGCCATCTTTTATCGTTGTGATGCTGTTCAACGAAATACCCATGTTTTCAGTCCGCATAAATATCATTTTTCCTTCCCTGCGAATCTTCAAGCAGCAGTCGATCCCCTTCATGTTTATATCCATCCAATTTTCCCATCCATCAAAATCTTTGGTATGATCAACCCGGACCTCATTTACAACCTTTTCTTCGGATTCCCAGTTTTCCCCATCAAGCTTAAGCAACAGATACTCACGATAGTCTTCACCGCCCACCTGTCCGTCCTTAGAATAATAAATACAAATATAAGGGCAATGCCATATAAGGCGGGCTGTCGGATAACTCATTGTATGGAAACTAATGGTCATTTCTTTTGTTATAGGCATCCCGGCCGTTGTAGCCCATCTGGGGCCATCCACCTCGATATTCGGAATATCGCCTGTAAGACATCCTTTTGTATAGCTGACCTCTTCGGCAATGCGCGGAATTTTCATTCTAACCGCCTCATTTTGGTCCATATTGACACTAATATCGGAAATCTCACAATGTTCTCCTGAAATAGAGATAAAGACATACCTTGAGGTGTCGGGAAGTGCCAGGATTGCATCAAATGATTTTTTCTTTCCTGTTACACGCACCAATACGTGATCACGGTTTCTTGCTGCTTCGATCTTGTACTTTTGTCCCTGTCCGGCAGATGATACGAATGCCGTTTCGCCGCGTGCTCCGTTTTGTAATGTGTGAACTTCGGTTTTTCTGGCATTACATTTTTTTACGGTTCCATCCGTCCTGATCTGTGCATATTCATAATAGAGCAGATCCTTATTATTCTCTTCTCCAGGATGTACTTTTCCGTCAAGAGAATCATATACGATCAATATGGGAATGCTCTCATCTTCGTTAAATCCGGCATAAGGTCGGCTTATGAAAGATATATTGGTCGTTTCCTGCGTGATCCCGATATCATCAGAGCAGTCATGATATATGCTTTCGCAGCGAATTGTATCCTTCCCTGACACATTGACACCGGATATGCTCTCTTTCATCTTATATTCAATATCCATATCTACAAGGCGGATCATGATCCTTGCAAAATCAGGATCAAACTGGGTTGCGATTCCCTTTGCCAGTTCCTCCCTTACCCTGTGCTGGGGAAGTACATCTCGATAACTTCTTTTGGATGTCATCGCATCGTATGCATCGGCAACTGCTATTATCCTTGCTATCTCAGGGATTTCTTTACCTTTCAGTTTATCGGGATACCCTTTGCCATCATATCTCTCATGGTGATGCCTTGCTCCCCAGATCAGATCCGGATAATCACGGACACTCTCCAGAATCTCCGCACCCCGAACAGTGTGAGTTTTTATGATCTCATACTCTTCATCTGTTAGTTTTCCGACCTTATTGATGATCTTTTCGGGAATACCGATCTTTCCAATATCATGAAGCAAGGCGATCTGATATATATCATTACACTCAATCCGGCTCTTACCATAGTATTCGGCAATCTTTTTTGAGTACTCCGCAACTCTTTCGGAATGTCCGTGTGTATACTCATCTTTTGCATCGATCGCATTTACCATCGCTGATGATATCTGCTCAAATATGCGTTGAGTATTTCTCTGTACTTCATCCTTACGAAACAGACTTATACAAAAAATGAATAGGGTATACACTATTCCGCCTACAATAAACATGCCTGAAATTGAATCAAAATAGCTCTGCCCCCTCGAAAACTCCGTGACCAATTCCGGATATCTGTAGCCTATTATCCAACATGCGATCAAGATCAGAGCATTTAAAACAAGCATTATCACCCTCAGGTTCCCCTCGAGTATAAGCCCTATATATATGGTTCCGAGGAGCAGCCAGAGAGGAGCTCCGCTAATCGCGCCGCCATTGGAAAAAAACATAGCCGGAAGGAACACAACCACAACTATGACTGAAAGAACGATCTTTGCCTCCGAGATCATGTCCTTTTTAAACACATAGTAGATAAAGACAGAGAAACCGACCGCTCCGCCTACTGTAGATAAGGTTGCCGACAAAGGCTCCCGCATGATCAAGCCTAACGGTATCGCAGCGTATAATGCGATCAATATCAGACATGAAAAAATAACAAACGATCTGTCCTGCAAACTGACAGATGTATCGAAAATGTATTCCGTCAAACGTTTACGAAATAACTTCATTCCTCTTACCTCCGGGCTATTTCAATCTGATATCCGTAAGTGCCACCTGATCTCCCGTAAGAGCCACATACACTTTATCGGGATCATCCATGACCGTCGTAGTGTTCTCAAGTTCTATTCCAAGATTAATCGTTTTAACCGTAATACGATTTCCCTTCTTATAGACAGATACTTCGTAATCCAGTCCTGCTTTGTTAATTTCCTTCCATAACTCCCATCCCGGGAATTCTTCTTTCCTTTTCATTTTGAATCTGTTTGTAACGTATTCTTTATCTCCGTCTTCTTCACCGTTTAGTTTGATCAGATCATATTCCCGGTATTCAGGCCCAAAGACATTTCCGTCTTTTGAATAATAGATTACGACCGAAGGACAGTGCCATATCATATTGGCCGAAGGAAGGCTCATGGAATGGAACAGTATTCTTATTTTTCCGGTAAGTTCTATCCCTTCAGATGCGGCAGAACGGAATCTGTCAATCTGAACATTCTTAATATCCGATTCCAGAGAATCAATATAGCTGGTCTCGGTTACGATCCTCGGAATAATATCTGCCTTTATTTCTTCATCTTCAGTTTCTATCTTTATATCAGATATCTCACATTTCTCACCTGTCAGACCGATATATGACGACTTTGTTTTATCGGGTAATGCTATGATCATTTCATTTGAGTATTCAGGTCCGGTCATTTTGATCCTTATATGATCTTCAAACCTGACAGCCCGGATCTCATATGAACTTTTTTCCTTATAAGAGCCGACAGTATCAGCTGTTTCCTTTTGGACATTTCCTAATGCTTTTATTTTTCTTGCAGCAGTAGCTACATAATGACCGTCAAACCAAATTTCTCCGTATTCAAGATAATCATACTCCCGTATTATCTTTTCATCATTATGAACGCGCCTGTCAATGGAATCAAAAAGCACAATGGAAGGCGCTCCTGATATTTCCTGTGAAACCGAGCCGTTCTTGCATTCAAAACAAATCTTCTTTTCCGCAGCCGTGATCTCTATCCCGTTTGAAATATGATCCCTGTATTTATTGCAGCTTATTTCGGATTCCACAGTCGAAACATCACTGAATCCGCCTGTATCCTGGGCATCTATTATCTTAACCATAAGGTTTGCAAACGCAAGATCATATTTCTCTCCCGCCTCACGTACCAAAACTTCCCTGGCGAGATAATCCGGAATGGGATTACGATCTTCTCCGGCTGTAGTCATATGAACGTAATCGCAGGATACTTCTGCTATACGCTGCATATCTTTGGCTTCATCTTCCTTAAGATCGATCACCTTATCCATAACATTCGAAAAGCCGATAGATCTGAACAAAGTTGCATAATATACCTTTTGACAGTATTCTTCATCCTTTTCGCAGATTTCCGCAATTTTCCTGGCGTATTCCGCAGAAAGGATCGCATTACCTTTATCAAGTCCGTCTTTTTCCTCGATTTCCGATACAAGTCCCATTATGGTCCTGTCAAATTCTTTAAGCACCTTTTGCTGCAGGTCCTGCATGTTTTGAATCTCAATCTCATGCGCATGTTCAACGGTATCGTTAATATCGAGATACGTGAAAATATAGAGACCGATCGAAACAAGCACCATAGATATGTTCACAATAGATATCCCATAGGTAAAAACCTGTAATATTCCACAGGCGATTGGAACGAATATGTATAATATCAATGAAACATAGATCAGCCTGCTGAAGATCTTCCGATATTTTCTTACCACGGTATACTGAAGAATCGGACAAATCACCGGTACGATATATGCGATCAAAAAGCCGCTTCCCCTGTGATATTTGTTCGTTTCATCAAAATAATAGTACAGATTTGTATACGCCGAAAAAACAGCCATCACCATTCCGATCACGGATAACACCTGTACCAGTTTCAGAATAAAAGGAACAGAATCCGGTTTTACATCTTGGATAAGACAATCGGACAAAAAAAGGTTAAATCCGAATACAATTCCCGAAGTCAGAAAGAATACCGCAAAATTACTGATCCTGACCATGTAAAAAGCTGTCCGGCCCGGGACTCCGGCATAGAGGTATGCCAAGCGGTCAAACCATAACAATAACAATGCAACCAGCTCCATCAGGATCAGGATTCTCTTTCTGTTTTTTGATAAAAATCTTGTATGCATCAACAGAAAGATAAGTATACCACAGGCTCCGCATAAAAAGAGCATAAGATTTAACTGATGTGCCTTTATAAGTTCTAGCATTTATTCATCTCCTTAAAAGATCAAGGTAATTAGTCTATTTATGCAGAACAAAGAATTCCTGCAGTTTTTCCAATAATTCCGCCTGTTGTATACCCTTTAGAAAGTACCCTTCAGGGCGGAGTGCAACCACTGACATGACGCTTTCCTTATCGCCCTTTCCCGTCAGAAACATTACCGGAATGGATTTTGTTTCATCATCGCTTCTTAGCATTTCAAGAACCTGTGGTCCGCTTGTAACCGGCATCTCGTGATCCAGCAGGATGAGATCCACCTTGTTCTTTCCCAGCCATTTGATCGCCCGAAGCCCGGAATTTGCCATGGATACGTTATAAGAGCCCTTCAGCCATTCCCTTATAGTTGCAAGATACTGCGGATCATCATCAACCACAAGGATGCTTTTTTTAAACTCTCCGGATGCCAGCTTCGCCAAATACTTTGAAACCGTATCCGAAAAAAGTGTATTATCGACAGGTCTTGTAAATGTCTGATAGATAAGAGAATCCGGAAATCTATTACATATATACTGCAGATCATCTTTCTCTCCAACAACGATCATCTGCAGATTTCGTTCTTCCATGCAGTCAATCATAAAATGGATCACGTCATCTTCCGGTATTTCTCCGTCCTCGATAAACAGCGTGATCAATGAAACTCCTTCCAGGTTTTTGCTTATTTTATCGACCGTCCACGGCACAAATCCGCAATCCATGCCGATATCCTTAATTTTTTTAATAAGAACGCGTGCAATGAAAGATTCTTTATCACTTATTACGATCACTTTGTTTTCAGTCATTTGAATGTCTCCCTATCAATTCTTCCATTCCATCCCAATCGAATATCTTGAGCTTCTTTTTCAATTCTTTCATAATCCGTGCATCCTCTTTCGGCAATGCATATTCATTAAGCTGCTCAAGGATCATTTCGACCGAATCGTAGTCCATCTGAGGGATCACATCGTAAAGAGCACGATAAGCTTTTTCAAGCTCCTTATCTGGAATAGCCTCTTTGTCTTCGTTTTCGGTTTCATCATGAAGCCTGCTTAGTTTTTCTCCAAATGTCTCATAATCTGAAAGGAACTTTCCCTCATTGGCGTCGATGTAATTTTTATCTTCCCTGTTTCCTGCTTTTTCCAATTTCTCCGCAAATGCAGCCAGTTCCAATGCACCGACTATCTTTGCCGAGCTCTTCAATGAATGAACCTTTATCGTGTACAGGCGTATATTACCGGATTCATATGAGTCCCTTAGTACTTTCGCATTTCCTTCGATAGTATCAAGAAACAGATTAAGCGAGAAAATAAAATTGGATATACTTCCGGAGTTTTTAATCCCCTCTGGGACATTTATCCCTTCGGTTTCATATATCCACTGCAAATCCGAGGGTATCTCCTTAAGATCCTCCACTGCATCTTCTTTTGTCGGCTTTTCCATCATATTTTCCGGCAGATGCTTCATAATGGTTTTTTCCAAAACCATACTGTCTATCGGCTTCATGAGATATCCGTTAAACCCTTTGGATTTATAAAACTCCTCACCGACAGCCGTATTGGCTGTAAGCGCATATACGGGCAGGTCGGGATAATCCTTACGGATCTCGGTGAGCGTCTCCACCCCGTCCATTCCGGGCATCATATGATCCAGCAAAACGATATTGAAACTTGTGTCTTTGATCTTTTCCAGACATTCCTCTCCGCTTGATGCAGTGGAGACAAACACTTTCGTACCCTTTAAAAGTCCTTTGATAACAGACAGGTTCATCGGGCTGTCGTCAACTACAAGCACATCCGCATCCGGAGCAATAAACTGTGGGATATACGGACCGTTTTTATTGCTGTCATCATGTTCCTTAAATATGCCAAGAGGAGTTTTATCGATGATCTTCTGTGTAAGCGTCAGGATAAACTCGGATCCTTTCCCATACTCACTCTCACAAATCAGGGTTCCTCCCATAAGCTCCGTAAACCTGCGTGAAATATCAAGTCCCAGCCCTGTCCCCTGGATTCCGCTGTTTTTCTGTTCTTCAAGCCTTTCATATGCGGTAAATAGTTTATCAATATCCTCTTTTTTTACACCTATTCCCGTATCCTTAACGGAGAAGACAAGCCTGCAGATATCGTCCTCCCGCTCGATCATTGATACGGATAGTGCAAATCCTCCAGTTTCCGTATATTTTACGGCATTTGTAAGCAGATTTAATACTATCTGCTTGATCTTTCCCTGATCGCCAAATAAGCGACACGGCAACATCTCATCTATTACCACATCAAATGTCAGTTCCTTTTCCATACTACGCACGCGTATCATGGAAACAATGGATCTGAGCATATCCTGAGAGTCATATTCCTGCTCGACCAGATGCATCTTTCCGGACTCAATCTTTGATACGTCAAGAAGATCATTAATAAGCGAAAGCAGAGATTCAGAAGCATTCCTGACATCGAATGCATAATTCATCATAGACATGAAATATGGTTTGGGAACACCTGTTGCATCTTCCCTCATCGACATCTCATTCATTCCCATTATCGTATTTATCGGTGTTCGGATCTCATGGGATATATTGGCCAGAAACCTGGACTTGGCAGTATTGGCACGCTCCGCCTCATCCTTCGCACGCCTTATCTCTTCATATTGCTTTTTGATCTTAAGGCTCATAACCAGCCATACAACAGATCCCGAAACGATCATAAGGACTATTGTCAGCAAAATGTATTTTCCCATCAGGAATACCCCTTTATTGTTCGTTATTGTATTTTCTGAGTATCACCTTAACCTCAGAAAGCGATTCCATAAACACTTCTACGCATTTCGGATCAAACTGTGTGCCCTTTCCCTCTTCTATGATGGCAAGTGCCTTTTCAAGCGGAAAAGCCGGCTTATAAATACGGGGCGATGTCAGGGCATCAAAAACATCCGCAACCGCCATCATTCTTGCAGACAGAGGTATCACTTCACCATGCAGCTTCTCGGGATATCCTTTCCCGTCCCATCTCTCATGATGGTAAGCAGCCATATTCCTGGCTTCTTTCAGGTAACTGTCTCCCTCTACTGTATTGATAGCGTGTTCCATAATACGTTTTCCGGCAGTCGTATGTGTCTTCATGATCTCATATTCTTCATCCGTAAGCTTTCCCGGTTTGTTTAAGACTTCATCCGGGATATTGATCTTACCCACGTCATGAAGCGGTGCGGAGCGTATTGCATCAGATATAAACTTTGGTGTAAGCTTTTCGGCATAATATCCCTTCTTCCTCAAACCCTCTGCTATGATCTTGACATAAGCCGCTGTCTTTTGAATATGCGCACCCGTATCAGAGTCGCGATTTTCAACCATGTCCGCCATGGTAATGATCAATCCGTCCTGCATTTTAGCCGTTGAATCCGACAGCCTTCGGATACTTCGCATCTGTTCTGCCTGGTTCTTCGTCATACGGCAAATGGACTTATAAAGCCTTTCCAATTCATCGCCCGTATGCAGATCTATGCTCCTTATCGTCCTTACTTCATCATCCAGTTTCGTTTGTGAATCTTCAGCAAACGAAAAACCGTCTACGGTATCGGTTATTGTTTTCACCGGGAAAATGATATGATAATTCGTCAGCCATATAACGAATGCACAAAGCAGGATGAAGAAACTTAAGAAAACCGTTATCATTTCCACAAGAAAACTCCGCTCATAGGCTATTAGCTTAACAATATCAACATCAGCGATAGCATAGCATGAACATTTCCCGAAAGAATCATAAACCGGTACAAACGCTGTCAGCAGATATCCGTAGTCATCTTTTGTTATCAGGGGCTCAACATCTTTTCCCTCAAGTAACCTCGGAATATATGGCTCATATCCCGCCTCATATTGTATTAAGGTTCCTATCTCTTCTGCCGGCACATCTTCTGTTTCAACATCAAAAACGATCCGGTATCCATCCTCTTCCATTTTACACACATACAGATATGCAACCTCCGACGATGTATAAAGGATATTCCCGAGCATCTTTTTTGTTTCGTTATATCCTTCTGCTGCTTCACCGTCTTCAAGGTAATCATTGATCCGATCGCCATCAACCACACTTGCCGCAAGTCTTGCAGTACCTTTTGCGAGCTCAGCATGTTCATTGATTATGGTTTTCCGGTAGACCCTTGCGCTTATGGCAATTCCCGCGACAGCAACGATCGTAAGGGACAACATGAAAACAAGCATCAGTTTTAAACGCAGGGACATTCTGCGGACTTTTGTGCTTCCTTTATAGATGTCTTCTATATCTCCTGCAGGAGCCTGCATCCATCCCGTAAAATTATATCGGCGGCGATATTTAGCCGGAATCAGACGATATATCAAAAATGCGATCGTGACGGCAAGTGCCTTATCAAGCAGGTTCATTATCAGGTTTGAGAGTATGTCGGAGATGATCTTACTGAACAGCCCCGTACCATAAATATCATTGCTGAGAAATTCACTGCCTAAGTCTATCCCATACATGAATGTCGGTATTAGTGCACCGAATATTCCTGCGATCAGCACCTGGCTTACTATAAGCCATATGAACAGTTTAAGTTTTTTCAGCTTTCTCTGTTCAACCAGATATGCTGCAGCAACTGCGATCATCACATTTATAACGCCGAAATACAGCAAAGACGGGGTGGAAATACTCAATATGATATTAGTCAAAAAACCTACGATAACAGCCGGTAAAAAACCGCCCATGACTGCGGCAAATACCGTCCCCACCGTATCAAGGTAGATTGGCAGTCCCAATGCCGATACCATTGTCCCAAACAGAAGGTTAAGGATTATCCCTGCCGCGCAGACACATAATGCGATCAAATTCTGTTTTTTCTGAAACAAATCCAAAATCCTGTTTTTCATCTATATTGATTCTCCAATGCTTTGTTATTCAGTCCAGTTTTCGATATTAATATCCCTCACCCTTGAGAATTCTTTAGTATTATTTGTTACAACGGTATAACCTAGGGACTTTTAACTTATGATTTAAAAGGTTAAAAATTCATCCCTTCCTGTATGAGAAGTATCTTTCAGCGATCCGAAGAAAGAATTAAGCATTTTCGTGAATGCATTACTCTGCGAAATGATATCGGACAGGAAACCGCCTATTAACTTAGCAAAGGTAACAACGAGCGCTGAATAAGCGAATGCTGCTGATATCAGGTTACCATTGACATGAAAAGCACCTGCAAGAGTTCCCGCAGTTGATGTTCATTCTCCAACAGGCTGAAAATTTATCACTTCTGCTCCGGCCTGCTCTTTAAAGAGTTCCTCAAAGTTGTTCTTTGCCGTTTCCTCATCGTATTTTTCAAATACGGCGTTACATGTTTCGTAATAATATATGTCATTTCCGTCCTTATCATATGTTACGTATCCTTCTTCAACCTTGATAAGGGTGCCCTCATCAACGAGATACTTGGTCATGAAATGATTCCCGCCGACATACAGATATCCATCCTTAACCGCTAGCGGATATGCCGTTCCCCCGGCCATGACCGTACCCAGATAAATGATCTCATCTTTGCTGTATATAAACAGCTGTGCATCTATAGCGGCATACACATCATTATCCCACTCATATGTACCTTCGGAAATCAGGAGAACATCCGTATCCCCGATCCCTACATTGGCATAGCCCATTCCCTCATCAAGTTTGTCAACAATCTTCGTGAATGTATCACATCCCGAGATATCCATAGGTGTCTGCTCCGGTGCCTCATATACATCCGATATGTTAAAATCAGCCGGATCATATGTCGCAGAAGATTCCGGAGCAGATGTCAGCCCCCATGCCTCCCAATACTCCGGTGAAATATTCTCAAGAGTATCTATAATGACTACACAATCCTCTTTAACATTCTTCATAACCTTTTTCATCTGATTCTCCGGAATTGCAACGCATCCGCCGGTATATGGTTTCAATGGACCAAGACAGTGCAGGAAGATTGCTGATCCCCTTCCGGGTGTACCGTCCTCATTGAAGCTTATATTCATACAATACTGGTACTGATAGTCGTAATCTACTATATGTTCACTGTCATCCATCAGCAGATCAGGGTAATCCTTGATATCTACCATCTCGTTGTAATGCATCCCTTCTCTTGGGTCTCCCGACCAGTAGGTATCATCATCAACCTTAACATATGGGATCGCGCATCCGGGATCATCTGCTATACCAAAGGCTTTATTGAACTTATAGATTCCGATGGGTGTCTGTCCACACCCTTCTTCATGATCCTCATCCGGGCACAGACCGTTTTTCCCAACATATCCCGGTGTGGACATTATCTCTTTCCAATTGCCGTCCTTATCTCTCTCATGCATCGAAACAGTGGCTGTTGTCTTATCCATGCCAAGTCCCGCAACAATGAAGAGCTGTGTCACTTTTTCATCCTGCGCAGAAGGAAGTTCCTTCACCCATTCCGGAGAATCGGTTTCTTCATGCATTGTGGCATAAAGCCCCTCATTTTCGGAGTTTGAAACATTTATATTAACGTTTTCGCAGGCTGCCAAGGATAAAATCATTGCAGCTGCAAGTAAAATAATAAGTTGTTTTTTCATGATCATTCTCCATTTATCCTGACCGATTTATGCGTTACGATTCCAGAACCTGTTTTAAGGAAGTTTCCACACTCTCTGTGAGCGATTCCATCATATTAACGGATGACTCAGTCTCCTGTGATGAAGCCACGAGATTCTGTGCACGCATATTAACACTCTCCACGATCTCGGAAAGTTTGTCCGATTCCTTGATCAGTCTGTCTATTGTTTCCTTGATATCGTTATTGTTTCTGTTGCTGTCGTCCGCGGTTGTTTTGGAATTTTCAGCCAGATTCTTGATCTCTTCGGCAACTACCGCGAATCCTCTGCCTGCTTCACCTGCTCTCGCCGCTTCTATCGATGCATTAAGTGCCAGAAGGTTGGTCTGACTCGATATGGCGATTACATCAGCATTATTCGATCCAAGTTTTTCAAGATTAACTTCTATATTATTGATGATCTCCTTAAGATCCCGTACAAAGTCTTCCACCTCAGTCATGGATTTCGAGATGGCATTTGTCTGATGTGCATTATCTGCACTCACTCTTTTGATCTGTTCCACGGAATCCATCAGTTTTCCGAAGTTCTCATTTATGCCCACACTGACTGTCGCATTCTTCTCGTTCATCTCATCATGAACACGCTGTACCTCTTCAGCAAGACTCATCGCCTTGTCCTTCTCCTCATATGCCCTGTCCTTGATATAATGAACGCAGTTATGATGATGGCTGAATCCGTTAAAGATTGCCATAGCCATTTCCATGCAGGTATCATACCCGCAGCAGCCGCAATCGATATGTCTTTTCTCGTCAGTATCCTTGTGCAACTTGGCAAAAACAGCTTCCAGTTCCGAATCGGAAGGAATGCGATAAGCACACTCCCTGCTTCTGTCCGTATACTTTCTGAGAAAATCATCCAGCTTAAGTCCGGCAAACTGTTTATTGAGCGCTTCCATTCTCTTTGCCGGTGTAAGATTCCTGCCCCATGCGGATCTTTTCGAATCATTCTTGCTGTCTGAACGTATCTTCTGAATACTTTCATATACATCTTCATTTAACGTTTTGCGGTTATCCACGCCCGTACCATAGAGACATCCGTTTGTGCAGTTGAGCGCATCAACAAAGAGGTATTTCGTTTTTCCGCCTTTTAACCGGTCCTTATTGCGCTGGAGATAGTCATACATATGATGCTCGCCTTCCATCTGGCGGACAAGCGCATCCTCTCCGAGAAGCCAATATACGTTCTCCTTAAGTCCGCCGGGCATAGGATATATCGATCCGAGACCGTACTCAATCTCGTCTTTATACGGCTGTGCACCGCTGACGGGATGTTCTTTAAGATATGCCACAAGTTTTGAAAACGTCAGGTTATATGATGCATAACCCTTATTGTTGGGGTCATCTATCTCATTCTTCTTGGCGATACAAGGACTTATGAATGCCAGCTTATCGCTTACACTCATATACTTCTTCATATAGATGGCCGTGCACATCATGGGGCTCTGAACAGGCATAAGCTTTGGAAGGAGTTCTGGAAGATACCGTTCTATATAACCTACAACAGCGGGACAAGGCTGCGAGATACCGCCATAGAATTTGTTTTCGGTAATATACTTTATATAACCCCAGGTCGTGATATCGGCACCAAAAGACACGCTTACGAAGCGATTTACTCCAAGTTTCTTGAGCATTCCCAGATATTTCTCGTAATCATTCGGATAATTCGCAAGAAAAGCAGGTGCGATTATCACGGATATTCTCTCCCCGTTCTTAAGATCGCGGAAGAAATCTTCGGTATCATCAACATATTCGCGTGCACCATGCTCACAGGCATCTATGCAGGAACCGCAGGCGATGCACTTATCTGGGTCTACCTCTATAATGTTGCCCCTGTCCCTTTCAACAGCGATGTTTGCGCCTATACAGCTGCATGATCTGATGCAACGGTTACATCCTATACATTTCTCGTTGGTCCTGACCAAACTCATACCATTTCTCCTCCTATATATATTCTTAAATAATTAATCCAATTTACTGTAAAATCCTTACAACTGCATTACAGATATTATATCACAATTCGACTGAATTAACAGGTTCCCTGATATCGGCACAACGGTCCAAGAACGGTCACACATAATATCCTGTCAAAACTTTCTTCAACATCAACGATATCAACAGGCACACGATCATCGCGATCACCTGCGGCAATCTATGCATATTGAGTATCGCAATAAACTCTCTTATGAAGCCGTTTGGCCAGTAATACCATTTGGTATCGCTGGCAAGTCCCTCGGCATTAAGTCCTGCCTTCTTTGCAAACATGCCGCTTCTAAGGACGTGGTAATTGGTCGTAACAAATGTCACCTTGGCGTCTTTCTTGTGCTCGTCGATCAGTCTCTTCGAAAACAGAAAATTTTCATATGTATTTCTCGATTTCTTCTCTGCAAGTATCTCATATTCTTCCACACTGTGGGACATCAGATACAGCGCCATGGCCGAGCCTTCGCTCATTACCTCATCGCTTCCCTGTCCTCCGCTTGGCACAAAGCATACAGGCTTTCCTGTTGCGATCTCCTGCTCCCAGGCGAACCTCATCGCCCTGTTGATACGAAAACGCAGAAGCGGAAGCAGTTTCTCTTTCTTTCCGATATAGCAACCCAATATTATCAGATAATCATTATCAAGTTGTGGGCGATTTAATGCGGCCGCATAACTGTGAATGACCGTTCCGAAAAATATACATTCGTAATAACAGGCAGCCAATGCCGTAAACAGGAACCTTTGACAGATAAGACTGCAGATGATACATATGATCCCGATTGCCGATCCAAGCAAATGTCTTGTCCTAAACCCTTCCTTTAAGACAGCATTTACATTACATATCATCAGAAATACGGTCATAATTATCAGCAACGGGGTTGTCCCTTTTATAAACGCGCCGGGATATTTCATGACTGTATCCGCTGTCATCGGACGGCCCATCATATAGCAAATGTTCATGTATACAAGAAAACACAAAGCAAAGATAACCGCTCCTACGATGGTTATTCCTTTGTATGAGCATATGAAGTTCCAACGTTTTAAATGTCTGTACATCAGATCATCCTGTCCTTATCAAATCGTTAAATAATTGTTGGATAGTACATTCGGAATTACTTGACGGAAATTTTGTACCGGTGCTTAGTTTTCATCATTCATTTGAATAATAAAGAGATTATTTATTCCCAGTGCATTTGTATAGGTCATTTCCGAAACCAGACTCGACACTAATCTGATACCGTTATGTGTTCCGGCAGTATCTGTTGAAGAGAGATATTTGGTGGGGTCGAATTCAAAACAGTCATCATGAAATATCAGCACCCACGCATCTTCATTCTTTTTTACCCTGATATCAATGCTGTGATCCTTACCATCAACAAAACCATATTGCACAATGTTTCTTCCAATTTCCTCTACTGCTAAAGATAACGAATTTGATGCTCGAATAGAAGCTCCGGTTTTATGACAAAACTCATTAATAGCTTCAGAACATTCCATTATTTCATCAATCGAGTGACATGATAAAGAAAACCTCTTTTCATATTCACTACGCCATGTCGAAGGAAGGCACATCCAGGCATCCAAACAGTCTTTTGTCCCGGTACGGATTGTCAAAACAACCGTTAGTAATACTAAAGCCAGCATTTCTCCTGCCATGAAGGAAAGCCATATTCCGGACATTCCAAAGACAGCACACAAGACTACGAGCGAAAACGCCTCGCACACCAATGTTTCAATAAAGGTAAACAACAGGTTGTGAACCTGCATCTTCATGCTTTGATAATAGCCTCTTACTGACATGTTGATGCTTCTGAATACTATAGATAGCGAAAAGAGCCTGAATGCTTCGACTGCCATCACAAAATACTCATCCTGGGTCTTATAGAACATCCTCATGATCTGGCCGGCAGCTGATATTGAGACAATGATTATCACTGCATTAAGAATAACAGAGTACTTTACTGCCGCCCGTATCATGCTCTTAAGCGATGTTCCATCCTCTTCCTTTGCATAAAAGCCTGTTAATGTTGACACTGTATTACCGATAGCAGAAGACATGCACTGCAGAAGTGAAAGTCCTGAAAATGCAGCAGCATATACCGCCAGGACATTGGATCCGTAATTAATTGTTATGTAATTGTTATAAATATATCCCAAAACAGTCAGCATAAGTTGCTTGACTACATACATGTAACCATAATCGAATGTGTTTTTTGCATAAGCCTTATGAAACAATCCCGGAACAAATCTAAAGAGTTTACGGCCGCGTAAATAAAAGACAACAACAACGATAAAGGCAACAAATTCGCTTATAGCTGTAGCTGCACCCATTCCCCAAATGCCAAGATTAAAAACATAGCCGTTTAGAAAATCCAAAACCACATCAGTGGCAGCCATCACGACAAACGACAGCATCAGCTGCTTTTTTCCACCTTCAATTATTGTAGAAGCGCTAAACACAGCAAAAAGAAGGTATGGAATAATACCCAGGGCATTACCACGGATATAATTTGCGACCATATCTCGAAGATGTCCGGGAGTCCCTACCAGATCTGCCAAAAAATAGGATGCGCCAAGAAACAGCATAGTCAAGACACATCCCACTGCGAGAGCCAGCAAAACTGCCGTAGAAAACGCACTGTTACGCTTCCTCTCATCCTGTTCGCCGGCATTATGAGACATCAGTACCGACACGCCCTGCATCATGAATCCGAATGCAGCCATTTCGATACTGATAATTGTATTTGCAAAGGAATATGCAGCCAGAGCATCAGTACCCAGACACCTCTTGATCGCTATGGCATCTATTACATTTGCGATGATCAGAGATATGAAGGAGAGCATCTGAACACCTATCAGACTTACGAACAGTTTTTCAACTGTATCTCTCTTACCTTTCGAGAGTGCCATCATTCACCTCGCGTTATCCTCATCAGGTCCTCGTATACATAGACCGGCATACAGTCTTTATGCCCCTCAATATCATTTCGTATATCAGTCGAGGTAATACCGCAGCGTTTTGTAACTACGAATTTCAGATTTGGAAATTCCTTATCCATCCCTTCCAAAAGCGGGGCGGCATCTTCACCTGTCCATGCTTCATCGATCGGTTCACCGAGTAAGCTCTCAAAGTAATGGATCGCACCGGCAAGTATATGTGGATTGTAATCCTTCCCCTTCATGTCTTCCATAGTGAAAACATGGATGATGATTCTGTTGTCGTACTCAGCGCTTATGCGCTCAAACCATTTTTCTTTTACTTCTCTGCTTGTAAGATCAACGCCCTCATTATAGCGGACAAAAAGATGAAACTTCTCATTGACCTTCAATATCTCATCAAACATCTCAAAATGTCCCTTATGCGGAGGGTTGAACGACCCCATGGAAACTACAACTTTTTCACTCATGATTATTTCTCCTCAAAATCTGATAAATCATCAATTAGTTGCGAATAGCATGCATCATCGAAAAGAACTTTGCAGGCATCCTCCAATGGTTTCCATCCCATATATTGGTCAAGTCCCGGTGCTATGGTATACATTAGGGCTTGTTTCAACATTGCAAACCGTCTGATCAGATCCTTTTTTCGTTCTATTTCATGAGCAGGTTCTCCGGAAAAATAATTCTTTAAAAACTCTTCCCAAAGTGTCAGACACATATCATAAGTAATACCCATTCCCGCCTTGATAAAATCAGGATTGTATCCTCCTACCGCTATATGAGACACATACATACTCGCCAGATCGAAAAGCGGGCTCCCAAGGGAGACGTCTGTCAGATCTATTACCACCATCTCTCCATCCTGATACATGACATTATTCGCATGGAAATCTCCGTGAAGTATAGTATTCTTATCCGGCATGGCGTATATCAGTTTATGGAGTTTTTTCTTCTGTTCTTCGTCTAAATACGTTGCTGCATCAACATAACCATGGTATATATCTTTGGCAAACGGAAATTCACCATTTAACATGTGGGTATTGTTGATTGCCTTTAGAAGGCCTGCATAATCTTTATAAACAGCAACCTTGTCAACCGCTTCATCATTCAGCTTTTCTGACAGTACAGATCCCTTTGCCATTTCAAGCACAATTCCAAAACAGTCTTTCACTTTAACCACATCATATGTGATCAAGGCCGGAATTCCGACCAAAAACGCTTTTCTGGCAAACTCTCTTTCTCTTAAAACCATTTGCAGACTAATCCTGTTATTAAAAACTTTAACAACGGTATCATCATCCAAACGATAGACTGTTGCTGTTGCCCCTTTTCCTATGACTTCATCACCATTGATCTCTATTTCACGTAAGGTCTTATGAACCTTCATTATTTCTGTAAATCCCGTAGTTTCAAAAATGTCATAAATCTCAGGTGAAACATTGATAACCGTAAGTTTATCGTTTATGCTCTTCTGGATTTTCATAAGAACACGTAACCCGGCACTGGAAATATACGTCAGGTCTTCAGCGTCAAGCACAACACCGGTTTTGAAGTTTCCAACACAGTTGATCATTTCTTTTTCAATATCCCCGGCATTATTTGAATCAATACGTCCTTCTAAATAAACTGTCAAAATATCCGATTCGTTGTTTGTTCTCATATCAAATCTTCTCCGCTTCAGATAATTATATAGCTAAATCTCGTCTGTATAATAATACAATACATTCCTTGCATTGACCATATACGGAATAGCATCAAGTGAGCCTGTGAAAAAATCTCTGTAAAAGTATAAACCAATCAGCATTTTGCCACCTACCAAAGTGCATTATTTTAAGATAATTCTTTTGAAACTTAAATCCACTCAGCTACTTTCTGCTTTGAGTTCTTAGCTTGAGAACCGACAATGGCAAGTCCATTCATGTCCACATCAGCGCCCTTGCACATCTTCTTCACATCGGCTGGCATGCTCGCCAGTCCGGATCCTTCGTGTGTACTTACAACTTTAATATGCTTCCCTGTAAAGTCCAACCCTTCAAGAGCGGTCTCCACCTCCGGGGCATAAGTTCCCCAGTAAATTGGGCTCATAATGAAGATGGTGTCGTAGGAGGAAATATCTGTCAGTCTCTCCTTGATAGGTGCATTGCCGATACGCTTCTTTGCCTCCTCTATACAGGTCTTATAATCAGCAGCATATGGAACAGCAGGCTCTACTTTAAATATATCAGCGCCGGTCAGTTCCTGTACAAACTCCGCAATATACTCTGTGTTTCCTTTATCTATATAGCCAACCGAATAATTCTCGTCAGCTCTTGAAAAATAGATAATCAAGCTCTTACTCATTTCCTTATAAACCTCCTGTCTTCCTCATTTTCTTCAATTCCTATAAAACGTTCCACAGTCATATGAAGATCATATTTTTCCCTCAGTTCTGCAATCGTCTTCATCATTGGCGATGCGTGATGAGCATCTATGGCAGCCTGGTCACGCCAACTGTCTATGAGCAGAACAGTCTCAGGTTCTTCCAGGGAATAATAATACTCATATCTAAGATTCCCTTCTTCCGCACGTATTTTGTCTACCGTCCCGGAGGACATCATTTCTTCAGCAAACTTTCGTGCGTTGCCATTTGTCCCCATGTATCGCAAATTCACTGTAATCATATATAAACCTCACCGCGCATAATATAAAAAGATATAGAGCCCGTCAAAACTGAATTTGTGTCATTGCACGATCTTTATAATATGTTTCACAACTTAATTACTAGAGTAACTATAAATTACAATTCGTCCTGTTGCTGTATTTGATACAATCGCATTTTTACTGGCACCGGCTCCTTCATAAGCATCATAATATAAAATCATGTAGTCGTTTATATCATTTAACTTGCGTTTCTCAGAACCTGACTGTGCGATCAGTTTTTCATATCCAGCCGAACCATTCCCCTATCATGGTGAACAATCGCGGTAAACTCACGAGACCGAAAACAGTAACGATGATGGATATGATCCCGAGGGGACCGAATTTCTCGCTCTTTCCGCTCTTTACTCTTTTGATCCATATGATATCAAGGATGATCGGAAGGCCGATGTTCCAGAATACACAAGCGGCCAAGATAAAGATAACTATTCCTTCCAAAACCACCATTTTTTGCTACTCCTTCTCATAATGATTATTTCTTCTTTCGCAGTTTCAGTTCGATGGTGCTTTTTTCTTTCAAACGCTTCTCCATCAGTTTTCTCTGGTAAAATTCTTCATATTATTTCCTTCACTTCAAACACAAGCACAGTTTCTTCTTCGTTTAGATGATGTATTTCCGGATCGTAAGGAGCCGATACGGTATTCCAGAGCTTTTTGGCGGCAGTGTTCTTCTCATTATACTTGATCTCCCATTTCCCGGGGTGCTCAATAAGAATCATTTTTGCGGCATCCAGTGCATAATGCTTCCTGCGATGAATCGGAAATATAGTAAACTCGGCCATCGTATAATCCGGCTTCTGTCCTATATTCGAGTACGGGCAAATAAAGGCGAATCCGATCAAGGAATCATCGCTGTATATAAAATATGCAGTTCTCATCGGATCCGTGAAGTATTCATCAAAATGCCCGTAATGATAATTCCCATTTTCATCCATAGGGTCGTCATAGAAATTTGTCATCTCATACAGATATTTCTGGTTTATGTTCCAGAGTAAATCCCTGTCTTTTTCTTTAACTGTCCGCAATATGATCATAGAATCACCAACTTAAATAACCGGACGGATCGTAAACCCGCCATTTCTAAAGCCGTTATTTCCTATCCCGATAAAGTTTGGTACATATTCTATGTTCATGATCTATCCTCCGTTCACTTCTTCTCAAATTTATCCGTTCCGGGAAAAAGCTCCTTAAACAACGCAATGATCAGCAACCATACACCCGGATCGGTAAATCCTATAAGTGCCAGCCACTTAATCGGCGAAAGCAGGCAAACAACAGCTATCCAAACCCCGCCGAAGAGCACGATGCTCGAAACCCACTTCTTTCCACGCCTGTTATTAATATAAATGGCCCAGTTCATAATAAACACGAAGATTCCGGGCGAAGCTAATACTATATATACCCACCAGTCATATCGTGGCATTCTTTCACTTCCTCAAACTCTATTCTTCAGTTATTTCTTTTTTCGTTCTTTTTGCAACCAGATCACATATCTTTACAGCCGCTATTCCAAATATGATCCCCATTATCATCCCGGCTAGGACATCAGTCGGAAAATGAAGGAACATATACATCCTGCTAAATGCTATCACGGCTGCCACAACGAAAGTAGCTATACCGGCTTTCTTAAACTTTAAAAAGATCGCGGTTGCTCCGCCAAAAGCCCATGCTGAGTGAGTAGAAGGAAATGATGAGCTTGATGGGCGTTTCACCAGCATCTCAAAAGTCTGATCGATATGGCATGGACGCGGCCTGCTTATCAGGTTCTTTAATATGAACTGGCCGAAGACGTACACTCCGACATATGAGATAAGGACAGCTATGCCGGTACTTCTTGTCTTTTTAAAAAACAACAGCAATATGCCGACAGCAAGCCACAACTGCCCGTATGAACCTGCTATATTTGTGACAGCAAGAAAGAAACTGTCAAGAAATCCTGTTCTCGGTATGCTGTATAAAAACGATAACTCCATATATTCTCTCCTTTTCTCTGTTAAACCAATCTGTCAGTGTATGCGTAAGAACAAATCATATCGTTTTCTCCAAAAGCACTAGATTAACCCCGGGGATCCCCTTAAATGTGGTAGGCACTATGGATATCTCTTTGTATCCTAATTTAGCATACATTGCCCTTGCGGCCTTATTGAGCTCGTTTGTATCAAGGCGCAGCTCATGGCATCCATGATCTTTAGCATATTTTTCATAAAACCGGACGAATCTTGTCCCCAGACCTTTGCCGCTTACCCTTGGTGAAATGACAAGGGTATGAAGAACACAGATCTGATCGTCCTCTGCGTCATATTCCCAAGGAGCCTCAAGATATACATCCACCTGTATCTTGTTTATCATCCCCGCACCGGAAACAATCCCATTGTGTTCAAGAACAAAGAGATCATCCCTTTTAAGTGCTTCTTCTGCTGTGGATCTTACCGGATATATACCGCGTTTCCATCCAACAGATATCTGATGATCTTCTTCAGCCTGGTGCAGTTCGTTATATATAGCCTCGATCGCATCTATATCAGCGGGGCGTGCTTTGCGGATTGATATCTTATCTGTCGCTAACATTGTTTAACATACCCCTTCTTAGTTAGATAAAGCTCAAGATTTGCCGGTTTAGTTTTCTCAAGGCATAGAGTCACATTGACCATATCACTGAACTCTACAAACTTTATTGCTTTTTCTATTGGGCTTCCCGTTGATATTTTTCTCTCGATAAGCCTCTCTTTAAGCATCCCGGGATCGGCATTTATTGATATCGTATAGTCTGCCAGATCAGAAAGGTCTCTCCAGCCATCCATATCAAGGAGAAGGTAGTTTCCCTCAAGGATTATTATATCTCCGTCAACAAACACGGCATCTTCGACAGGATTGTGCAGAAGCCTGTTGTATACCGGCCATCCGCAGCGTTTTTTAGACATCATCTCATTGATCTTTTCCTTAAACGCGTCAAGATCGAATGTTATGGGAGCACCTTTTATATCCACCATAAGGATTTCCCTGCCATCAACAATGGCCGTATGCGAAGTCAGGTATTCCTGTCTTCTGTGGAATCCGTCCATACCTATAGCCTGAACCTTTTTGTTCGATATGATGTCTTTTGACAGATGCTCAAGGAAGCTTGAAAGGGTACTCTTTCCTGCTCCGGGAGGAGCTGCAAGCATTATGAGCAGCCGCCCGTTCTTCTGATCCTGCATTTTTGACAAATGCTCTAAAAGGGGTATGAATATCCCGTTTATCTCCTCGTCGCTGTATGTGGCTTTTATCTCTATACCGTTATTGTTGAATATATAATCCATATCACTTGTCCTTAAGATACAAAAAGGCATCCCTTGAAAGCCCTCTGCTCTCAAGAAAATCCCAAAGGTCGCGGTTTTCTTTTTCTAATGATGCGATGCTTTTTTCTTTTCCGGTGGGAAAGTCTGCTCTTACTGCTCTTTCAAGAAGAGAAAGTATGTAAGGTCTGCAGCTTCTGTAGTTGCTGTTATCTTCCGGCAGCTCCCATTTGTGCAGCGTATGTATGGGGATACCGTATCTTTCGGCAAATTTTTCAGGGCTTAAGTCGGTTAAAGCCCTAAGTTCTTTTATATCCATGATATTTATCCTTATAAAGGGTTTGATCTTACAAAGTATAGTAACATATGAATACCAAACGGTCAATAAATAAAACCCAATGGGTTGACATGCTCGAATGTATGTGCTACTATGAGGCCATAGACAAGGGAAAGGAGGCATTTTCTATGAAGAACAGATACTTATATGTTTGTAACACTTTGGATGAATATGAGTTGCCGATAGCTGTGGCAGCCAATGTGCCGGAGCTTGCAAGAATGGTCGGGACGACAGTGAACTGCATATACAGCACCATATCTCACTGTCAGAAGAAGGGTCTGAAATCGAGGTTTGGGAATTGTCCTGAATGCCCTGCTGAAACTGTTTACCGTGATCATTTCACTTCCTACCATTACGTTAACTCTTGCATACCTTTAAGATCTTCTTCACTTGCAAATGCCAGATAATTGTCTCATACGTAATTATTTTTCTTAAAGTTTTTGCAACCAAATTGCAACCATGGTTAACTCACATCTCTTAATGTTTGATCATCTTCTTTTTCATGCTACTGTGCTGGACTTCAAGCCATGCAACCTCAGCGAATATAACAACAAAAAACAGAATCAACTCTAATGTTACACTTTCTAATCTTCCTAAAAAGTATATAAACACCGTTCCAGTAACAAAGAGCATGCATCCATATATGACAAAATTTCTACCATGTTTGTGATTCCACTCCGTCATATCTGTGAGTTCATCCTCTCTCGGAGGCTTC